>NZ_JARVTF010000012.1:0-146541 GCF_030208825.1 Xanthomonas sp. LMC-A-07
CGCGGTCCTAGCGATTTAATGCGGACTCGGCTTGGACACGCTCGCTTTGGCGTTGTCGTTGGCGACTAGGGTCTCCAACTAACTGCCCTAGCGGAGAGGCTGCCTGAATCGACCGTTTCTAAGCCGCTTTGCTGCTCAGCCTGGCGTTATACGTAAGCGCTATGCGTAAAGATCTTGGCCTCTTCGGCACCGGGTAATAGGCATTTACTGCACTCTGCTGCAGAGACGAGTGGTGCGCTTAGTCAGATGCCATGTCTAAGTACATTTCTGCAGTAGCCGCCACGTGTCTAGATCACTTGGCAGGGCCGGTAGGCGGCTGAAATCTGCTGCTGCATTCGGGGACCCAGATCCGCTCATACCGCCACAGCATTTGTGTTTGCCTGCCTGCACCACCATGTGGTGTGCTCCGGTCTGTTGCCGTGTGTCGAGTCGATCTGCATGCCTGAGCTTCCCGAAGTCGAAACCACCTTACGTGGGCTGGCCCCGCACTTGGTGGGGCAACGCATCCATGGCGTGATCCTGCGGCGGCCTGACCTGCGGTGGCCGATCGCAGAGCAGATCGAACAGTTGCTGCCAGGCGCCACGATTACCGATGTGCGTCGGCGGGCGAAGTATCTGCTGATGGATACCAACGCAGGCGGCAGTGCAGTGCTGCATTTGGGGATGTCGGGCAGCCTGCGGGTTTTGCCGGGCGATACGCCACCACGCGCGCACGACCATGTGGATATCAGCCTGCAGAATGGGCGCGTCCTGCGGTTCAATGACCCACGGCGCTTTGGTTGCCTGTTATGGCAGCGCGATGGCGAAACGCATGAGCTGCTGGCCAGCCTTGGGCCCGAACCATTATCTGGTGCATTTACTGGCGATTATCTGCACGCATTGGCCCGCGGTCGCCGTGCGGCGGTCAAGACGTTCCTGATGGACCAGGCGGTGGTGGTCGGCGTTGGCAATATCTATGCGGCAGAAAGCCTGCATCGCGCAGGAATCAGCCCGCTGCGGGAGGCTGGCAAGGTGTCGCGGGAGCGCTATCGGCGGCTGGCGGATGCGGTGAAGGAAATCCTCGCCTATGCAATTCAGCGCGGTGGAACCACGCTGCGCGATTTCATCAGCCCGGACGGCGCGCCCGGTTATTTCGAGCAGGAATTGATGGTGTATGGCCGCGAAGGCGAAGCCTGCAAACACTGCGGTCGCGAGTTGAAGCACGCCACAATCGGCCAACGCGCCACGGTGTGGTGTGCGGCTTGCCAGCGCTAGCTGCCTTTCAAATACATACAGTGCGACGGAGCCAAGCGTCACTTCGTAAGCAGCTACATGCTGCTTAAACGTCGCCGCTTCGCCTCTTCCTGAAATCTGTCGAATCATCTACTGCATCCACCATGCCACTTTGTAAGCCGCTACCTGCGGCATAGACAGAGCAGCATGGCTTCCAGCTAACGCCTGTCTGTATCACGCGGCTAAGAGCGGCTGACAAAACGTAGCGAGCAGTCGTCAGGTGGGTGCGGACGGCGCGGAGGAACCGGAGTGTACGTAGGTACATGCCGATTCCGAGCACCAGCCGCGCCCGCCTGAAGGCTGCGCAGTCGTTTTGATAGCTGCTCTAAGTTCACCACTGCCACGTTGTAAGTCGCGATCCGCAGCGTAGACACAGCGGCTCCCAGCTGAGGCCTGTTGGCATTCGCCAAACGCATTCCACCGCATCACTTTGTAAAACCGCCAGTCTCTGCATAGATGTGCAGCGGCGCTTCCATCTGATGCGTATCGGCATCGCGTCTACGTTTCGCATTATTCGGTGCTTTGCCAGTTGCACCTGCAGACATCGGCAGCGCTCGCTCCTGCAGCGTACTTGCTGGTGTGCAGCGCACCAGCGCGCCACAATTGGCTGATCGATGGATGCGGAGTTGGGCATGGCGAAGGTGGTGCGCTTTCCTGTGGTGGCGGTCATGGCGGGACTGCTCGTATTGCCCTCTGCGGGCAGCCGCGCAGACACTGCAGCGCGTAAGACGCCCCCCGCCATCGAACGCCTCACGCTCGGTAACGAGGTGATCGAAGTGACGGCCACGCCGTCGTTTGGTGGGCGGATCCTGGCGTTTCAGCTGCGGGGCCAGCCGAGCGTACTCAAGCTCGGTGCGGCGGTGGAACAGCAGCCGGCACCGCAGGTGTCCGCCACTGCAGGCGATATCGCCTACCTGGGGCATGACGTCTGGGTTGGCCCGCAAAGCCACTGGTGGCTGCATCAACAGGCCAATCCACAGCGCAAGGCAGCAGGCGCAGTGTGGCCGCCGGACCCGTATCTCTCGCTGGCGACGACGCGGGCCACAACACACGACGCGACGCAGCTAGTGATGGACAGCGTGCCCAGCCCGGTGACCGGCGTGCAACTGCGCAAGCGTGTGGCCCTGTCGCCTTTGCGCCCGGACACCATCGACGTGCAGGCCAGCGCACGCAACATCCGCACCGAGCCGCTCAGCTGGGATCTGTGGTTCAACACACGTGTGGCTGCAGATACGCGGGTGTTCGTGCCGGTGGCGGACGCGGCCGATCTACGCCTGCAACCACCCAGCGATCCCGGTACCGTCGCGCCGCGTTATCAGCTTGAAGGTGGCCTGTTCGTCTTGAGTGCCGACAGGCGCGCGGACACGTTGATCCAGCGCGGCAAGCTGCTGCTGCAGCCGTCCGCTGGCTGGATGGCTGGTTTTGCCGGCACGCAGGTGTTGGTGATTCGCTTTGCGCACCAGCCGAAGGCGCGTATCCATCCCGAACAAGGACAGGTGGAACTGTATCTGGACGCGCCCCCGCAGCACCCCGAACACGGTCTGCTGGAAATGGAGGTGCACGCGCCGTATCGCACGCTCGCGCCCGGTGCCGACATGCAGGCGCAGGAGCAATGGACGCTGCTGCGCTATACCGGGCCCAACGAGCGGCAGGCGCAGCGGCAATTCCTGTGCAGCAAGGCGCAGGAGCTTGCGTTGACTAATGCCTGCGCCGGTTCGCCTGCGGTGCCCTGAGTAGCGCATAACGTCTGTGCCGGGCGTTGGTGTGGCTATGATGTAGCCCACACCACCGATCAGATCCAGCGCATGCAACGACGCCACTTCCTGAAGAATGCCGCCGCCGCCCTGGCTGCGCTCGGTTTGCCGGCGCTGCCGCAGTGGGCGCTGGCGGCCAAGGCAGTGGGGCTGCGTCGCCTGGGCCAGCCACAGCCGTTCGATTATGCGTGGCTCAAGGGCCAGGCGCGTGCATTGGCCAAGGCGCCCTACAAAAGCCACAAGCAGGTGTTGCCTGGCCCGCTGGAATCCTTGAACTGGGATCAGTACCAGTCGATCCGCTACCGCCAGGATCACGCGTTGTGGGCCGACGGCAACGGCAAGTTCCAGGCGAAGTTCTTCCATCTGGGCCTGTACTTCCACACCCCGGTGCACATCTACGACATCGTCGACGGCAAGGCGCAGCAGCTGGCGTACGACCCGGCGGCGTTCGATTACGGCCGCAGTGGCCTGGGTGGCAAACAGTTGCCCAAGGATCTGGGGTTTGCCGGCTTCCGGCTCAACACGCGCAAGGATACCGACCGCGATTTCTCTGCGTTCCTGGGGGCGAGCTACTTCCGTGCGGTAGGCAAGGAAGGCCAGTACGGGCAATCGGCACGCGGGCTGGCGATCGATACCGGCACCGGTGGGCCGGAAGAATTTCCCGATTTCATCGCCTATTACCTGGAACAACCGGCCGACGACTCGGACACGGTGGTGGTCTACGGCTTGCTGGATTCGCCCAGCGTGTCCGGCGCGTACCGCTTTGCCATCACCAATGGCGAGGTACTGGTGATGGATATCGACAGTGCGTTGTATCCGCGCAAGGCGATCGAGCGGCTGGGCATCGGCCCGTGCACGAGCATGTACCAGACCGGCGAGAACGACCGCCGCATGGACTGGGACTGGCGCCCGGAAATCCACGATACCGATGGCCTGGCGATGTGGACCGGCGGCGGCGAGTGGATCTGGCGGCCGCTATGCAATCCGCCGCACCTGCGGTTCAACATGTTCGTTGACGAGAACCCGCGCGGCTTTGGCCTGCTGCAGCGTGATCGCAATTTCGATCATTACCAGGACGACGGCGTGTTCTACGAGAAGCGCCCGTGCCTGTGGGTGGAGCCCAAGAGCGGCTGGGGCAAGGGCTCGGTGCAGTTGGTGGAGATCCCCACCGTGGACGAGACCTTCGACAACATCGTGGCGTTCTGGAACCCGCAGGCCAAGCCGCAGCCGGGGCAGGAACTATTGATGGGGTACCGCTTGTACTGGGGTGCGCACCCGCCGGCCAGTTCGCCGCTGGCGCATTGCGTGGCCACGCGCACCGGGCTGGGCGGCATCGTGGGCCAGAAACGCAGCCATTTCTCCTGGCGCTTTGCGGTGGATTTTGCCGGCGGTGAACTGGCTGCGCTTGCAAAGGACCCCAAGGCCAAGGTCGAAGCGGTGCTGCAGGTGTCGCGCGGCACCACCGAGATCGTCTCGGCGCGGCCGCTGCATGAGCTCAAGGGCTACCGGGCGATGTTCGACCTGGTGCCGCCGGATGAGGGCACCCAGCAGATCGACATCCGTCTGTTCCTGCGCGCCAACGGTAAGCCGTTGACCGAAACCTGGCTGTACCAGTGGACGCCGCCGCCGGCGAACGAACGCAAGATCTACTGACCTGCGTTGCCCGGACCTGGCCGCGCTTAGGCCGGGGTCGAGCGGTTGTCGACCAGCTGCATCCGCGCACGTGGGCGCTGGCAGGCCAGCTCCACGTGGAAGCAGGTGCCGTCCTTGCCACTGGTGATGCGCAGCTCGCCCTGATGGGCCTGTGCGATCTGTGCGGCCATGTGCAGGCCCAGGTCGACCTCGGGTAGGGCACGCCCGGCGGTATGCACATGCGTGGAGGCGTGCAGGACGTCCAGCCGACGTGGTTCGATGCCGTCCAGGTTGCAGACTTCGATGCGCAGCCGGCCCTGTTCGGTAACTGCGATGGCCTTGATCAGCGAACTCTGCTGGCCTTGCACCACCGCGTTGATCATCAGGCTGCCGAACATCTGCGCCAGCCGGATGGCATCGCCATGCACCGGTTCGTCGATGGCCACGTGCGCGGAAAGCACCTGGTTGGGATAAGCGGCGCGGGTTTCGTCCACCACCTGCGACAGCGCATCGAGCAGATCGCTGCCATTGCCGTAGTCCAGCTGCAGCCAGTCGCGTTCGATGCCGCGGGCGAAATCACTGGCGAAGTCGATCAATTCCTCCATGCGCCGCAGGCTGCGCTGCAGCGAGCGGATGGCGCCGCCCTGGCGCTGGCTGAGTTGGTCGATGGACAGCATGTCCACCACCGCGTGCATCGATTGCAGCGGGTTGCGCAAGTCGTGGCCGAGGATGCCGATGAACTCTTCGCGCAGCCGCGCCGAGGCGCCGACGCGTCCGAGTTCGCTGCGCGCCTGTCGCGATTCCAGCGCGCTCTGTTCGGCGCGGAGTTCGGCCTGGATCTGCGCGCCCAGCAATTGCGCGAGCAGTTCGATCTTCTCTACCAGCGGCGCATCCATCACCCGCGGCTCCGGGTCCAGCGCGCACAAGGTGCCGAACACGCTGCCGTCGTCGAGACGGATCGGCACCGACACATAGCTTTCGAAGCCATACAACTTGGGCGAGGGATGGTCGCGGTAGACCGGGTGCTGCGAGGCATGGCCAAACGACACCGCCTGGTTACGCAGGCGCACGCCATCGCAGAACGTGGTGGCCAGTGGCAGTTCGTCGCCGGGTTGTAGACCGAAGGCGAGCGTGTCCTGCACCTGGCAGGTGACCCAGCGCGCATCGGTGACCCGGGCGACCGCGGCAAAGCGCATGCCGGTGAGGCGGGTGAGGATGGTCAGCACATCGGGGACCGACGACAGCCGGCCGACACGCGCGACATCGGCGTGCAATTCGGGAGGAAGCTGACCCATGCGTTTCTTCCCGGACCGTGATGGGCGCAGTTTACAGGAGCCCGGTTGCGTCCGGTTGTGAGAGCGCGGCGTTGTCGGCGCAATCGCGTGTGGTGGTCCGACGATCGGTATAACGCGCTGATACAGCGGTATGTCGCCTGCTGATGGCAGCTGCCAATGCTGCGGTGTGGAGCCTGCACGCGCGCCTGCATCGGCCAGCGGCAGCGCGGAAAGGCGATCGCCGCCAGCAAGGTTGCAGACCTCGTGTCCCTGTCCAATGCGCCACGACGCTCGGCACCCGCCGGCGTGCGCGTCGTGGCGAAGCGCGACTTACGCCGGCGGCAACGGCAACGCGATCTGCAGCGGGTCGATCCGGCCTTCGCCACGCATGATCTTCTTGAACTCGGCGCGGCTGACCGAGACGTAGCGCTCGTTGCCGCCGATCTCCACCTGCGGGCCGTCCTGCACCGCATGCCCCTGTGCGTCCACGCGCACGGTCATGGTGGCCTTGCTGCCGCTGTGACAGATGGTCTTGATCTCTTCCAGCTCATCGGCCCAGGCCAGCAGGAACTGGCTGCCTTCGAACAGCTCGCCGCGGAAATCGGTCCGCAACCCGTAGCAGAGCACCGGGATGCGCAGGCGGTCGACCACCTCGCTCAGCTGCCAGACCTGCGCGCGGCTGAGGAACTGCGCCTCGTCGACCAGCACGCAGTGCAGCGGGCCGTGCGCGGCAATGTCGTGCTCGATCAGCTGCAGCAATTCGGTCTGGCGGTCAAAGGTCTGCCCCTCGGCGCGCAAGCCGATGCGCGAGGCGACCACGCCGCTGCCGGCACGGTGATCGAGCTTGGGCGTGAGGATGGACGTGCGCATGCCCCGCTCGCGGTAGTTGTGCGCCGACTGCAGCAAGGTGGTGGTCTTCCCGGCATTCATTGCCGAGTAGTAGAAATAGAGCTTGGCCATCGGGGGATTTTACCGGGCCGGGCCAGCGGCTGCCGGGTCAGGTGCGCAGGGCGCCGTGCAGCTGCATGAACCGGCCGCGGCGGACCGCCCGCAGCCGCGCCGGTACAATGGCCCGCTCTGTTGGAAGTCCCTATGCACGGTCTCAATCCCCCGCAAAGCGCTGCCGTCCTGCACTGCGAAGGTCCCCTGTTGGTGCTGGCCGGTGCCGGCAGCGGCAAGACGCGCGTGATCGTGGAGAAGATCGCGCATCTGATCGCCATCGGCCGCTATCCGGCCAAGCGCATCGCCGCGATCACCTTCACCAACAAGTCGGCCAAGGAAATGCGCGAGCGTGTGGCCAAGCGTATCCGTGGCGACGGGGCCGACGGGCTGACCATCTGCACCTTCCACGCGCTGGGGTTGAAGTTCCTGCAGATCGAGCATGCTGCGGCCGGGTTGAAGCGCGGGTTTTCGATCTTCGATTCCGACGATGCGGCCGCGCAGATCAAGGACCTGATGCATGGGGCCAAGCCCGATGCGATCGAGGACGCCAAGAACCTGATTTCGCGGGCCAAGAACGCCGGCATGTCGCCCGAGCAGGCGATGGCCGCGGCGCGCAGCAACCGCGAGAAGGAAGCGGCCAGCCTGTATGAGCGCTACCAGGCGCGGCTGACCACCTTCAACGCGGTGGACTTCGACGACCTGATCCGCCTGCCGGTGCAGATCCTGGAGGCCAACGAAGAGATCGTGATGGGCTGGCGCGAACGCATCGGCTATCTGCTGGTCGACGAGTGCCAGGACACCAACGATGCGCAGTACCGGTTGCTGAAGATGCTGGCCGGGCCGCGCGGCAACTTCACCTGCGTGGGCGACGACGACCAGAGCATCTACGCCTGGCGTGGCGCCAACCCGGAAAACCTGCAGCAGATGGGGCGCGACTACCCGGCGCTGGAAATCATCAAGCTGGAGCAGAACTACCGTTGCTCCAACCGCGTGCTGCGTGCGGCCAATGCCTTGATCGCGCACAACCCGCACGAGCACTTGAAGACGCTGTGGAGCGACCAGGCCGACGGTGAGCGCATTCGCGTGTGGGAGTGCCGCGACAGCGAGCACGAAGCAGAAAAGGTCGCCGCCGAGATTTCGTTCCTGGGCACGGCCAAGCAGGTGCCGTGGAGCGATTTCTGCATCCTGTTCCGTGGCAACTTCCAGTCGCGGCCACTGGAAAAGGCGCTGCAGTTGCTGCGTGTGCCGTACCACCTCACCGGCGGCACCGCGTTCTTGGAGCGGCAGGAGGTCAAGGACCTGCTGTCGTGGCTGCGGTTGATCGTCAATCCGGACGATGACGCGGCATTCCTGCGTGCGGTGCAGTCGCCCAAGCGCGAAGTGGGGGCGACCTCGCTCGCGCGCCTGGCCGAATTGGCCAGCGGCAAGTCGGTGCCGATGTCGCGTGCGGCCGAATCGATGGGCGCCTTGCAGCATCTGCCGCCACGTGCGGCCAACGGCCTGAGCGCGTTCACCGACATCCTGCGCGAGTTGCGCCAGCACGCCACCAGCATGCCGGCGGGCGAGTTGGTGCGCTTGCTGGCCGACAAGTCCGGCCTGCTCAACGACCTGCGCAATCAGTCCAAGGACGAAGCCGGGTTCCAGCGCCGCAAGCGCAACCTCGACGAGCTGGCCGAATGGTTCGAAGGCGGCCCGCGCGGCGCCAGCGCCAGCGATCTGGCGGCGCAGTTGGCGTTGCTGTCGCGCAACGACAAGGACGACGGCGGCAACCAGGTGCGCATGATGACCATGCACGCGTCCAAGGGCCTGGAATTCCGCTACGTGTTCATCGTTGGCTGCGAGGACGGCGTGCTGCCGCACGAGGTCAGCCTGGAAGAAGGCAACCTGCAGGAAGAGCGGCGCCTGTTGTACGTGGGCATCACCCGCGCCAAGCAGCAGTTGTGGATGAGCTACAGCAAGTTGACGCGCAAGTTCGGCGAGCATGTGCGACTGAAGCCGAGCCGGTTCTTTGACGAGATTCCGGCGGCCGAACTGCAACGCGACGGCGCCGACCCGGTGGCCGATGCCGAACGCAAGAAGGAACGCGCCAATGCGGGGCTGGCAGCGATCCAGGCGTTGTTTGACTAACGCACGCTGACAACACGTGCGTGTGAGAGGCGGTAAGTCGCTGGTCGGCGCCGATGCGCATCGTTTGCACGATGAGTCCCTGGGGGTTTCAAGCAGCGAGCTGATGCGCTGTGTTTGCGCGTGCTGCAGGCGTCTGGAATCCCGCAGCATGTGGTCGCATGCGTGCTGCGGCGGACGCCTTCTCAACCATGGCAACGATGCAGGCACTCTCGGTCGTGCGCATAGCACGCGATCGCGGTGCGCAGCGTGCCAACTGCAACGAGTGGACCGAGGTGTGCAGCAATTGTCGTGTGGCATTTGTTGATGCTTATCGCCAGGCGGTTTTGCCTTGCAAGTAAACGCCTGCCACCCCACGACGCTGCGCCCGCACAGGCTTGCCAGTGAGGCATCTGCACGGCAGGCTGGGTGTTCCTGATGTCGGAGCACACCGTGACCGTGGTGATCGAAACCCCGCGCCTGCGCTTGCGGACGCTTGATGCGGAGCGCGACGCCGACGCAATGCTGGCGTTGGTCAACGACCCCGCCTTCATCGCCGGCATCAACGATCGTGGCGTACGGACCCGCGAGCAGGCGCGCGCGTACCTGCGCGAGTGGGCGCAGGCGCATCAGGAGCGCCACGGGTTCGCGCACTGGGCGGTTGAAACGCGTGACGAAGGCGCCTTCGCAGGCACCCTGGGGTTGTTGTGCCGCGACACCTTGCCGGTACCGCATATCGGCTTTGCGCTGCTGCCGGATTATCGCGGCAAGGGCTATGTGCGCGAGGCCGGGCATGCCGTGCTGCGGTATGCGCGCGATGTGCTGCAGCTGCCGCAGCTGTGCGCGATCGTGTCGCCCGACAACAGCGAGTCGATCCGTGCGCTGGAACAACTCGGGCTGCAGCGGCAGGGGCTGCGCGTGCTGAGTCCGGGCACCGAGGGGGTGCTGTATTACGTGATCGATCTTGGCCCTGGCGTGGACAGCTGAGCTGGCCTGCGGCACGCTGCCGGCCTGTCTTGCCGCCAAAAGGACGCGTCATGCCGTTGTTGGTCAATGCCTATTCCACGCTGCGCGATCCCGTGTGGCCGGATTTTCTGCCGCAGGCTGCGGTGCAGCACCGCGACCACACCGACCCGGAGTTGACCAACCATCTGCACGGGTTTGTCGGCTATGTGAGCCAGGCCGGCGATGGCCAGATGACGCAGGCGCGCTACCACCTGATGCGTCACGTACAGCGGGTGCGCCAGCAGTTCACCTTCGAGGTGGACGATGCCGCCTTCGGTGCGTTGGCCACGTGGGCCGAGCAGGCCAACGCGGTGTGCTTCCTGGCCGATGGCAGCGTGCGCGACCCGCACGGGCACGTGCTGCTGAGCCAGGGCGAGCCGCCGCTCGATGACGATGCGCAGGTGCCGTATCCGCCGGACGCGCTGGAGCGCCGCGCGCGGCAGCAGGACCAGTTGGCCGCGCTGGGCATCCGCGTGCCGCCCAGCCTGCCACCGGTGCCCGGTGAGGCCGAAGCCCGGGTGCGCGATGCCACAGCCGTGGCCGAGCGCATGCGCGCGCTGTTTGCGGTGGCGCTGCGTGCAGAGATCCTCGCCGCAGGCGATCCACCGCCGTCGCTTGCCGAAATGGGCGCGCGGCTGCCGGGCCTGGCGGCAGCGCTGTCACCGCAGGAGCTGGAATTTTTCGAGCAGGCCCAGCCGGATCCGCAGCAGCTGGCCAACTTCGGCTGGCGCTACGAAAGCCTGGCGACGCTGCAATGGGCGGCGGGCATGACCGACACGCTGCCGCTGCCAACCGATCTGTGCGATGTGCCGGGCGTGGCCCGGCGCGCGCTGGAGCACGCCGAGGCGCACACGCCGCCGGTGCTGGCGTTGCGCCCGCTGCCGGAGCTGCTGGATGCGCTGGACCGGCACCTGCGCCTGCACTGGGCAGTGCGCCAGGCCGGGCAGTCCAAGCAGCCGGTGCCCGCCGGCGTCGTGCCCGGCGTGGTCTACGAGCGGCACTACGCGCTCAACTGGCTGCTGCATTTCGAAGATGCAGCCTGGGACGAAGTGGATACGCCGACCTGAGGGCGTGTTCTGCGGGTAGCGGCTTGGCACGGCGCCGCTACAACGCCCCGCTGGCACTCCGTCGCGCGTGCCGGCTGGAGCGCGGCAAGCAGTTTGGCCGTCTGATGCGGGCTGGTGCGCAGGTATCCGAATCCGCCTGACACTCTCGGGCAAGCGGAATTGGAAACAGCCAGGGCTGCCTTTCCAGCAACCCACAAGCGGCCAGGCCCGCTACTCGCTCAGGTGGACCCAAAAGAGCGGCTGCGCTCAGGCGCCAGCCGCATCCAGGCGTGCCTGTAGCGCGCTCAGCGCGTCCTGCAGCTCGGCCACGGTGGTTTCCAGGCCGAGCACGCGGGCTTCCAGCTCGCTGCTGTCGGCGCCGCTGCGTGCGCTCGGCGCCGCACGCGCGGCGGCGGCCTGCAGCGCCTCGAGGTCCAGCTCGCCGCTGAGCAGATGCGCGTAGCGGTCTTCGCGCTGGCCACTGGCGCGCGGCAGCTGCACGGCCAGGCCCCGCTGGATCAGCCGTTCCAGGTGATGGCGCACATCGTCGCTGTCGTTGAAGCGGGCCAGCCGCTCGCTACGCGCAAACAGCTCGCCCAGCGTCTGCGGGCCACGCAACAGCAGCAGGCCGATGACCGCGACCTGTTGCCGGGTCAGGTCCAGTGCGCTGCCCAGCCTGTGTTCGTACCGCTCGGCCCGCGAGGAAAACTGCTGGCGCACCAGGCCCAGGGTTTCCAGCTGGCGCAGCGCGTGATGCACCACGCCGGTCTGCAGGGTGAGCACCGGCTCGCGCGCGGTCTTCTGGTTGGCAGCCACCTGGGCGGCATTGACGGTGAGCGGGTAGGCGTCCGGCGTGGTCGCTTCCTTCTCGATCAGGCAGCCGAGCACGCGGGCCTGGGCGGTATCGAGAACGGGCGTGGGCAATGTCTCTGTCATGCGGCGACTCCTGGGCGATCAGCCCGCAAGGATATGCCGATCCCGTGCCGGCGTTTTGCGCCTCGTTCGCCGCGACGCTGCCGCCTTGCAGGGCCGTGCGGTGCATCATGGTTGCGTCAGCCGCCGCTGTTCGTGCACCCGGCGGCGTCAGCGCGCGTATGGATAGCGGGAGATGGCAGAAGGCCTGCGCACGCTGCGGGCCGCATGCCAACCAGGCGCACCGTGGTTGGAAGCGAGAGATCGCCTCGCCGCCTGCACACCGCAAGACCCACCCGACACGAGGGGTGGCGCGCACGCTGCAGCCGCGGAGCAGGGCGCCACCACGCGAACCGGCTAAAATTGCGCGCTTCATTGCCGTTCCTGTCCTGGTGGATGCCATGCGCCCCTCGCTTCACACACCGATGTCCCTGCTTGCCTGCGCCGTGCTGGCGCTGTCGGCCTGCAAGCCCACTCATGAAGCGACGGCGCAGCGCGCGCAAGCCGCTGCCGTGTCTGCCAATGCCGCCGCCAGCGCTGCTGCGGCCAAGCCGGCGGCAACAGCCGGCGCACCCGCCGGCGATGACAACCTCAATGCGGTGCTGTGGATGCAGCGTTCGGAGGAATACCGCGCCGTGGCCGAGCAGACCTACCGCGCCGCAGCCGAGACCCTCGACGCCGCGCTCAAGCAGCCCAACTGGGACGCGCTGGTGCCCGAAGAACGCGGCAATGCCGCCACCGGCCTGAAGCCGGCGGTGGTGCTGGATGTGGACGAGACCGTGCTGGACAACTCGCCGTACCAGGCGCGCCTGGTGCGCGATGGCAAGGAGTACGACGAACTGAGCTGGGACCAGTGGGTGGCCGAAAAGAAGGCCAAGCCGATCCCGGGCGTGGTCGATTTCGCCAAGGCGGCCAACGCCCGCGGCATCACCCTGATCTACATCTCCAACCGCGCCGTGCACCTCAAGGACGCCACCCTGGCCAATCTGCGCAGCGCCGGGCTGCCGGTGGCCGATGACAGCGTCTTCCTGGGCCTGGGCACGGTGGTGCCCGGCTGCGAGCAGAACGGCAGCGAGAAGAATTGCCGCCGCCGCCTGGCCGGCGAGAAGTACCGCGTGCTGATGCAGTTCGGTGATCAGCTCGGCGACTTCGTGCAGGTCAGCGCCAACACCAGCCAGGCCCGTGGCGCGTTGCTGCAGCACTACCACGACTGGTTCGGCGAGCGCTGGTGGATGCTGCCCAACCCCAGCTACGGTGGCTGGGAGCCGGCCCAGTTCAACAACGATTATTCGCAACCCTGGCAGACCCGCCACGACGCCAAGCGCGCCGCACTGGAGCTCGCACGATGAACCGTCCCCCGTTACCGCTGGCCGCGCACGAGCGGCTGATCTTTGCGCTGGATGTGCCCGGCCATGACGAGGCCATCGCCTGGGTGGACCGTTTGGGCGAGTCGGTGGCGTTCTACAAGATCGGCATGGAATTGCTGGCGTCGGGCGAGTACTTCCACGTGCTCGATGCGCTGGCCAAGCGCAACAAGCGCGTGTTCGTCGACCTGAAGTTCTTCGACATTCCCGCCACCGTCGCCGGCACCATTCGCCGCCTGTCGCAATGGCCGGTGAGCTATTGCACAGTGCACGGCTGGCACGCCGGCATGCTCGAAGCCGCCGCTGCGGCCAACCAGGGCGACATGCGCCTGCTCGCAGTGACCGTGCTGACCTCGATGGGCCGGCCGGACCTGGCCGCGATGGGCATCGACCGCGAGCCGGTGGACGTGGTGGTGGAGCGCGCGCTGGCCGCCCAAGCCGCCGGCATTGACGGCGTCATCGCCTCCGGCCAGGAAGCGGGCATGATCCGCCGCGCCACCGGCCCGGCCTTTTCGATCGTCTGCCCCGGCATCCGCCCCGGCGGCCCGGTTGGCGACGACCAGCAGCGCACCGTGGGCGTGGCGCAGGCCTTCGCCGATGGCGCCGATGCGATCGTGGTCGGCCGCCCGATCCGCCTGGCCCACGACCCCGCCGCCGCCGCCGCCGCCATCCAGGCCGAAATCCGCGCGGCCGTGGTGCAGCACCGGGATTGAGGCTGCCGCGCGGCACATTCGGCGCCTAACAAAATCAAGTAGTTAGGAGCTCATCTTTAAAGTGTTGCTTTAACGTTAAAGTCGACGTACGATGCCGGCGTCCGATGTCAGTCGGAAGTTGTGCCACGCATTGTCCACCGGGCTTGTCCCGGTTTTTGAAGGGATCGGGCCTTGTGCCCGATCCTTTTTTTTGACCGGTGGCCGGGCGGCCGCCAGCGATCAAGCCAGGCCACGTGGGAACTGCAGCCCAAATCATCGCGCCTCGGGTACGCCCACGCCGCGCTGCTCGCTGGCGGCAAGCCATGCAGGGCGCGGGCAGCTTCGGGATGATCTCAAGCCCGCACGGACCGGAGCTGCTGTGGGTGCACCACGCCGTGTCGTCGACATCGGCGGCGCGCGTAACGGCATCGCAACCCGGAAGGCACGCACTGACCCACCGCCTGCCGCCCGTCACGGCGCGCCGTTGCGCGGCAACGCCCAGCCCCATGCAGGTTGGCCGCACCACACGGTGATCCCCATTGCCTTGTGCCACACCGCGGCGGGCGCAGCGTGAGCCCCTCGCGACGGCAACGCTGACCTTGTCTGGGCCAGGTTTGCCAACGCGCACTCACCGCATTGGATCAGCGCGGCAATAGCGGTCGATGAATTGCTGGTGGGTCGGCATGACGTCCACGCAATGGCTGATGGTCTGCGCCACGCTGGCCAGAAAGCCTTCGGCGTCGGTGTCCGGCACCTGGTCCACCAGTGGGTGATAGCCCTGCGGCAGGATGCCCTGGCCCACCATCACCTGCACCCAGCTGATTTCGGCAAACATCTCTTCGGCATTGCGGTAGAAGCGCCCGCTGTCGCGGAACAGGTCCAGCGTGGCCTGCAGCTCCGGGGTGATCGGCATCGTGCGGCAGTGGCGCCAGAACGCGCTGTCGTCGCGTTCGGTGGCGTGGTAGTGCAGCACCAGGAAATCGCGGATGCGGTCGAACTCGAAGGCCAGCCGGTCGTTGTAGCGCTGCACCAGCACCGGGCTGATGCCCTCGCGTGGGAACAGCTCCAGCAGCTTGGAAATGCCGGACTGGATCAGATGGATGCTGGTCGATTCCAGCGGCTCCAGAAAGCCGCTGGCCAACCCCAACGCCACGACGTTGCGGTTCCAGAACTGCTTGCGTCGCCCGGTGGTGAAACGTAGCGGGCGCGGATCGGCCAGCGGTGTGCCATCCAGATTGGCCAGCAGCGTGGCGGCGGCTTCGTCGTCGCTGATGTGTGCACTCGAATACACGTAGCCATTGCCGGTGCGGTGCTGCAACGGAATGCGCCATTGCCAGCCGGCTGCGCGCGCGGTGGAGCGGGTGTAGGGCGTGGGCGGGCCGACTTTTTCGCAGGGCACGGCCAATGCGCGGTCACACGGCAGCCAATGGGTGAAGTCGTGGTAGCCGGTGTGCAGCGCCTCTTCGATCAACAGACCGCGGAAGCCGGAGCAGTCGATAAACAAGTCGCCACTGACCACCTGCCCGGAGGCCAGTTGCACCGATTGCACGTTGCCGGTGTGCGCATCCAGCTGCACCTGTTCGATCAAGCCCTCAAGACGCGTGACCCCGCGCTGCTCGGCGTAGCCGCGCAGAAAGCGCGCGTACTGGCTGGCATCGAAGTGATACGCGTAGGCAATGTTGGCCAGCGGCGAATTGGCTGGCACATCGCCGGCGGAGGTCATGAACTTGCCGCGCGTGGCGGCAACGGTATTGAGCGTGTAGGCACCCAACGGCTGCGCCTTGCCGCGCAGCTGTTGCTTGATCCAGTACTGATGAAACGGCAGCAGCCCGAGCGGATGGCCGATCTGGGTGCCGAAGCCGTGGATATACGAGGTGCCCGGCCGTTGCCAGTCGACGAACTCGATGCCGAGCTTGAAGCTGCCCTGGGTCTGGCGCACGAACTCGGCTTCATCGATGCCGAGCAGATTGTTGAACGCCTTGATGTGCGGCACGGTGGCTTCGCCGACGCCAATGGTGCCGAGCTGCTCGGATTCGATCAGCTGCACGTTGAAGCTGGGGCCAAGCACGCGGGCAAACGCGGCGGCCGCCATCCAGCCGGCGGTTCCGCCGCCGACGATGACGATGTTGCGGAGTGGAGCGGGGATCATGATGCGTTCGATCCTGCACGAAAGAGGAAACCGCGGATAGGCAAACGGGGCCAAGCGGCCCCGTTCGGATCATGCACACGCCGACAGCGTGCACATGGATGTGCACTGCATCAGAACTTTGCACCCACTTCCAGGACGACACTGCGCGGCACATAGCTGATCTCGCCGTTGTCGACCACGGTGATATCAGGCTGCAAGCGTCCGTCGCTACCGAAGCTGTTGTACTGGTATTGGGTGAAGTTTTTGAAGTTGAAGGCATTCAGCACGTTGATACGTGCGTTGAGCTTGAAGTCGCCCACGACGGTGAACTCCTTGTTCGCCTGCAGATCGACGGTGCGATATCCCCAGATCTTGCCACCCAGCAGGAACTTGCCATTGCCCGGCGGGGTCACGCCCACGGCCTGGCAGGTGCCGCCATCCGGATCGGTAAAGCCGTAGCAGGCGATCGTGTTGATCGGCTCCGGCGTGGCCAGCACCAGCTTTGCACCGAAGGTGACGCCCCACGGGCCATCGATCGAGCCGGACGCAACGAAACGATGCGCCGACACGGCATCCGACTTCACGAACGGGTAGTCGCGAATGGTCGCCTTGTCGAAAGCAAATGGCTCGTCGATCGTGCGGTTCTGGCGCGCGCTGGTATGGGTGTAGGACAGGTTCAAGCCCCAACCCGATTCCTTGGTGTAGGGCTTCTCGGCCGACAGCAACACCTGGCTGCTACGCTGCTCCAAGCCGTTGTAGCCCAGGATCGTATTGCGGTAGCCCGGCACCGGCTCGCCCCAGGGCACGCTGCCGGTGGCGTCGAAGTACGCACCATTCGGGTAGCGGTTGACCAGGCTCATCACCAGGCCGTCATAGGCCAGCACGCGCTGGAAGGTTACGTCGGTCAACCAGTCGCCGACTTGGTTGCTGATACCGATGCTGTACTGATCGCTGTACGGAGTCTTGAGCTTGTTCTTGAACATGAAAAGCTCGGAGCTGTCACTGGTGCCATCGATCGTATTGAGCTGATCAATACCGGTGAAATATGCCGGATTCCATGCCGTGCACGCACGGTCGTCGCGGAAGCAGCCCTGTCCGCTGGCAGCATCGCTGAAGTACACCACCACCGGCGACAGCGCAGCCTTGACCGATTCCAGTGCGAGCTGCTCGAACAGGTTGCGATCGTAAGAGCGACCGGCGCCGCCATGCAGCACCGCGCTCTCATCGCCGAAGAAGTCATACGAGAAGCCGAAGCGCGGTGCCCAGGCGTCCTTGAAGTTCTTGCGGTTGTTGCCGGTGCTGATGTAATCGGCCACGTTGATGCCGCTGGGCAGCAGGCGGTTGGCCCACGGCTGACCCGGGTTGTCTGGGTCGTCCGAATACAGCGCATTGATGAACGGCTGCGAGGTCACGAAGTCGGTGTAAGCCGGGGTGTCTTCGTAGTCGTAACGCACGCCGATGTTGAGCATCAGCTTGTCGTTCACAGCCCAGTCGTCCTGCAGGTAGATGCCGTACTGCTTGGACGGCGACTCGACCACCGGCACCTGACCGGGATTGTCGAATGCACGGATATAGCGCACTTGGAAGGGAACCGGCGCAACACCGTTCTGGCCGACTTCATAGCTGAACTGCGGGTTGAGCGAACTGGACTCGCGCGAGGTCAACTTGATGTCGCGATAGGTCACGCCGGTCTTGATGGTGTGCTCGCCATGCCACTCCAGCGCATTGAAGGTTAGGTCGTTCTGGAACGACCAGCCCTTCTGGCTACGCAGCTTGAAGTCTTCGCCACTGGCAGCACCGGTGTTGAGAAATACCCACTGACGCGGATCGGCCTGCGTGCGATCAATGTAGGTGTAGATCGAGCCGTTGCCGACACCGCGCGGCGTCGGCACATTGCGCGAATCCTCGGTGGTGAGGATGGCTTCGTTGAACCAGCTGTCGGCACTGTGCTGCCAGCGCAGGCTGGTGCGCTTGTCCTTGTTGATCTTGTCCACCGCGCGGTCCGGCGCGTTCTGGCCGCCGACATTACTGACCTGGGTTTCGTCACGGTACTGCGTTGCCAGTTCGATGCGATCGTTATCGGTCGGCTCGAAGTCGATCTTGCCGAAGTACAGGTCTTCGGTGAACGGCATGTTGGACGCGCCGTACTGATCGCGAAGATTGGACGGCAGCAGGCCAATGAACGGCGAGGCCTCGGCACTCGGCTGCACGCTCTTGGGCGCCACGTTGTCCTTGCCTTCGTAGGCAAAGAAGAAATGCATCCGGTCCTGGATCAACGGGCCGCCGATGGCAAAGCCGTATTCCTTGGTCTGTGAATCGACCTTGGCGTCTTCTTCGTCCGGGCGCCTCTCACGTAGATCCTGATTGGTAAAGCGATAGAACGCCTCGCCATGGAACTCATTGGTGCCGGACTTGGTGGCTGCGGTGATCGCCGCACCACTGATCTGGCCGTACTCGGCCTTGTAGTTCGACGTGATCACCTTGTACTCGCCGATGGCGAGCTGCGGGAATGGATTGCCCTGAGTCTCGTCCTGGCCGGCAATACCGCCACCGGAGACGTAGCTCTTCTGACTCACACCGTCGATATACAAATTGCTGGAACTGGCGTTGGAAGCACCGCCGCGCAACTTGGTGTTGCCGTCCTGGTCGATGGTGAACACCATGCCCGGCACAGTGTCGGCGAACTCCAGGAAGTTGCGCGTAGCCTGCGGCAACTGCTGAATCTGCCGCAGCGAAACCGTATTACCTACTTCCGAGGTCTTGACGTCACGAATCATCGGCGCGCTGACCGTCACCGTGTCCAGTGTGGTCGCATCGCCGGCCGGCGCAGCCGCCGTCTCGTTACCCAGATCGACAGTGGCACTGGAGGCCACCGACAAGGTCACCGTGCGGCTGATGCCGTTGGATTCGACCTTGTAGGTGCCCGGCTGCAAACCGACGATGGTGTAGTTGCCGTTCGCATTGACCGGCGCGCGTCGCACCGAGCCGGTGGCGACATTGGTGACGACGACTTCGCTGCCGCTCTGCGCGGAGGCGACCTGGCCGCGCAACGTGGCGTTGCTGGACTGGGCCATGGCCGGGGTGGTGGCAAACAACGAGGCGGCCAGGGCGCAGCACAACAGGCTGCGCGCGGGCAGGGTGGAGACGGTACGGTGCTTCTTCATGACTTTCCCCCTCCCAGGGGTAAAGCGCGAACCAGTGGAGTGACTGGCGCGTCGAGGTTGGTGCTTTGATGTGAGTGACACGGGAACAGCGGGCAACAGCAACAAACAACAGGCATTGCAAACAAAAGACGACAAAAACACTTCAAAACGGGCTGCGCACGCAGCGCCGGAATCAAGGCGTGCTGCACAGCGAGCGCGTCGGTGCACCGTCAGCGATGGACCAGTAACCGTTACCAGTCCGGAACGAAGCGCTGACCATGCACGGGAATAAAAAGCGGAACTCCGGTAGCGATAGCAGCAGCCGTTCGACAGCGTGGTCGAACGGCTGCTCAAACAGTTACCAGATGATGCGGGCGCTCATGAACAAGGTGCGGGGCGGGGTGGTCATCGCACCGTACTGGTTGATGCTCGCGCGCGGGTTGTACACACCGTTGTTTCCCCAATCGATGCTGTACTGGTCGTAGTTGCGGAAGTTCAGCGCATTGATCAGATCGCCGCGCACCTGCACCGTCACCGTATCGGTGATGTGCATGTCCTTGGACAGCGACAGGTCCAGCTGGCGGGTGCCGAAGATGTCGCCGCCGGCCAGGAACTTGCCGCCGGGTGCGTCCACCGACACGATGCGGATGTTGTCCGATGGCGGGCCGCCGTAGAGGTCGTACGACACCGCCTCGTTGCGTGGCGGCACCGTGGCCAGCGTCAACTTGGCCGAGGCACTGATGCCCCAGAACAAGTCGTAGATGCCGGTGACCACCAGGCGGTGGCGCGGCACCGAATTCAGATCCAGGAACGGGTAGTTGGCGATCGTGGCGGCATCGAAGCCGTATTGATCGTCATTGCCGCGGTTGCCGCGTGCGCGCGAGAACGTGTACGCCGCCGTCAGGCCCCAGCCGCTTTCCTTGGTGTAGGCCTTGTCGGTGGACAGCAGCAACTGCGCGGTCTTGGTCTCCACACCGTTGTTGCCGATGATCAGGTTGCCAAATCCCGGCGGCGGCTGGGTCCACGGCTGTGCACCGGCCTGGAAGAAATCGCCATTGGGATAGCGATTACCCAGCGTGAGGATCAAACCGTCCTTGCTGTGGATGTAGGACACGGTGGCCGAGTTGCTCCAGTCGCCCACGCGGGTGCGCAGGCCGATCGAATACTGGTCCGAATACGGCGTCTTCAGATCGTTGTTGAGCAGGTCGATCTCGCCGTTGCGCACGCGCGCATCGACCAGCCCGCCCAGGCTGTCCGGGTTGCTGAGAAAGGCCGGATTGAAGTTGGTGCAGGTGCCGGCCGCCGGTGTGCAGCCGGAGGATTCGACAAAGCGGATGGTGTACTGCGACAGCGCCGACTTGACCTGTTCCAGGCCCATGATGTCGAACAGGTTGCGGTCGTAGCTGCGCCCCGCACCGCCGAACAGCACCAGCGATTCGTCACCACGGAAGTCGTAGGAGAAGCCCAGGCGCGGCGCGAAGTTGTTGTTGTCCTGTTTGCGGTTACGGCCGTTGCTGATGTAGTCGTTGATGTTCACTCCACCCTTGGCCAGTTGTTCGGCATAGGTGGCGCTGACCGCCGGGTCGGTGCCGGGGCCGTTCAATGCGGCGATCACTTCCGGCGGGGTCACGTTGTCCAGGTAGGACGGAATCTTTTCGCCGTCCCAGCGCACGCCGATGTTCAACTGCAACTTGTCGTTGACGTCCCAATCGTCCTGCAGGTACAGGCCCAGCTGCTTGCTGGTGGTGGTCACCGACGGCGCGGCGCCGGCAAACGGCAGATTGAAGCGCACCTGGTAGGGAATGGGCGCGGTGCCTGCGCCATCGTTGACGGCGTAGTAGAACGACGGGTTGGCCGCGGAGTTTTCGCTCTGGGTCAGCTCCACTTCCTTGTACTTCACGCCCATCTTGATCACGTGGTTGCCGTGCCACTCGATGTTGTTGAGGGTGAGGTCGTTCTGGAAGCTCGGGCCTTTTTGTCCCTTGCGCTGGATCGCCAGGCCGCTGGTGGCATCGTCGTTGATCAGCACGTCGTCTTCGGCAATGGCGCGGGTGTACACGCTCTGGCTGCCGATGGTGTAGGCCGTCGGGTTGAACAGCACGTCTTCGTACGACACGCGTGCTTCGTTGACGTAGTTCTCGCCGAAATGCTGCCAGCGCAGGTCGTAGCGTTCTTCGGTGTTGAGGTTGATCTTGGCGGCGATGGCGGTATTGCGATCGCCCACGCTATCGCGGCTTTCTTCGTCGCGGTACTTGGCGGTGAGCTCCAGGCGATCGTTGGCGCCAATGTCCCAGTCGATCTTGCCGAAGTACAGGTCTTCGTTGAACGGACGGGTGACCGAACCCAGGCGGCTCTGCACGCCGGCCGGCAAGTCGTCGCGCAGGTTGCTGAAGTTGTCGGGCACCGACACCGGATTGGCCGAGACCTCGAAGCCCTTGCCCTCGTAGCTGAGGAAGAAGTGCGCCTTGTCCTTGACGATCGGCCCGCTGAAGGCCATGCCGTACTCGTCCTGGTGGGTCTGGCGCTTGTTGCCATCGGCATTGGGCGCACCGGCACGTTCGTCGGCCTGGCGCGCGCGGAAATCGGTGTTGGTGGTGCGCCCGAAGATCTCGCCGTGGAATTCGTTGCCACCGGACTTGGTGGACGCCACGATCGCCGCCGACCCCACCTGGTCGAACTCGGCCTTGTAGTTGGAGGTAATGACCTTGTATTCGCCGATGGCCAGCTGCGGGAACGGGTTGCCGGCGCTCTGCTGCTGACCGGACACACCGCCAAACAGATAGCTCTTCTGGCCAACGCCGTCGATATAGACGTTGACGGCCGAGCTGGCCTGCGCGCCGCCGCGGATACGGCTGTTGCCGTTGGCATCGGTCTCGAACTGCATGCCCGGCACGGTGTCGGCAAACTCCAGGAAGTTGCGCGTCAGCTGCGGCACGGTGTTGATCTGCTTCAGCGAGATGTTGGTGCCCACCTCGGAGGTCTTGACCTCTTGCAGCGTGGTGGCGGTGACCTGCACCGCATCCAGCGTGGTGGCATCGCCGGCAGGCGCCGCGGCATTGGCGCCACTGCCGCCCAGATCCAGGCTCACCGACGAGGCCACCGACAAGGTGACGGTCTGTTCGGTGCCGGGGCCGGCGTCGACCTTGTAGGTGCCCGGCGGCAGACCCACCAGCGCGTAGCTGCCGTCGGCACCGGTGGTCGCGCGCCGCACTGCGCCGCTGGCGACGTTGGTGGCGGTGACCGTGGTTCCGGCTTGGCCTGCCGACACCTGCCCACGCAACGTGGCATTGCTGGACTGCGCCATGGCCGGGGTGGTGGCCAGCAGCGAAACGGCGAGCGCGCAGCCCAGCAGGCTGCGCGCCGGCAAGGTCGAGACAGTACGGTAGGTCTTCATGGCGTCCCCCTCCCAGGGGTCAGGCGCCTACCGGCAGTCGCTGGCGTGGCGCGTGTAATGCGTTGTTTCAAGAACAGCGGCAACCAAATCAAGCAAACGGCGTAAGTTAAAAAACCATAAGAAACTGCAAAGATCGCGTGAAGATGCGACGCGGCGCACGCGCCTCAGCCACCGGATGCGCTCCGCGGCGCGCTGGATGCGCGCACGATCAGCTCCGGGACCATCTCCGACAACGCCGGCGGTGCGGCATCGGCCGGTGGCGCCGGAGCGTCCACCAGCTGCTGGCCCAGCAACAGCCGCAGCGCGCGTGCGCCCAGGCCGGCGATGTCCACGCGCATGGTGGTCAGCGCCGGCAGCACGTAGCGGGCCATCGGCACGTCGTCGAAACCGGCCAGTGCGATGTCGTGCGGCACCTTCAGCCCGGCGTGGCCCAGCGCGAACAGGCAGCCCAGCGCCATCATGTCGTTGGCGGCGAAGACCGCGTCCGGGCGGTCGTGCTGCGCCAGCGTCTGCCCGGCGCGGTAGCCGGATTCTTCGTCGAAGTTGCCTGGCAGCACCCACGGCTGCGCCTGCGCATCCAGCGCCAGTTCGTCGCGGTAGCCGCGCAGGCGTTCGTGCGCGTCGAAGTTGTCGTCCGGCCCGGCGATGAAGGCGATGCGGCGGTGGCCGCTGTCGCGCAGGTGGCGGGTCATCACCCGTGCACCGCCGTAGTTGTCCACGTTGAGCACCGGGCGCTGGCTGGCGGTGCCGGCGCAATTGAGCAGCACCGCCGGTAGCCCGCCGGGCAGCGCGTCTTCGTGCACGCCCGAATCGCCCAGCGACGGCGACATCACCACCACGCCGTCGACGCGGCCGGGCAGGCGTTCCAGCGCCTTGCGCTGCGCCTGCGGGTCGCCGTGCGAGCTGGAGACCAGCAGGTGATAGCCCTGGTCGCGCGCCACCTGGTCGATGCCGCGGATCAATTCGGAAAAGAATTCGCCGTGCAGGTCCGGCAACACCACACCGATGGTGTGGGTGCGGCGGCTGCTCAGGCTGCGCGCGGCGTGATGCGGGATGTAGTGCAGCGCGCGCGCCACCTGCAGCACCCGCTCGCGCACCGACTCGGCCACATGCTGATGCCCGTTCATGGTGCGCGACACCGTGGCCACCGACACCTGCGCCTCGCGCGCGACATCCTTGATGGTGACGCTGCCGCTGTCCGAACGTGGCCGGCTCATGGCGTGTTTCCCCAAAGCATGCGCCAGGCGACGCGCGCCAGGGGCTGGCGGACGGTCCATACGGGCAGAGCGTTCGTGGCGAACTTGCGCATGAATGACATCGGCCCCATCCGATGGCGACCTCAGAGCGAGATGGCGCGCACGCTAACAGGAACTGCAAGCGCTTACATGATGCATTGCAGCATCGGGCGAATCCTTACTCCGGCAAGGACTCCGGGCGCGGGCATGGACAACTTTGTCCGAGAAGACAATAGCGGTCAGCGCCTGACATCCGGCGCCATCGTGCAGCGCGCCGCGCGTCACCGCGCCGCGCACCGTACGCGCCCGCACGGAAGGCCAGCGCCTTGCCGCGGCTGCATTCAGACAGCAAGATGCGCCGATCGATCAGGGGAACATCGTGCGCATGTCGCTATCCACCGTCCGCCCAGGTCGGTTCCAGTCCGCCGGGTGGTTGCTGCTTGCGCTGTTGTGCATGGGCGGCTGCAAGCGCAGCGACCACGCCACCGCGCTGCCAGGTGCCAATGCCGAACCGGCGGCGGCGATGCAGGCCATGACCACGCCGTTGCGCCGCAACGACCTGGTCGCCTATGCGCGCATCCGGGTCACGCCCACGCAATACACCGCACTGGAAGCGGCCTGGCGCAGTGGCGCCAGCCGCTGGCCGTTGACCGAGCTGCCGCTGCCCAATGAGGTAGGCAGCTTGCTGGGCAACCTGTCTGCCCCGGATGCCGAACGCCGCCTGCAGCAGGCCTTCGACCAGCAACTGGCCGGGCAGGCGCAGGGCATCCGCCAGGCTGCGCAGTCGCTGGGCCAGTTCGGCGTGCAGTACCTGCGCAGCCGCACCGACTACCAACCGGAGCAGCGCGCCCACTACGTGCAGCTGGTCAATGCGCTGAGCGCCTGGGCCGCCACTGCGCCGCTGGCCGACCGCCCGCGCGCCAAGGCCAGCATCGCCGAGCTGGTGGCCGCCGCGCGTGCCACCGGAATCCAGTCCGACGCCGACCTGCAGCAGCTGGGCATGGAAGAGAGCCTGCGCCGGCTCGGGCCGTTCTGGGCGGCCTGCAAGAAGGTGCTGGAGCGTTACGACCTGTCGCTGGACAGCAGCCTGGATGCGCTGCGCACCGGCCTGGTCAAGCAGCAGGGCGACAGCGCTCAGGTGCGCCTGCGCTACCCACTGGCCGCGCGCGACATCGATCTCAGCGTCAGCCTGATCAAGCGCGAGGGCCACTGGTATCAGCAGCAGACCCAGGACGACGTGCAGGCCGTGTTGCGCGCAGTGCCGGCGGCGTCCCCACCCGCTGCTGCGGCGGCGCCCGACACGCCGGCGGCCACGCCCGCGCTGCCTGCCAGCACCGGCAAAGGCCCGGGTGGGCGATAATGACGGCGATGCCAGAACAGAATCCCCTGCCGTTCCCGGACGGCCAATCCGCCCCGCCCAGCCCTGCCGGCGCCGAGACCGGCGCGACGGCTGCTGCGCTGCCGCCTGCCGCGCCCGTGGCGCTGGACGCACCGGCGCCCGCCGCGCCAGTGCTCGCCCCGGCACGCGTGGCCAAACGCCCGTGGTGGGCGCGCCTGCTCGGCCGGCTGGCCGACCCGTGGCTGAGCCTGACCATCGAACCCGAACAACCCGGGCGCTACGACGACGGCAAGCCGGTGGTGTATGTGCTCGAGGATTACGGCCTCTCTAATGCCCTGATCCTGGACAAGGCCTGCCGCGAAGCCGGCCTGCCGTCGCCGCTGGTGCCGCTGCCGGGCGACCCGCTGGAGCGCAAGCGCGCCTACCTGGCGCTGTCGCGGCGCAGCAGCAGTAATTCGCTGATCCCCGAACAACGCGGCGGCAAGACGCATTCCGATTCGCTGGCCAAGTTGCTGCAGGCGCACCGCGTGCGCGCCGACCTGGACGTGCATCTGGTGCCGGTGTCGATCTTCGTCGGCCGTGCGCCGGACAAGCAAAGCGGCTGGTTTGCGGTGCTGTTTTCTGAAAACTGGGCGCTGGTCGGCCGCTTCCGCCGCCTGCTCTCGGTACTGCTCAATGGCCGCACCACCATCGTGCGTTTCGCGCCGCCCATCTCGCTGCGCCAGACCATGGCCGAAGGGCTGCCGCCCGAGCGCACGCTGCGCAAGTTGCAGCGCGTGTTGCGCACGCATTTCCGGCGCATCCGCGAGGCGGTGATCGGCCCGGATCTGTCCACCCGCCGTCTGCTGGTGGACCAGGTGCTGGCCGCCGATTCGGTGCGCGAAGCCATCGCCACCCAGGCCAAGCGCGACAACTCCAAGCCGGTCGATGCCTGGCGCAAGGCGCACGCCTATGCCTGGGAAATCGCCGCGGACTATTCCAGCCCGGTGGTGCGCTCGGCCAGCTTCCTGCTCACCCACGTGTGGAACCGCATCTACGCCGGCGTGCTGGTGCATCACCTGGACAAGCTCAAGCAGGCCGCGCCCGGGCACGAAGTGGTGTACGTGCCCAGCCACCGCAGCCACATGGATTACCTGCTGCTGAGCTACCTGTTGTATGAGCGCGGCATCGTGCCGCCGCACATCGTGGCGGGCATCAATCTCAACCTGCCGGTGGTGGGCACGCTGCTGCGCAAGGGCGGCGCGTTCTTCATCCGCCGCAGCATCCGTGGCAACGCGCTGTATTCGGCGGTGCTCAGCGAATACGTGGCGCAGCTGGTGGCTGGCGGTTATTCGATCGAGTACTTCGTCGAAGGCGGGCGCTCGCGCACCGGCCGCTTGTTGCAGCCCAAGGGCGGCATGATCGCAATGACGCTACGCGCGTATCTGCGCCAGCCGCGCAAGCCAGTGCTGTTCCAGCCGGTGTACATCGGCTACGAGAAGCTGATGGAAGGCAACAGCTATCTCGACGAACTCACCGGCCGCCCGAAGGAAAAGGAATCGATCTGGGGCCTGCTGTGGTCCATCCCCAAGGTGCTCAAGCAGAACTACGGCCAGGTGGTGGTGAACTTCGGCGAGCCGATCGCGCTCAACGACGTGCTGGCCAAGCACGCGCCGGAATGGAATGGCGAACCACTGCCCGACGATGAAAAGCCGACCTGGCTTGCACCGGCGGTGGACACCTTGGCCACGCAGATCCAGACCCGCATCAACTGCGCCGCCGACGTCAATCCAATCAACCTGCTCGCGCTGGCGCTGCTGTCCACGCCCAAGCACGCGATGGGCGAAGCCGATTTGATCGCGCAGATCGAGCTGTGCAAGAAGCTGCTGGCCGAAATGCCGTATTCGGACCGCGTCACGGTCACGCCGCATACGCCGGCGCGCATCATCACCCACGCTGAAGAGATCAACGTGCTCACCCGCGTCTCGCACCCGCTGGGCGATGTGCTGAGCGTCAGTGGCGATACCGCGGTGTTGCTGAGCTACTTCCGCAACAACGTGCTGCACCTGTTCACCGCCTCCTCGTGGGTGGCGTGCTGCTTCCAGAACAACCGCCGCATGAGCCGCGCCGGATTGTTGCGGCTGGGCCGCACGGTGTACCCTTTCCTGCAGGCCGAGTTGTTCCTGCCGTGGAGCGAGGACCGCTTTGCCGAACGCATCGAGCAGACCATCGACATGTTCGTGCGCGAGGGCTTGCTGCTCAACGTCACCGATGACGATGGCGGCATCTTGGCGCGCAACACCGGGCAGACCGACGAGGTGTTCCGCCTGCGTGCGATCGGCCATTCGTTGCAGCAGGCGTTCGAGCGCTATTACATCGCCATTTCGGTGCTGGTGAAGAACGGCCCCGGCGTGCTCGGTGCCGGCGAGCTGGAAAGCCTGTGCCAGCAGGCCGCGCAACGTCTGAGCCTGCTGTATGCACCGGCCGCGCCGGAGTTCTTCGACAAGACCCTGTTCCGCAGCTTCATCCAGAAACTGCGCGAACTGCGCCTGGTGTGGCCGGACGAGAACAGCAAGCTGATGTTCGACGAGCGCCTGGACGCGTGGGCCAAGGACGCCAAGTTCATCCTCGGCCGCGAGCTGCGCCACACCATCGAACGCGTCAGCCCGGAAGCGGCAAAGCCGGATGTGGTGTCGCCGCCGGCTGAGTAAGACGGCGGTACAAACGCCATCGTCTCCTGCAGTACGTGAGGTGGGCCAATGGCAGGGCACGTGTAGGTAGGCGCAGACGCGCAAGGCGCTTCCCTTCTCCCCCGGGAGAAGGTGCCCGAAGGGCGGGTGAGGGTCGGCCAGCACGCAGTCCTCCAGCGCTGCAGCAGAGCATCGTCACTACGCGCGCACGCCAACAACTTCACGCAGCAGTTCCGTTCGCTTCATCCCTTCCTTGCAGCCCTGCCGATAGCATCGCGCCACCTTTCACAACGATCGGGCGCGTCGCAGCAAGAGCGTGCCCGGCAGGAGACCTCCATGCGCGCAGCCATCCATACCCAATTCGGCGATCCGGCCAAGGTGCTTGAACTGGGCGAGCGCCCCACGCCGCAGCCAGGCAAGGGCCAGGTGCGCGTTGCGATGCGGCGCGCGCCGATCCATAACCATGACCTGTGGACCGTGCGCGGCAATTACGGCTACAAGCCGGAACTGCCAGCCATCGGCGGCAGCGAAGCGGCGGGTGTCATCGATGCGCTGGGTGAGGGTGTCGAGGGCTTGCAGGTCGGCCAGCGCGTGGTTGCCGCCGGTGTGCACGAGGCCTGGGCCGAGTACTTCCTTGCCGACGCCTCCGGCGTGGTGCCGTTGCCGGATGGTCTGGACGACGAGCGCGGTTGCCAGTTGATCGCCATGCCGCTGAGCGCGCTGATGCTCATCGAATTCCTGCAGGTGAAAAAAGGCGACTGGATCGTGCAGAACACCGCCAACGGTGCGGTCGGCAAGACGGTGGCGATGCTGGCCGCGGCGCGCGGTATCCAGGTGATCAATCTAGTGCGTCGCGATGCGGGCGTGGACGAGCTGGCGGCGCTGGGCATCGGCAATGCGGTGTCTACTGCGCAGGACGGCTGGCAGGCGCAGGTGCGCGCGCTGGCCGGCGATGCGCCCATCGTGCGCGCCATCGACTCGGTCGCCGGCAGTGCAGCCGGTGAGCTGATGGCCTTGCTGGCCGAAGGCGGCGAGCTGATTTCCTTCGGCGCGATGACCGGCGAGCCGCTGCAGGTCTCCAGTGGCGATGTGATCTTCAAGCAGGCCACTGTGCGTGGCTTCTGGGGCAGCAAGGTGATGCAGGCCACCAAGGCCGAGGACAAGCGCCGCATGATCGGCGAACTGCTCAAGGCCGCGCTCGATGGCAGCCTGGCGCTGCCGGTGGAAGCGGTGTTCGACTTAAAGGATGCTGCCAAGGCCGCCGCGGCCAGCGACGAGCCCGGACGCAGCGGCAAGATCCTGCTGCGCGCGGGCTGAGCACACGGGTGCAGGTATCGCCACGCGATGCCTGCACCCGATCACTCGCGTGCTTCCAGTGCCTGCAGTTGGCTCGCCTGTGCAAAGCCGCTGCCAGAAAAGGCTGATTACGACTGGCCGCGATCGATCAGGCGGATTGACGCAGGAAAGCTCGCTCAATGCCGCGCATCGGCCTGCACCAAGCGCTGCGATTCCATCGGCACGCGGTAGCAGAGCTTCTTTCTCAAGGCGAGAGAGGCTTCAGCAGGGTATGCGGCATTGCAGCCACTCAAGCGCTGCACTGGCGGCAGGCCAACCTCAACAGGTAGACCTCAACACCCAGACTCGGGGGCGCGAACGTCAAGCGCACTATCTGCACAGGCGCGCCAGTTCCACGCCAACAAACGAGCTCAACCAGAAACGACGCCGACCTAGGCCGGCTCGTCAGGCACCAGCTCCATTTCCAGCCGGGTGATGCAGTCCTTGAGGTGCAACTTGCGCTTTTTCAGGCGCTTCATCTGCAGCTCGTCGTCCACATTGGCAGGCACGCGCTGGATCTCCTCGTCCAACGCGCGGTGCGCGCGTCGCAACTCGGCGATCTGCTCGGCAATCTCGGCGGGTGAGAGCGTCTCCACCCCCCGAGCATACACAACCCCCGGCGACCTGCGTCACCCGGCTTGCCAACCCGGCGGAGGCTGCGACAATGCGGGCGCGCCGTTGGGGAAACGGCGGCGCGCCCCACCCCATCATTGCCGCGCGGCCACGGCCGTCGAGAAAGGAGTCTGTACGATGCGTTTGCGTTCTTCCCTGCTGGCCCTGAGCCTGCTCACCGCCTCCGGCCTGGCCACGGCCGCCGACGTCACCAAGTACGACGGTTTCCTGTGCTGCAACCTGCGCACCGACGGCAGCTGGATCAGCGACAGCAACTACGCCGAAGACGGCAAGCGCGTGCTTGCCGTGGGCACCCCGGTCAGCGTCACCGGCTTTGGCCGCAACCGCGTCAACATCAAGGTCGCCGGCGAGAAGCAGTCCATCGGTAACGACTACAGCCGCGACCTGGACAACACCGCCTTCGCCGCCCGCTATGTGGTCACCGCCGACCCCAAGCTCAAGCTGGCCACCTTCCCGCCGAAGATCCGCCAGGCCATCACCGAAGGCAAGCTCACCGGCGGCATGACCCGCGAACAGGTGCTGATGGCGGTCGGCTACCCGATCAGCAGCGAGAACCCCAACCTGGACGCCTCGCTGTGGCGCTACTGGCGCACCAGCTTCGCCGAATACCAGGTGCAGTTCGGCCCCAGCGGCAAGCTGGTCAAGGTCACCGCCGACCCGCAGTTGATGAATCTGGTCTGGATTCCGTAACGTCATCAAGGTGGTCGCGCCTGGCGCGGCCACCTGCGTTGCACTCATTGCTGCGGCAAGCGTTGGTAAAACGGGACGCGGCTGGTTGCACGATCCAACGCCCGGCGCTTGGCGGCACTGACTCAGACCGCACACCAGCCAGACGCTACGATGCGCATTCGGCAACCGGCCTCACAGACTGAAGCAACCATGCAGCGAAACCCTGACCTGTATCCCAACGACGATAACGGCGACACCCTCTGGCACATCGCCCAGCAAGGGGTGGATCTTTCCAAGCCGCGGGAGATTGCGTTTTCCGTGGTGTTCCCGACGAAAGAATCGGCATTGGAATTTTCCGTGACGCTGCTGCGCTTCGAGCAGAAGGTGCGCTGCTGCCATTACGCAGAAAACACGGCATTTCCCATGGATGTCACGGTGTATCCGACCATGGTGCCGTCGTACAAGGCGATTTCGGCGTTCGAGGAAGAGCTGGCCAGCGAGGCCAAGCCCTTGGGCGGCTTGAACGATGGATGGGAATTTTCTGTGGACACGAAAGACGCCTGACGCATTCGGCCGGTTCGGAGGACTGCACAGCTCGCAGACCCTCCATCGCGCGGCTGGGTATCAGCGCACTGACTGCGGCACGCGGCGCAGTTGGCTCACGTCGTAGCCCATGGCTGCGATGCGCCCAATGGCCTGCTGATAGTCGGCGTCGGAGACCTGCGGCGTGCGGGCCATGTACCAGACGTAATCGCGTTTGCTGCGCGCCACGATGGTCTGCGTGTAGTTCGCATCGCGCCAGGCAATCACGTACTCGGCCTTGAACGGCCACAGAAACTGCATGCTCCAGAGCGCGCCGTTGCCGTCCGGCGCGACCTGGCCGACCGGGTGCATGGACTTGAGCGGCGCCTGGAAGCTGCCCTTGCGGAAGGTGAAGGTGGTCTGGATGCGGCCATCCGGTCGCAGCGCGTACCGCTCCACTGCGTCAAAGGCCTTGCGTTCCGGCCGGGTGGGAATGTGCGCGATGACGTACCAGTCGCCCATGAAGCGCGGCACGTCAACGCTGTCTGCGCGGGGCAATGCGGGACGCGGCTCGCTGCCGCTTGCACTCCCGCAGACTGCGAGTGTCAGTAAGAACAGCATCGAACCCTGCCGCATGGCAACCTCACCCAAGAGAAATACGTTCCTAGGCCTACGTAGCAACGATGCGTCTGGATGCACGTTGTGCAGGGCATCCTTTACCGAGATGCGACGGGCTCTAGCGCGCTGACCGGACTCTACCGTTCAAGTTGCTTCAGCATTGCGGCGAGAACGCTAGCGCGTCGAGATTGCGTGTGAGTCAGCGCTGTATTGAACCTCAAGTTGATGCCTGCCCGATCAAGAGCCAGTCGCTACACAGGCCATCAGCGATGCGTATAGGCACATGCACGAGCAGCGCCCCGTGCACTACTGCGATCGAGCATATGACGGGTCTTGAACCTCGCAACCAGCAACACCTCAGCGCGTCACCAAGGCGACACGGCCGCTTCTCCATACGGATAAATGCGCGCGATCTTCCCATCTGCAGTGTGCTCGAGCGGCGCCATCTTGATGCTACGTAGATGCGTCTGCCCGCCCGACAACACGGCGTCGTGATAGAACAGATACCACTGGCCTTCGAACGCGCAGATGGAGTGGTGCGTGGTCCAGCCGACCACCGGGTCGAGCAGCACGCCCTGGTAGACGAACGGGCCGTAGGGTGAGTCGCTGGTGGCGTAGCAGATCAGGTGGGTGTCGCCGGTGGAATACGACAGGTAATAGCGGCCGGCGTGGTGGTGGACCCAGGGGCCTTCGAAGAAACGGCGGGCGTGATCGCCGGCGCGCAGCGGGGCGCCGTGTTCGTCGAGGATGACGATCTCCCGGGTGGGTTCTGCCAGTTGCGTCATGTCCTCGCGCAGGCGGGCGACGCGCGGGCCGAGCGCAGGTGCATCGTCGGCCGGTTCCTGGTGGGTGGCGGCATACACGTTGTCGCGGTAGTGCTGCAGCTGGCCGCCCCAGATGCCGCCGAAATACAGGTAATGCGCGCCGTCGTCGTCGGCGAACACGGCCGGGTCGATCGAGTAGGTGCCGGCGATGGGCTCGGGTTCGGCGACGAACGGGCCTTGTGGTCCATCGCCGACCGCCACGCCAATCTGAAAGATGCCGTCGGCCCGTTTTGCCGGGAAATACAGGTAGTTCTTGCCATCGCGTTGCGCGGCATCCGGCGCCCACATCTGGCGCTGTGCCCACGGCACATCGCGCACGTGCAGCACCTGGCCCAGGTCTTCCACCGCCGCATCAGGATGCGCCATGCGGAACACGTGGTAGTCGGCCATGTCGAAGTGCGAGCCATCGTCGCTGAAGGCGACACCAGCATCGATATCGTGCGAGGGATAGATGTACAGGGCGCCGTCGAACACATGCGCGGACGGGTCGGCGGTGTAGACGTGGGTGACCAGCGGTGTGGAAATGGCGGTGCGCGCCAGGGCCTGCAGTGCGGCGGCTTCCAGTTCATTGGACATGCGCGTACCTGTGCATGAGAGGGAGGGGAGGGGTATCAGCCAGCAGCCAGCGGCGCGGCCTGGCGGCGCGTGCCCAGCTCGTGTTCGATACGGGTTTCCAGCGCCTTGTCGATCTCGTACAGCGCCAGCAGCGCGGTGCCGAGCAGGAACGGAATGGACGCATACACGCTGATGGCCAGGCGGATGCCGCCGTTGACCGCGGCGCTCTGTTGCGGGATTGCCGCGTCATAGCCGTAGAACGCCAGGATGCCGGCGACCAGGGCGCCGCCCACGCTCAGCCCGATCTTCAGGCCGCACAACATGGCCGAGAAGATGATGGCGGTGGCACGCCGGTGGTTCTTCCATTCCGAGTAGTCAGCCACGTCGGCGATCATCGCCCACAGCAACGGGATGGTGATGCCGTAGAAAAAGCCGTGCAGCACGTAGGAGGCGAACACCCAGCCGATCGCCGTGGGCGAGTAAACGTAGAACGCCAGCAGAAACAGGGTGGACATCAGCAGCGCGCCACCGAACACATTGCGCTTGCCGTAGCGGTCCGCGAGGCGCTTGGAAAAACCAATCCCCACGATCATCGCCAGGATGCCGCCGGCGCTGAACACGCTGAAGGCCGAGGTGGGCGCGTCCTGCGGCCACTGCAGTGCGCTCATGCCGGCACCGGTGAGCACGCCGTTGATGGCGCCGATGAAGCGGTTGAAGCCGGCGTTATCCAGAAACTGCGCCAAGGCGCCGGCGTCCAGGTAGTACTTGAAATAGTAGATGTACATCCCGCCTTTCATGGCGAGATTGATGAACACCAGGATGGTCAGCGCCAGCATCACCAGCCATGGCTTGTTGCGTACCAGGTCGGTGAGGTCCTGGCGCACGCTGGTGCGCTGCTCGGTGATCGGCAGCACGCGCTCGCGGGTGGTGAAAAAGGTAATCAAAAAGCACAGCGTGCCGATCGCGGCGAACAACGCCATGGTGTTGCGAAAGCCCTGCGCCTTGTCGCCATTGCCCAGGATCAGCACCAGCGGCAGCAACAGCACCTGGATGATGAACTGCGCGAAGGTCACTGCCAGAAAGCGATACGCCGACAAACTATTGCGTTGCTCCATGCTGCCGGTGAGCACGCCACTCAAGGCCGAATACGGCAGGTTGTTGGCCACATACACCAGCATCAACAGCGTGTAGGTGGCGAAGGCGTAGATGAGCTTGCCGTGCTCGCCCAGTGCCGGGGTATTGAACGCGGCCAACGAGAGCGCGCCGAACGGCAGCGCCGTCCACAGGATCCACGGGCGGAACTTGCCCCAGCGGGTGCGCGTGCGATCGGCCAGGATGCCGATGATGGGCGTGAACACAAATGCGCCCAGCAGGCCGACCACGAAGATCAGCGTGGCGGCCGCGCTTGCGGGAATGCGGAAGACATCGGTGTAGAAAAACGCGAGGAAGGTGACCAGGGTCTGGAAGATCAGATTGGCCGCCAGGTCGCCCAGGCTGTAGCCGATCTTTTCGCGCAAGGACAGCTGCTGTGACCGATCATTCATGAGGTGGGGCAGGCTCGAGGAGTGCTGCGGAAACGCCGCGGCGCGCAGTGCGCCACCGGTCGCGGTTGGGAGGACCCGCGACCGGTGACGGCAACACTCAGAAGGTACCGCGGATGCCGAGCATCACCGTGCGCCCCGGCTGGTACAGGTCATAGGTGGCGTTGGGCCAGGCGTAGGTGGTGCGCAGCGGTTCGTCGGTGAGGTTGGTCACGTTGAGCGTGATCTGCGGCTTGGATGGCAGCCAATCCAGCGCGTAGCTCGCCGACAGATCCAGCTGGCCGCGTGCATCGGCGTTGAGGCGTGCATACGGGATGCCGTTCTGGTTGGCGCCGGAGATCACCATGTCGTCGTTCCAGGTGTAGGACAGGCGCACCGAGGCGGCGTTCTTTTCCCAGTACACGGTGCCGTTCCACAGGTTGGGCGCCACTCCCACTGCCACGGCGGGCACGCCTTCGCCTTCGGAGGACTGGGTGACGTGGGTGTAGTTCACGCTGAAGCCCAGGCCGTCGACCAGCTTGTCCAGCGGCTGCACCCAGATCGCTTCGGTGCCGCGGATGTTCAGCACGCCATCGGCGTTGACCTGGGTCTGCACGTCCACGGTGGCTGCATTCGGGCCGCCGCGCTGGTCCAGGCCGGCTTGCTGGATCGGCAGCAGGCTCTCGTACGGCACGCCCAGATCATTGAACGGGATGCGCCGCACGCCGTTAACGGTGAAACCGCTGATGCGCTTGTTGAACAACGTCAGGCCCACATAGCCTTCGCCGCCGGTGTACCACTCGCCGCCGAAGTCGACGTTGGTGGACAGGTACGGTGCCAGGTTGGGATTGCCTTGCGTCGCGGTCTGCGCGGAGGGGTCGCTGAAGTTGGTGTTGGGCAACATCGCGCTGGGGTCGGGACGGGTGAGCGTGCGCGAGCTGGACAGGCGCATGACCACGTTGTCGGCCACATCCCAGGCCACGTTGAACGAGGGCAGGGTTTCCTTGTAGTCCGAATCCAGCACCTGCACCTGGCGGATGCCGTTGATGGTGACCGGGCCGGTGATGGTCTGGTCGGTGGTCACGTAGCGCACGCCGGCATTCAGGCGCAGCGTGCGGTTCCACACTTCGGTTTCGGCATTGGTTTCGATGTAGAAACCCAGGTTCTTTTCGCGGATGCCGCCGGCCGAGGCGCCGGTGTTGGCGGAGTTGGTTTCCGGTGCGGAATCACGCAACGCGTAGTAGTTGGTATCGCCAAGGAAGCGGTTGAAATCGGCGGTGATGAACCCGCCCGGGCCGGGCCGCAAATAGCCGGACAACGCCGCGTTGGGGATCGCCGAACCCGGCCCGCCATTGCACACGTTGCCGCCGCCGCCGCGGCAGATCACCTGTTCCCACGCGGTGCTGTTGTCGAAGCCGCGGATGGTGCGCTCGGCCTGGTCGTAGGAGGTGCCGATCTTGATGTTGCGCTTGTCTTCGCCGAACTGCAGGTCGGCACGCGCGCCGCGTGTCTGGGTGACGCGCTTTTCGTTCTGGATGTTGACGCGGCCACCGGCCCAGCCCCAACCCAGGTTAGGGTCGTTGAGGTCCAGCGGGCTGCTGATCGACGGGCGGTCGCCGCCCTCGTTGCGGTAGTCCACGGTGGTGAATGGCGAGGTGACCAGGATGCTGGGCGACTCGCGCGCCAGCCAGCTGCGCGTGGCATTGGCCTGCACGTTGAGCTTGATGTCCTGGTTCTCGCCGAACAGCAGTTCGGCACCCGGATTGACGCTCCAGAATTTGACCTCCTCGCGGTACGGGCGCGCTTCCAGGAAGTATTGCGCGTTGGCGAAGGTGGCGCTGGTGACCACGTTGTTCTGATCCAGCTGCATGCCGAGCGGGATCATGTTGCCGTTGCGGCCGATCAAATTCATGCTGATCCGCTCGGTGGTGCGCTTGGCTTCCGAATACAGCGTGTCCAGGTAGAAATGCATGCTGTCGGACGGGCGCCATTCCAGCGACATCACCGAGGCATCGCGGTCGCGATCGCCCGTCATGTACACACTGCGGCCCAGGCGCGGAATCAATGCATCGCTGATCTGGTCGATGCTCAGGCCCGGGTTGCGCGCCAGCAGCCATGCCGCGTCGATGGTTTCGCCCGTGGTGAGGCCGCTGCCGGCGGTGGCCGGCACGCGGTCGGGAATGCGCCAGTTGCCACCGCCATTGACGTTGCAGGCGGTGGGTTGGTTGGTTGCCGGCGTGCCGGCCGGTGGGGTGAGCCCGCACTGGGTGTAGGTGAGGCCGGGATTGGTCCAGCCCACGCTCTCGAAGCCTTCCACGCCCAGTTTGCTGCGCACCGAGGCCACGCCGAACAGCGCGCCGAAGGTGCCTTGCTCGTTGGTCCAGCTGCCCATCACCGCGCCGCGCGGGGTGGTCTTTTCGCTGGTGCTGTTCCAGTCTGCCTGCGCCTGGTAGGTGACGTGCACGCCGGGGCGATCGAATGGGCGCGCGCTGCGCATGTCCACCACGCCGGAGACACCGCCCTCGAGCATGCTGGCGGTAGGTGTCTTGCTCACGGTGAGCTGGGTAAAGAACTCGGTGGGAAACAGGTTGAGGTCGACCTCGCGGTTCTGGTTCTGCGCGTTCAGGCCGATCGAGGCGGTGGCGATGCTGGCGCCGTTGAGCGTGGTCTTGGTGAAGCTGGTGCCCAGGCCGCGGATGGCGATGTTGAGACCTTCGCCATTGACGTCGCGCGAGAGCTGCACGCCGGGAATGCGGTTGAGCGACTCGGCGATATTCATGTCCGGGAACTTGCCGATGTCTTCGGCAAACACGGTGTCGGCAAAGCCGACCGAATCGCGCTTGGCATCGGTGGAAAACTGGATGCTGCGCCGGTAACCGGAGACGGTGACAGTATCGAGCTGGGTGACGGCATCGCCGCTGCCGGCGGTGTTGGGCTGCGTCTGTGCGGTCGTGGCCGCAGCGCCTGCATCGGTGGATTGCGCAAAGGCGCAGGTGCTGGCCATGCCCAGCAAGGCGGTACTCAATGCGCAGGACAACGTGGTACGTGCATAACTGTTCTTCACCGTAATCCCTTCCCTATCAGGTGAGCAGATGTCCCACGCATCGCCCCTGCGCAGGGAGTGCCGGCACCGGCGGATGCGGGGCGGCGATGAAGCGGCGGAGCAACAGGCGACTGGTGGCGCCGGATGTTAGCGCTACCAAATCGCAGACATCACGCTGCAGGGCAGCATAGATTGGCAGGCATAGCGGAGGCGGCTGTGTGACAGGCAGGTGCGTGGTGTTGCATCACGGCAGTGCGCATTGGCGTGCTGCACTGCGTAATGGATTCTGCCGATGCGCATGGTAATGGTAGCGCTATCACCCGTGGCGCAATGCCACCCTCGTGCAGGTGCAGTGGTCGATGAATCGAACCGAAGAACACACGGCCACCGCGCCACGTTCACCGCGTTGCCAAATGGCGCGCAGGGGCAGCGCGCACAGGGCATTGGCGGATTGCCGTTGCGCGCTGCCGCCGCGGTGCACGTTGTGAGCGAGTTGCCGGTGAACGCCGCAGCGACCGGGCCGCTGGCGCGGCTGGGCCGGATGCGCTGGCGTGTGTGCGCGCTGTTGCTGGCGGCCACCACCATCAATTATGTCGACCGCCAGGTGCTGGGCGTGCTGGCGCCGTTTTTGCAGACGCAGATCGGCTGGAACGAAATCCAGTACGGCTACATCGTCACCGCCTTCCAGGCCGCGTATGCCCTCGGCTTGCTGTGCAGCGGCGCGGTGATCGACCGCTTCGGCACGCGGGCCGGCTATGCCTTGGCCATCGGCATCTGGAGCCTGGCCGCGATGGGGCATGCGCTGGCTACCACCGTGGTGGGCTTTGCGATTGCGCGGTTTTTCCTGGGGCTGGGCGAATCGGGCAATTTCCCGGCGGCGATCAAGACCGTGGCCGAATGGTTCCCGCGCCGCGAGCGCGCGTTGGCCACCGGCATCTTCAATTCCGGCTCCAATATCGGCGCCATTGTCGCGCCGTTGCTGGTGCCGGTGATCGCCACCGCCTGGGGCTGGCAGGCCGCGTTCTTGTTCACCGGTGTGCTCAGTGCCACCTGGCTGGTGGTGTGGTGGTGCAGCTACCACCCACCCGAGCAGCAGCCGGGGCTGACGGCGGCCGAGCTTGCGCATATCCGCAGCGATGTGTACGAGCCGGTGCAGCGCCGGTTGTCGTGGCTGCAGGTGATGCGGCACCGGCAGGCCTGGGCATTTGTGCTGGGCAAGTTCATTACCGACCCGATCTGGTGGTTCTTTTTGTTCTGGCTGCCCAAATTCCTGCACGCCGAATACGGCCTGAGCCTGCTGCAATTGGGCGCGCCGTTGATCGTGATCTTCGTGTTGGCCGATATCGGTAGCATCGCCGGCGGCTGGGTGGCCGGGCGCTTCATTGCGCGCGGCTGGAGCGTCAACCGCGCGCGCAAGACCGCGATGCTGATCTGCGCGTTGTCGGTGGTGCCCATCGTGTTTGCCGCGCGTGCCGACAATCTCTGGGTGGCGGTCGGTTTGATCGGGCTGGCCACGGCCGCGCATCAGGGTTGGTCGGCGAACCTGTTCACGCTGCCCTCGGATATGTTTCCGCGCCATGCGGTGGCCACCGTGGTCGGCATCGGCGGCTTTGCCGGCGCGGTGGGCGGCATGTTGATCGCCACCTTCATCGGGTTCTTGCTGCAAGCCACCGGCAGCTACGTGCCGGTGTTCCTGATGGCGGGCTCGGCCTACCTACTGGCGCTGGCCATCGTGCACCATCTGGTGCCGCGGCTGGAGCCGGCGCAGCTGCCCGCCGATGCACCCGCACCTCCCGCCACGCACCCCTGAGGGCCCACCATGTCCACGCATGCATGCGCACTGTTGTTGATGCTCACCGCTGGCCTGGCGCCAGCCGCGCAGGCCGCGCCGCTGGCGGCGGGTGCGTCCAAGTTCCTGGGCAGTGCCTATGGCCCGCAGCAGGCACCGGGGTTTACCCAGTACTGGAACAAGCTCACGCCGGAAAACGCCGGCAAGTGGGGCAGTGTGGAGGCGGTGCGCGACCAGATGGACTGGAGCGGCCTGGATGCCGCCTACAACTTCGCCAAGGCCAACGGCATGCCGTTCCAGATGCATGTGCTGGTGTGGGGCAACCAGCAGCCGGAATGGATCAAGCACCTGCCGCCGGCCGAGCAGCGCCGCGAGATCGAGCAATGGTTTGCCGCGGTGGCGCAGCGCTACCCGGATATCGACCTGCTGGAAGTGGTCAACGAGCCGCTGAACGACCCGCCCAGCAAGGACGATAACGGCGGCGGCAATTATCTGCAGGCGCTCGGCGGCAACGGTGCCAGCGGCTGGGAGTGGGTGCTGCAGTCGTTCCGGCTGGCGCGCCAGCAGTTTCCGCGTGCACGGTTGATGATCAACGACTACAGCATCACCAATAGCCCGCAAGCCACGCAGCGTTACCTGCAGATCGTGCAGCTGTTGCAGCGCGAGCAGCTGGTGGATGCGATCGGCGTGCAGGAGCACGCGTTCGAAACCACACCGAACGTGGCGATGTCGGTGCACCGTGCCAATCTCGACACGCTGGCCAGCACCGGCCTGCCGATCTACATCACCGAATTCGATCTGGATGGCCTAAGCGATGCGCAGCAGGTGGCCAGCTACCAGCGTGTGTTTCCGGTGTTCTGGGAGCACCCGGCGGTGCGCGGCATCACGCTGTGGGGCTATCGCCCCGGCTTGTGGCGCGACAAGGAAGCGGCTTATCTCATCCGCGCCGATGGCAGCGAGCGGCCGGCGCTGGGCTGGTTGCGCGACTACGTGGCCCAGCATCCTGGCGTGCGCGCGCCGTGATGCGCTGCCGTGGCTGTACCGTTCTCCCCTGTTGTCTGGTGACCTGAGTCCATGCCCACACCCTTGATCCTGCACGACGACCGCCTGCTGCCGGCAGACCCCGCCACGCGTGCCATCGCGCGCCGCCTGTATGCGCAGACCGCGGCGTTGCCGATCATCAGCCCGCACGGCCATACCGACCCGGCCTGGTTTGCCACAGATGCCCCGTTCGCCAACGCGACCGAGCTGCTGCTGGTGCCCGATCACTACGTGTTCCGCATGCTGTACAGCCAGGGCATCGACCTGGATCAACTCGGCATTCCGCATGCCGATGGATCACGTGCGCCGGTGGACCCGCGTGAGGCCTGGCGCGTGTTCGCCAGCCAGTTCGCGCTGTTGCGTGGCACGCCCTCGGCGTTGTGGCTCAACCACGTCTTCCATCAGGTGTTCGATCTGCGCATCCGCCTGGATGCCGGCAGCGCCGACCACTACTACGACCACATCACCGCCGCGCTGCAGACGCCGGCGTTCCGGCCGCGCGCGCTGTTCGAGCGCTTCAACATCGAGGTGATCGCCACCACCGAGTCACCGCTGGACACGCTGGAGCACCACGCCACCATTCGCGACAGCGGTTGGAGCGGGCGCGTGCTCACCGCCTACCGCCCGGATGCGGTGGTGGACCCGGAGCATGAGCAATTCGCCAGCGCGCTGCAGCAGTTCGGCGCGCTGACCGGCGAGGATGTCATGCAGTGGCCCGGCTATCTGCGTGCGCATCGGCAGCGCCGCGCGTTCTTCGCTGCGGCCGGTGCCACCTCCACCGATCATGGCCATCCCAGTGCGGCCACCGCAGACCTTTCGGCCGCCGAGGCACAACGCCTGTTCGACACGGTGGTGCGTGGCCAGGCCACGCCGACGCAGGCCGAGTTGTTCCGCGCGCAGGTGCTTACCGAGATGGCGGCGATGAGCGTGAACGATGGCCTGGTGATGCAGCTGCATCCGGGCTGTTTCCGCAATCACAACCGCGCGCTGTTTGAGCGGTACGGGCGCGACAAGGGTGCCGACATCCCGATGCGCACCGACTACGTGCATGCGCTCAAGCCGCTGCTGGACCGGTTCGGCAACGACGCACGCTTTCGCCTGATCGTGTTCACGTTGGACGAAACCAGCTACAGCCGCGAACTGGCGCCGCTGGCCGGGCATTACCCGGCGCTGCTGCTGGGCCCGGCGTGGTGGTTCCACGATGCGCCGGAAGGCATGTGGCGGTTTCGCGAGCAGACGCTGGCCAGTGCCGGCTTCTACAACACGGTGGGCTTCAACGACGACACCCGCGCGTTTTTGTCGATTCCCGCACGCCACGATGTGGCGCGGCGCGTGGACAGCGCATTCCTTGCGAAGCTGGTGGCCGAGCATCGACTGGACGAAGACGAGGCCATGGAGGTCGCGATCGATCTGGCGTACCGCCTGCCCAAGCAGGCCTATAAGTTGTGAGCGCGGACATCGGCGCGGTGTGCGCCCTTGCGAGGACTGGCGCACTGCAGGCGGCCTGCACCTGAGGGCAGTGAGGGAGTGAGGGGATGACACCAGGCGTTATGCAGCAGCAGGCAACCACGACCGCACAGCGCGTGAGCGAGCGCGGCGTAGGCGTGGCGATGGCCTGCGCCATCCATCACCTACGGGGTGTGCTGCATCGCCTCCGCAGGCGTGCACGCGATGGGCGCCCAGACACTACGCAGCAATCGCTGCAGCGCAGCCTGCGTGCTGGGTGCATGGCGCTGATCTGCCTCTGCACTACAGCAGGTGTAGCCGCAGCGGCGGAGCCAACCAACGCGCCGCGCGAACGGATCTCGCTCAACGCCGACTGGCGCTTCCAGCGCGCCGATCCACCGGGCAATACCGTGCGGCTGGACTACGACGTACGCCCGGAGGTGGTTCGCAGCGAAGACGGCAAGGTGGCCGATGCGCGGCCCGAGCAGGCGCAACGCATCGACGCCGACGCGCGCGACGTGCTCAAACCGTGGATCCTGCCAACTGCCAACAACCTGATCGCCGACCCCACGCAGCGGCATGTGCGCCCGCCCGGGCACCCGGGCAGTACGGTGGCCTACGTGCAGCCCATGTTCGACGACAGCGCATGGCAGCGCGTGGACCTGCCACACGATTGGGCAATCGCAGGGCCGTTCCTGGCCGATGGCCCGCATGGCGGCATGGGGCGATTGCCAAGCTGGGGCGTTGGCTGGTATCGCAAGGCGTTGCAGATTCCGGCCAGCGACCGCGGTCGCTCGCTGTTTCTCGATCTCGATGGCGCGATGTCCTACGCCACCGTCTGGCTCAACGGCAAGCTGGTGGGCGGCTGGCCGTATGGCTACACCAGCTGGCGCGTGGATCTCACGCCGTATGTGGTGCCGGGCGGGCACAACCAGCTCGCGATCCGGCTGGACAACCCGCCTGACTCGGCGCGGTGGTATCCCGGCGGTGGCCTGTATCGCAATGTCTGGTTGACCAAGACCGGCCCGCTCCGCGTTGCCCAGTGGGGCACGCAGCTGAGCACGCCGCAGGTGTCGGCCGAGCGCGCGCAGGTGCAGCTGGCGGTGCAGCTGGACAATGCCGGTGCCGCTGCCGTGCAGGCGCAGGTGAGCACCGCGCTGTACGCGCTGGATGACGCCAGCGGGCTGCGCCGTGGCCCGGCGGTGGCGCAGATCGCCGCGGTGCAGGTACAGGTGGCGGCGGGTGGCAGTGCACGCGTGCAGGGCAGTACGCAGATCGAGGCGCCACGGCGTTGGGGCCCGCCACCGACACAGCAACCGCATCGCTATGTCGCGGTGACCGAGGTCAGCCAGGGTGGCCGCGTGGTCGATCGTGTCGAAACGCCGTTCGGCGTGCGCAGCGTGGTCTTCGACCCGGACAAGGGCTTGGTCATCAACGGCGAACATGTGCCCATCCGCGGGGTCAACAACCATCACGATCTGGGCGCGCTGGGGGCCGCGTTCAACATGCGCGCCGCCGAGCGGCAGCTGCAGTTACTGCAACAGATGGGCGCCAATGCCATCCGCATGAGCCACAACCCACCCGCGCCGGAATTGCTGGAGCTCACCGACCGCATGGGCCTGCTGGTGGTGGACGAGGTGTTCGACAGCTGGGAGATGAAAAAGACCCCGTTGGATTTCCACCTGATCTTTCCGCAGTGGCACGAGCCGGATCTGCGCGCCATGCTGCGCCGCGACCGCAATCATCCCTCCATCATTTTGTGGAGCGTGGGCAACGAAGTGGGCGAGCAATACACCGGCGAAGCGGGCGCCGCGATCGCGCGCAGGCTGCACGCCATCGTGCACGCCGAAGACCCTACGCGCCCGGCGACGGCTGCAATGAACTACGCCTCGCCCGAGATGCCGCTGCCGGCGGCGCTGGATGTGATCAGCCTCAACTACCAGGGCGAAGGCATCCGCGATACGCCCGAGTTCGAAGGCACCGAGCGTATCCGCAAGCCGCCGCAATACCCGGCGTTCCATGCCAAATTCCCGCGCAAGGCCATCCTCAGCAGCGAGACAGCCTCGGCGCTGAGCAGTCGGGGCGTGTACCTGTTTCCGGTGAGTGCGCAGAGCAGCGCGCCGGTGCGCGATGGCCGCGGCGGCGATTCAGTGGCTCACCAGGTCAGTGCGTATGAGCTGCACGCGGTGGATTTCGGCTCCAGTGCCGACAAGGTCTTTGCCGCGTTGGATCGGCATCCGTTCGTGGCCGGCGAGTTTGTGTGGACCGGCTTCGACTATCTCGGCGAGCCCACGCCGTACTACAGCTCACGCAGTTCCTATTCCGGCATCCTGGATCTGGCTGGCTTCCCCAAGGACCGCTACTGGCTGTATCAGGCGCGCTGGCGGCCGGAGCTGCCGATGGCGCACCTGCTGCCGCACTGGAGCTGGCCGGGGCGCGAGGGCCAGGTGACGCCGGTGCACGTGTTCACCTCTGGCGACGAGGCCGAGCTGTTCGTCAACGGCGTCTCGCAAGGCCGCAAGCGCAAGGCGCCGTTGCAGTACCGGCTGCGCTGGGATGCGGTGGTGTACCAACCGGGCGAGCTGCGCGTGCAGGCTTACAAACATGGCAAGCCGTGGGCCAGCGACCGTGTGCAGACCGCCGGCCGTGCCACGCGCATGCAGCTCAGCGCCGACCGCAACCAGATCCGTGGCGATGGCAAGGACCTGAGTTTCATCACCGTGCGCCTGCTCGATGCCGACGGGCGCCCTGCACCGACTGCAGGTGACCGCTTGCGGTTCCGCGTGGAAGGCGCAGGCGAACTGGTCGCCACCGACAACGGTGACCCGACCAACCTGGAGGCCTTCGTCCTGCCCGAGCGCAACGCCTTCAACGGTCTGTGCCTGGTGATCGTGCGCGCCAAACCGGGCGCGCAGGGGCCGATCACCGTGCACGTGCAATCCGACACGCTGCAGTCCGCCAGCGTGCAGGTGCTGGCGGAATGAGCGTGGTGTTGCCCGTGGTCGCTCGCTCAGTTACAGAGGCGTCCATGGCCCAACGCGCGCGCAACTGCACCCGCTGTGACAGCATCCCTTCCAGGAATCACTGCATGCACCTGTTTCGCCCACTCTCCTTTCGATGTGCAATGTTGCTGGGCTTGCTCGGCATGGCCGTCTCGCCCATCGCCTCGGCGGCCTGCGCACCGGGCACCACGGCGCTCAAGGACGCGTATGCAGGCGGCTTTCTGATCGGCACCGCGGTCAATACGGACATCGTCTCCGGCAAGGATGCGGCCTCCGCAGCGCTGGTTGGCTGCCACTTCAACGCGGTGACCGCCGAGAACGTGATGAAGGCCGAGGTGGTGGCGCCGCAGCCGGGCGTGTTCGATTTCACCGCGGCCGATGCCTTTGTCGCCGACGGGCAGCGGCGTGGCATGTTCATCGTTGGCCACACGCTGGTCTGGCATAACCAGACGCCGGAGTGGTTCTTTGTCGATGCAAACGGCAAACCGAATACGTCGCAGGCCCAACTCGAACGCATGCGCGCGCACATCGCACGCGTGGCCGGCCGCTACGTGGGCAAGGTGCAGGCCTGGGACGTGGTCAACGAGATCATCGACGAGGACGGCAGCTACCGCTCCACCAACTGGGTGCAGCGCGTCGGCGATGGCGACACCGTGGTGCGCAATGCGTTCGCCTTCGCGCAGCGCTATGCGCCCGACGCACAGCTCTACTACAACGACTTCAACGCCTGGCGGCCGGCCAAGCGCGACGGCATCGTGCGCATGGTCAAGATGCTGCAGCAGGCCGGCATCCGCATCGACGGCGTGGGCATGCAAGGGCATTGGGGCCTGAACTACCCCAGCGTGCAGGACATCGAAGCCGCCATCGACGCCTACGCTGCGCTCGGGGTCAAGGTCATGATCACCGAGCTGGACATCGACGTGCTGCCGGTCACCAAGGAAGGCCAGGTGATCGGCACCGGGTTTGCGCACAAGCAGTTCCAGTTGCCGGAATTCAAGCACTTCCTCGACCCGTACCCGGATGGCCTGCCACCACAGGTGCAGACGCAGCTACGTGACCGCTATGCGGAATTGTTCGCGTTGTTCTGGCGCAAGCGCGACAAGCTGGCGCGCGTCAGCGTTTGGGGCGTCACCGATGGCATGTCCTGGAAGAACGATTACCCCGTGCCCGGCCGCACCAACTACCCGTTGCTGTTCGACCGCAACCACCAGCCCAAGCCGGCCCTGGATGCGGTGCTGGCGGTGCCGGCAGCGGCGCCGCCCGCACCGCGACAGCAGCCCTAGCGTCTAGGGTCCGCTGCCGGGGGCGCGCACGCGCCAGCGTGGCTCAGCGTGTCAACACCTGCGGTGATGGTGTCTGCGCCTGCGCGTGGTCCGGCTGTTCCGCCTGCACCGTGCGCTGGGTGTGCGCGTGTTGCGCGTTCTGCTCCTGCAACTGCTGGTAGGTGTCCTGCGCCGGCCGCGCAATCGCCTCCTGCGTCGTCATGTGCGCACGGTTGGCGTGGGGGTCGGGCGACGCCGTGGGGCCGTCACGGTAGACGAACGCCAGCTCGCCACTTTGATGCGCGGCGGTCGCACGGTTGAAGCCCACCGACAGCTGGTCGCGGTCAGTGAAGCCATTCTGCTTGGCCAGCAAGGTCAGGCTGGCGGTCATGCGCTCGCTGTTGTCGTCCCAGTCCTTGCCCAGCGCCTGCTCGGCCTCGGCCACACCACGACGAAGCTTGCCGTGCAAGGCACGGTTCGCCTCGCTCGGCTCGGCGGCCCGCTTGGCGTCCGGCGGCGTTGCGCTGGTGTCGCGAAAGCCGCTGCCGAACAATGATGCCGCTGCGTCCTTTTCCAGGATGCCAATTGCTTTCAGGTCCACATGCACGTCCGGCTGCGCGCGCGTGGGGTCAGCCCGCTGCGCGGCTGCTTCGGCCTCGGCCGCCGCAACCAGGTCGCGTGCGCCGTATTGTTGTGGGTAGCCGCGCGCGTCATAGAACAACTTGCCCATGGCCTCGACATTGCTCGGCACAGCCGGATCGATCTTCAGATCGTTCCCAAAGCGTAGGCCCTCCTTGGCTGTGTAGACGGCGTGGGGAGCCACGCCCTGTTTGTCGATGTAGCTGGCCATCTCCCTGCTGGCTTCATACAGATCCCCCAGCGTTGCATTGGGGGTGCTGCGCTTGATGTGGCCGGCCAGCGTATTGATGCCGGCGATCTCGTCCTTGGCTTCACGTGTGCGATCTTCCGCGACGTGCGCTTTGATCAGGGCGGTGTAGTCGTGCGGCGACGGCGATCGGGCAACCTCGGCGATCTTGTTCTCGAATGTCCGGTCGGACGTCTGGATGGCGGCCTTGTTGAGCGCATGTCCGATCTCATGGCCAAGAACCATTCGCGCGGTATTGGCCGAGTCATCGCGCGGCACATCCATCCTCGCGCTGCGCAGCACGTCCATGGGCAACCCGATTTGGCCGGTCCTCGGACTGAAGTAACCGTTTCCCTCCTTTTCGGACGGCGCAAAGCCGGACAGCTGCTTCTGATCAATTGCCTGCTGTACTTGCGCCTTGAGTTCTGGCGTGTTGTCCAGCATCTGCCGCAGCGCCCGGCCTTCTGTGGCGTGCGCTGCTTCGAACGTGTCCAGCATCTGTTTCAGGTCTGCCATTCCCATCTCCTTATGCGGTGGCCAGGATCTGCACGGTAGACACGCATGCCCGTGCATCGTCCTGCGCAGCGTCCTTACCGACAAAGGCATACACGACGATGTCGCCGCGCTCGAAGTGCCAACGCCCGAGGCTGCCCAGACGCGGCGGCGCGATCCACTGCGCGACGAAACCTGCGTCGACCAGCGCCTGCCGGTAAGGCCCGATGGGTTGCGCACAATCCACAGCCGCTGCGCGCCCGGGTGCCTGCGAAAACGTGATGTCCAACCGCGAGGGTGGCAGGCCGTCTGCATCGGCAACTGAACTCAAGGCATAGCTACTGCCATCGGCCAGCTGACCGGATGCGCCGAAACTCTGCGTGTTGTCTTGCGCCGCAATGTGCAGGCCCGTGTGTGCGGCAACCTGCGTGGGCGTGAGATCGCGTTTGCCGCCGATCGCAAGGATCAGCCGTACGACTGCGTGTGCCAGTTGCTCTGACGTCATCTCCGACATGGCCCGCTCCTGTGTATGGGGATTCGATGGGATAGAGGGTTGCGCACCCGCGCAGGCCGCCAGCAATGCGGTCGCCAGTAACAGCGCGCCGCATTGCACGCGACGGCCTGCGCGGGCGACGCGCAGCGTTGGCGGGTCAATCCCGCCGGCGAAATGAATGTCCATGCTGCAGCTCTCCTTTGGCTCGCCACCGCGCAACGCGCGTGCGGCATCACCGTTGCGCGCAGTGTAGCTGTCGTGTGCGCTTGGCGCAGGCCAACCGACTGCAGCGCGCTGAGCAGCGTTGCTCGGCGAGCGTTGAGATGAAGCGTGCTGGCGCCCCGGATGGCATCATTGCGCAGCCCTCCAACAGGAATTGCCGATGCGCCTCCCGACCCGCGTACTGCTGGCTGTCTCGGTGATTACGTTGCTCACGTGCTGCGTGAAGCGCGAGCCACCTGCGCAGCGCTTCACCGCCGTGGGCCGCATCACCACGTTCGACCCGGCGTTTCGCGAGGTGGTGGCGCCGCAGGCGCGCATCGAAAAACTCACCGAGGGCTTCACTTGGTCCGAAGGCCCCACCTGGGTGCGGCAGGGTGGCTATCTGCTGTTCACCGATGTGCCAGAAAACAAGCTGTATCGCTGGTCCGACGATGCGGGGTTATCGGTGTTCTTGTCGCCTTCCGGTTATGCCGGCACGGATGTCACCGCGCTGCGCGAAGCCGGTGCCAATGGCCTGTTTGCCGAACCGGGCGGCACCGTGTTGCTGGCCGATTCCGGTACCCGCATCGTGGCGCGGCTGGACCCTGCCACGCGCACGAAAACTCCGCTGGCCACCAGTTTCGATGGCAAGCGCTTCAACAGCCCCAACGATGTGGTGCGGCGCAAGGATGGCGTGGTGTTCTTCACCGACCCACCGTATGGCTTGAAGGGCATGAACGAGTCGCCAGTCAAGGAACTGCGCTTCAACGGCGTGTATCGCCTGGACACCGACGGCAGCGTGCACCTGCTCGACGACAGCCTGAGTTTTCCCAACGGCATTGCGCTGTCGCCGGATCAGCGCACGCTCTACGTGGCCAACTCCGATCCGGCGCGCCCGATCTGGATGGCGTATGCGCTGGATGCGCAGGGCGCGGTGACCGGCAAGCGTGTGTTCGCCGATGCCTCCGACCTGGTCAACAAAGACACGCCCGGCTTGCCGGACGGCATGGCGGTGTCGGCAGATGGCCGCCTGTTCGCTACCGGCCCCGGCGGCGTCATCGTGTTCGATCCGGACGGCCGCAGACTCGGCCGCATCGAAACCGGTGCCGCCATTTCCAACTGCGCGTTCGGCAATGATGGCCACACGCTGTACATGACCTCGCACGCACTGCTGGCGCGGGTGCAGGTGACCTCGCTTGGGTTGGAGTTTGTACGCTGACAAGCGCACCACGCACCGAAGGCTCGCGATAGCCGCTCCACCGTAGGAGCGGCCTTGGCCGCGACAGGGCAGTGCCGATGCACGGCATGTGCAGGCACTTGATGCAGGCACACCCGCAGCGCACTGGCTAGTCCAGTGACTGCGTCCCCTGAGCCTTCGCCAACACCAGCACATCCTCCAGCTCCGGCCCACCGCCTCGATTGGCGCTACCCGCAGCGAGATAGACATCGCCCTTCACCGCGGCTGCCTGCGTGCCGTGGCGCCCCTGCGGCAACGTTGGCAGTATCGTCCAGCGCGCCGTACGCGGGTCGTAGGCCTCCACCTCCTCGTGCGCCTTCACCTGACGCGTGCTCTCGCCGCCCATGACGAGCAGCCGGCCATCGCGTGCGATCACGGCGGTGCCCGCACGTGGCGTCGGCAGCATGGCGGGTGCAACTGTCCAGCTGCGCTGTGCAATGTCATACACATCGACCTCACTGATTGTCTGCGCCAGGGTATTGCCGCTTTCATGCGCGGAACGACGCCCGCCGGCGGCATACAGCTTGCCGTCGAGTACCACCGCATGGAAGTGATCGCGCGCATGCGGTGCGTCGGGCAGCTGCGTCCATTGTTGTGTCCGGGTGTCGAAAGCATCCAGCCAGGGCACGTAGCCGCTCATGTGGCCACGCGTATTGCCGCCGACCAGATACAACACACCGGCATGCTCCACCGTGCCGGCGGCACCGCGACGGCGCTGCGTGGGAATCTTCGGCCCGACCTGCCAATGGTCGGTCTTCGGGTCGTAGATCAGCATGTTGGTGAGCGAGGCTTCTTCGGGATAGTTGCCCGTAAAGCCACCCACCACGTAGAGCTTGCCGGACGACACCACGGCCTGGGCATGATTGACCATCAGCGGCGGTGTGGCTCCCTGCGACCACCGCTGCGTGGTGGTATCGAAGATCTCCAGTGGCCGGTCGTCGCGCCCACCCAGCAGGTACAGGCGATCATCAATGGCGACCATGCTGTTCTCATGGCGCGCGTGCGGCGTGTTGTGCGTGGCCACCGTGCGCCACTGCGCGGGCCGCACCGCCTGTGCGGCTTCAGCCGATGTGCGGTTGCCATCGGGTGTGGCGTATACGTGCGCAGGAATACATGTGACCCCGGCAGCGAACACGGCTGCGCGGAGCGAAGTCGCCAAAGAGCTCATGGACGTCTCTGCCTGATTGCGGTGACTGGCCAGTGTATCGGCACGCGCGTGCGCCGTGACCCCACCCCGCAAGGGCACGGCAAAGAATGCCACTAGCAGACGCGCGACACAGCAGAGCAGCGTGCGGAAGAGCGCCACCAAGAAGGTGGCTGCCAAAAAAGCAACAAGCAACAAGACGGCTGCCAAGAAACCCGCAAGCAAGAAGATAGCTCCCTGGAGAAAAGCCAACCCGGCCAAGACATCCAGGCCACTGTCGGCTGCGCAGAAAACCCAAGCCAAGGCCCGCGCCAAGGCTGCAGGCCGTCCGTACCCCAACCTGGTGGACAATATGGCGGTTGCGAAGCAATCGAAAACCAGGAAAGCCCCGGAGTAGGAGCGGCCAATACAACGTAGTGAGCGAGTGGGTGCGGACGACACGGAGGAACTTGGGTGCACGGCGCTGCCTAGGATTCCGTGCACCGGCGCGGGCGGCTGCGTCGTCGTGTTGATGGTTGCTCCAACTCGCCAGTACGCAGCATCCATCCAGCACGTCTGCACCGCAGCAGGCCACCAGGCAGCGCGGATGCTCCGCGCTAACCGCCGCGGCTTGCCAAGCCGGTGCCCTCGCTCGCTACAACGCGGCACGTTGCAGGGAGCGCCGCGCAAACTCAACGGACATCAGCTGCTCGGCTGAGCCTTACGCGCATGACGGCAGCGATCGGAACAGTACTTCACCTCGTCCCAGACACGCTCCCACTTCTTGCGCCAACGAAACGGTCGTCCGCACTGAACGCAAACCTTCTCTGGCAAGTGTTGTTTCTTGGGCGCTGCCATGTGGGTGCTGACTCAAGAGGCATGGCGATGAGGGCTCAAGCATGTCATAGCCATGTACCGTAGCCATGCCTCGGGAATGAACCGCTCACGAGGTGACATGGCCAGTCATCTGGCAGGCCACAACTTCGGGCCCATTGTCTATAGTACGGGGCCGCTGGCAGGCGCCTGCTCTGTGGACCCACCCCAAGCGATGAAGCGCAGGCTTCGTCTCAGACAAGGACGGTCGTGAAAGTATCTCTCCTCGTGTTATCTGCACTGCTCTATGGCATTGCGCTCTGTCTTCCCGCATTGCATGGAGGCAACGATCAACTTGGCGGTTTCGTCATTTTGCTGCTTGGCTGGATCCAGCTGGTCGATGGCCAATGTATCGCCTGGTTAAGCAACCCACTGTTCTTCCTGGCGTGGCTTTGTTACTTCCTCAAACTGGACAAGTTGGCTGCAGCCTTGCTGGTATCAGCCTGCCTAATCGGACTGGATACCTTTCGCGCAACCAGGTTCGACAAGAACGAGGCCGGTCATCAGGTCATGATCGATCACGTGGGCGCCGCGTTCTACGTGTGGGAGTTTAGCTTTCTGATCCTGCTTGCAGTGGTGCTGATGCGTCTTTTGAAGAAGAACGCCGCCATGCGAAGTGATCAGGCGGTCTGAGGGAGCGGGCGGCACTATCTGCAAGCGACAATGTGATGATGAAGCCTGGGCCGATGGCAGGTTCTGAGCTGCGTGGTGAATCAGGTAAATCGCAGGGCGGTGGCGTGAACACCGCTTGGGCTATTACGCTGCCAATGATCGCCGTAATGTGTTCAGCACTGATCCCTTGGACAGAGGAGACAAGAATGAATGCCAGCGCCAATGTCGGTGACCAGACCATCCCAATCCTTCCCAGCCGCTCGATTGCGCAGACGCTGACGTTCTATCGCGCGCTTGGCTTTACCGGCGATGCGCACCCGCATGATGCGGGCTACGCGATCCTGCGGCGCGGCGATGTGGAGCTGCACTTCTTTGCGCATCCGGATCTTGATCCGACGGCCTGTTATGCGGGCTGCTATCTGCGCGTGACTGATGTGGATGGGGTCTATGCCGCGATGCGCGCGGCGGCGCTTCCGGCACAAGGCATCCCACGGATCGATCCAGTCGGCGACAAGCCTTGGGGCATGCGCGAATTTGCGATTGTGGATGAGAGCGGCAACTTGCTGCGGATCGGGCAGGTGATCGCAGCCGGGTGATGTACGCCGTGATCACACGCCAGGCTGCTCATGGCGCCGCAGGGCTACACCACAGTGAAGAAGTGCGGCGCTAGGTTTGCAGGGACAGCATGCGCACGTGCCCGCTGGCACCTGCAGCGTGTCCAGTTTCACAGCCAATGCCGGCCGCAGCACATCACTCAGGTGAGACGCTGCGCTCGAAGCGCGCGGTCCACGTCTGCCGGCGTGCCCTTGCCCAGCGCGGCGTAGGCCGCTTGCAGGGCCTCGGTGAAACGCGGGTCTGCAGCCAGCGCACCAAACACGGTCTCCAACGTGAAAAAGGTCGACATCGCAGTGCCGGCATCATCGATGGCCGAACGCCCCAGCGTGCCAAGTGCGTCGCCCAGCGGATCAACCAACGCAACACCCGCGTGTGCTTGCCTGCGCACAAAGTGCAGCCAGGCTGCGACCGGCAAGCAGAGGCGATCGATGCGGCGGCCGGCGGTGAGTGCGTCGGCAATGGTGCCGAGCAGGCGCACCGGAATCTTCTGCGAGCCGTCCCAGGCGATCTGGGCCAGCAGGTGGCGGATGGCGGGGTTGCGGAAGCGGGCCAGGATGGCGTCGCTGTAGCGGTGCGGGTCGAAGCCGGGCATCGGCGCCAGGCTGGGGGCGATGTCCTCGCGCATCAGCATTTCGACGAAGTTGGCCAGCGGCGTGTACTGCATGGCATCGGCTACGGTCTCCAGCTGCAACAGGCTGCCGAGGTAGGCAAGCGCCGAGTGCGGGCCGTTGAGCAGGCGCAGCTTGGCGCGCGCGTAGCCGGCGATATCGTCGCTGAGCGTGACGCCTGCGCGTTCGAATGCCGGGCGGCCGTTGCAGAAGCGGTCTTCGATCACCCACTGGGCGTAGCGCTCCCGCTGGATCGGCCAGGCGTCGTGCAGGCCGGTCTGTGCGAGCACTTGCGCGCGTAGCGCCTCGTCGGTGGCAGGGGTGATGCTGTCCACCATCGAGCGCGGAAAGCTGACGTGCTGTTCGATCCAGGCGGCGAGCGCGGGATCGCGTTGCTGCGCAAGCAGCACGGTGGCGCGGCGCAGCAGGCTGCCGTTGTCGGCCAGGTTGTCGCAGCTGAGCACGCTGAACGGTGCGCGGCCGTGCTGCCTGCGTGCATGCAGGCCGGCGACCAGGTAGCCGATCGCGCTGCGCGGTGTCTGCGGATGCGCGATGTCATGCACGATATCGGGGTGGCTGAGGTCCAACGTGTCGCCTGCCAGGCAATAGCCTTTTTCGGTGACGGTGAGCGTGACCAGGCGCACTGCCGGATCGGCGAGGCGGGCGAGCACGGCAGGTTGCTCATCGCTGGCGCAGAGCACTTCGGCGATGGCACCGATCACGCGCAGCTGTGGCTGTGCATCGAGCAGGGCGAGCGTGTACAGGCCGTCCTGCGGGCGCAGCGCATCGCGCACCTGCGGGTTGTGCAGCGACACCGCGCAGATGGCCCAGGCGGGGTCGTCGGCGAGCAGGTCATCGATGTAGACGGCCTGGTGCGCGCGATGGAAGGCGCCGGCGCCTAAGTGGACGATGCCGATGGTGGTGTGTTGGGGATTGTAGTTGGGAGTGAGGACGGTGGTCGGTAGGTGGGCGAGTGTTGCGATGGAGAGCGTTGGAATTGGCATGGGTGTTTGCTTGAAATCGTGGGGTGATGCAAGTTCGCTGGTGGCCTTACCCTCACCCCAACCCCTCTCCCGACGGGAGAGGGGCGTTGATTCCGCGGCGTGCGGTGGGATCAGTTTGCGGTGACGGTGAAGCGTTGTTTGCTGCGGATGTCTGCGCTGGAGGCACCGATCTGCAGCTCGTAGGCGCCTGGGTCCACGGCGTACGCTTTGCGCTGCTCGTCGTAAATACGCAGCGCCTCGCGCGGGGTGATGGTGAAGCTCACCTCGCGGTGTTCGCCCGGTTGCAGGGTGATGCGCTGGAAGCCGCGCAACTCCTTGCGTGCGCGTTCGCGCTGCGGGTTGAGCGGGTGCAGATACAGCTGCACCACTTCATCGCCGGCGCGCTGGCCGGTGTTCTTCACCGACACGGTGGCGCGCAGCGTGCCATCGGCGGCGACGGTGGTGCGGTCCAGCCGTAGGTTCGAATACGCAAACTGCGTGTAGGCCAGGCCATGGCCGAACGGGTACAGCGGCTTGCCGTCGAAGTAGCGGTAGGTGCGCCCGCGCATGGCGTAATCGTCGAAGGCCGGCAGGCGTTCGTCTTCCTTGTAGAAGGTGATCGGCAGGCGCCCGCCTGGGCTGGCTTGGCCGAACAGCACATCGCCCACTGCGGTGCCGCCGCGTTGGCCGGGGTACCAGGCCAGCAGGATGGCGGGCACGTGTTGCTGCGCCCAGTCGATGGCCAATGCGGAGCCAGTGGTGAGCACCGCGACCACTGGCGTGCCGGTGGCCTGCAGTGCCTGCAACAGCTCGCGTTGGGGTTTGGGCAGGCGCGTGTCGGTGCGGTCGCCGCCGGCAAAGCCGGGGTAATTGACGTCCATTTCCTCACCTTCGACATCGCCGGTGAGGCCGCCGACAAACACCACCACCTCGGCATTGCGCGCGGCATCCAGGGCTTCCTGCAATGGCGGTTTGGCGCCGGGCATGCGCCAGGCCAGGCGTACGCCGGCATCGCGGGTGGCTTCGTAATATTCCACGCGCAGGTCGTAGGCCTTGCCGGCTTGCAGCGCCACGGTGGCGGTGCCGCTCCGCATGCGCGGCGCATCGCTCCACTGGTCGATGAGCGGCTTGCCATCCAGATACAGGCGCACGCCGTCGTCGGCAGCAATCTGCAGCTCGTAGTTCCCCGACACCGGCGGCAGCAACTGGCCGTGCCAGCGCACGCTGAAGTCGTCCTTGCCGAGCGCCTGGCCGGGCTGTAGTTCGCCGCGGCCGACCGCATCGTCGGTGGGCGCATTGCGGTCCCAACGGAAGGCGATGCGTGGGTCGATGCGGGTGAGCACCGGCTGGCCTGCCAGTGCACGGCCACGGAAGTACTCACCGGTGAGGCCGTTCTGGCTGGCACCGGCGGCCGGGCGCAGGTAGCGCGCGTCGATCGGTGCGGCCGCGTTGGGGTCTTCGCGGCCTTCCACCAGGTCGCTGCCGCGTGCATACACCACCTCGGCCTGCGGGGCGGCGTCGCGGATGCCTTGCAGGATGGTGACCGGCGCGGCCGGTGTGCCGTAGTAGTTGCCCAGCAGCGACATCGGGTCGTCGGCGGTGGGGCCGACCACGGCAATGCGCTTGAGCGTGGGCTTGAGCGGCAGCAGGCCGTCGTTTTTCAGCAGTACCAGCGATTCGCGCGCAGTGCGCCGGGCCAGTGCATCGTGCTGCGGCGATTGATTGGCCGATGCCGGGATCTGCGCCCACGGCACCTTGGCCGGCGGGTCGAACATGCCCAGCCGCAGGCGCGCGGCCATCAGCCGTGTCAGCGACCGATCGATGGTGGCTTCATCGATCAGTCCGGCGCGCACCGCGGCAGGCAAGGCGGCGTAAGTGTCGCCGCAATCCAGGTCGGTGCCGTGCTTGACGCCGAGTGCGGCGGCGGCTTCGGGCGTGGGCACGATCTTGTGGTTCTGCCAGATGTCGCGGATGGCCGCGCAGTCGCTGACGATGTAGCCATCGAACCCCCAATCACGGCGCAGGATGCCTTCCAGCCGCGTGCTGGCCGATGCGGACTCGCCGTTGACGCGGTTGTAGGCGCCCATTACCGCAGCGACGTGGCCTTCCTGCACCAGCGCCTGGAAGGCGGGCAGATAGGTCTCGTAGAGATCGCGCTCGCTGGGATGCACGTCGAAATGATGACGATCCGCCTCCGGGCCACTGTGCACCGCGTAATGCTTGGCGGTGGCATCGAGCTTGCGATACGGCCCCTGCTGCGCCTGCAGGCCCTGCACGAAGGTGACGCCCATGCGCGCGGTGAGGAACGGATCCTCGCCATAGGTTTCCTGGCCACGGCCCCAGCGCGGGTCACGGAAGATGTTGATGTTGGGCGACCAGAACGTGAGCCCCTGGTAACGCTTGTGCTCGCCGCGCGCCAGGAAGGCATGGTGCTTGGCGCGCGCTTCGTCACTGATGGCGGTGGCCACCTCGGCCATCAACGGGGTATCGAACGTGGCTGCCAGGCCGATTGCCTGCGGAAACACCGTGGCACCGCCGGCGCGGGCCACGCCGTGCAGGGCTTCGTTCCACCAATCGTATTCTGGCACCTGCAGGCGCGGGATGGCGGGCGCGGCGTTCTGCATCTGCGCGGCCTTTTCCTCCAGCGTCATGCGCGATACCAGATCGACGGCGCGCGCCTGCAGCGGTTGCGTGGGGTCCAGATATGGCGGGGGTGGCGTTGCGGCGTGCGTGCTGCCGGCGGCCACGCCGAGCGCCAGCAACAGGCCGCGCGCCAGGGCACGGTGTGGCACGCGGGCGTGCGGGGCAGGGTGGGAATGCATGCTCAATCCTCCTTGGTGCGGTCTGGGTCCAGCTGGGCGAAGGGCCCGATCGTGCTGCCGACAAAGCCGCCGGCCTGTGCAGTGCTCAGCATGCTGGCGTCGTCGTGACGCTGCAGCCATTGCCAGCCGTGCCCGGTTGCATCGAAGGCAAAGCTGTAGCGCCCGCCATCGCCGCTGATCTGCAGTCGCAATGGGGCGGTGGTGACCGGGATGCGCGCACGTGCCAGGGTGGTGGTGCGCGTGCCGTCGCGCTTGTCCACGAAGACCTCCGCGCCATCGCCATCGCGGCGTACGCCCAGCGCGTACCACGCGTTGGAATTCTGCACCGCGGCCAGGCCGGCGCTGATGCCCGCATCGGCTGGCAGCTCCAGCGCGGTGCTGGCGGTGAAGTGCGTGTGCTGCTGGCGCCGCCCCAGAAACGCAGGGTTGCCGGTGCTGGCCAGTCCTTGCGGTGTGGCGTGCAGGGTGAGCCAGCCTGGGCGTGCACGCAGGTCGGCCCAGTCACGCTTGGGCACGCGCAACGACAGCCATTCGCGCTGCGGCGTGCTGCTGTCGAACCCGTCGCGCCAGGTGAAGTTGCCGGACAACGGCGCTTGGTCGATGCGCGCCGGCGTGCCGTGCGGTGCCTTGGCCACGTAGGGAATCGGTGCGCCCGGCGTCAGGATCGACGGCCAGCCATCGCGCCACTGCACCGGCAGCAGGAAGGTTTCGCGCCCGGTGTTGTAACGGTCGTCTGCATACGGCCGGCTGGCCAGGAACACCGCCCACCACTGCCCGTCGGGCGTGTCCACCAGGTCGACATGGCCGGCATTGCTGATCGGCTGCGCGCGCCCGGCAGGCAGGTCGCGCTGGGTGAGGATGGGGTTGTGCGGCGCGGGCGCGTACGGGCCCCACACGTTGCGACTACGCAACACTACTTGCGAATGCTGTGGCCCGGTGCCGCCTTCGGCGCACGACAGGTAGTACCAACCATCGCGTTGGTAGACGTGCGGGCCTTCGATCCAAATCGGCTTGCTGGCCAGGTCCACGCCGCCGTTGAGCAGCACCTTGCGTGGGCCCAGCGGCTGATTGGTGGCCAGATCAAACCGCTGCATCCAGATGGCGCGGTGGCCTTCGTACAACGGCGTGCCTTCCGGCGGGCCGTTGTTGAGCAGGTACGCGCTGCCATCGGTATCGAAGAACAACGACGGGTCGATGCCATCCACGCCGGGTAACCAGCTGAGCGTGGACCACGGCCCGGCCGCACTGGTTGCGCTGGCGATGAAGTTGCCGCCGCTATCCACCGCGGTGCCCACCACATAGAACCGCCCGGCATGGTGGCGGATGCTGGCGGCGAACATGCCGCGCGACACGCCCAGGCCATCGTAATCGAGCTGCTCACGCCGCTCGACCACATTGCCGACCTGCGTCCAATGCACCAGGTCCGTGCTCTCGAACACCGGAATCGCCGGGAAATACGCAAAGGTGGAATTGACCAGGTAATAGCGCTCGCCCACCCGCGTGATGCTGGGGTCGGGATAGAACCCGGCCAGGATCGGATTGCGGTAATGCCCAGCCGGCAGTGGCGTGGCGAACACCGGGTCATCGCCGCGGTACTCGAACCAGTCGAACGCCACGGCCTGCTTCGGCGCTGCCGGCTGCGCATGCGCCACCAGCGGGGCGGCCAACGCCACGCTTACAGCCAGCAGTAAGGCACGCATGCGCCTCACCAGTCCCACATCGCGCCATCTTCCAGACGCGCGATCGGCAACTGCTTGGGCACGTAGGGATACTTCGCGGCCAGGGTTTCATCGATGTCCACGCCATGCCCGGGCGTCTCCCCGCAATGCAGGCGCCCGTCGCGGAACACGTAGTCGTGCGGGAACACCGCATTGGCCTCGTCGGAATGGAACATGTATTCCTGGATGCCGAAATTGGGCACCCAGGTGTCGAAGTGCAGGGCCGCGCCCATGCACACCGGCGACAGATCGGTGGCGCCGTGGAAGCCGGTGCGCACCTGATGCAGCGCGGCAAAATCGGCCAGCCTGCGCACATGCGTGATGCCGCCGGCATGGACAATGGTGGTGCGGATGTAGTCGATCAGCTGTTGCTCGATCAGGTGCTTGCAGTCCCAGAGCGAATTGAACACCTCGCCCACCGCCAGCGGCGTCACCGTGTGCTGGCGAATCACTTCGAACGCGCGCTGGTTCTCCGCCGGGGTGGCGTCTTCCAGCCAGAACAGGCGGTACGGCTCCAGGTCGCGGCCCAGCCGCGCGGCTTCGATCGGCGTGAGGCGGTGATGCGCATCGTGCAGCAATTCGATTTCATCGCCGTGGTCGGCGCGCAGCTGCTCGAACAACTTCGGCACCACCCCCAGATAGCGCGGCGTGGACCACACGGTTTCGGTGGGCAGTTCGCTCTCGGCCGGCTCGTACGGCTTGCCGCCGCTGGAGATGCCGTAGGTCTTCTTGATGCCGGGCACGCCGCATTGCGCGCGGATGGCGATAAAGCCCATCTCGCGGAAGCGGCCCACCTCGTCGCTGGTTTCGGCGATGTCGCGGCCGTTGGCGTGGCCGTAGACCAGCGCGCCTTCGCGCGAGCGCCCGCCCAGCAACTGGTACAGCGGCAGGCCGGCCATCTTGCCCAGGATGTCCCACAACGCCACGTCCACCGCGGCAATCGCGCTCATCGTCACCGGCCCGCGCCGCCAGTACGCACCGCGGTAGAAGAACTGCCAGATGTCCTCGATACGCCCGGCATCGCGGCCAATCAGGTTCGGCACCAGGTGTTCCTGCAGGTACGCCGCCACCGCCAGTTCGCGGCCGTTGAGCGTGGCATCGCCCAGCCCGGTGATGCCCGAGCGGGTGCGGATCTTCAAGGTGACGAAGTTGCGCCCCGGGCAGGTGACGATGACGCGTGCCTCGACGATCTCGCGATCGCGGGCCGAGCCTTGCAGCGGGGAGGGGGAGTCGACGGTCTGTGACATCGGGGTCTCGCTCATCGGGAAGTGGCGGCAGTGATGGGAAGTTCGAACGGGCCTGCAGGCAGGCCGCTGCGGTCGTACAAGGTGCACACCGGGCTGTCGGCCCAGCAGTAGCGCACGCGCGTGGCCTGCAGGTCGGCCGGCACGCGCAGCGTCACGGTGTCACCGTGCACGCTGGCCGGCGCGTAGCGGCAACTGCCGCTGGCCGCGCCGCAGACCTCGAAGCCGATCGGCGCGCTGGCGCTGTAGCTTTGCAAGGCGGTGTCCACGGCATCGAAGCGCACGCGCAGTGCCTCGCCATCGCGTTGCACATCGCGCGGTACCGGGCCGGAAGCGGCAATCGCCTCGCCATACACCACCTTGCGCGCTGCACGTGCCAGGCGGCGGCCCAGCTCCTGCTTGTTGGCCGGATGAATGTCGTAGCGGTCGCCGATATCGATGGCCACCGCCAGCCCGGCATGCGCATCGCCGGCCACGAAGCGGCGCTGCGCCTCGCGGAGCTGCGCCCAGCCGCTTTCCACCGGTTCGGTAGGCGGCATGCCGTAGTTGGCCAGCTGCACCACCAGCAGCGGCAATTGCGCGCCGAAGCGCTGCCGCCAGTCGCGCCGCCAGGCGTCGAGCAAGGCCGGGTAGTGCACTGCATCGCCGGCATTGGATTCGCCCTGGTACCAGAGCACGCCGCGCAGGCCCAGCTGGCCGAGCGGGGCGATCATGCCGTTGTACAAGGTGGTCAGCCCGGCCGCCGACGACCAGGGAGCACGGGGCGGCATGCCCACTGCAGGCGGCACGAGCTGGTACTGCCAGGGGCGGTCCAGCGGCACGCGGCTGCCGTCGGCAAACTGCAGCGCACGCGAGGACGCATCGCCCAGTAACCCACCACGCCGATAGGTATTGAGCACGTTGAGCACAATGCTGTTGCGCCCGGCCTGCAGCTGCCCGCGTGGCACGCTGTAGCGGCGCGGCTGGTCGGCGCCGTAGCTGCTGCCCACCGCATGGCCGTTGACCCAGGTCTGGTCCAGTTCGTCCACCGGCCCGAGGAGCAGCGTGGCGTCCTGCGCGGCCTGCGCCGCGGTCAGCTCGACAGTGCTGCGGTACCAGACCATGCCGTTGAAACCGACCAGCTGCGGCACGCCCCACTCGTCCCAGGCACCGAGCGTGGCTGGCGCGGGCTGCCATGCGCCCGGCGCATCCGGCTGCCACGGCGCGCCATCGCCATGCGCACGCCACCAGGTTTCCCACAACCTGCCCCAGCGTGGCGCGGCATCGGTCGGGCTGGTGGCGTAACGCGCCAGCACGTCCAGTGCGGGGCCATCGTCGCCGGCCGCGCGCAGTGCGGCGTCGCCGATCCACGCCTGCAGTTGCGAGCCGCCCCACGAAGCATTGATCAGGCCCATCGGCACCGCCACGGTTTTCTGCAGTTCGCGTGCGAAGTAATAGCAAGCCGCAGAAAAATCCTTCACCGTCTCAGGCGTGGTGGGCTCCCAGACGGCAGCGCCCCCGAAGCTGCGTTGCGGGGTCGGGCTGGACTGCGCCGGCACCTTGAACATGCGGATGCTGGGGTGATCGGCGTCGGCGATTTCGCTGCGGGAATCCAGCGTGCGATGCACCTGCAGCTCCATGTTGGACTGGCCCGAGCACAGCCAGACATCGCCCACCAGCACATCGTCCAGTTGCTGGGTCACGCCGCCTGCACTGCGCGCACTCAGCGTGTAAGGGCCACCGGCGCCACGCGCCGGCAGGCGTGCCTGCCAATGTCCCTGGCGGTCGGCACGCACCTGCACCTGCTGCTCGCCCAGGCGCAGCGTCACCTGTTCGCCGGCCGGCGCATCGCCCCACAGCCGGATCGGCGCATCACGTTGCAGCACCATGTGCGGCTGGAATAACGCATGCAGCAATGGCGCATCGGCCGCCGCTGCATGGGAAGGTGCGAGCAACACGCCCAGCGCCGCGATCAATGCCACCCGTGTCCGTGCACTCATTTCGGGTTCCCCGGTGCGTATGGAAACTTCAGCGCCTGGTAGTACGCCAGCGGATGCGCCGGTGGCGCCGTGCCAGCCGGCAACGCACGGCCGGACACCTGCTGGAAATACGCAACGCTGGCATCGCGCCACCACTGCGCCTCGTCCTGCTGGATCGCCAGGAACGCTGCGATCTGTTGGTAACGCTGCGCATCGATGCGGCCGTGCAGCTGCTGCCACGTTTCACGCATCTGCTGCACTTCATCCACGCCGTGGTCGTAATGCCAGACCAGCTCGTCCCACAGCGGCCGCCCCGAGGCCATGCGGTGGTCCCATGGCACGTGGTGGAACCACAGCAGGTAAGGCTCGGGCACGCGCTGCACGTTGCCGAACACGCGCGCCACCGGCGCGGCATATTGCGCAGCCGCATTGCTGCCACTGGCACTGCGATCAAATCCAATCCCGTTGCGATCGGCGCGGTGGTAATACACCGGGTCCCAGTCCGGGCGCTCGCTGCCGGCATCCCACGGCGCCGGGCCGTAATGATGGCCACGCCCCATCAGATGATGCAGGCCGAGCGGGGTCATGTAATCCACCACCGCCTCGCGCGAGCGCAGCAACAGGTCCACCACCGGCGTGACCACCGCGCTGTCGTTGGAGAAGCTCATGCGCACCCATTCCTGCGCGATCGCTTCCGGGCGCAGGTCTGGATCCCAGGCCAGCCTCCCAAACGCATACCAATTGGCCTGGTCGAAGATCGAGCCACTCCAGTTACGATCCGCACCGATGTTGGCCACCCCGGCAATCCCGGTCAGTGGCGAGCGCGTGGTGGCTTTGAACAGGCTGCCATCGACCGTCTTTGCCACGGTCGAGCCCTTGCCGCGCGCATAGGTATCGGCCTGCAGCGTTTCGGAGAACAGGCTGCCCAGGTAGGCCACATGCGTAGAGAAGCCCAGATATTCCTTGGTGATCTGGAACTCCGGCATCAGCGGCGTCTTGCGCATTGCACCGAACAACGGGTGAAACGGCTCGCGCGGCTGGAAATCGATCGCACCGTTCTTCACCTGCACGATCACGTTGTCGCGGAACGCGCCATCCAGCGGCAGGAATTCGCTATAGGCCTGCTTGGCGCGGTCGTCCGGCTGCTCGTGCGAATAGACGAACGCACGCCACATCACCACGCCGCCGTGCGGCGCCAGCGCATCGGCAAGCAGGTTGGCACCGTCGGCGTGGCTGCGGCCGTAATCCTGCGGGCCCGGCTGGCCTTCGGAATTGGCCTTGACCAAAAACCCGCCAAAATCAGGGATCCGCGCATAGATCGCATCGGCCGTTTCACGCCACCAACGCTGCACCTGCGGGTCCAGTGGGTCGGCGGTCTTCAAGCCACCAATCTCGATCGGCGCACTGAAGCGCGCGCTGAGAAACACGCGGATGCCATAGGGGCGAAACACCGTGGCCAGCGCCGCGGCCTTGTCCAGATACTGCGGCGTCAGGCTCCACGCTTTGGCGTTGACGTTGTTGAGCACCGTGCCGTTGATGCCGAGCGAGGCGTTGGCGCGTGCGTAGTCGGTGTAGCGCGGGTCCAGGTAGCCGGGCAGCGTCTGCCAGTTCCACAAGGAGGCGCCGGCATAGCCGCGCTCCACCACGCCATCCAGGTTGTCCCAGTGATTGAGCAGGCGCAGCTGCAGCCGTGGCGTCTGCCGGAGATCCAGCGCGCTCAGCGACTGCCCGGTCTGCACCAGCCGCAGCAGATGGAACGCGCCGTACAACACGCCCACATCGCTGCCGCCAACAATCACCGTCGCCTGGTGACCATCCACGCGCGTGCTGCGGATCAGGTAACCCTCGCGCCCCAGCGCCTGGGTTGCCAGGCCCAACGCGGCAATCTGCGGTGTCTGCGCGGTCCCCAGCACGATCGCGCCATCGCGCGTGGCGGCTTGCGTCAGCGCCGGCGCCACACCGAGCAGACCGTGCAGGCCGCGCTGCAGCTCGTCACCGGCCGCCTGCAGCGTGGGCGTTGCGCCCAGCACGACCAATTCGCGCGCGCTGCCTTGCTTCTGTGCCGCATCGGGCAATAAATGGTAGCGCAACCATAAATCGTAGCCGTCCTCGGCATGCGCGGTCATCGCCGGCAACACCGCGCTGCACACCAGCAACGCCAGCAGCAGCCAATGCGCGCAGGCGGCCTGCGTGCGCCGCACAAATTTCCTGGTCATGCGTGCGCTCATACCTTGCATCCGGTTGCCTGATCGTGATGTGCGTGCCGGTCGCCGCTCTGCCTGCTTCCCGGTACCATGCGATGCACAGCCAAGCGCGTTGCTCGCCGCTGCACCAGCGCCGCGGTGCGCTTGCATACCGCATGTTCGTCAGCCATTTGAAGAGGCCACGCTTGGAGAAGGTCAGGAAATCGGTCCGCCGCACCAGCCGTGCGATCACCATCAACGAGGTGGCAGCGCTGGCCAAGGTCTCGCCGATGACGGTATCGCGCGTGGTCAACAGCAACGGCAATGTGCGTGATGCCACGCGCGCGCGCGTCATGCGCGCAGTCGACAAACTGGGTTACACCCCCAACCTCGCTGCCAGCGCGTTGGCTGCCGCGCAGAGCACGCGCATCGCGTTGATCTACAGCGACCCCAGCGGTGCGTATCTGCGCGAATTGCTGCTCGGCGTGTTGCGTGTGGCCTCGCGCACCTCGATCCAGTTGGTCATCGACTGCTGGGACGATCTGGACGCCGATGCCGAGCGCAAGGCTGCACGCAAACTCGCCAAGGGCGTGGCCGGTGTGATCCTGCCGCCGCCGCTGTGCGAATCCAAGGCGGCGGTGCTGGAACTGGTGCGTGCCAAGGTGCCGGTGGTGGCGATCGCCTCCAACCATTTCAGCCCGGATGTGGCCTGTGTGCGCATCGACGAATTCGCCGCTGCCAAGGAAATCACCGAGCATCTGATCGCGCAGGGCCACACGCGCATCGGCTATATCGCCGGCCACCCGAACCTGTCGGCCAGCACGCGGCGTTTTGAGGGATTCCAGGCCGCGCTGTCCGATGCCGGCCTGCGTCTGGATCGTCACTTGGTGCAACCCGGCGACTACACCTACCGCTCGGGTCTGCTTGCGGCCGAAAAATTGCTTGCGCGCAAGCGGCGCCCCAGCGCGATCTTCGCCAGCAACGACGACATGGCCGCCGCTGCGATTTCGGTCGCGCACCGGCGTGGGCTGGATGTGCCGCGAGATCTGTCGGTGGTCGGCTTCGACGATACCTCCGCCGCCACCGCGGTGTGGCCGGAACTCACCACCGTGCAGCAGCCGATCGCCGCCATGGCCGATGCCGCATTGGACATCTTGTTGAAGACGATTCGCGCCAAGGAGCGGCCCGCGCGGACGATGGTCGATCATGTGGTCGCACACCTGCTGGTCAAGCGGGATTCGGTGGCTGCACCGGCAGCCGAGGCGGCAGAGCAGCCCTCCGCCGGGCCGTAAACGCTGTCGCCAGCGTCACGGCATTGCACGCTCGCCCGATGCACTGGGCGAGCATTAGCGAGGCATCAACGCGTCAGGTACTGATTGATCAGGTTCTCGTAGGCTTCCTGGCGGCCGCTGACTTGCGTCGGCTCGCCCTTGCCGGTGGCGTACGTGGCAAGATCCGCCAACGTGCTGGTGCCGTTGGCAAAGTCTGCGCCCGCGCCGCTGTCGAAGCTGGCGTAACGCTGCGCGCGCCAGGTTTCCAGCGGCGAAGAGGTCAGCAGTGCGTCGGCCACTTCCAGCCCACGTGCGAACGCGTCCATGCCGCCGATGTGGGCCAGGAACAGGTCCTGCGGGTCGGACGATTCACGCCGCACCTTGGCATCGAAGTTCAGCCCGCCCGGGGCCAGCCCGCCCTGACGCAGCACCACCAGCATCGCGCCGACGGTGTCGTACAGGTCGGTCGGGAACTGGTCGGTATCCCAGCCGTTCTGCGGGTTGCCGCGGTTGGCATCGATGCTGCCAAGCAAGCCGGCATCGCTGGCCACCTGCAGGTCGTGCTCGAAGCTGTGGCCCGACAGCGTGGCGTGGTTGGCTTCGATGTTGAGCTTGAAATCCTGGTCCAGGCCGTGCTGGCGCAGGAAGCCGATCACCGTGGCGCTATCGAAATCGTACTGGTGCTTCATCGGCTCCATTGGCTTGGGCTCGATCAGGAAGTTGCCCTGAAAGCCAATCGCACGGCCGTAGTCGCGTGCCAGGGTGAGGAAGCGCGCCATGTTGTCCTGCTCGCGCTTCATCTGCGTGTTGTGCAGGCAGGCGTAGCCTTCGCGGCCGCCCCAGAACACGTAGTTTTCCCCGCCCAACTCCACCGTGGCATCGATCGCGGCCTTGACCTGCACCGCAGCGCGCGCCACGACGTTGAAGTCCGGATTGGTGGAGGCACCATTCATGTAGCGCGGGTGCGAGAACAGATTGGCGGTGCCCCACAGCAGCTTGACGCCGGTGTCGGCCTGGCGCTGCTTGGCAATGCCCACCATGTGCTTGAGGTTGTTTTCATACTCGCCGATGTCGTCCGCATCCGGCGCCAGGTCGATGTCGTGGAAGCAGTAGTACGGCACGCCGAGCTTGGTGAAGAATTCGAACGCGGCATCGGACTTGGCTTCGGCACGCGCCAGCGCGGTGTTGCCTACATCCCACGGATACGCACGCGTGCCCGGGCCGAACGGATCGGCGCCATTGCCGCAGAAGCTGTGCCAGTAGGCCACTGCAAAGCGCAGGTGCTCGGCCATGGTTTTGCCGGCGACCTGCTTGTTGGCGTCGTAGACCTTGAACGCGAGCGGGTTGTCCGAATCGCGGCCTTCGAAGCCGATCTTGCCGATGCCGGGGAAATATTCTTTCGCGCCGATGAAAACGGTGTTGCTCATGGGGTCAAGCTCCTGCAGAGGGAGAGGGCAATGGGGCTGCGCGCAACGCCGTGACGGTGCTGCGCGCGGAGCAGGGTTGCATGCAGCGCACGCTCGGGGACTGCACAATGTTAGCGCTACCAAAACTGCGACTGAAAAAAGCCGCGCCATGGAGCGAAGCCGAGTGGGTCATGCCGATCCTGCGTCGAACGGTCCGGGCGACTTTACCCAGCCCGCGCCAGAAAGGCTTGCTGCGCTGCGAGATGCGCAGCGCGGCCGCGTGCGCTGTCACACAATCGCCGCAGGGGGCGGGGCTGCCAGTGGCCGGCCGCCGCCAAGGCAGGCGCGACGGCCATCGCCGGCATCGGCGCGGTCACGCCGCGCCAGCGGGCCGGCGCTCAGGCAGCGGCGGTCCGGCCAGCTACAATGGCCGGCTTATGACCGCTGTCCTGCCGCTGCCGCTTCCCCTGGCCGATCCCGCGCCGCGCACCCCGCGGCTGCAGCGCGAGCCGCTGCGCCTGGCCAAGCGGCTGCGCCACGCGGTGGGCCAGGCGATTGCCGATTTCGGCATGATCGCCCCCGGTGACAAGGTGATGGTCTGCCTGTCCGGCGGCAAGGACAGCTACACCTTGCTGGACATGCTGCTGCAGCTGCAGCGCAAGGCCCCGGTGCCGTTCACGCTGGTGGCGGTGAACCTGGACCAGAAGCAGCCGGACTTTCCCGCCGACGTGCTGCCCACCTACCTGCGCGCCCAGCAGGTGCCGTTCGACATCATCGAACAGGACACCTATTCGGTGGTCAGCCGGGTGATCCCGCAGGGCAAGACGATGTGTTCGCTGTGCTCGCGGCTGCGCCGTGGCGCGCTCTACGCTTACGCGCAGGCGCACGGGGTGACCAAGATTGCGCTGGGCCATCACCGCGACGACATCGTGGCGACCTTTTTCATGAACCTGTTTCACCACGCCCGGCTCGCGGCGATGGCGCCCAAGCTGCGCAGCGACGACGGCGCGCATGTGGTGATCCGCCCGCTGGCCTATGTGCGCGAGGCCGACATCGCCGCCTACGCGCAGGCCCGCCAGTTCCCGATCATTCCCTGCAACCTGTGCGGCAGCCAGGAAAACCTGCAGCGTCAGCAGGTCGGGCGCATGCTGCAGCAGTGGGACCGCGAGCAGCCCGGCCGCGTGGACCAGATCGCCCGCGCGCTGGGCGATGTGCGTCCGGAGCAGCTGGCCGACCGCACGTTATTTGATTTTCTGGGATTGGGCGGCGGCGCCGACGCACCGCTGCCCGATGCCGCTGGCTGGTTGGCCGGCAGCGCTGCCGAGCACGCGCGCGACTAGCGCAGACGCCGTTACCGACCACCTCACTCCCGCGCCACCTTCTTTCCTCCTCTTCGGTCTTTCGCATGTTCTTTCGCAATCTCACGCTGTTCCGCTTCCCGACCACCCTGGATTTTTCCGAAATCGAAACGCTGTTGCCGCAGGTGCAGCTCAAGCCGGTTGGCCCGCTGGAAATGACCTCGCGCGGATTCATCTCCCCGTTCGGCCGCGACGAGCACGAAGTGCTCTCGCACCGGCTTGAGGATTTCCTGTGGCTCACCGTTGGCGGCGAAGACAAGATCCTGCCCGGCGCGGTGGTGAACGATCTGCTCGAGCGCAAGGTGGCCGAGATCGAAGAGAAGGAAGGCCGCCGCCCGGGTGGCAAAGCGCGCAAGCGTCTGAAGGACGACCTGATCCATGAGCTGCTGCCGCGTGCCTTCGTCAAGAGTTCGCGCACCGACGCCATCCTGGACCTGCAGCACGGCTACATCGCGGTCAACACCTCCAGCCGCAAGAGCGGCGAGAACGTGATGAGCGAGATCCGCGGCGCACTCGGCAGCTTCCCGGCGCTGCCCTTGAATGCCGAAGTCGCCCCGCGTGCGATCCTCACCGGCTGGATCGCCGGCGAACCGCTGCCCGAAGGCCTGAGCCTGGGCGAAGAGTGCGAGATGAAGGACCCGATCGAAGGCGGTGCGGTGGTCAAGTGCCAGCATCAGGAATTGCGCGGCGACGAGATCGACAAGCACCTGGAAGCCGGCAAGCAGGTCACCAAGCTGGCCCTGGTGATGGACGACAACCTGTCCTTCGTGCTCGGCGACGATCTGGTGATCCGCAAGCTCAAGTTCCTCGATGGCGCACTGGACCAGCTCGAGCACAGCGAAGGCGACGGCGCACGTGCCGAACTCGACGCGCGCTTTGCGCTGATGAGCGCCGAAGTGCGACGCCTGTTCCTGTTGCTGGAAGACGCCTTGAAGCTGAGCAAGGCCGAGGCCTGATCGGTCTCACCGGCTGACACATCGCAGCGCTATCCTGTGGCCATGTTCAAGCCTGTCCGCCGCCTCATCGCACCCGCACCGCAGGTCGTCGAACGCGACTGCGTGCGCCTGCAGGTGGAAGGGCGCGAGATCGTCGTGCTGCGCGTGCGCGACCCACGCGCGCGGCGCATCAAGCTCAGCGTGGATGAACGCGGCGCGCGGCTGACCCTGCCGCTGCGTGCAAGCCTGGTGGCCGGCGAGCGTTTTTTGCACGCGCATCTGGACTGGCTGAGCACGCAGCTGTCGCGCTACCAGCAGGTGGATGCGCTACCGCCGCTGGAGCGTGGCGTGCCCGGCCTGCTGCCGTTGCGCGGCGCGTTGCTGCCGTTGAGCTGGCACGACGGCCGCTATGCCCGCATCGACATCACCGATGACGGCGCCCAGTTCCACGTCCCGGCGCGCCTGGGGGATGCCGGGCTGCGGCGCACCTTGAAGGAATTCTACGAAGCGCAGGCGCGCGCCGATATCGGCCGCTGGCTGCCCACCTACCTGCCAGGATTACCGCGCGCGCCTGCCCGTCTGCGGTTGAAGGTGATGTCCTCGCAGTGGGGCTCGCTGGCACCGGACGGCTCGCTGGCACTGGACCTGGCGCTGGTGCTCGGCCGCCCCTCGGCGTTCGAATACGTGCTGGTGCACGAGCTCTGCCATCTGGTGCAGGCCAACCATTCGCCGGCGTTCTGGGCCGAGGTGGAACAGCGCTTTCCCGCCTGGCGCGACGAGCGCAGCTATTTCCACGAACACGGCCGCCAGCTCAAGGCGCAACTGCGGCGGTTGCTGCAGGCGGAGTGATCGGCGGCGTGTAGGCGTGCGTGCGAGCGGGGCTTGGTGCGCGCGTGCTGGACACTCTGGGCGAACGCAACGTCACTGGCGCCAGAGAACGGACGCGTGTTGCGCTGACGCCACACCGAGCTCTCCCATCTGTCCAGCCGTCTTGATTCGCCGACGCCTGACAGTGCTGAAAGAACGGGCAGGGTCGGGCTGGACAACGCAGACCTCACGGCAATGCGTGCGGCGCCACGTGCATCTCGCTACCGCCACGCATACGCCGCTGCGCGCGCAAGTTGCCCACACGCAGGCAACGACAGCCACGGATAACGGGTGGCCAATGCGGTCTGCACGGCATCAATCATCACAGCAAGGGGCTCGTTGCCGCGCCACTGCGGCGGGTCGCAGGCTGCAGCCCAGACCTGCTGCAGAAGAGGGCGGTCCTGCGCTTGCAGTGCTGCGCACGCTGTCTAAGAATGTCCACGGCGTATGCCACGCCTGGAACGCTTCGATCGCGGTGACAACGTGGACAGGCGTCTTCAACGCGAGACCTCGATGGTGATGTGCAGTGATCGCCGTGCAAACAACTACACACGATGCGTTTTTCAGTGCACGCGTTTGTCGAGTGCCGTTGTCAGCGGAGCGTGTGTTCTTGCACGCGCGGCGTCGGCAGCCCGGCCAGGAACGCGTTGATCACCGCGGCCACTGCCTCGGGTGCCTCCATATGCACATGGTGCGTGCCGGGTAAAAGATGCAGGCGCGCGTCGGCTACCATCGCCACGCGATGGTCGCGCAGGTCGTCGGGGAAATACGGCTGCGCCGGCGTGGCGAAAATGGCCTGGGTGGGGCAAACAATGCTGCTCAACAGCGCATCGATCTGCACTTCGGTCATGCGGATGGCGGTGGGCAGGGTGAGCCGCGGGTCCGAGCACCAGCTATAGCCCCCTTCCACCACGCGCACGCCGCGCTCCACCAGCAGGCGGGCCGCCGGCTCGGTGAGCTGGTTGGCCATCATGCGCGCGCGCACCGGCATCTCCATCGACGGGAACACCCGCAGCGGCCGCTGCGCCAGCGTGCGCGTGGAACTGACAGCCTCGCGCAGACGGCTGGCGGTGCTCTCCACCGGCTCGGCCAGCGCGCCCAGCGCCTCGATGGCGATCAAGGCCTCGACCCGTTCCGGCGCGGCCGCGGCCATCAGGCTGGCCACACCGCCGCCGAGCGAGTGGCCCAGCACGGTGAAGCGTTCCCAGCCCAGCGCATCGGCCACCAGCAGCAAATTGTGGATGGCGCTGCTGAGCGTGTATTCGGCGCCCACCGGCAGCCACGCGCTGTGGCCGTGGCCGGGCAGGTCGAGCAACACCAGATCCAGCGCATCGGCCGGCAGGTGCGCGCTCAGCGGCAGGAAGCTGGCCGCGTTATCCAGCCAGCCATGCAGCGCCAACACCCGGCGTGGCCCGCGCTCGGCAGTGCGCAGCCCGGTGATACGGCCAATCGGCAGGTCGCAGTGAAACGGCTGCAACCTCACGCGCGGCGGGCCACTGCGGCCAACGCCTGCGCATGCGTGGTGCTGTCGTTGAGGCAGGGGATGTAGCTCAGCGTGGCGCCGCGTTCGGCCAGCGTTTCGGCAAAGCCCAGCGCCACTTCTTCCAGCGTTTCCAGGCAGTCGGTGGCAAAGCCCGGGCACACCAGGTCGAAGCTGCGCACGCCGCCCTCGGCCAGTGCCCACAGCGTGGGTTCGGCATACGGCTGCAACCAGCGTTCTGCACCGAAGCGCGACTGGTAGCCCATCTGCCACTCATCCGGGCCCAGGCCCAGCGCGGTGACGATCGCCTGCGCGCTGCGTTCGCACTGCTGCGGATACGGGTCGCCCGCGTTGGCCACGCGTTGCGGCAGGCCATGGAAGGAGAACATCAGCTTCTCGCTGCGCCCATGCACCTGCCAGTGCGTGCGGATGGAATCGGCGATCGCCGCCACCCAGCCGGCGTCTTCGCAATAGTCCTGGATCACCTCCACCGCGATCTCCGGCGCGCTCGGGCGCCAGGCATCGACCACGTCCTGGATCGAGGCGGTGGTGGTAGTCGAATACTGCGGATACAGCGGCAGCACCACGATGCGCTTGATGCCGCGCGCACGCAGGCCGTCCAGCGCCTTGCGCAGGGCCGGCGCGCCGTAGCGCATGGCCCAGGTGACGTGCCAGTCGGGCATGACCTGCTGCAGGCCTTCGGTCAGGCGCCGCGTGTACACCGCCAGCGGCGAGCCGTCCGGCAGCCACACCTTGGCGTATTTTTCTGCCGACTTGGGGCCGCGGATGGGCAGGATCACGCCATACAGCAGCGGCTTCCAGAACAGCGGCGGGATGGCGACCACGCGGCGGTCGCTGAGAAACTCGGCCAGGTAGCGGCGCACGGCCGGGGCAGTGGGCGACTCGGGGGTGCCGAGGTTGACCACCAGCAGGGCGGTGTCGGAAGTGGTGTTCATGGCGACCATTCTGGCAGAGCTTGGCGAGCGTGCCGAATGCACCGATCCGATCACTGCGATCGGGCCCGTCTGCGCCCCGGGTGCGCTCACCACCGATTCATTGCCCCGCGACTAACGTCGCGCCATTGATTTATCTTTGACGGATTGCCCTTTGGAGCTTGTCATGCCCCGTTTGTCGCGCCTGGCCCTGTTGTTGTCGCTGACCTTCGCCGCCGGCCATGCCGTGGCGGGCCCGGAAGAGGACCAGCGCGCGCGTAATGCGGTGCGGGTGCTCAACGAGATCATGAACATCCCCGAGCAGGCCATCCCCGACAAGCTGCTCGACGAAGCGCGCGCGATCGTGGTGATCCCCGACACGCTCAAGGCCGGCCTGGTGATCGGCGGCCGTCGCGGCCACGGCCTGATGTCGATGAAGAACGCCGACGGCAGCTGGTCGCAACCGGTGTTCGTCAAGCTCACCGGCGGCAGCATCGGCTTCCAGGCCGGCGTGCAGTCTTCTGATGTGGTGCTGGTGTTCCGCAACGACCGCAGCCTGGACAACATCGTCAACGGCAAGTTCACCCTGGGCGCCGATGCAGGCGTAGCCGCAGGCCCGGTAGGCCGCAACGCGGCCGCCGCCACCGACGGCCAGCTCAAGGCCGAAATCTGGTCCTGGTCGCGCGCCCGTGGCCTGTTTGCCGGCGTGGCGCTGGACGGCGCGGTGCTGCAGATCGACGATGCCGCCGACCTCAATGCCTACGGCGGCGGCGCCACCCCGCGCATGATCTTCGAAGGCCGCACCAACGAGCGCCCGTCCACCGACGTGATCGCCTTCCGCGACCGTCTGGAAGAGGTCACCTACACCGCGCGCACCAACCGCAGCAGCGATGGCGACACGCCGCCGCCCGCGCCGCGCCCGGTCAGCCAGTCACCCGCGCAGGCCCCGGCGACGCCACCGCCGCCGAGCAACGAGGCCAGCACCATGCCGATCCAGCCTTCGGCCACGCCGCCACAGCAGCAAGGCTTTCAGCCGGTCTCCGATGGTGAAATCCGCACCGAATCACTAGACGGCAACCGCTGACCGGCTGTCATCCCCCTGCGCGGTGCGGTGGGGTATCCTGAGTCTCCTATTCTTCAAGCGAGCGAGCGGATCATGGGCAGTTTCAGCATTTGGCACTGGCTGATCGTGCTGGTGATCGTGCTGCTGGTGTTTGGCACCAAGCGGCTCACCAGTGGTGCCAAGGATCTCGGCAGCGCAGTCAAGGAATTCAAGAAGGGCATGCACGACGACGACAAGCCGGCCGGCAAGCTTGGCGACGACTCGCGTAGCGCCGAGCAGGCCCGCGAGGCGCAGGCCGAGCGCGACCGCGACGCGCGCTGATCCGGAACAGCGTCCGTGTTCGATATTGGGTTTAGCGAGCTGGCGCTGATCGCGGTGGTTGCCCTGGTGGTGCTCGGTCCCGAGCGCCTGCCCAAGGCCGCGCGATTTGCCGGGTTGTGGGTGCGCCGCGCGCGCATGCAGTGGGATTCGGTCAAGCAGGAACTCGAACGCGAGCTCGAAGCTGAAGAGCTCAAGCGCAGCCTGCAGGATGTACAGGCCTCGCTGCGCGAAGCCGAAGGCCAGCTGCGCAATACGCAGCAACAGGTCGAAGACGGCGCCCGCGGCCTGCATGACCAGGCACGCGAACTTCACGACGAGGTCGGCCGCGATATCGACATCCGCACCAGCGCCACGCCGCTTGCCGCACCGCTCGAGCTGCCGGCCGATGCACCGGTGGTACTGGAGCCCGGCAACGCGCAGCCGCACACCCCTGTTCCAGCGCCTGCGCCGGTGGTTGCCCAGGCACAACCGATGGCGCCGGCGCCCAAGCAGACCTTGGTGCCGGCACCGCACGGCAGCCTGACCTCCACCCCGGTCACGACGCATGCTCCCAGCGCGTCGGTGACCGCCAGCAGCACCAGTCCCCAGGAGAAGACGCCGTGAGCCTGTTCGACGACGCACAGGCCGAAAGCAGTCTGATCGAGCATCTGGTCGAATTGCGCAGCCGGTTGGTCCGCGCGCTGATCGGTCTGGGTGTGGTGCTGATCGCGTTGCTGCCGTTCTCGCGCACCATTTACTCGTGGCTCGCCGCCCCGCTGATCTCGCAGCTGCCGCTGGGGCAGACGATGATCGCGATGAACCCGGCCGGCGCGTTCTTCGCCCCGCTCAAGCTGACCTTCTTCGTGGCGGTGTTCTTCAGCGTGCCGTGGCTGTTGTACCAGGCCTGGGCATTCGTGGCGCCGGGCCTGTACCAGCGCGAAAAAAAGCTGGCTTTCCCGTTACTGGCCTCGGCGGTGGCGCTGTTCTACATCGGCTGTGCGTTTGCGTACTTCCTGGTGCTGCCGGCGGTGTTCCACTTCCTGACGACCTTCAAGCCGGACGTCATCGCCATTACGCCGGACGCCAACTCTTACCTGGACTTCGTGCTGGCGATCTTCTTTGCCTTCGGCGCGAGTTTCGAGTTGCCGGTGGCGCTGGTGATCCTGGTGCTGATGGGCTGGGTCAGCCCCAAGCAGCTGAGCGAAGGCCGCGGCTACGCCATCGTCGGCATCTTCGTCCTGGCCGCCGTGCTGACCCCCCCGGACGTGGTCTCGCAGCTGATGCTCGCCATCCCGATGTGCCTGCTCTACGAACTGGGCATCATCGCCTCACGTGCCGTGGCGCCGAAGGCGAGTTAGTGCGCGCAGCAGTACGGCTGCTTGCAGGAGCGCGCTCGTGCGCGACGAGGCCTTACCGGTAGAGCCGCATCGCGCGCAAGCGCGCTCCTACCAGGCTCGGCTCATCCAAAAGTAGACGTGAAGGCATGATCTGGTTCTAGGGCGTGCCATAGCCGCCCAAAGCAACGGCCACACGCGCGATGAGAGAGCGCTAGCAAATGCGGCTTCGTAGGAGCGCACCCGGGCGCGAAGGGCTTTGCCGGGAAATCTCCGGCGCCCAGAGAGGCTAGCCTCCGCGCTCGCCAGAATGGCTTCTGGTAGGAGCGCACTTGTGCGCGATGAGGCTTTACCGGTAGCGCTTCATCGCGCGCAAGCGCGCTCTTACGGATGCTGCGGTATCAGGCAGCAAACACGTCCGGGCGCGAGGGCGGCGGCGGGCGGGCGACGGCGCCTTCGTGGGTGAACATCTGCTTCCAGGCCGCGTACACGGAGCCGGCGAAGACCGGCATCAGCACGGCCATCAGCAGCAGCTGGGCCAGCCACATCGCCACGGTCTGGCCGGCCACCAGGCCGACGATCAGCGCCACGATCATCACCGCGAAATAGATCGCGAAGATGGCGATGAAGGCCAGCACGAAGAACACCAGCATTGCCGGCAGGTTGTGCAGGCTGGCCCGCAGGCTTTCGCGCAGCGCATGGCCGCCGGTGCTGCGGTCGAACATCACCTGCGGCGGCATCACGAACAGGGCCAGCGTCAGCGCGGCGAAGGTCGCCACCATCAGCAGCAACCACAGCAGGATGCGGCCGGCCGGCAAGCTGGCGGCCAGCTGCTCGATTTGCACCGGGTCCGGCTGCGCGCCGGACTGGCTGATCTCGTTGATCTTGACCATCACCTCGGACAGCTGCTGCAGCCCGCTCGGGCCGATCATCACCAGCAGCAGCACGCCCAGCACCAGGCCGGCCAGCAACTGCGGCAGCAGCGAGACCAGCAGATGCGGCGCGCGGCCGTCCTGCAGGCCGTGCAGCAGGTGCCCAGGCCGGGCAACGCGGCCTTCGTCCACTTCGCGCACCGCCCACAGCAGGCCACCCATGAACAACGGGCCGGCCAGCACCATCAGGAATTGCAGCGCCGGGCCCAGCAACGGCACCAGCACCGACAGCGACACCACCAGGGTGGCGGCCACACTCCAGATCACCCCCAGCGTGCCCAGCGCCAGCGGCGCCCGCTTCAGCAGGGAGAACCCGGTCAACAGCCATTCTGCGCCGGCAGATGCCGGCACCTTGCGGATTTCGCTCATTCCCATTCCGGATCGATACGCACCGGACCACCCGGCGAATGGGGATTATCGCTGCTTTTGCGTGTGCGCGGCGGGATGGCCGGCCACAGTTTGCAAGCCACGTGCGTGGTGGACGAAGCGCCGCAGCAGCTTGCGCGCCATCGGTGCGGCGCTGACCTCGCTGGCCACGGTGCGGGCGCAGCGGCCGTGGCGGGCGATGCAGTCCGCCCGCGCGCGCACATAGCCGCGCATGTGATGGGTGGCGAACTCGGGGTGGAACTGCACCCCCCAGGTGGACTGGCCCCAGCGGAACGCGTGGCACTGATCCTGCGGCGAGCGCGCCAGCACCACCGCGCCGTCGGGCGCACGCAGCACGGTCTGCAAATGGGTGGCATGGGCCGGGAACTGCGGCGGAAGCCCGGCGAACAAGGGGTCTTCGTGCGCGGGCGGGTGCAGTTCCAGGGCGATGGTGCCGGATTCGCGCCCGGCCGGGTTGTAGTCGACCTGCCCGCCAAGCGCGTGCGCGATCAACTGGTGGCCGTAGCAGATGCCCAGCAAGGGCATGCCGGCGTGGGCGGCATCGCGCAGCCACTCGGCGCTGCGCTCGCTCCAGTCGGCGCGATCGGTGACGAACGCGGCCGAGCCGCTGATCAAGGTGCCGGCAAAGCCGCGGCGGTCGGGCAGGCGGTCGCCGTTGGTGACATCGATGACCACCGTCTCACGCTCGCCCAGCCCGGCCGCCACACGGATCCAGTGCGGAAATCGCCCGTACCGTTTCATCCCCGACACAGGATGGCCGGTTTCGATGATCAGGAACGGCAAGGCGGACATGCGGACGAAACACCCGGCAGCGATGGATGGGTCCGATTGTAGGCAGCAGCGCCCGGGTTTTTTCAACTGGCGTGCCAACGCATGTAACTAAGGTTATGCCGGATGGCTATGTATGAGGTTTGGAGACCGGGCTAGGCGGGGGGGGGCTGGCTACGCGCGCTGTGCAGGGAAGAGCAGTGATGGTTGAGATGGTTTGTGGTCACGTTGGTCCCCGACTTGAGTGTGCAGTGATCGCCGCGCCACCGATCCGGCCGTCCTCGGCCGTGCCGCGGACTTGGTCAATGGTGAGAATTCCCCCGCCGATGGCGACATGTGCGTGCTGACGTACCCTCATCCGCCCTTCGGGCACCTTCTCCCGCTGGGAGAAGGGAGCAACGGTGTGAGAACGGAGCGAGCCCCTCTACCGCCCGGGCGATAGGGCACGGCTTGCGCGCCACTGGCGCGCGTGCCTTCGGGCGCCCACGTCGCAAACGCGGGCCGGGGCGCGATCGAGGCCCCTCTCCCGCCGGGAGAGGGGTTGGGGTGAGGGTTGCCTGCGCCGTTAACGGTGCAAACCCCGGCAATCCGCTATTCCCGAGGTGGCAACACCGACAGCACCTCTTCCACCGTGGTCAGGCCGGCGGCGACCTTTTCCAGGCCGGTGCGGCGCAGGGTGCGTAGCCCGTCGCCGCGGGCGGCCTGGCTGAAACTGGCCAGGTCGGTGTCGGCGCGGATCAGACTGCGCAGGCGTGGGGTCACCGGCAGCAGTTCGTACAGGCCCACGCGGCCCAGGTAACCGGTGCGGCGGCATTCCAGGCAGCCGACCGGGGCGTGCACGGTGAGCACCTCCGGCAAGGCTTCGCCCGGTTCCTGGATGGCCGCCCAATCCGCCTCGCTGAGCGTGTGCGGGCGCTTGCAATGCACGCACAACGTGCGCACCAGGCGCTGGGCAAGCACGCCGTTGAGCGTGGAGGCGACCAGGTAATGCGGCACGCCCAGATCGAGCAGGCGGGTGATCGCCGAAGCGGCGTCGTTGGTGTGCAGGGTGGACAGCACCAGATGCCCGGTGAGCGAGGCCTGCACCGCCATCTGCGCGGTTTCCAGGTCGCGGATTTCGCCGATCATGATGATGTCCGGGTCCTGCCGCAGCAGCGTGCGCACGCCGCTAGCGAAATCCAGGTCGATGTTCTGCTGGACCTGCATCTGGTTGAATTCGGGGGCGATCATTTCGATCGGGTCTTCCACGCTGCAGACATTCACATCCGGCGTGGCCAGGCGCTTGAGCGTGGAATACAGCGTGGTGGTCTTGCCCGAGCCGGTCGGGCCGGTGACCAGCACGATGCCATGCGGGCGCTCCACCAGCGCGCTCCAGCCGGCGGCTTCTTCGGCGCTGAAGCCGAGTTGTTCGATGCTCTTGAATGCCGAATCCGGGTCGAAGATACGCATCACGCACTTCTCGCCGAACGCGGTGGGCATCGTGGACAGACGCATTTCCACCTCGCGCCCGCCCGGCGACCGGGTCTTGATGCGGCCGTCCTGCGGGCGGCGGCGTTCGGCCAGGTCCATGCGCCCGAGCACCTTGATCCGGCTGACCACCGCGGTCATCACCGTGGGCGGCACTTCCAGCACCTTGTGCAGCACACCGTCGATGCGAAAACGCATGCGCCCGGCTTCGCGGCGCGGTTCCAGATGGATGTCGCTGGCCCGTTGTTCGTAGGCGTATTGCAGCAGCCAGTCGACGATATGCACGATGTGGTGATCGTCGGCGTTGACGTCGCCGGCGCGGCCCAGTTCCACCAGCTGTTCGAAGCTGGGCAGGCCCGAGCCGGGTTCGGCACTGCGCGCATCGCCACGCGCGCCACGCACCGATTGGGTGACCCCGAAGAACTCCATCGTGTAGCGGTGCAGATCCAGCGGGTTGATCAGCGCCAGCTCGATGCGCCGGCGGCTGAGGTGCTGCACGTCTGCCAGCCAGTCCAGCGCCAGCGGCTCGCTGGTGGCCACCAGCACGCGCTCGGCGTCCAGTGCCAGCGGCAGGATGCGGTGGCGGCGTGCATACGCATGCGAGACCACGCCGGTGACCGCGGCCACGTCGATGCGGGTGGGGTCGATGCGTAGGTAGCGCAGCCCGGTGCGGGTGGCCAGCCATTCGGTCAGCCGCTCCAGGCCCAGTTCACCGGCCGGCGGCTGCGCGGCGTGCAGCTTGAGGTTGGCCAGCAGCACCAGCGGATGCACTTCGCTGGCGTTGCGCACGCCGGCAGCGGAGAACTGCACGCGCTCGTGTTCGTGCGGCACCACCATGCCATCGGCCAGCAGCGCGGCGGCCACCGGATCGAACATCAGGCGTCCGCGCGGCAGCGGTGCGGAGGTGCTGGGATCGGCCGGGCGCCGCTGTTCCATCTGCTGTAGTCCCCTGCGGCGGTGCTCCCGCGGCAAAGCGCTGCGGGTCGGCCGGTATACTAGCGCACCCCTTCCGCACGGCCTTTGCTGCATGTCCGATTCCCGGCGCGTTCCAATCACTTTCCAGGGCCTGATCCAGACCCTCAACCAGTACTGGGCCGAACAGGGCTGTGTGCTGATCCAGCCACTGGACCTGGAAGTGGGCGCGGGCACGTTCCATCCGGCGACCTTCCTGCGCGCGCTGGGACCGGAGCCGTGGAATGCGGCCTACGTGCAGCCCTCGCGCCGTCCCACCGATGGCCGCTACGGCGAAAACCCCAACCGGCTGCAGCGTTACTACCAGTACCAGGTGGCGATGAAGCCCAACCCGGACAACATCCAGGACCTGTACCTGGGTTCGCTCAAGGCGCTGGGCATCGACCCGCTGGTGCACGACCTGCGCTTTGTCGAAGACAACTGGGAATCGCCCACGCTGGGCGCCTGGGGGCTGGGCTGGGAAGTCTGGCTCAACGGCATGGAGGTGACCCAGTTCACCTACTTCCAGCAGGCCGGCGGGCTGGAGTGCAAGCCGGTGCTCGGCGAGATCACCTATGGGCTGGAACGGCTATGCATGTACCTGCAGAGCTGCGACAACGTCTACGACCTGGTGTGGACCTACGGCCCGGATGGCACGCCGGTGAGCTACGGCGATGTGTACCACCAGAACGAAGTGGAGCAGAGCGCCTACAACTTCGAGCATGCCAATGTGGAAGAGCTGTTCCACCGCTTCGACGCCTGCGAGGCCGAAGCCAAGCATCTGGTGGAGGTGGGCCTGCCGCTGCCGGCGTACGAGCAGGTCACCAAGGCCAGCCACGCCTTCAATCTGCTGGATGCGCGCCGTGCGATCAGCGTGACCGAGCGCCAGCGCTACATCCTGCGGGTACGTGCATTGGCGCAGGGCGTCGCGCAGGCCTACTACGCGCAGCGCGAGAAGCTGGGCTTTCCCGGCGTGAAGCGCTGAGCCGACACCGGTGCGACCGAACAGCGAAATGATCTGGGCGATTGGCGCGCTGTGGTCGGCGCCGCTGGCGTTCGGCTACTTCTGCGCCTGGTGGGCGCAGCAGCGCGGCCGCAACGCACTGGGCTGGTTCCTGTTTGGCTGCTTTCTGCTGCCGGTGGCCGGGCTCTGGCTGCTGGCAATCAATGGCGACGACCGCGATGGCCGCGGCAAGTCGAAAGACAAAACGATTGGGCGCGGCGACCTGCTGGCGACCCGGAAGGACGTGATATGAGCATGCAACCCCTGCTGATCGAACTGGGCACCGAAGAGCTGCCGGTCAAGGCGCTGCCGGGCCTGGCGCAGGCCTTTTTCGACGGCGTGCTGGCCGGGCTGGAAAAGCGCGGCGTCGCCGTCACCCGTGGCGATGCCAAGCCGCTGTCCACACCGCGGCGCCTGGCCGTGCTGCTGCCCGGCGTGGCCACCGAGCAGCCCGAGCAACGCTCCGAAGTGCTGGGCCCGTATCTCAACATCGCGCTCGATGCCGAAGGCAAGCCGACCAAGGCGCTGGCCGGTTTTGCGGCCAAGGCCGGGATCGACTGGACCGCGCTGGAGCGCACCAGTGACGCCAAGGGCGAGCGCTTCGTGCATCGCGCGGTGACGCCGGGCGCACAGACCGCCGCGCTGCTGCCGGAGATCCTGCGCGAAGCGATTGCCGCCATGCCGATCCCCAAGCCGATGCGCTGGGGCGCGCACGAATACGCCTTCGCGCGGCCGGTGCAATGGCTGGTGCTGTTGTTCGGCGATACGGTAATCCCGGCCGAGCTGCTGGGCGTGCGTGGCGACCGCATCACCCGCGGCCACCGGTTCATGCATGACGGCGACATCGCGCTGGCGGCGCCGGGCGATTACATCGACGCGCTGCGCGCCGCGCACGTGCTGGTGGATGCCGATGCACGCCGTGCGCGCATTGTCGAAGAAGTCGATGCGGCCGCTAGGCAGGCCGGCGGCAGCGCACGCATCAGCGACGACAACCTGGAGCAGGTGGTCAACCTGGTCGAATGGCCGTCGGCGGTGCTGTGCAGTTTCGAGCGCGCGTTCCTGGCGGTGCCGCAGGAAGCGCTGATCGAGACGATGGAGATCAACCAGAAATTCTTCCCGGTGCTGGACGACGGCGGAAAATTGACCGAGCAGTTCATCGGGATTGCCAATATCGTCTCCAAGGATGTCGCCGAAGTGGCCAAGGGCTACGAGCGCGTGATCCGTCCGCGGTTTGCCGATGCCAAGTTCTTCTTCGACGAAGACCTCAAGCAAGGCCTGGAGGCGATGGGCGCGGGCCTGGCCAGCGTCACGTATCAGGCCAAGCTGGGCACGGTGGCCGACAAGGTTGCGCGTGTGGCGGCGCTGGCGGAAGCAATTGCGCCGCAAGTAGGTGCCGATCCGGTGCAGGCGCGTCGCGCCGCGGAATTGGCCAAGAACGACTTGCAGTCGCGCATGGTCAACGAGTTCCCAGAACTGCAGGGTATCGCCGGCCGGCATTACGCCAAGGCTGCCGGTGAGCCGAGCGAAATTTCGTTGGCGATCGACGAGGCCTACCAGCCGCGCTTTGCCGGCGACGACATCGCACTGTCGCCGCTGGGCAAGGTGCTGGCGATTGCCGAGCGGTTGGATACCTTGGCTGGTGGCTTTGCGGCCGGCCTGAAGCCGACTGGCAACAAGGACCCGTTCGCGTTGCGGCGCAATGCGTTGGGATTGGCGCGGACGGTGATTGAGTCTGGATTTGAGTTGGATCTGCCGAAGCTGATTGATGTGGGCCTGGCGTCGTTGCCGGATGCAGTGAAACCGCATGCCGACCGCAACACAGAGACGGTACGGGCGGATCTCTACGACTTCATCCTCGACCGCCTGAAGGGCTACTACGCCGACAAGGGTGTGGCGGCCACGCACTTCAATGCCGTTGCCGAGTTGACGCCCGCATCGCTTTACGACTTCGACCGCCGCATCGACGCCATCGGCATTTTCGCCACCTTGCCTGAGGCCGAAGCGCTGGCTGCAGCCAACAAGCGCATCCGCAACATCCTGCGCAAGGTCGAAGGTGAAATCCCCGGCGACATCGACACCACGCTGCTGCGCGAACCGGCCGAAGAAGCCCTGGCCGAAGCAGTGGAAGCGGCCATCGGCGACACCGGCGATGCGCTGCACCGCCACGACTACGTCGCCGTGCTCGCCCGCCTGGCGCGCCTGCGTCCGCAGGTGGATGCGTTCTTCGACGGCGTGATGGTCAATGCCGACGACCCGCAACTACGCGCCAACCGGCTCGCCCTGCTGAAGAAGCTCGGCGACCGCCTGGGCAGCGTGGCCGCCATCGAGCATCTGTCCAGCTGATGGCGACCTCCGCCGGCGCGGTTCACTGGCAACACGCCCAGGCCGCGCTGGCACGTCGCGACATGGGCGTGGCGGCCGCCGCGCTGCAGGCATTGCTGGCCGAAGAGCCTGCGCATGTTGCGGCACGTGTGCTGCTGGCCGGCACCGTGCTCGCCAGCGGCAGGATGCGCGAAGCCGTCGCGCAGTTGCGGCTGGCCGCCCAGGACCTGGGCGATGATGTGGCCTTACGTTGCCGGGTGGCGCAGGCGCTGCTGCGTGTTGGCGAGCACCGTGCATTGCATGCACTGTTGCGGCATCCTTCGGTCACTGGCTGTCACGATGGCGCGACCTTGGCGCTGCTGGCGCATGTGCATCAATCCCTGGGCGAACACCCCGAAGCGCTGGCGATGATGCAACGCGCGCAGGCCGCTGGCTTCGATGGCGCGGACTTCCGGTTTTTCCTGGCCGTGCAATTGCAATTCAATGGGCATCTTGATGCGGCCGCGCAGGCGCTGGACCATGTGCTAGCGCAGTCGCCCGGCTATGGGCGTGCGTCGTTGACGCGTGCGCGCCTGCGCCGCCAGACCCACGCCAGCAACCATGTCGACCACTTGCAGCACCAGCTGCGTCAGGCTGCGCCGCAAAGTGAAGATCGCGCTGCGATCGCCTTCGCGTTGTACAAGGAACTGGAAGATCTGGGCGATACCGAGGGCGCCTGGCAGGCGCTTGCGCACGGCAATGCGGTGATGCATGCCCGCCTGCGCCATGACGCCGCCGCCGAGGCCGGGTTGTATGCGCAGTTGGGTGCCTTGGCCGAGCAGGGCGTGTTCTCAACGCCCGGCGCGCAACAGACGCAGGGGCCGCAACCGATATTCGTGCTGGGCCTGCCACGTTCGGGCACCACGGTGCTGGAGCGCATGCTCGGCAATCATTCGCAGATCGTGTCGGCTGGCGAATTGAACGACTTTGGTCATCAGTTGCGCTGGGGCGCCGACCAGGCGGGCCGCAGCCTGCTGGACGCGCGCCTGCTGCAGGCGTTTCCCACACTGGACTACGCGCAGATCGGCCAGCGTTATCTGAAACAGACCCAATGGCGTGCCGGTGGCGCGCGTTGGTTCATCGACAAACTGCCGGCCAATGCGGTTGCGATCGGCGCGATTGCTCGCGCCCTGCCCAATGCGGTGATCGTGCATCTGGTGCGCGACCCCATGGCGGTGTGTTTCTCCAACTACCGTGCGCTGTTCGGTGACTCCTATGCGTATAGCTACGATCTGACCACGCTGGCGCGTCACTACCAGGCGTACCACGCATTGATGGCGCAGTGGCGCGCGGCCTTGCCCGGGCGCGTGATCGATGTGGACTATGCGCAGATGGTGCGCGCGCCATCTGCGATCCTGGAACAGTTGATGGCGCGCTGCGGCTTGCAGATCGAACCGGAGCAGGTCGACATCACCCGCAATGCGGCGGCCTCGGCCACCTTGAGCAGCGTACAGGTGCGCGAGGGCGTGCATGCACGCAACGTCGAAGAATGGCGCCGCTATGCCACGCAGCTGGAGCCGCTGCGGCAGTCCTTGTTGCAGGCCGGGCTGATCTGAGCCACTTGCCTGGGGCACTGGGGCACTGGGGCACTGGGTCGCTGCCCGACGCGCCGATGCAGCCCATCCCTTTGATGTATCGCCCGCCCGCGTGGCCCTCTGATGGACAAACACGGCTGCACCAGCCAATCCCTGAAACACCAACGGCAGCCAGTGGCTGCCGTTGGTCGAAGACGGCCTGACGGTAACGTCAGAGCGCGCCGAAACGCCAGTTCAATTCCAGCATGTAGGAACGGCCATAGCCGGTGTAGTTGAAGATGTTGTAGTACGGGTAGTCGGTGTAGGTACGATCACGCGGTGGGCGGGTGTCGGCGAGATTGTTGACGGTGGCCGTCAGCGAGATGTCGTCGTTGATCGCATAGTCCAGTGTTGCATTGAGCGTGGTCCAGGCGCCGACCTTGCGTGCGCCTTCCACCGCATAGCCATCGGTGCTCTGGCCCGCGGTGAAGTTGGGCGTACGGCCGTAGCGCTGGCCGAACAAGGTGGTGGTCCACGCATCTTTCTGCCAGGTGATCGAGGCATTGGTGATGCTGCGGAACTCCGAAGAGAAGAACGGCTCGCTCAGCAGGTCGCGCACCGGGTCTTGCGGGAACTGCTGGCTTTCGTGCTTGAGCGTGAGGTTGTACTGCGCGTCGAAGACAAACAGGCCCCAGGATTCGGTGGCCAGGTTGTAGGTCGCCTTGGTCAGCACGCCGGAGATTTCCTCGTTGGAAATATTGACCGGGTTGATGCGGATGTTGCTCAGGCGATTGGGTACCGGCGCATCAGCGGCCGTGCGGTCGATGCGCGACAGCGCATCCACGCAGGTCGGCGAGTTGATGTCCAGGGCACCGAGCCGGCAGGCCGATTCGTTCTGCAGTAATGCATCGGTGCTCAGGTCGCTGACCTTGTCATCGATCTTGATGTTGTAGTAATCGGCATTGACGCTGAAGCGTGCGCTCGGCGACCACACCACGCCGGCGCCCCAGGATTTTGCGGTGATCGACTTCAGATCCGCATTGCCGGACCGACGGCCCTGGATGCTGGTGCCGGCATAGGTGCAGTCGGAAATCGGCACACCGGGTTCTTCAACCGCGCAGCGGTAATAGTCATTGACGCCCTGGAAGAAGCCGCTGTCGCCAGCGAACGAGAACGCCATGTCCGGTGCCTTGAACGCGGTGGCGTAGTTGCCGCGGAACAGCAGCGAATCGATTGGGCGGAACTCCAGCGCAGCCTTGTAGGTGAACTTGGAGTCGCCACCGCCGCCCTGGTTCTTGTAGTCATCGTAGCGGCCGGACAGGTTGGCCGTGAGGGTGCTCAGGATCGGCACCCGCATTTCGAAGGCGGCCGCCCAGTTCTCGCGCTTGCCACTACCCTGGGTGCCGGTCAGCTGGTAGAAGTCGCCGGCGATCACGCGTTGGTCGGTCGGGTTTGTCCAGTACTGATTACCGGCCTGCAACACACCGGCAATGCCGACCGCACCGGCCGGCATGTTGAACAACTCGGTGTTGGTCAGCTGCAGGTTGACGTTCTGGGTCCAGGTCCTGGACTTGGTACGGATTTCGTCGTTGAAGCTGCGGTACTGCGCCGGCGTCAACGCGCGATAGAAGTTGGCATCGTTGGGCGAATAGATCGGGTAGCCGTAGTACTCGCCCTGCTGAGCGCCAAGGAACTGTTCGCGGAAGAAATCCTCGATGCGGTCGGCCAGCGGCCACTGCTGACGACTGTCGATGCGATATTCCGAGCGTGCGTAATACGCATCGTAGGTCCAGTTGCTGGCACCCAGGCCGCCTTTCAGGCCGAGCGCGATGTTGTAGGAGTCGGCGGTCTGGCGGTTGTTGTTGAAATCGTTGCCGCCGGTTTCTTCCGGTGCAAAAACGCGTTGATAGCTTTCGAGCTGCTGGCTGTCGCCGTTGTAGAACAAGCCGCCGGTGTCGACAGCACTCTGCCAGAAGCGGGGTCCGCTATTGACCTCGACCTTGGTGCGATTGAGCAACAGGGTCGAGTACAACTCGGTGTTGTCGTTGAACGCATAGCTCAGGTTCGCATAGCCGCTGGCGCTGCGTTCCTTGTTGAGGATGCTGGCGTAGCCTGGTACTGCGCGGCTGCTGCAGAAGTTGCCGCGGTTGGCGCGGTTGTCGTATTGCACCGACCCATTGAACAGCGCGCCCAACGCAGCGCAGTTGTCTGCGCCTGGATCGACATAGGTCGCCGGCGGGCCGGGGAGGCTATGCAGCGCGATGCGTGAACCATAGCGCAGCGTCGGGTCCGGATTGTCGTTGGTGGAATCGAAATCGCGGCGCTGATAGCCGTAGATCGGATCCTGATTGTTGAGCTGCAGGCCCCACACGATGTTGGCGCCGCCGATCTCGTTGCCGCCGGTGAGCTGAAAACGCTGGTTGTTGCCGCCACCGCCGTCGTAGGTGCCCATGCGGTAATTCATCTGCACGCCGTCCATGCGCTTTTTCAGAATGATGTTGACCACACCGGCAATGGCGCTGGAGCCGTAGATCGAGGACTGGTTGCCGGGCGCCACGTCGATGCGCTCCACCATGCCCACCGGCACGCTGGCCAGATCGACGAAGTTGCTCTGGCCGTTGTAGAGCAACGGGTAGTCGGCCATCGGCCGGCCATCGATCAGCACCAGGGTGAAGCCGGGATCCAGGCCAAGCAGGCTCAGCGACTTCGCGCCCGCGGTGAAGCCGTTGCTGAACTGGCCATCCTGGACCGCACCGGTCGCCATCGGCTGCGAGCGCAGCACGTCGTAGACGTCCTTGAAGCCGCGCCGCTGGATGTCCTGGGCGGTAATTGAAAAGACCGGGGTTGCGGTTTCGACCTGGGAACGCGGAATCAATGACCCGGTCACCGTCACCTTGTCCAGTTGAGTCACTTCGCCTTGCGCCTGCGCCATTGCAAGCGATGGCATGGTCAGGGCGGTGCACACGGCGGTAACCAGCAAATGACGCTTCATGTAACGAACCTCTCTCTCCAAAGGTCTAACGGGCGTGCGGCAATCGGGAGGCCACACGCAATGGGTGTCAACAAAACGTTAACGCGTACCGACTGTACCCAGTTCAGTCCGGTACCGTATAGGCATGTTTCTTCAGATTTTTTGTCCCTTCACGCATAGGCTGGGTATCCTTTGCCGATGCTTAAAGTCGCGTTTGCTCTTTCCCTGCTGTGCACTCTGCTGATTCCGCTGCAAGCGGCTGCCCGCGGAACCATCGACAAGATCGAGATCAAGGGGTTGGACGGCGACGACGACGCCGAGATGATCGAGAACATCGAGGTGTCCTTGTCGCTGTATGAGGCTGTCGGCAAGGAGCAGGGTGAGTCGCGGCTGGAGTACCTGCTGGCGCAGGCGGAGCGGCAGACGCGCGAGGCGTTGGAGCCGTTTGGTTATTACTCGCCCACCATCGACATCGCCGCGCCGCGCGATGGCGAGCGCCTGACCGTGGTGATCACGGTGAACCGTGGCGAGCCGGTGCGGGTGCGCCAGTCGCATATTTCGATCACCGGCTGGGCCGAGCAAGACCGCTACCTGGGCCAGGACCTCAAGCAGTTCGAGCCGCGCGAAGGGCAGGTCTTCAGCCATCCGCAGTACGAAGCCAGCAAGGTGCGCATCACCCGCCGCCTGGCCGAGCGCGGCTACTTCGATGCCGACTTCACCCAGCGCCGGGTGGCGGTGACGCGTGCCGAGCATGCCGCCGACATCGATCTGAACTGGGACAGCGGCCGCCGCTACGACATGGGCACCGTGCGCTTTGACTACGATTATTTCCGCCCGGGGCTGTTCGAGCCGCTGGTGTACTGGGACGAGGGCAGCTACTACCACGAAGGCAAGCTGGATCGGCTGCGCGAGTCGCTGACCAAGCTCGATTACTTCAGCACCATCGACATCCAGCCCAAGCCGGAGGAAGCCGATGACCAGGGCCGGGTGCCGGTGGACGTCAAACTCACCCGCGCCAAGCGCACCGTGTATACATCCGGTCTGAGCTATGGCAGCGAGAGCGGCGCCGGTGTGCGCGGGGGCGTGGAGCGGCGCTATGTGAATTCGCGCGGCCACAAGATGGACACGCAGCTGGACTACGCGCAGAACCGCAAGAGCCTGACCACCAGCTACCGGGTGCCGGCGTTCCGCTGGCTGGATGGTTGGTACACCGCCTCGGCGCGCCTGTACGACGAGCAGACCGAATACATCGACCTGCGCAACGTCAAACTCACCGGCAGCCGCAGTGGCCAGATCAACGAGCGCTGGAGTGCGATCGCCTCGATCAACGCCTTGCGCGAGCGTTGGCGTTTCAGCAGTGGCAGCGATTTCACCGATGCCGTGTACGAGACCTCCACGCTGATCTATCCGCAGCTGCAGGCCAACTACGTCAATGTCGATGACCGGCTGTTTCCACGTAGTGGCGTGTCCGGGCAGATGTTCATCCGCGGCGGCGCCGAGGGCGCCGGGTCGGACACCAATTTCGGTCAGCTCTATGGCCAGCTACGGTGGTTCCTGGGCGCCGGCGAGAATGGGCGGGTGATCCTGCGTGGCGAAGGTGGCACCACCTGGACCAGCGATCTGGTGGCGATGCCGCCGAGCCTGCGGTTCTTTGCCGGTGGCCCCAACAGCATCCGCGGCTATGCATTCCGCGAAGTGGGCCCGCGCACGCCCAAGCCGGACGAATTCGCGCTGGGTGCCAAGAACGTGGTCACCGCCAGCGCCGAATACGAGCATTACCTCAAGGGCGGGCCGTGGGGCGGAGCGGTGTTCGTCGATAGCGGCAGTGCCTTCGATGACACCCCGGACTGGCGCACCGGCATTGGCTTCGGCCTGCGTTGGCGCTCGCCGGTGGGGCCGGTGCGGGTGGATATTGCGCACGGCTTGAACGATCCCGATTCGCAGTTCCAGCTCTACATCGACATCGGGGCGAACCTGTGAGTACACCAACGCCCCCCACCAGCCCCGTGCCGCGCCCGCGCTTCTACCGGCGGCGCCGGTTCTGGGTGGGCTCCGGCCTGACCGTGCTCGGCCTGGGCCTGCTGGCATTGATTGCGTTGTACTGGTTGCTGCAGACCGTGGCCGGGCGCGATGTGTTGCTGGCCCAGGTCACCGCGCGCCTGCCGGTGGGTGCCAGCTTCACCTATGGCAGCGTCGAAGGCCCGGTGGCCGGCCCGCTGACCCTGCGCAATGTCGACTTCAGGTATCAGGACATCCACTTCACCGCCGAGCGCGTGTACCTGGAACCCGACCTGCGCCCGCTGCTGGGCCGCAAGCTGCAACTGGATGCGGTGCAGGTCAGCAATGCCACGTTGAACCTGGGCAAGAGCGACGAGCCCTTCACCCTGCCGAGCTGGCCGGAGTCGCTGCCGCAGATCAATGTGCCGCTGGCGATCCAGGCCGACCACATTGGCGTGGACAACCTGCGTATCACCCAGCTGCAACAGCCAATGATCACCCTGCACCGCGTGCAGGGCGGCCTGGAAGTGGCCACCGGCGAATTGCGCACGCGCAATCTGGTGGTCGATACCGACATGGGCGACTTCCGCCTCAACGGTGATTACGTGCCCAGTGACGATTACCGCGCCGACCTCACCGCCACCGCGGTGTTGCCGGCCGCACGTGGGCGCACGCCGGCCAGCCTGGGGCTGGTGGCACGCGGTGACCTGGACAAGATGGAAGTGGCGATCGCCGGGCGTGCGCCGGCGCCGCTGCGTGCCAGCCTGGTGTTCACCGGCCGCGACGACCCGACCTGGGCCTTCAAGGCGGTGACCGAGGCTCTGGATACCTCGCTGCTTATACCGGCGCCCGCCGGGCAGGAGACCCCGCCGGCCACGCCGATCGCGCTGGACCTGCAGGCCTCGGGCAAGGGCGGCAAGGCCGACCTGCGTGGCAGCGTCAAACAAGGCGAGTTAAGCGCCACCTTGCAGCCCTCGTACGTGAGCCTGCAAGACCAGGTGCTCACGGTGGAGCCGCTGATCATCGATGCGTTCGAAGGCCGCACCCAGCTACGCGGCAGCGCCGACTTCCGCGACCCCGACAACGCGAGCTTCCGGTTTTCGGTCAATGCCAGCGGCCTGCGCTTCACGCCTGCAGCAGACCCCGCCACCCCGGACGCGCCGGCGGTGCCGGTGGAACTCACCGACGCACGCCTGGGCCTGGCCGGGACGCTCAAGGCCTGGGCCGCCATCGGGCGGGCCACCGTGCAGCGCGATGGCCAGCAGGCCGAACTGGTGTTCGACAGCCGCGGCAACGACCAGCGTGCCCAGCTCAGGCAGGTGCAGGCCAAGACCCCGGGCGGCTCGCTGGATCTCACCGGCAAGGTGGCCTGGGCACCCGCACTGCAGTGGGACCTCACCGCGCAGCTGGCCAAGTTCGACCCGGGCTATTTCGTGCCGGGCTGGAACGGCAATCTTTCCGGCCAGGTCGCCTCCAAGGGCCGCCAGTTGCCGGCACCGGCCGGGGGCGTCTCGCCCGGCTACGAGGCCACCGCCGACATCCCGACCCTGACCGGGCAGTTGCGCCAACGGGCGCTGTCGGCCAATGGCAAGTTCGCCTTGCGCGGCACGCAGGGCGAAGGCCAGCTGCAGCTGGCACTGGGCAGCAGCCGCATCGACGCCAAGGGCACGGTGGGCGACCAGCTCGACATCGCGGCGCAATTGCAGCCGCTGCAGCTGGACGACCTGTTGCCTGGCGCCACCGGCACCGTGCGTGGGCAGCTGCAGGTCAACGGCCGCCGCGATGCGCCGACCATCACCGCCGACCTGGCCGGCACTGGCCTGCGCTGGAACGACTACAGCGCGCAGAGCGTGAGCCTGCGCGGGCGCCTGCCATGGAGCGGCAGCGACGGGCAGTTGGCCTTGCAGGGCACTGCCATCGAAGCGGGCGTGGTGCTGGATAGCGTGCGCGTGCAGGCACGCGGTGCGGTGGAAGCGCTGCGGCTGGATGCGGACATCGCCAACAGCATGGCCAGCGTCGCGCTGCAGGGCGATGTGCGCCGCAACGGCGCGCGCTGGCAGGGGCAGGTGAGCACGCTGCGCATCGTGCCGGCCAAGGGCGATGCCTGGGCGCTGCGCCAGCCGGCGCAGTTCAGCACCGAAGGTGCCGCATTCACCCTGTCGGACACCTGCCTCGGCGCAGCCACCGGCGGTGCGCTGTGCGCCAGCGCCAACTGGCCGCGTGAGGGCATGGTGGTGCATGGCGATGCGTTGCCATTGTCGCTGGTGCAGCCGTGGCTGCCCAAGCAGGAAGGCCGGCAGATCTATCTGCGCGGTGACCTCACCCTGGACGGCAGCTTCAAGCCACGCGGCAATGCCTGGGAAGGCTCGTTCCGCATCGCTTCGCCAGAAGGCGGCGTGCGCCTGGGCGAGAACCGCTACGCGGCGGTGGCCGGCAATCCCAATCGTGGCGAGTTGCTGCGCTACGACCAGTTCAGCGTGCAGGCCGATTTCACCCCGCAACAGATCCAGGGCAAGCTCGGCGTGGGCTTCCAGGGCAATGGCTTTGTGGACGCCAAGTTCAACACCGGTTGGGATGCGTACGCGCCGCTCAACGGCGAGCTGTATCTCAACATGTCGCGGCTGTATTGGCTGGAGCTGGTGGTGGCCGATGTGGTGCGCCCCAAGGGGCTGGTCGAAGGCCACGTGAGCCTGCGCGGCACGCGCGACAAACCGCTGCTCGGCGGCGATGCGACCTTGAGCGATTTCACCGCTGAATACCCGTCGATGGGCCTGACCCTGAGCGAGGGCAAGGGCCGCTTCGACGCGCTGCCGGATGGCTCGGCCAAGATCACTGCGTCGGCCAAGTCCGGCGACGGCACGCTCAACATCGATGGCGGGCTGTCGTGGTTCGGCACCAGCACGCCGCTGCTGCTTAATATCCGCGGTGAAAACGTGCTGGCCTATAACACCAGCGAGTTGCGCATCGTCGCCAACCCGGACATGCAGTTCGGCATCGTCGACACCACCATGCAGCTGCGCGGCAAGGTCACCGTGCCCGAGGCCGACATCGATCTGGAACGGCTCGACCGCGGCACCTCGGTGTCCGAAGACGTGGTGGTGCTGGACCCGGTGGACCCGGAAGCCGCACCCGCTTCGCCGTTGGATATGGACCTGGCCATCGTGCTCGGCGACAAGGTCAACATGAGCGGTTTCGGCCTGAAAGGCGGGCTGAGCGGCCAGATGCAGATCCGCGCCCGCCCGGGCCGCGAAATGACCGCCAATGGCGGGCTGGACGTGCGTGGCCGCTACAAGGCTTATGGCCAGGATCTGACCATCAGCCGCGGCCAGCTGACCTGGAACAACAACATCGTTTCCGACCCGCGCGTGAGCCTGCGCGCCGAACGCAAGATCGGCGACGTCACCGCCGGTATCGACGTCAGCGGACGCGCCGAATCGCCGCGTGCGGATGTGTGGTCGGAGCCGGCGATGTCGCAATCCGAAGCGCTGTCGTACCTGGTGCTCGGCCGCGGCCTGTCCACCGCCAGCAGCGACGAAACTCAGCAGGTCAGCGCCGCCTCAGCCGCGCTCTCGGCCGGCAGCAGCCTGATCGCCTCGCAGATCGGCGCCAAGCTCGGCCTCGACGAAGCCGGGGTGAGCGAATCCAGCACCGTCGGCTCGGTCGTGGGCTTCGGCAAATATCTTTCGCCCAAACTCTACGTCGGCTACGGCGTCTCGATGGTCGGCAGCGGCTCGGTATTGACGCTCAAATACCTGCTCAGCCGCGGCTTCGATGTGGAAGCCGAATCGAGCACGGTGGAGACCAAAGGCTCGATCAATTGGCGGCGGGAGAAGTAGGGGTCAACAGCTCGCTGGCGGAAACTGCTGGTCCATCTGCGAAGTCTGCCGCCGGTGGCTTGCAGATCTTTGTTGCGTTGATAGAAGGTTATATCAGTTGCGTCGGCATGTAGCTTCCGAGTGGTGGTGAGAAATGACTCCAGTCGGACTGATCTACGATTGACCCGGAAGTGGTGTTGCACAATGATTTCCAGGTAATTCAGGCAAGCGAGCACAGCATGAGGGGTGCGAGAAGAAGATGGCTTCGGACGGTTGTCGCTTATCAGGTCGGTTACATCATTTTGTTTTCCGTGTTCTTTCTGATACTCCAGTGGTCTGGAGTCGATTTGGCATTGGCCAAAACCGTGAAGATGTTTTTCTTCTCGGAATTGTTGCTAATGGTAGCGCTGGCAATCGACTACAAAAAAATGCTTAGGCGGTAATTGAACGCCCTGCGGGACAGTGTTCCCAGGGCATAAACGCGTTTCAGCCCTGTGCGTTGAGCATTGTCATCACTTGCATGTCGCGCCGTTTCGACTGATGACGGCAAGCCGTTACGTACTCTTTATGCCCGCGAAGTGTAGCGGGCATAGCCTCTTTACGCCGTGCAGACCTACCTTGGCACTCCCGCACTGTGGTGCGTTGAGCCAAACACGATGTGTATCCTGATTTTGCGAGGTCCTCAGGCCGATCCGGCGCAGTTGTTGCCGATGCAGTTGCCCGAGTGTGCTGGCCGTGCGTTGCGCACGCTGGTGTGTGCGGATGTCGATAGTTTGATCGCCGGGTTGCAGGCGGCTGGTGGCGATGCCGAGGTGGAGCTGGTGTTGTTGGACTCAGGCGATCTTTCGCCGTCCGCGCATGCGCATGCGAAAGCCTTGCGCGCAGCATTGGATGCGCTACCCACGCCGTACATCGAGCTGCATGCTGATGCGGCGCAGGAACTGGAGCCATGGCTGCATCCGCATCATGCGCCGCTGGCGGTGGTGATTACGCCGCACGATGCATCACGCGCCTATGCGATGTCATTGGGGATTGCGGCGCGTTGTCTGCCGTCCTTGTGCGCGCCGTTGCGCGTTGCTGCCTGAGGAGGCTGACATGTCGATCATGATCGTGCGTGGGCCGGAAGCGGCGATGCCGTTGGTGCGTGGTCCGCAGCCGTTGCCGCGTGCCGTTATCCGGCAACTGGTGGCGTGCGCCGGGGACGCGGGTAAGACGGTAGCCTTGCGTGCCTGCGGGTCGGAACAGGAGTTGCTGGATGCGCTGCGTGTGGCTGGTCAGGCGCGGATGGAAATCGCGCTGATCGATCCGGGCAGTTGCGTGGACAGCGTGCGCTTGCATCGTGTGCTCAGCGCATTGCCGTATCCGTTCGTGGAGGCTCACGACGACAGCGTGGATCGGCCGGAGCGTTGCCTGCCGGAAGGCTTCGGGCAACGTATCGCCACGGTGCGGGGCTACTGCGCGCAAAGTTATCTGCTGGGGTTGGAAATTGCGCTTGAACATCTGGGCTGCACGGAGATCCAGGGCGATGTCCACGTCGGTACCTGAGCGGCGCCAGCTGCATTATTTCGCCGACTATGAAGGCTATTGCGATGGTCGGCCTGTGCTGTGGGGGCAGCTTGCCCATAGCGTGGACGTACCGGCCGATGGCGTGCTGGATGCCGCCGGGCTGGTGTGTGCCTTGCGCCGCCGTGCGGCCGAGGCGCATGGGCTGGAAGCGGGGCAGATCCGGTTGTGTCAGGTCACGCGCCTGTAGCGTTGCGTAGCGCGAGAGTTGCACGGCAGAACGCATCTGCGCTGAGCAATGTCGCTAGAGCTGGGAAAACATCCCGCGGCCTTCAAGCATCCCCAACACGAAGCGCAGGCGGGACGCACCACGCCTGCAATCCGATTTACAGAAGCAACGACGCCGCCCGAAGGCGGCGACGTTGTAGTGCTCAAATAACGCGTCGTCGACTGCAGACGACGCGCTCAACAACGATTACTTGGCCGCGCCGCTATCCGGCACGAACTTGATCAGCTGGTTGCTGGTGGCGGCGGTGCCGAAGTTGAAGCGGCCATAGCCCGCGCCCCAATACAGCGCGCCGTCGACCACTGCCGGCGAGCTGATCACCGAACCGGTGGCGTTGTAGTTCCACAATGTGGCGCCGGTGTCGGTATCCAGGGCGACCATGTTGCCGGCCATCGAACCGGCATACAGCAGGTTCGGCGACACGGTCAGCGAGCCCTGACCACCGGCCGGCACGTTCGGATTGACGCTGTTTACGCCGGGCACCTTGACCTGCCACTTGATCTTGCCGGTGGCCGCATCCAGCGCTGCCCACGAGCCGCCGTTGTGGCTGACGGTGTTGTCCGGCCCCAGGGTGTAGGTAGCGTTGGAGCTGTTATTGATGGCCACATAGACCTGCGACTTGTACGGGTCGAACGCGGTGCCCCACTCGACGCCGCCGGTGGTGCCGCCCGGGCCCACCTGCGTGGACCACACCTTGGCGCCAGTCCTGGCGTCGAAGGCCCAGTAAATGCCGCTCTTCTGGCCGGCGCCGACCAGCTGCTGCGGCTTGCCGTCGCGCCAGACGGTGAACAGCTGTACGCCGGCGCCGCCGAAGTCGTAGTCAGGCCCGGTCAGGTTGGTGGCCTGCGTGTTCGGGCACAGCCCATTGGTGGGCGCCACGATGCAGGACAGGTTCCAGGCGTCGTAGCCCTGCGCGCGGTCGGCCCAGGCCAGCTTGCCGGTGTCCAGGTTCAAGGCGACCACCGAGTCGACGTAGTTGTCCGGCGCCATGCAGTTCAACTCATCCTGCACGGTGAGTTCGCTGCCGCGGTAGGAGCGCGCATTGGAGACGCAATTGCCCACGCCAGCGGGGATGTTGTAGTTGTTGCCGGTGCCAAAATACAGGCGGCGGCTGATCGGATCGATTGCCACCTGGCCCCACACCGATGCGCCGGTATAGCCCTCGGGCACGTTGTAGAACTGCCACACCTTCTTGCCGGTGTTCAGATCCAGTGCCACTACGCTGCCGCGGAAGCTGAAGGTGTGGTTGGCGGCCAGGTTGCCCCAGTCACCCGAGGAAATACCTACGTAGATACGGTTGCCGTAGATCACCGGCGAAGAAGTGATGCGTGCCTGCGGGTTGGATTCGGCCAGGCTGCTCCACAACAGCTTGCCGGTCTTCTTGTCGATTGCCATCACCGTACCGGAGGCCTGGTCGCCAACGATGATGCTCTTGCCGCTGATGGCTGGGGTATTGCGGGTCACCGAGTTGGCGTTGCCGGTGTAGTCGGACAGCTTGGCCTGCCAGTTCGGCTTGCCGCTCTGCGTGTCCACGCTATACAGCGTGCCGCCCCAGTCGGGCACGTACAGCGTGCCGCCTTCTACGCTCGGCGTCGCCGAGATATCGCCAGTGGTGGTCAAGGTCCACGCCGGCTTGAGGGTCGGGGCGGTGGTGCGATTGATCTTCCATTCGCCAGGCGCGAAGCGGCTGTTGAAATAACCGCCACCGGCGGTAGGCCAATTATTTGGGCTGGCAAACGGAAGATTGCTGCCAAAGGAACGCCAGACCTGGCCGGACGCTGCAAAGGCGCGGGTATCCAGGGAGGACACCGACGGTGGGGCGGTTGTGCCGGACTGGGCGAAAGCCACTGCGCTGGCGAGCAGGCAGGGGATGAGCGTCAAACTGCGAAACCGCAAGCGGCGAAGAGAATTGGTCATCACGGCGTGTCCATTGGTGAAGGAAAGCGCTGAATCCCCCCGGATCTGCGTGGTGAAGATCGCCGATTGCGATGACCGTGCAACCCGTCGGCGGCGCCGTGTTCATGTCACGGTCGGGTCTGGTTGTATCTGGTAGTACCAGCTTGGAAAAATTTTGTTCAGCGCGTTCGTTATTCGCACAAATAGTGATGATGCATCACGATCTGCGCGGGCTGCGATAGACAAAATGATTCAATCGGATGATCACGCAAACCCCTGTAAAACAGCGGTCTACTGAAAGTAACCTGGCCACGTTGCGCATCCTGTGTGACGCCCGGCACACGCGTGAGCTGCCCTGCATCGCGGCATCTGCAGACCACCAACACATAGCGCTTCAAGCGTTCGATGCGTTCGATGCGTTCGATCTTGTAGCGGTGCAGTACGCTGCGTGTGCACGCCCGCGCGGGTCGCGGTGAGGGTTCGGTGCATGCACCGATTACGTATTGGCGCATGCCCGCGGGTATGCGAGGCCGCGTGAGTTGGATGTCGCGGAAGCAGCCAGCTGCGCATCGTCGCCGAATGCGAACGCGATGGTGCCGTTTGCTGCAACGTGCCGTGCGCCGCAGCGTCAGCAGCACGTTCTCTGACAGCAATGTCTATCGCATCCGTAAGCTGAAGCTGCGTGATCTGCAGCTGGCCCACGCGCTGCCACGTATCACGTAGTCACCGCAATCGGGCGGCGCTGCAGCGGCGCTATCGCACGCCGCCACGCACGCATGCGACCCATCGATCCCACTACCACTGCAACGCGTTTGCGTTACGCCAATGCCAGCTGCGCGATCGCGTCCTGCACCACCTCCGGCACGGTGGCATCCACGTCCACCGACACCACGTCGGCTTCGTCCAGCGGCAGTTCCAGCGTCTGCAGCTGGCTGTCGAGTAGGCTCGGCGGCATGAAATGGCCCGCGCGCGCGCTCAGGCGTGCGGCGATCACGTGCGGCGCGGCATGCAGGAACACAAAGCGCATCGGAACCCCGCTGCGGCGCAGCAATTGGCGGTGCGTGCCGCGCAATCCGGAGAACGCCAGCACCACTGATTCACCGCCCTGCACGCAGTCGCGCAAGGTCGCCGACAGCAGCTCCACCCAGGGCAGCCGCATCGCATCGGTAAGCGGTTGCCCGGATGCCATCTGCGCGCGCGCGGCCACGCTGTGATAGTCGTCGGCATCGAGAAAACGGAAGCCGTAGTGCGTGGCCAGGGCCTGCGCAATGGTGGTCTTGCCGCTGCCCGAAACGCCCATCACCACGATGGCCAGGGGCGAAGCGGACGCGGGCGTGGCAGCTGCTGCAGTCTCCATCACGTCAGGTTATATCTCCGGATCGATTCGGCATGTTGCCGGATTTCACGTTGGCGGCAGGCCGATGCGTGGTGTAGCGTCGGCGCTCCTTGCCAGGTGAGCGGTCCAGCAGCGTAACGGTGCGCTCCGCCGGGTTCAACGCATCCGAAGGTCTGTCGATGACGTCATCGCCTGCAACGCCTCCGCCGTTGGCGCCACTGCGCCTGCGCGAAAAACTCGGTTACGGTGCCGGCGATCTGGGCCTGAATCTGTACTGGGCCAACATTTCCGCGTTCCTGCTGATCTTCTACACCGACACCATGCACCTACCGGCCGCGGCCGTGGGCACGATGATCCTGCTCACCAAGATCGCCGATGCGATCGCCGACCCGGCGATGGGCGCGCTGGCCGACCGCACGCGCAGCCGCTGGGGCAAGTTCCGCCCGTATCTGTTGTGGGGCGCCGTCCCGATGGCGGTGACCGGCGTGCTCGCCTACACCACGCCGGCGCTGGATCAGAACGGGCGCATGTGGTGGGCCACGATCAGCTTCCTGGTGATGATGCTGGCCTACACGGTGGTGAGCATTCCGTACTCGGCGTTGTCGGGCGTGATCACCGCCGACAGCAACCAGCGCACCAGTCTGATCAGCCTGCGCTTCATCGCCGCCTTTGCCGGCACCACGCTGGTCAATTACTGCACGATGGATCTGGTGAAGTGGTTCGGCGGCGGCAACGATGCGCTGGGCTGGCAACGCACGATGATGCTGTACGGCGCGGTGGCGGTGGCGTTGTTCGTCACCGTGGCGCTGACCACGCGCGAACGTGTGCAGCCACCCCCACAGCAGCGTTCGCCGATCCGCCAGGACATCGCCGACCTGCTGCACAACCGCCCGTGGTGCGTGCTGTTCGTGCTGTCGTTGATCATCATGATCACCATCGTGATGCGCGGCGGCGCCGGCGTGTACTACCTCAAGTATTACGTGCAGCGCCCGGAGCTCACCGGGTTGTTTCTGGGTGGCTATTCGGTGTCGCTGGCGGTGGGTGCGGCAATCACGCCGCTGCTGACGCGTCACTGGGACAAGCGCACGCTGATGACTGCGCTCATGGCCAGCGTGGGCCTGCTCAGCTGCCTGATGTTCTTCATCCCCGCCGATATGGTGTGGGCGATCTTCGCCTTGAACATGCTGATCGGCGTGGCGCTGGGGCCGAAATCGCCATTGGCGTTTTCGATGTATGCCGACAGCGCCGACTACACCGAATGGAGCACCGGGCGGCGTGCCACCGCGATGACCTTTGCCGCGGCCACGTTCTCGCAAAAGCTTGGCGGCGCGCTGGCCTCGGCCGGCATCGCCTGGGTGCTGGCCGGCATGGGCTATGTCGCCAACAGCGCGCAGTCGCAAGCGTCGTTGACCGGCATCGTGCTGCTGTTGACGGTGATCCCCGGCGTGGTGGCCTTGCTGGCCGCCTGGACCATGCGTTTTTACCCGCTGGACGACGGCCTGCTACGCCGCATCCAGCTTGAACTGGCCGCGCGCAAGCGCGACGAACCGGAGCACTCCTGACAGTGTCTGCAGCCTCCCCCGCACCCGACGATCTCGCCACGTTGATGGCGCCCAGCGCCGACGGCATGCGCTATGCGCTCTACAGCCCCACCGCCATGCCCACGGCCGGCGGCTTCCTGTGGAACCGCCGCATGATGGTGCAGCTGACCTGCCGCGGTTACGCCACCGCGCAATTCATGCAGCCGGAGCCGGCCAAGTACGCGCATGCGCCGCTGCTGGAAGCGCGCAATTTCATGATGCCGGAGCAGCCGTACTACGCGCATCACCCCGGGCGCTTCTTCTACCTCAAGGACGAAGACACCGGCGCGCTGTATTCGGTGCCGCATGAGCCGGTGCGTGCGCCGGCGGAAGCGTTCGAGTTTTCCGCCGGCAAGCACGATGTGCGCTGGCGGGTGCGCCACGACGGCATCGTGGTGGAGCTGTGCGTGTCGCTGCCCACCGACGATGCGGTGGAGTTGTGGGAATGCCGCGTGCACAACCAGTCCGGACGCGCGCGGCGGCTCAGCCTGTATCCGTATTTCCCGATCGGCTACATGTCCTGGATGCACCAGAGCGGCGGCTACTCGCCGGAGCTCGGTGGCATCGTCTGCCGCAGCGTGACGCCGTATCAAAAGGTGGATGACTACTTCCGCCAGCGCGATTTCAAGGACTGCACCTTCTTGCTGCATGAGCAGCCGCCAGTGGCCTGGGACGCGCAGCAGATGGCGTTCGAAGGCGAGGGCGGGTTGCATGCACCGTCGGCGGTGCAGGCCGAGCAACTAGGCAACCACGACGCGCATTACGAAAATCCCGCCGCCGCGCTGCAGTACCGGCTCAGCCTGGAGCCGGATGCGGCAACGGTGTATCGCTTTGCGTTCGGCCCGGCCAAGGACGATGCGGAGATTGCGGCCCTGCGTGCGCGGTACCTGTCGGCCGAAGGCTTCGCCGCTGCCGCACAGGACTACGCGCAGTATCTGCAGGCCGGGCGCGGCTGCGTGCAGATCGCCACGCCCGATGCGGCGCTGGACAACCTGGTCAATCACTGGCTGCCGCGCCAGGTGTTCTATCACGGCGACGTCAATCGCCTGACCACCGATCCGCAGACGCGCAACTATCTGCAGGACCACATGGGCATGGCCTACCTGCAGCCGGCCACCGCGCGCGCGGCGTTGCTGCATGCGTTGTCGCAACAGGAGCCCAGCGGTGCGATGCCCGACGGCATCCTGCTGGTGGAAGGCGCCGAGCTCAAATACATCAACCAGGTGCCGCATACCGACCACTGCGTGTGGCTGCCGATCTTCCTGGACGCGTATCTGGCCGAAACCGGTGACGTAGCAGTGTTGGATGCGGTGGTGCGCACGCACGACGGACAGGCGCTCAGCGTGGCCGAGCGGCTGGACGCAGCGATGCAATGGCTACTGGATGCGCGCGACGCACGCGGGCTGAGCTTCATCGCGCAAGGCGACTGGAACGACCCGATGAACATGGTGGGCTGGCGCGGCGTGGGTGTGTCCGGCTGGCTGACCGTGGCCACGGCCTATGCGCTGCGGCTGTGGTCCGGGATCTGCGCCGCTCACGGGCGCAGCGCGCAGGCAACGCAGTTCGGCCAGGCGGTGGAGGAGGTCAACGCTGCCGCCAACCGCGAGCTGTGGGACGGCCACTGGTATGCGCGCGGCATCACCGATGATGGCGTGCGCTTCGGCATCGCCGACGATGAAGAAGGCCGCATCTATCTCAATCCACAGAGCTGGGCGCTGCTGGCCGGGACCGCCGATGCCGAGCAACGCGCGGCGCTGCTGGCCGCGGTGCGCGAGCAACTGCACACCCCGTACGGGCCGGTGATGCTGGCGCCGGCGTATACGCACATGCGTGATGACGTGGGCCGCCTGACCCAGAAATGGCCGGGCGCCGCGGAGAACGGTGCGGTCTACAACCACGCGGTGGCGTTCTATCTCTACAGCCTGTACCAGATTGGCGACGCCGATCGTGCCTGGGAGATCCTGCGCGCCATGCTGCCGGGCCCGGACATGGCCGATGCGCTGCAACGCGGCCATCTGCCGGTGTCGCTGCCCAATTACTACCGCGGTGCCTGGCATCAGTATCCGCGCACCGCCGGGCGTTCCAGCCAGCTGTTCAACACCGGCACGGTGGCCTGGGTGTACCGCTGCGTGCTCGAGGGCCTGTTCGGGCTGGTGGGTGACGGCGATGCACTGGCGGTGCGCCCGCAGCTGCCCTCGCACTGGCCGCAGGCGCAGGTGACCCGGCAGTTCCGCGGCGCGCAGTTCGAGGTGGACCTAACCCGCGAGCCGGGCCGCACCCAGCTGGAAGTGCAGGTGGATGGCGTGGTCAGCCCGGACCAGCGCGTGCACGGCATCGTCGCCGGACGCACCTACCAGCTACAGGTACGGCTGCCGGGCTAGGCGTCAGGTGACGGTGGAGCGTTGGGTGAGGTGTGCGATGGGGTTCCTGGTGACGCCCATCTCTGGCAGAGCCCATCGCGCGCGAGCGCGCTCCTACGGGAGCGGGCCAGCGGACGTTGGCCAGATCGTTCCTATGCGGATGGGCGCCATCGGCCGCGCCGTCCCGTTAAACGCCAACGGATAGGCCACGCGGGTTTCGATACGACAGCACATGCGGTTCTCGATGCCCCCCGCAGGCCGCCACCAGCCAGTCGCCACGAACACAACGCTCTGGTAGGAGCGCGCTTGCGCGCGATGAAGCCGTCCCGATACGCCGAACGCATAGCGCTGTCTCACCGCGGCTGTTTAGTTCCCCAGGGCGCGCACGTCTTACCTAAGCAGCTGTAGCTACGGCCTAGCGGCAGATACGCTTGCCCGCGCTAATTGCACCGGTAACGGCGCAGCGTGGGCGCTAGGAGCACGATGGGCGTCCCGGTAAAGCTCATCGCGCGCAAGCGCGCTCCTACGAGAGCTGGCGGACGCCGGCCAGTGCCCTGCGCGGATAACCGGCATCCACCGCCATAGCCAACACCCTCCACCGCGCCCCAGCCAACCGCTCTTGCGATTCCCGATTCCCGATTCCCGATTCCCCAACGGCGATTCCCGATTCCCGACCCCACTGCGTAAACTCCCCCCTCGCATTCCCGCCTAGGAAGCCCGTTGGTCTCGAGCTGGATACTGCTGCTGGTCTCGCTGGGATATGCCGCGCTGCTGTTCGGGGTGGCGTGGTGGGGCGATCACCGCCCGCTGTACCCGGAGCGGCCGTGGCTGCGGCCGGCGGTCTACAGCCTGGCGCTGGCGGTGTACTGCTCGTCGTGGACCTTCTACGGCGCCGTGGGCTCGGCGGTGCGCAACGGCATCGGCTACCTGCCGATCTACCTGGGCCCGCTGCTGTTGCTGCTGTTTGGCTGGCGCATCATCGAACGGCTGGCGCTGATCGCGCGTGCCGAAAACACCGTCTCCATCGCCGACTTCATTTCCTCGCGTTATGGCCGCTCGCGCCGGCTGGCGGCGCTGGTGGCGGTGATCGCGCTGGTCGGCATCGTTCCCTACCTGGCCCTGCAGTACAAAGCGGTGGCGATGAGCCTGGAAGTGCTCACCGGCCACAGCAGCGCCGGGCGCGGCATCTTTGCCGATCCGGCGCTATACGTGGCGCTGCTGATGGCGTTGTTCGCCACCTTGTTCGGCACCCGCCAGGTGGATGCCACCGAGCATCACCACGGCATGATGCTGGCGATTGCGCTGGAGTCGGTGATCAAGCTGGTGGCGATCGTGGCGGTGGGCGTGTTCGCCTGGCTGTGGCTGGGTGATCACCAGCTGCACATCGCCGATTCGGCGCGCACGCTGTTCCAGCACACGCCATCGGTAGGCTTCATCTCGCAGACCTTGCTCAGCTTCCTGGCCGTGGTGTGCCTGCCGCGGCAGTTCCATGTGGCGGTGGTGGAATGCAGCGATGTCGGCGACATCCGCCGCGCACGCTGGTTGTTCGGGGCCTACCTGGTGATCATCTCGGCGATGGTGGTGCCCATCGCCTCGGCCGGTGTGGCCTTGTTCGGCCAGGACAGCTCGGTGGTGGACGATGCGGTGGTGCTGGCGCTGCCGCTGAGCCAGGGCAATACCGTGCTGGCACTGGTGGCCTACGTGGGCGGGTTCTCCGCGGCCACCGGCATGGTGATCGTGGCCAGCATCGCGCTGGCCACCATGGTCAGCAACGACCTGGTGATGCCGGTGCTGCTGCGCCGGCGCAGCAGTGCCGACGCGCGCGCCACCGTGGCCTCGCGGGTGTTGTGGATCCGCCGGGTGGCAATCCTGTTGCTGGCGTTGATCGCCTACGGCTACCACCGCAGCGTGGCCAACGACACCACGCTGGCCGCCTACGGGTTGATGGCGTTCGCGGCGGTGGCGCAGTTCGCGCCGGGCGTGATCGGCGGGCTGTACTGGCGCGGCGCCAGCCGCAAGGGCGTGGAGACCGGCATGGTGCTGGGCTTCATGACCTGGATCTACACGCTGCTGCTGCCGGCGGCCACGCGCGCCGGCTGGCTGCAGCCGGAGTGGCTGGTGGATGGCCCGTTCGGCATCGGCTGGCTTCAGCCGCAGCAACTGTTCGGCATGAGCGGCTGGGACCCGCTGGCGCATGGCACGTTCTGGTCGCTGCTGATCAACACCGGCACCATGATGGTGGTATCGGCGCGCTGGCGTCCCGGTGTGGACGAGCGCCTGCGCGCAGCGCCGTTCCTGGACCCGTATTCGCAGCGGCCAGCGGTGGCCGGCGAATGGCCTGGCCACGTGCATGTGGCCGACCTGCAGGCGCTGGCCGAGCGCGTGGTGGGCGAGCGGCATGCGCATCGTGCGTTTCTGGATCAGGCGCAGCTGCTGGAACGCGAGCTGCAGCCCACCGCCGTGGCCGACCGCGCCTGGGTGCAGTTCACCGAGCGCCTGCTGGCCGCATCCATCGGCGCCGCGTCCGCGCGCCTGGTGCTGACCAGCCTGTTGCGGGGCTCGGGCATGGAGCTGGGCGAGGTGGTGGCGGTGCTCGACGAGGCCGGCCAGGAGTTGCGCTTCAATCGCGAAATTCTCTCCACCACGTTGGAAAACATCAGCGCCGCGGTGAGCGTGGTCGACCCGGACATGCGCCTGACTGCGTGGAATCGCCGCTACCAGCAGCTGTTCGGCTACCCCGACGGCATGCTCTATGTCGGCCGCCCGGTGGCGGACCTGATCCGCTACAACGCCGAGCGCGGCGAGCTGGGCGAGGGCGATATCGAAGATCAGATCGACCGCCGCATCCGCCACATGCGCGCCGGCTCGCCGCACGTGTTCGAGCGCACCCGCAGCGACGGCAAGGTGATCGAAATGCGTGGCCAGGCGCTGCCCGGCGGCGGCTACGTCACCAGCTACAACGACATCACCGACTACAAGCGCGCCGAACGCGCGCTGCTGGACGCCAACGAAAACCTGGAGCAACGCGTGGCCGACCGCTCGCGCGAGGCCGAGCTGGCGCAGCAGTCCAAGACGCGCTTTCTGGCCGCGATCAGCCACGACGTGTTGCAGCCGCTAAACGCCGCGCGGCTGTTTGCTTCGGCATTGCGCGAGAGCCACCAGAACAACGAAGAGCAGCGCCACCTGGCCGAGCGCGTGGATGCCTCGCTGCGTGCAGCCGAAGAGTTGCTGGACGGCCTGCTCGACGTTTCGCGGCTGGATGCCGGCGGCTTGCGCCCCACGGTCGAAGACTTCGATGCCAGTGCCTTGATGCACGAGCTGGCCGCGCAGTACGCGCCGGTGGCGGCCAGCCGCGGGCTGCGGCTGCAGGTGCACGCCCGCGCGCTGTGGGTGCGCAGCGACCGCCGCCTGCTGCGCCGGGTGATGCAGAACTTTCTGGCGAACGCGCTGCGCTACACCCGCCAGGGCCGCATCGTGCTGGGCATGCGCGGGCGCGGCGCGCAGGTGGAGCTGCAGGTGTGGGACACCGGCCCGGGCATTCCCGAGCACCACATGCGGCAGATCTTCGAGGAGTTCCGCCGCTACCAGCAGCCGTTCGACTGGGGCGAGCAGGGGCTGGGGCTGGGCCTGTCGATCTGCCAGCGCATCTCGCGCCTGCTCGATCACGACCTGAGCGCGCGTAGCCAGGTCGGCCAGGGCAGCATGTTCTCGATCCTGCTGCCGCGTGTGGACGCGGTGCCGGCCGCACCGGTGCCGGTGCTGGCGGTGCGCCCGCAGGCCAGCGGCGATTCGCTGGCCCGGTTGCGCGTGCTGTGCGTGGACAACGACCGCGAGATTCTGGACGGCATGCGCGCGCTGCTCGGCCGCTGGCAGGTGGAGGTGATCACCGCCAGCACCGTGGACCAGGCGCTGGAGCGTGCCCGCGAGCGCCCGGACGTGATGCTGGTCGACTACCACCTGCACGACCGCCTCGATGGCCTGGACACCCTCGACGCCTTGCAGGCCGCCGCCGTGGGCCCGATCGCCGGCGCACTGCTCACCGCCGACGGCCGCGATGAACTCAAGCAACTGGCGCGCCAACGCGGTTACCGCCTGCTCACCAAACCGGTCAAACCGGCGTCATTGCGCGCGTTCTTGAGTGCGTATCACGACACCATGCGGTGACGTGCGTTAGTTGCGGCTTGATCGCGCTGCTTACAAAACACGCAACACCGTAGGAGCGCGCTTGCGCGCGATGAGGCTTTGCCGAGGACACGGCATCACCGGGAATGCCCATCGCGCGCGAGCGCGCTCCTACGAGTGAGTCGCGCCCTGATCCAGGAGCCTGTGCGCAGGCAGCGGTCGCTGATGTCGCCGTGCGCATTCTTGAGCGCCCATCGCGACATGATGCGTTGATGCACGGCGGCATCTTTGATGCACCACGCTGCTTACAGGACAGCCAACACCGTAGGAGCGCGCTCGCGCGCGATGAAGCGTTACCGAGAACACGGCATCACCGGGAACGCCCCATCGCGCGCAAGCGCGCTCCTACCAGTGCCCAGGCCGATACCGGTGTCTGCGCTCAGGCAATTTTCCGCTGATCTCGACGCGCCCATCCCTGAGTGCCTATTGCGCATGATCCGCTGATACGCGGGGTTTATGGATGCACCATGCTGATTACAGCAGACGCGAATTCCGTAGGAGCGCGCTCGCGCGCGAAGAAGCGTTACCGAGAACACGGCATCACCGGGAACGCCCCATCGCGCGCGAGCGCGCTCCTACCACGGCAATCGCGCTGTCTACGCCGCGCCGCTGAGGTGTTCGTACAGGATGGTGCTGCCGATGAGGATCAGGATCACGCCGCCCAGGATCTCCGCGCGCTTGCCGATCAGCGCGCCCAGTGCACGGCCGAGCATCACGCCGGCGGTGACCATGCTCAACGTGCACAGCCCGACCACGGCCGCCACCACGCCGATGTGCACATCCAGAAACGCCAGGCTCACGCCCACCGCCATCGCATCGATGCTGGTGGCAAAGCCGGTGGCGGCCAGTGCCAGCAAGCCATAGCGCTTGGGCGTATCGCGCAGTGCCTCATCCACCGCGGACTCGTTGCGCAGCCCGGCCACGATCATGTGCGCCCCCAGCGCGCCGAGCAGGCCGAAGGCGATCCAGTGATCGAAGGCGGCAAGGTAATCGGAGGCCGCGCGTCCGAGCATCCAGCCGATCACCGGGGTGATCGCTTCGATGCAGCCGAACACCAACCCGGCGCGCACGGCATCACGCCAGCGCGGCCGCCGCATCGCCGCGCCCTTGCCGATGGCCGCGGCAAATGCGTCGGTGGACATCGCAAAACCAAGCAACACGATAGAGAGCGGAGACATCGACAACCTCGGGTTGGGCACGATCACAACGGCATGCGCCCGCGCCCAACCATCGTTGTGCACGCATGCCGCTGGTCTCGCCAAACCAAGAGTGGTTGCCCGCACCACGGCGCAACGGCCGAGTATGTTGACGCGGGCGCTTCCATCGACTGGAAGCAGGCTACTCCCCAAGGGGGCGCGCAGTGTACCAACGTGCGCCACGGATCAGCGCGTTTTGCCTGCACGCGAAGGTCGGTCTGATCTTTATAGCCGAAGCTATGTGGCAGCACTGCGGAAGGCGACTCACCCGACTCACGCACCGGGCAGCAACGCGGTAACCGCCGCCATTTCCGCATCGGTACCGTGCTGCAGATCTGCAGCGCTTGGCCGCACGGTGATGTCGGGCAGCACGCCGCGATCCGGTTGTGCGGTCAAAGGGAACTGGCCCACCAGCGGCAGGTCCACTTCGATGTGCGAGTTGGGCAGCTGCACGAAGAAGAACGCGCTGCCATTGATGCCACGCAGATTGCCACCGGTGGGTTGCCCGACCAGCGTGGCCAGCCCATTGGCTTGCACGCGTTGGGCGAATTCGAACGTGGCCGAGCTGTTCTCGGCGCCGATCAGCACGAACACCTTGCCGGCGAAATGCGGCGCGCGCGGCGCGATCTGCGTTGACGTCTCGGTGGGTGCATCGTCGCTGGCCGCGTCACGCAGTGTATAGAAGCGTGCATCGTCAGCGTCTTCAACCGCGCGCGCGCCCCAATCGCGAAAGGAGGCGTCCCAAGTGGTAACAAACGGTGCCAGCGACGCGGGCAGGCGGCGGTAGCGCACCCGCTTGCGCATCGGCGGCACACCGAGCGCACGCGCGGACAGATACCCCTGCAGCACGCTGCCCACATCAAGCCCGCCTTCGTTCCCACGCAGGTCGATCACCAGCGCGGGGACCTTGCGCGCGGCCAGGGTGGAAAAACTCTGCGCCAGAAATCCGCGCCAGTCCCACTGGCTGTCGTACAAGGCCCAATCGGGCATGCGCAGGATCGCCAGCCGCGCGTCTGGCATTTCCAGGCGCCATGCCGGCGCGGTGCTGTCGCGCGGTTGGATCGGCGTCATTACCTGCCGTTGCGCTGCCGTCAGGCTGTGCACCTGCAGCGTGCGCACTGCGCCACCCCCAGGCCCGCGCACACGCAGCAACGGTTCGGCGCTGATCTGCGGAAACAGTAGCGGCAGGTAGGCATCGAACGCCTCGATGCGCGCGAAGCCCTGCACCTCCATCTGCGCGATGCGCTTGGCATCGTTGCTGCCGTCCGCGCGTGCCACGCTCATCAGGGCCGACAGGATCTGCGCGGCGGGCACGCCGTCGATCGCCAGCACCTCGGTGCCGGGGACCAGCGACCGCTGGTTCGAGCCGTTGCGGCTGATGACCATGCGCCCATCCAGCCAGCGGAAGTAGAACGGCAGATGGCGGTCGTGGTCGAACAACGCGTGCTGGATCGCCTCGGGTTGATTGACGAAATTGGGGAAGCTGTGGCCGCAACGCACGCTGGCGGTCAGGCGGGAGATCGCCAGATAGGCCTGGGCCAGGGTGGCGCCCTGGCCGAGTTCGGCACGCAGCGCTGCAAAGCGTTGCGCCACCGCCTGCTCGCTGGAATACCGATACAGCCCAGGATGCAGCGCAGCGTAGGCCTGCTCCAGCACTGCGATGTCGGCAAGCAGGGCGGGGCCGGGCAGGACGCTATCACTGCGCACTGGTGGCGCAGGGGCTGCAGTGGTGGCGCCAGCCGGCTGCCAGCTCAGCAATGCCACGACCAACAACAGGCGAAGGCGACGGGACATGGCGACTCCTTGATTGGGAGCACCCAGCCTGCTGATCGCTGCTGCAGCAGACGACTCAACAGCCCAATGACGCGACGATTTTCAGGCGATGGGACGTTGCGAGCGGCGGTAGTCGCTGGGTGTGCACTGCAGGCTGGCGCGGAACACGCGGTTGAAGCTGGCCTTGGAGCCGAAGCCGACCGCCAGTGCGATGGTGAGGATGTCCTGGTCGCTGGTGAGCAGACGCCGCGCCTCCGCAATCCGCAGCCCGTTGATGAACCCGCTGAAGGTCTGCCCCAGCCCCTCGTTGAGGCCGCGCGAGAGGTAGTTGCTGTTGGTGCCCATGCGCCGCGCCAGCTCCGGCAGGCTCAGGTCCGGCTCGCGCCACCAACAATGTGCATCGACCTCGGCCGCAATGCGCGCGCCAAACGCGTGCCAGTCTTTTTCCTGGGCCGCGCTGACCACTGCCAGCCCCGCCGGGGCGCTGGCGTGCTCCGGCAGCGGAACGGCGGGTGGCGCGGACCCTGCACGTGCCGGCGCATCGGCCAGCGCATCGCCGCTCAGCAGGAGATCGCGGCGCGGGTACCGGGCCCGCGCATGGCGCCAGCCTTCCAGGCCCAGGTAATAAACCACTGCCACGGTGGCCAGGTAGCGTGGAAATTCGTCGAAGTACGACAGCCGGTGCCACCAGCGGTCGCTGACCGTGAAGCCGAGCCGCAACAGCAGCAGCGCGCTGGCCGCCAGCAGGAAGCCGCGCAGCCAGGGCAGGCGTAGTTCCTCGCGTGCGCCGCTGTGATGTTCCAGCCAGCGCTGGTAGCTCAGATACTCGCGCCAGGCCATCAGCAGATACACGCCGAGCGAGAGCAGCACCAGCGCGTCCTGCAGCGGCGCGATCCAGGGCCGCTGCACGGCGTCGTCCCAGGCCCATTTGCGCTGCAGCGGCCAGGTGAACAGCCAGGCGTAGTAGCCGCCCTGCAGCAGTGCCGGCAGCAGATGCAGCGCCCACCGGCGTGGCAGATGCGCGCGCGCCAACTGGCGCACATAGAGCCAGACCAGCGGGCCAATCGCCAGCTCCCAGAACAAAGGGGCGTAGGTCAGGTCGGGATAGGCGTCATAGGCACCGGCGTAGCCGAGCGTATAGGGCGTGATCAGCGCCACCACCACCAGCAGCAGTGCGGCCAGACAGCGGTTGGCAATGCGGTTGCGCGGCGCCCAGAGCAGCAGGCCCGCGCCGATCACGCCGTGTGCGCTGCCAAGCAGCAGGCTGGTGCTCCACATCCCGAAACTGATGCTGGACATGTCATCCCGCTGTGCCGATCGCGCCGAGTATAGGCCCGCGTCCGCGGCGCGGTGCATCAGGCGTGTGCAGCCATCTCCGCAGCCGCGCAACAACCGTGTGTCAGTGCAGCCCGGCCGAGATCTCGGCGGTTGCCGCACGCAGCGCGCTCAATGCGGCCTGCGGGCCGACCAGTTCCGGGCGGCGTTCGATGAAGGGCACGGTGAGCGTGTAGGCGGCGCTGCCGCGCTGCAAGATCGGTGCGGTGAGGTCCACCACGCCCACCACCGCCTCGCTGGCGTGCATCGCGTAGCCGGCCTGGCGGGTTTGCTCGGCATCGCGCAGGAACTGCGCGCGGTCGTAGGGCACCTCGCTGGCGTCCAGCTGCTCCAGCCAGCGGGTCTGCACTTCCGGCTGCTGAAAGGCGAACAGCACCAGGCCCGAGGTGGAATGGGCGAGCGGGCGGCGATGCCCGGGCCGCACCACCAGGCCCAGGTCACTGGGCACATCCATCTGCGCGATCACCACAATCTGGTCGCCAGACGGCGCCACCAAATGACAGGGCTGGAAGATCGCATCGGCCAGCCGGCGCATCACCGGCAGCGCGGCGTCGGTGATGGTCTGCACCTGCGGCTGCTGCATGCCGAGCATGAACAACCGATTGGTCAGCACGTAGTCGCCTTCGCCATCGCGGGTGAGATAGCCGCGCTCTTCCAGCACCTGCAGCATGCGGAAGATCTCCCCGCGCGAGCGGCCGATGCCCTGCGAGATCGCGCCCATGCTCATGGGCTGCGCCTGGCGCGCCAGCAGCTCCAGGATGTCCAGGCCCTTGTCCAGGGCGGGGGCACGGTACTTGGCGGGTTCGATGCTCATCCGTTTGCAACTCCAGGCACGATGCAGCGCGTCAGGGTACAGGCATCGGCTGGAGGCCCGCCAACGCCGTCCGGTGCAAATATAAACAAAGTTTTTATATTTGCATGCCACTGCGGCGCGCAGTACGCTCGCCTGCACAATCTGCGCAAGCGCCACAGCCTTGGGAGGGGAGAGGTCGCATGCATTACAGCGATACCGCCGCGTCACCGCGCGGCAACCTGGCGCGTACCGCCGTGGTGCCCCTGTTGTTGATCGTCAGCCTGTTTTTTCTATGGGGCATGGCGAACAACCTCAACGACATCCTGATCAAGCAGTTCAAGAAGGCCTTCGAGCTGTCCGACCTGCAGGCAGGGCTGGTGCAGAGCGCCTTCTACCTAGGCTATTTCGTGTTCGCGATGCCGGCGGCGATGTTCATGCGCCGCTACAGCTACAAGGCCGCGGTAGTGCTGGGCCTGCTGCTGTATGCCTGCGGCGCGTTCCTGTTCTATCCGGCCGCGCAGGTGCACACCTACTGGCTGTTTCTGCTGGCGTTGTTCGTGATCGCCAGCGGCCTGGCGTTTCTGGAAACCACCGCCAATCCGTTGGTCACCGTACTGGGCCCGGCCGATGGCGCGGCGCGTCGGCTCAATCTTGCGCAGGCCTTCAATCCGCTGGGCTCGATCACCGGCGTGCTGGTGGGCCAGCATTTCATTTTCTCCGGCGTGGAGCACACCCCAGCCGAGCTGGCGGCAATGGCGCCGGCCGCGCGCGAGGCCTTCTTCGCCACCGAATCCTCAGCCGTGCAGATGCCCTATCTGATCATCGGCGTGGTGGTGGTGCTGTGGGCGATCCTGATCGCGCTGGTGCGCTTCCCGACCGGCGATGCCGGCGTGGGCGCGGCGGCCCCCAAGCGTGCCAAGTTCGGCGAATTGCTGCGTAACCGGCTGTTCGTGTTTTCGGTGGTGGCGCAGTTCTTCTACGTGGGCGCGCAGGTCGGCATCTGGAGTTATTTGATCCGCTACCTGCAGGATGCGGTGCCGGGCACGCCGGAAAAAAGCGCAGCCACCTATCTGACCATCTCGCTGGTGCTGTTCATGGCCGGGCGCTTTATCGGCACCGCGCTGCTGCGCTATCTGGCGCCGGCCAAGTTGCTGGCCAGCTTTGCCACGATCAATCTGCTGCTGTGTGCAGTCGCGATCGCGTTGCCCGGCTGGACTGGCCTGTATGCGCTGGTTGCGGCCAGCGTGTTCATGTCGGTGATGTTCCCGACCATCTTCGCGCTGGGCCTGGATGGCATGCACGATGACGCACGCAAGCTGGGGTCTTCGTTGCTGGTGATGGCCATCATTGGTGGCGCCTTGCTCACTGCGCTCATGGGTGCGGTGTCGGACATGGCCGGCATCCATTGGGCGATGGTGGTGCCCGGTGTGTGCTTCGGCGTGATCCTGCTGTTCGCGTTGCGTGCCCGTCGTGCTGCGCCTGTGGTGGCGGGGGCATGAGCATGCAGCGGCTGTGCTATGTGCTGGATCTGCACGACGATGCGGCGTTGATTGCCCAGTACGAGCGTTGGCACCGGCCGAACGAGGTGTGGCCGGAGGTGGTGGCGTCGTTGCAGCAGGCCGGGATCGCGGAGCTGGAAATCTTTCGCAGCGGTGACCGGTTGGTGATGTTGATGACGGTCGGTGAGGATTACGACCCGGCGGCCAAGGCGACGCGTGATGCGGGGGATCCCCGCATCCAGGCATGGGAGGAGCTGATGTGGCGGTTTCAGAAGGCATTGCCTGGGAGTGCGCCTGGGGAGAAGTGGCGGGAGGCTGGGCGGATTTTTGCGTTGAGTGAGGCGGTGAGTGTGCAGCAGGGTTGAGTGCTGTTGCTTCTAAGGCGTCGCCGATTTCTTGATTGGAATTTCAGCGCTCTTGTCCAATGTGATCTTGTTTGGGCCGCTGCGTTTTGCGGTTGCGCTGACTGGAACTCTTGCCCTTGAGTGGGGTGGGCACCTTTCCGCTTTCCTTGACACCTTTGCTCTGAACTCGCGTTCGGAAGTTCAGGGGCTTTCACGCCCTTGCGGGCGCGAGTCACTTTTCTTTGCTTGTGCAAAGAAAAGTAACCAAAAGAAAGCACACCCCGTCCTCGCGCCCGGCGCGCTGCGCGCGACGGGTGCGCAAGGCCGGCAGAAATTTTTGTAAGGGACATCCGTGTCCCTTACAAAAACGTCGCGCATCCATGCGCGCCGCCCTGCGGGTTGTATCTGCCAGCCTTGCCGCTGCGGTATGGGGCCCCGGAAGCGGAATGGCAAAGCAAGAGCAGCAGCCAAAGCCAAAGCGAGTGAGCGAGTGAGCGAGTGAGAGCGAGAGTCAGCGCAACATTCGGAGCCACGCTCGAAGCAAAAAGTCGGTGCAGCAAGCATTGCAGCAGTGCCAAAGCAACAATAGCCAAGCAATAACGGCGGCTCAGGTATTAGGCGAGGGCAGTAGGTTCTCACCGGTTGGTGTGCTGCCGGCTCGCTCGCTGGAAGCGCGGATGGGCAAGCGATATCAGGCGCCAGAAGGTCTGTACATCAACGTCAGTTTCCCGACCCGGTTTGACCCGGTTTGCCAAGGCGCTGAAGAAAAGCGCGAAGAAGGCGGTCACGTTGCGTGGTGACGCCTGCGCGATGTGCCTGGCCTGTATTGGACTTGTTGTCGTGCTGTCGTGCTGTCGTGCTGTCGTGTTTTCGTGTTTTCGTGTTTTCGTGTTTTCGTGTTTTCGTGTTGCTTCGTGCTTCGTGCTTCGTGCTTCGGTGCTGACGTTGCGCACCGAAGATGCGTTTCTTGCTGTGGCGGTCGCAGTGCCGGCCGCGGCTGTTGGGCAGCCGATCGGTGTGGGGTTGTTGTGGAATGCGGCACGTTATCGTCGCTCGTTGGAGGTGCGTCACTCCACACCTGCACACTGTGTAGGCATAGCGCAGCGCCCCGCATCGCCTAGCTGTGTTTGTCAGTGCACCGCTCGGTCCACGCGCGGGGTCCACTGCAACCAACGAGAAACGGCTTCAGTCGCGATCAGGCTCAGCGAAAACTGCCTGTCGCTATTGAAGCCGTTATTGCACCGCGCACTGCTGCACACGCGGTGCGTTGACGCTGCTTAGGCCTTCGCCTTGCTGGCTGCCAGGTCTTCGACCCAGAAGCGGCCGTCGGGGTAGCTGAATTCTGCGATCGAGGCGGGGTGCATTTCTGCCGAGAAGCCGGGCACCTCTGGGGCAAGGTAGCGGCCGTGCTGGATGCGTACCGGGTCCAGGAAGTGCTGGTGCAGGTGGTCGACGAATTCGATGGCGCGGTCTTCCATCTTGCCGGTGATCGCGACGAAGTCGGCCATGGCCAGGTGCTGCACCAGTTCGCACAGGCCCACGCCGCCGGCGTGCGGGAACACGCGCACGCCGAACTTGGCGGCCAGCAGCAGGATGGCGAGGTTTTCGTTGACGCCGCCCACGCGTGCGGCATCGATCTGGATCAGATCCACCGCGCCGGCCTGCAGCAGCTGCTTGAACACCACCCGGTTCTGGGTGTGCTCGCCGGTGGAGACCGGCACCGGGGTGATGCCCTGGCGGATGGCGGCGTGGCCAAGCACATCGTCCGGGCTGGTAGGTTCTTCGATCCAGGCGATGTCGAATTCGGCCAGCTGGCGCATCCAGTCGATCGCCGGGCCCACGTCCCAGCGCTGGTTGGCGTCCACCGCCATCGCGATGTCCGGGCCGATCGCGGCGCGCGCCAAGCGGCAGCGACGGATATCGTCCTGCACGTTGGCGCCGACCTTGAGCTTGATGGTGCGGAAGCCATCGGCCACCGCTTCCTTGGCCAGGCGCACCAGCTTTTCATCCGAATAGCCGAGCCAGCCGGGCGAGGTGGTGTAGGCCGGATAGCCCTGTTCGATCAGCGTGGCGATGCGTGCTGCACGCTGCGGTTGTGCATCGCGCAGGAGGGCCAGCGCTTCGTCGCGGGTGAGGGCGTCGCTGAGGTAGCGGAAGTCGATGGTGTCCACCAGCTGCTCGGGCGTGAGCTCGGCAATGAAGCGCCACAGCGGCTTTTTCGCCGCGCGCGCGGCCAGATCCCAGGCGGCGTTGATCACCGCGCCGATCGCCATGTGCATCACGCCCTTTTCCGGGCCCAGCCAGCGCAGCTGCGAATCGTTGGTGAGGCGGCGTGCGAACGCGCCCAGGTCCGCGATCACCTCGTCCACCGACAGGCCAACCACGTGTTCGGCCAATGCGGCCACGGCGGCGGTCTGCACGTCGTTGCCGCGGCCGATGGTGAACACCAGACCGTACCCGGCCAGGTCTTCCGCGCCGTCGGTGCGCAGCACCACATAGGCGGCCGAGTAATCCGGATCGGGATTCATCGCGTCCGACCCATCGAGCTCGCGCGAGGTGGGGAAGCGGACGTCGTGGGTCTCGAGGGCGATGATGGTGCGCATGGAAGTCCTGGGCGATGGAAACGGGGAATAGGAAAATGGGTTGAAAAAACGTGAGCGAAGCGGTGCGCTTGAGCCCCTCTCCCCTCGGGAGAGGGGTTGGGGTGAGGGTACGGACGCAAAGCGCCTGAGATACTGAAGCGCTGCAATGACCATGCGCCTGCAACGCAGATCAGTAAGAGCAGCTATCAAAACGACTGCGCAGCCGCCAGGCGGGCGCGGCCGGTGCTCGGAATACTCATGTACCCACGTACATTCCGGTTCCTCCGCGCCGTCCGCACCTACCTGACGACTGCTCGCTACGTTTTGTTAGCCGCTCTAAATCAACTTCCTGACTCACTGCGCGTCGGTATCGACGCGCTGCGACGCTTGGAAGTTCAACGCCCTCGCACCCCGCATATAAAAAGTTTGCGCATGACGCATCGACACACGTGCCGACATGTCAGGCCTAACAACAAAGACACATTGCGACGAACTGCTTGGATACGTCGCTACGTACCCTCACCCCAACCCCTCTCCCGCGGGGAGAGGGGCTTAAGTTGCATCGCGCGGATGCATCATTACCTGTCTTGACTGCAAGCTCGCTCCCAGGGGACCAGCATCCCGGGAAGGGAGTTAGGCAGCTTCAAACAGCATCCCGCGGATGCGCCACCACCGGCTGACGCTGGCGGCCCAGGCCTTCGATCTCCAGCTCCATCACGTCGCCCGGCTTGAGGTACACCGGCGGCTTCTGGCCCAGGCCCACGCCCGGCGGGGTGCCGGTACTGATCACATCGCCCGGCATCAGCGTCATGTAGCGGCTGATATGGCTGACCAGTTCGGCCACGCCGAACACCATCGTGCGGGTGCTGCCGTTCTGGTAGCGGTGGCCGTTGACCTCCAGCCACATCGACAGGTTCTGCGGGTCGGCGATCTCATCGCGCGTCACCAGCCACGGGCCGATCGGGCCGAAGGTGTCGGCGCTCTTGCCCTTGACCCACTGGCCGCCGTGTTCGAGCTGGAATTCGCGCTCGGACAGATCGTTGATCACCGCATAGCCGGCCACGTGGTTCAGCGCCTCGTCCACCGACACATCGCGCGCCACATCGCCGATCACCACGCCCAGCTCCACTTCCCAGTCGCTCTTCACCGAGCCGCGCGGGATGATCACGGTGTCGTTGGGGCCGCACACCGCAGTGGTGGCTTTCATGAAAAGAATCGGCATCTTGGGCACTTCCATGCCCGATTCGGCGGCGTGGTCAGCGTAGTTCAAGCCAACGCAGATGAACTTGCCGATCTGGCCAACCGCCGCGCCGTAGCGCTGCTCGCCTTCGATCAGCGGCAGCGATGCGACATCCAGCGCGCGCAACGTGTCCAGACCGGCGTTGGTGATGTGCTCACCGGCCACGTCGCTGATCACGCCGCTCAGGTCGCGGAGCTTGCCGTCGCTGTCGATCAGGCCGGGACGTTCCTGGCCGGGGGCGCCTACGCGTACGAGTTTCATGCAGTCTTCCTTTGCAGATGAGGAATGGAGCGGCTAGCAAACCTAGCGCGCGTGCATCGGGTGGGTAAGGACGGGGTGCTCAAATCAAGGCGGACGTGCGATACAGACCACATCTGGCACTGGCCGCGTCCACGCTGTGGTGAGCGCCACCTTGATGCGTTGCCGCGCTCAGTTGGACCAGCCGCCGTCGATGATGTGGGTCTGGCCGGTGGTGAATGACGATTCGTCCGATGCCAGGTACACCACCAGCTGCGCGATCTCGCGCGGGTCGCCCAGGCGGCCCATCGGCTGGCGGTCGGTGAAGCTCTTCCACACCGCCTGCTCGTCGCCGCCGAGTGCTTGCACGCGCTGGCCCAGCGACGGCGTCTTGATGGTGCCCGGGCAGATCGCATTGCAGCGCACGCCCTGGGCCACGTAGTCGGCGGCGATCGCCTTGCTCAGGCCGATCACCGCGGCCTTGGTCACGCCGTACACGAAGCGGTTCGGCACGCCCTTGATGCTGGAAGCCACCGAGGACATGTTGATGATGCTGCCGCGGCCGCGTTCGAGCATGCCCGGCAGCACCGCCTTGCAGGTGTAGTACATCGCATCGACATTGATCGAGAACGAACGGCGCCAGGCCGGCTCGTCGCAGTCCAGAATGCTGCCCTGGTGCACGTAGCCGGCGCAGTTGAACAGCACATCGAACGGGCCGTGCGCCGCGACCAGCGCAGTGATCGCCGCCGCGTCGGTGACATCCAGCAACTGGGTGGTGATGGCGTCGGATTCGGCGGCCAGCGCCTGCAGCGCGGCGGCGTCGATGTCGGTGGCGATCACGTGCGCACCGGCGCGTGCGCAGGCCAGCGCGCTTTCGCGGCCGATGCCGGCGCCGGCAGCGGTGATCAGGCAGCGCTTGCCCTGCAGGCGGGTGCTGGGTGTAGTGGGAATGGAGACTGTCATACCGATAAGGTTCCGTGGGTGGGGGCCGCCGGCCGTGGCAGACGATAGAACGTGCGTGCGTTGTCGCCGAACACCGCCGCGGCATTGCCGTCGGCGTACTGCTGTACCAGCTGCTGTGCGATCTGCAGCCACTGTGCGTAGTCCGCGCGCTGGGTCAGCACCGGCCAGTCGCTACCCCACAGCACACGTTGCGCGCCGAAGCGTGCGAACAGATGCGCCACATAGGGCTCGAGCGTTTGCGCGGTGGCGCCGCGCGCCGCTTCGGTGAGCAGGCCGGAGAGTTTGCAGTGCACGCCGGGATGCTGCGCCAGCGCCGCGATGCCGGCGGCCCAGGCAACGAATTCGCCGGCGGCAATCGCCGGTTTGCCGCCATGGTCGACGACCACGCGTAGGCCGGGATGACGCTGCAGGCGCGCCTGCAACGCGGGCACGTGCGCGGCGCGGATCAAGGCATCGAATGCCAGGTCGTGCGCGATCAATGCATCGAAGGCGGCATCCAGCGCGGGGCTGGCCAGCCACTGCACATCGGCAATGTCCTGCACCATCGGGCGCAGGCCCTTAAGCAGGCCACCGCCGGCGCGCACCAATGCGCCGATCCGCGCGGGTGCATCGGGCGCGGCAAGATCCACCCAGCCCACCACGCCGGCGATGCGCGGGGTGTCGCGCGCCAGCTCGAACAGGTAGCAGGTTTCCGCCTCGGTGGCGGCGGCCTGCACCACCACCACGCTGTCGACATCGGCCGCATCCAGCGCGGCGCTCACATCGTCCGGACCGAAGTCGCGGTACAGCGCGCTCAGCTCCGGCGTGAGCCAGTCGTAATCGCCACGGCCCAGGTGCCAGAAATGCAGGTGCGCATCGACCCGGCTCATGGCGTGGGCAACGCCGCGTCGAGCAGGCCGTCGTCGCGCAGCCGCTGCCACAGTGCGGCCGGCACCGTCGCCTGCAGGCGCGCACTGGCCGACTGCACTTCGGCCACGCTGCGCATGCCTGCCACCACCGTGATCACCGCCGGATGCGCCAGCGGGAACTGCAACGCGGCCGCACCGATATCCACGCCGAACGCGGCGCAGGCGGCGTACAGACGCTGCGCGTGGTCCAGCGTGGCTGCATCCACCGGGGCGTAGTTATAGGTGGCGCCGGGGCCGCGCGCATCGCTCAGCAGGCCCGAGCTGTACGGGCCGGCCGACAGAATCGCCACGTTGCGTTGCTGCGCCTGGTCCAGCAGCGCGCGTGCGCCGTGCTGTTCCAGCAGGGTGTAGCGGCCGGCCAGCATCACGCAGTCGAGCGGAAACTGTGGCAGCACCTCCAGTGCCACGTCCTGCTCGTTGACGCCCAGCCCGATCGCCCCGCACGCACCGGCCGCCTTCAGCTCCGCCATTGCCGGCAAGGCCTCCTCCAAGGCCTGGCGCAGCACGTTGGCGTGGTTGTCGCCGTGGGTCAGCGCACCGATGTCGTGCAGCAACAGCACATCGATGTAGTCGGTGCCCAGGCGTTCCAGGCTGGAGGCGAACGCGCGGCGCACGCCATCGGCGCTGTAGTCGAACTCGGCGCGCCGGCCGGCCACCGCAAAGCCGTCGCGCCCGGCAACCGCCGTTGCGTCGTCATAGACGCAGCGGCCCACCTTGGTTGACAGCGTGTAGTCCGCGCGCGGCACGCCGGCCAAGCCGCGGCCCAGGCGCGCCTCGCTCAGCCCGTAGCCGTAGTAGGGAGCGGTATCGAAATGGCGGATGCCGGCCTCGAACGCGCCCGTCACCGCGGCCAGCGCGTCGCCCTCGTCGACCGCGCTGTACAGATTGCCGATCGGCGCCGCGCCAAAGCCCAGTGCCGACAACTGCACTGCGGTGCTGCCCACACGCTGGCGCGGCACATTCATGCCGGCCACCGGGTGCGCAGGGCGCGGGCGGCAAGTGGGCGAACGTGATCGGCACAGCGGTGATGCGACATCGGGGACATCCAGCAGCCGGTGGGGCCGGGCTGTTCGCATATGAATATCGCAATCATAAGTGAACAGGGCACGCTGCAGTGCAGCATATGCCGGCAGGCGCGCCTGCCAGTCGAAGTTCCTATAGCAGGGCCGATTGCGGTTGCCTGCACGCAGGTGCCGGGGCTAGATACCAGGTCCTCATGACGCCACAGGCCCTGCATGCCAACCACCACCCGGCGGGACGTATTCAAGCTGCTGGCGGCAAGTGCCGGTGCCGCCGTGGCACCGGCGGCGCTGTGCACCACCGCAGCGCCGCCGGCCGCAGCCTGCGGGCAACTCCTGCAGTGGGGGCGCGGGGTCGAGGGCCAGCGCATTGCGGATCTGGGCAACGGCACCTATCGCAATCCCATCGTGGCCGGCGACCACCCGGACCCAACCATCCTCAAGGATGGCGACGACTACTACATGACGTTTTCGTCGTTCTTCTCCTACCCGGGCATCGTGCTGTGGCATTCCACCGACCTGGTCAACTGGACGCCGATCGGCCCGGCCCTGCGCCAGCAGCTCGGCACCATCTGGGCGCTGGACCTGTGCAAGCACGACGGCCGCTACTTCATCTACATCCCGGCCAATCCGGACGACCGCGGCTGGTCGATCTTCGTGATCTGGGCCGATGACATTCGTGGCCCGTGGAGCGCGCCGATCGATTTGAAGATCGCCGGCTGCATCGACCCGGGCCACGTGGTGGGCGAAGACGGCGCGCGCTATCTGTTCGTCAACGGCATCCGCAAGATCCGTCTACGCGCCGATGGCCTGGCCACCGACGGCCCGCTCGAACCGGCGTACGCGCCGTGGCGTTACCCAGACGACTGGGTGGTGGAGAACTTCGCGCCCGAGGGCCCCAAGCTCATCTGGCACAACGGCTGGCTGTATCTGGTCACCGCGGTCGGTGGCACTGCCGGGCCGGTGACCGGGCACATGGTGATCGCCGCGCGTTCGCGCTCGGTGCATGGGCCGTGGGAACACTGCCCGCACAATCCACTGGTGCGCACGCAATCACCGCAGGAGCCGTGGTGGTCGCGCGGCCATGCCACGCTGGTGGAAGGCCCACGCGGCGACTGGTGGATGGTCTATCACGGCTACGAAAACGGCTTCCGCACGCTGGGCCGGCAGACCTTGCTGGAGCCGATCGAGTGGACCGCCGATGGCTGGTTCCGGGCCACCGGCGGTGATCTGTCCAGGCCGTTGCGTACGCCGGCGCGTCTGGCAACGGCGGCGGCACCGATGGCGACAGGCTTCGCGTTGTCGGACGACTTTTCCACCGACAAGCTTGGCACCCAATGGAGCCTGCATGCGCCCAAGCCCGGCGAGCAGGCGCGCGTGCGGCGGGCCAACCAGGCGTTGACGCTGGCCTGCGCCGGCACATCGCCGGCAGACAGCGCACCGCTGACCTGCGGCGTACCGGATCGCGCCTACGCAGCCGAGGTGACGCTGGAGCTGGTCGGCAATGCCGAAGGCGGCATCCTGCTGTTCTACAACCACAAGGCGTTCGTCGGGATCGGTTTCACCGCCGACACCATGAAGACCTACGAATATTCCGAAGAACTGGTGTGGGCACGCGCGCCCAACACGCAGCGCCACATCCGCGTGCGCCTGACCAATGATCAGCAGGTAGTGACCTACCACTATTCGTTCGATGAGGGCCGGACCTGGGTGCGCCATCCCACCCGCATGGAAGTCTCCGGCATGCATCACAACGTGTTCGGTGGCTTTCTGAGTCTGCAGCTGGGCATCTACGCCGCGCAGGAGGGCAGCGTGGTGCTACGTGATTTCCGCTATCGCGCTCTGGGTTGATGCGATTGAGTACGCGGGTGCGTTGCTGGTGCATGCGCACGTGTGGACAGCATGCGCGAAGCTGTGCGGGAACACGTTTAGGCAGCGCTACCGTCTCGGCACCTCAGCGCATGCGCACGACCAGACGTTGTGACAACAGCAGGAAAAACAGCGCACATCACGCGCGCCGTCTATTGCGACATCCCACCAGGCGCTTGCTGACTTGCACGCAGTGCGCCGCACAGTTCCCGCGTGCGGAAAAGCGGGGCCACGTGGCCCCGCCTGGCGGCTTAGCCGCAGCAATAGCACACGTTGCCTTGCCCCAATTGGCCGCCGAATTCCGGACACTCGGCCGCGCATTGCCATGCGCTGCAGGCCTCGGTCGTCGGCTGGGTGTTGCTGCCTGCCATGACCTGGAATGCGCCGAAGCCGGTACTGGCCAGGAACGCCGCCGCCACCAACGCATTGCGTACAGATAACCAACGCTTGTTCATGCACTCACTCCTTCACCGTTGCCAATGCCGCTGGCGCATCCGTGCGGCGCAACGCGGCGACCAAGTCCTGCACCCGCTCCGTGGTATCGAACAGGCCAACATGGGAATGGCGCACGCGCCCCTCCCCATCGACGGCCATCACCAATGGCACATTGCGCGCCCGAAACAGCATCAGCGCGCGGCGGTCGGTCAGCGTGACCACCGGAAAATCGAAACCATGCACGTGCGCATAGCGCGCAGCCTGCGCCGGGTCGCAATGGCAGACGCCCAACAGTTGCGGGCGGCCCGGCAGGTTGGCCTGCAACTGGCGCGCCGCACGCACCACCGTCGGCGCCGAGCGCCGGCAATACGGGCAGGTGGTGGTAAAGAAGAACAGCACTTGCGGCTGCCCCTGCGCAGCGCCCAACGTATAGCTGCGTCCATCCACACCCGGGGCAGCGATGGTCGGCACGTACATGCCGGCGTAGGGCGCAGTTACGCGCGTCTGCAGCCACTGTTGCTGCGTGCGCAATTGCTGGTTCTGCCACGCCAGCACCGCCACCAGGATGCACGCCGCCAGCAAGCCCAACCATAGCCATGGAAAACGTCGCGCCATCTGTGCTCCTGCTGCATCGCGTGAGCACGAGCCTTGTCCAGGCATCAGCAGATGGTCAATGGTGATATCGACAACTGCGATGGCGCGCGGCACCTGGATGTGGAAGCGATCACGCCGCAGCGCTTGGGCTTGCCAGTCTTCTTGCGTGACGCAGCCGTTAGTTGCGCAAGTGCAAGCGGTTGGCGCGCGGTGCGCATGTTGCCAACAAGTCTTGTTGCAGAACGTGTGGGTTCGCCAGCGGCCGGCAAAAGGTGAGCAAGCGCCTCGCACCCGCGTGCGAGCAGTGACTGCGGTGTGGCGCTTGGGCCTGCTGCGCCTGAAGACGGCGTGGCATGCTAGCGCTCTACGGCGCGTCGGTGCGCGCCGGTACCAGGGGACCCATGCATACGCTCTTTTCCGCACGCCGCCTGCTGGCGCTGGCCGTGCTTGTCTGCGCCAGCGCGCAGGCCAATGACAGCAGTTTTGGCGATGACAACGGCACCATCCGCTTGCTGCACCAGCCCGACATCAGCATGGACAAGGAAGTGCTGTTCCTGAGCGAGGAGCGCGTGCAGGTGGACTACGTGTTCACCAACAACAGCGAGCGCGACCTCAGCGTGCCGGTGGCCTTCCCGATGCCGCCGATGTATTTCGGCATGGCCGATCACAGCGAGCTCACCGATTTCAAATTGTGGGCGGACGGCAAGCCGATCGCCACCACGCGCAAGTTGGTGGTGTTGCTGGACGACGGCGGCGATATCTCCAAGGCGTTCGCCGCCACCGGCTGGACCCAGGACGATGTGGCCGCCTTCACCGAATCCGGCACCCCACCCAAGGGACGCAAACCGTTGCCCGCGCGCTGGGTCGATGCCGATGCGCAACCGCGTTTCACCCTCAACGAGTACTTCGTGTGGCAACAGGCTTTTCCGGCGCGCCGCAGCGTGCAGATCCGGCATGCGTATGCGCCCAGCCTGTCCACCGGCGTGCCGCAGCCCAGCACGTATTTGCTGGAGTCCTATGCCAAGGACACCTGCATTGAACCGGGCACCAAGACCAGCATGCAACGCCGCGAAGGCCAGTCCGGCCTGGCCTGGGCCAACTTGCGCTACGTGCTCACCACCGGCAAGAACTGGAACGGCCCGATCAAGGACTTCCAGCTGACCATCCGCAAGCAGGCCGCCAGCGACATCCTCAGCCTGTGCTTCGATGGTGAGCTGAAAAAGATAGACCCGCAGACCTTCCAGTTCACGCAGGCCAACTTCGTACCGATGCACGATCTGAACATCTTGTTCGTGCGCGCGCCGGAATAGACAGCAGAGCTCCACATGTAGGCGCGCACCCGGGCGCGAGGGAGCTTTACCGGTAACGCCGACCACAGTCGTACGCGCCAACGCGCATCAGGGTTCTTCTGCAACACGCGGCTTCGCCGAGAAAGCCCATCGCGCCCAGGTGCGCTCCTGCGCTGGTGCGGGTTGCGTTGCGCGGCATAGCAACTCTATCGATTGCCTAACGACAACGACAACGACAACGACGGCAAGGGGTAGCGGTATCACACGTAGGAGCGCGCTCGCGCGCGACCGGGCTTCCCCCGACCAACCCAACGCCCGCACACGCGCGCTGGCGCGCGTCAGTCGTCTTCCGGTGGAGGCAGCACGATGCCGTCTGCATCGATTGCGAGCTTGCCGGCCATCAGCACCGCCTGGGTGCGATTCGTCACGCCAAGCTTGCGCAGGATCGCGGTGACGTGTGCCTTGATGGTGGCTTCGGACACGCCCAGGTCGTAGGCGATCTGCTTGTTGAGGCGGCCGGCGCCGAGCATCTGCAGCACACGGAATTGTTGCGGGGTGAGATCGCGCAGGCGCTGGCCAACCTCACGTTCTTCGCTGTCGGTCGGCGGCAGGTTCTGTGCTTCGGCCGGAATCCAGCGTTCGCCATCGAGCACCGTGGCCAGGGCGCGGCCAATAGTGTCGGAGTCGGCGGATTTGGGGATGAAGCCGAACGCGCCATGGTCGATCGCACGCCGCATCACGGTGGGTTCTTCGCGTGCAGACACCACCACCACCGGCAGCTGCGGATGCAGCGAGCGCATATGCACCAGCGCGCTGAATCCCTGCGCGCCCGGCATATTGAGATCCATCAACAGCAGGTCGGCATCGGGCTGCGCATCGGCCAAGGTATACAGCGCATCGACGTTGTCGGCCTCGAACAGTTCCACCCCCGGCATCACCCGCTGCACCGCCCCGCGCAAGGCTTCACGGAACAAAGGATGGTCGTCGGCAATCAGCAGGGTGGTCATTAAGGGGCCGGGATTTGAGATTGGGGATTGGGGATTCGTAAAGGCGTGCGGTTCGGGGATTCGGTCGTGGGGGTTCGTAAAAGCAGGGATGTCGGACTGCGAATCGAGATTCGCAACAGCCGACGTAAGAAGGACCGCCCGCCTCACATTTGCCTTTCAGCAATGCAAGTTCGACGAGAGGGAGGCCCAGGAGTGGGAACCCGCTCTTACGAATCCCCAATCCCCAATTTCAACTCCCGGATACTGAGGGAACCGCTCTCACGATTCCCCACTCCCGATTCCCCACTCCCAGCTCCTCAGCGCGTCAGCCGCTCATTGACCAGCGAATCCACCACCGATGGATCGGCCAGCGTGGAGGTGTCGCCTAGCTGATCTGGGGCGTTTTCGGCGATCTTGCGCAGGATGCGGCGCATGATCTTGCCCGAGCGGGTCTTCGGCAGGCCTGGGGCCCATTGCAGATGGTCCGGCGAGGCGATCGGGCCGATCTCCTTGCGCACCCAGCTCACCAGCTCCTTGTGCAGTTCTTCGCTGGGGGTCTCGCCGGCGATCAGGGTCACGTAGGCGTAGATGCCCTGGCCCTTGACGTCGTGCGGGAAGCCGACCACGGCCGCTTCAGCCACCTTCGGGTGCGAGACCAGTGCGCTTTCCACCTCGGCGGTGCCGATGCGGTGGCCGGAGACGTTGATCACGTCGTCCACGCGGCCGGTGATCCAGTAGTAGCCATCGGCGTCGCGGCGGCAGCCGTCACCGGTGAAGTAGCTGCCCGGGTAGGTGCGGAAGTAGGTGTCGATGAAGCGCTGGTGGTCGCCGTAGACGGTGCGCATCTGGCCCGGCCACGAATCCAGCAGCACCAGGTTGCCCTCGGTGGCGCCTTCCAGGATCTTGCCTTCGGCATCGACCAGGGCCGGCTGCACGCCGAAGAACGGTAGGGTGGCCGAGCCGGGCTTGAGGTCCACCGCGCCGGCCAGCGGCGAGATCAGGATGCCGCCGGTTTCGGTCTGCCACCAGGTGTCCACGATCGGGCAGCGGCTGTCGCCAACCACCTCGTAATACCAGCGCCAGGCTTCCGGATTGATCGGCTCGCCAACGCTGCCGAGCAGGCGCAGGCTGCTGCGCGAGGTCTTCTTGACCGGTGCCTCGCCTTCGCGCATCAACGCGCGGATGGCGGTGGGCGCGGTGTAGAAGATGGTGACCTGGTGCTTGTCGATCACTTCCCAGAAACGCGAGACGTTGGGGTAATTCGGCACGCCTTCGAACATCACCGCGGTGGCGCCGTTGGCCAGCGGGCCGTAGACGATGTAGCTGTGGCCGGTGACCCAGCCCACGTCGGCGGTGCACCAATAGATGTCGTCCTCGCGCAGGTCGAACACCACTTCATGCGTATAGCTGGCAAACAGCAGGTAGCCGGCAGTGGTGTGCAGCACGCCCTTGGGCTTGCCGGTGGACCCGGAGGTGTAGAGGATGAACAACGGGTCTTCCGCGTTCATGCGCTCGGGTTCGCACTCGGCCGGCTGGCCGTCGACCACGTCATGGAACCAGCGGTCGCGCGGGGCCTGCATGTCCACCGCGCCGCCGGTGTGGCGCACCACCAGCACGGTTTCGACTGTGTTGGTGCCGGGGATCTTCAGTGCCGCATCCACGTTCGCCTTGAGCGGAATCTTCTTGCCGCCACGCAGGCCTTCGTCGGCAGTGATGATCAGCTTGCTCTGGCAGTCGATCACGCGGTCGGCGATGGAGTTGGCCGCAAAGCCGCCAAACACCACCGAGTGCACCGCACCGATGCGCGCGCAGGCGAGCATCGCCACGGCGGCATCGACGATCATCGGCAGATAGATGGTGACCCGGTCGCCCTTCTTGACGCCCAGGTTGCGCAGCGCGTTGCCCAGCTTGCACACGCGCTCATAGAGCTCGCGGTAGGTGACCCGGTAGGACGGCGAATCCGGGCTGTCGGGTTCGAACAGCAGCGCGGTCTTGTCGCCGCGGGTGGCGAGCTGGCGGTCCAGACAGTTGACGCTGGCATTGAGCTCGCCGTCGCCGAACCAGCGCACGTGGAAGTCGTCCAGCGCGAAGCTGACGTCCTTGATCTGGGTGGGTTGCTTGAACCAGTCCAGCCGCTGCGCGGCCTTGCCCCAGAACTGCTCGGGGTGTTCGATCGATTCGCGGTACAGCGTTGCGTACTGTTCCCGCGTGATGCGCGCACCGGCGGCGAACGCGGGATCGACGGGATAAACATCAGCCATGGCACCCTCACTTGCGATCAACTTGTCGGAAGAGGGCCGCTTGCGCGCGCCCCGTAGACAATCAGTGTGCCGCATCCATTCTGTCCCGGCGGTCAACGGAGTCTTAGACCATGGTCGTAACTGCCGCTGCGACCGTCGGTCGCCTTGCGAAATGCTGCATTGCAGCTACGACCAAAGGCGAATAGGCGGCAAAGCGTGGCCTGCCGCACGCTCCGCCTAGCGTCGCCGTCCATGCGCGATGCCTTCACCGGGGAGGGGGTTCCATGAAACACCGTAAAGCACCGTTGGTGCGCAAACCGCTGGCTGCCGCTTTGTTCGTGGCCACCATCCTGCCGGGTGTCGCGTTCGCGCAGACCTCCAAGGAAAAGGCGCTGGAAGCACGCATTGCCGATCTGGAACGCCAGGTCCAGATGCTGGTCTCCGCCCAGCAGCAACAGCAGGGCCAGATCACCCAGACGCAGACCCAGGTCGGCGAGGTGCGTGCCGCGCAGGCACAGGCACCTGCGGCCCCGGCACTGCCGGCGGGCAAGCGCCCGATCCAGCTGACCAGCATCACGCCAAATGCGGCGGCGGGCACCACGTTCCGCTACGGTGGCTTCATCAAGGCCGACTTCATGACCACCCGCACCTCCGACGGCGCATTGCCCGAAGGCGCGGTGGGGCGGTACCTGTATATCCCGACGCAGACGCCTGTCGGGGGACAGGCCTCGAGCACGGACACCGACTTCCATGCCAAGTTCTCGCGCTTCAACCTGGGCGTGGACACCGTCACCGAGAACGGCGACAAGCTCACCGGCTTCATCGAGCTGGATTTCTTCGGCAACGCGCTGGCCAACCAGGTCAACAATCTGTACGGCGGCACCTTGCGGCATGCCTACATGAGTTGGAACAACTGGCTGGCCGGCCAGACCTGGTCCAACTTCGTCGACGCCACGATCCTGCCCGAAGCGGCAGACATCGTCGGGCCGACCGACGGCGCGCTGTTCAGCCGCCAGACCCAGATCCGCTATACCCGCGGCGCCTTCAGCGTGTCGGCAGAAAACCCCGAGACCCTGACCACGCCCTACCAGGGCGGCAACACCATCCTGGCCTCGGACCACGGCGCCATGCCGGACCTGACCGCGCGCTACAACTGGAAAGGCACCTGGGGCACCTTCGGCCTGTCGGCGATTGCGCGCCAGTACCGCACGCGCAGCGCGCTGACCAACGACACCGACTTCGGCGGCGCCATCGCCGGCGGTGGCCGCTGGATCATCAATGCCAACAACGATCTGCGCTACCAGCTCAGCTACGGTGAAGGTTTGGGGCGTTATCTGGGCCTGGGTAACGGCTCGGACGTGGAGATCGACATCGACGGCAAGATCCAGACCGTCAGCACGCTTGCCGGCTGGGTGGCCTGGCGCCACGACTACAACGCCAAGCTGCGCAGCACGATCATGTATTCGCGCGTGAACTACGACCACGACATTGCCAACACCGGCGCGCTGGCGAGCAAGTCGCAGCAGAGCATCCGCGCCAACGTCTTCTATTCGCCACTGCCCAAGGTGGATGTGGGCGCAGAGCTGATGTACGGCCGCCGCGAAGCCGAAAACGGCGACAGCGGCGACATCTCGCGCCTGCAGTTCACCACCAAGTACAGCTTCTAAGTTTCACCCATCGGTTGCCCCTGCCACCGCGGTGGTGGGGGCCGTACCGCCCCTGCAGCACTGGAGACTGACCATGACCGTCTCGAATGACGCACTGATCGCCAAGATCGATGCCAATCCGAAGTACCACGCCCTCAAGCGCCAGCGCAACACGCTGGGCTGGACCCTCACTGCGCTGATGTTGCTGGCCTACTACGGCTACATCGGGTTGATCGCCTTCGACAAGGCGTTCCTGGCCAAGCCCATCGGCGACGGCGTGACCTCCGTCGGCATCCCGATCGCGATCGGGGTGATGGTGTTCACCATCATCATCACCGCCATCTACGTGCGTCGTGCCAACAACACCTACGACCAGCTGACCGCGCAGATCCTGGAGGAAGCCCGCAGATGAGCAAGACTTCGCGCCTTCTTCTGATTTTGGCCGGCCTGCTGCCGGCCGGCCTCGCGCTGGCCGCCGGCGGCGACATGGGCCAGGTCGACAAGCAACCCACCAACTGGGTGGCGATCGGCATGTTCGGCTTCTTCGTGCTGGGCACCTTGTGGATCACCAAATGGGCGGCCGCCAAGACCAAGTCGGCCGCTGACTTCTACACCGCAGGCGGTGGCATCACCGGGTTTCAGAACGGCCTGGCGATCGCTGGCGACTTCATGTCGGCGGCCTCGTTCCTGGGTATTACCGCCGCGGTGATGGCCAACGGCTACGACGGCCTGATCTACGCGATCGGCTTTCTGGTCGGCTGGCCCATCCTGACCTTCCTGATGGCCGAACGGCTGCGCAACCTCGGCAAGTACACGTTCGCCGACGTGGCCGGCTACCGCTTCGCGCCGACCGCCATCCGTAGCTTTGCGGCTTCGGGCACCTTGGTAGTGGTGCTGTTCTATCTGATTGCACAGATGGTCGGCGCCGGTGCGTTGATCAAGTTGCTGTTCGGCCTGGACTACTGGGTGGCGGTCACCCTGGTCGGCGTGCTGATGATGGTCTACGTGCTGTTCGGCGGCATGACCGCCACGACGTGGGTGCAGATCATCAAGGCGGTGCTGCTGCTGACCGGCGTGACCTTCATGGCCGTGGCGATCATGTGGCACTTCAACTTCAGCTTCGAGGCGTTGTTTGCCGAGGGCGTGCGGGTCAAAACCGCGATTGCGGCCAATGGCGGTGCGTCGCCTGAGGACGCAGCCAAGGCGGGCCTGTCGATCATGGGGCCGGGCGGTTTCGTGAAGGACCCGATCTCGGCGATCTCCTTCGGCATGGCGCTGATGTTCGGTACCGCCGGCCTGCCGCACATCCTGATGCGCTTCTTCACCGTTCCCGATGCCAAGCAGGCACGCAAGTCGGTGCTGTGGGCGACCACCTGGATCGGCTACTTCTACATCCTGATCTTCATCATCGGCTTCGGTGCGATCGCGCTGGTGCTGACCAACCCGCAGTTCGCCGATGTCGCCACCGGCACCATCCACGGCGGCAAGGGCGCGGCCAACATGGCGGCGGTGCTGGTCGGTAACGCCGTAGGCGGCAACGTGTTCATGGGCTTCATCTCGGCGGTAGCCTTCGCCACCATCCTGGCGGTGGTCGCAGGTTTGACCCTGTCCGGCGCCTCGGCGGTGTCGCATGACCTGTACGCCACGGTGATCAAGAAGGGCAACCCGGCGCCGGGTTCGGAGCTGAAGGTCTCGCGTGCCACCACCCTGGTGCTGGGCGTGATCGCCGTGCTGCTGGGCATCGTGTTCGAGAAGCAGAACGTGGCCTTCATGGTGTCGCTGGCCTTCGCCATCGCCGCCTCGGCCAACTTCCCGGTGCTGATCCTGTCCTTGTTGTGGAAGAACTGCACCACGCGTGGTGCGGTGGTCGGCGGCTTCCTGGGCCTGATCTCCTCGCTGGTGCTCACGGTGCTGTCGCCGTCGGTGTGGGTGGACACGCTGGGTAACGCAGCCGGTTCGGCGCCGTTCCCGTACACCTCGCCGGCGCTGTTCTCGATGACGATTGGTTTCGTCGGTATCTGGCTGTTCTCGGTCCTGGACCGCAGCCCGCAGGCGGCCAACGAGCGCGCCGCGTTCAAGGCACAGCAGATCCGTGCCGAAACCGGCCTGGGTGCGTCCGGTGCCTCCGGTCACTGATCCACCGCATCACTGAGTGCTGTCACGCAGACGCCGGCCTTGTGCCGGCGTCTTGCGTTTGGGGGATGAGAGATTCGACCGTCAGTGCGCTGGAGTTGCTGGCGCTGCCCGATGCCATCGAGAGCCTGGCGCAGGTGGTGGCATCACCACTGCTGCGTGCGCCTGACCCGGTGTATGCCGCGGCCTGGCGCCTGGCCGCGCGCCAACCTGCGGGGTCATCGCACGATGCTTCCACAGCGTTGCAAGGCGAGGAGGAACTGCTCGACGGTTTGAGCGAACAGCAGGGCGCGCAGGCACGCACCCTGGCGTGGGGGATCTTCGATGCCTGCTGTCGTCGTGCAGCCGATGACGCACCTAACCGCGGTGCAATTGCTCAACCGAAATAGCGCGCCTGCAACGGCAATGTCGCCGCACCAATCGCGCAGGCATCGGCCGGTGCTTCGGCCGGCAGCAGCAGTGGCATCGGGCGTGCTTGCCCGCGGCGTGGCAGGTTGTCGATGCGGACCGCGGCAATCAGGCGGCGCGCCAGATCCGCAGGCAGGCGGCCGCCGAACACGATGGCCTCCGGGTCGCACACCGCGGTGATGGCCGAGACGATCAGCGACACACCCGGGGCACTACGCGCCAGCCAGCGTTCGATCGCCGGCCAGCGCGGGTCGTAGGCGGCCAGCAGTGCGCGGATATCCGGCAGCTCCACGCCGTCTTCGGCCAGTAGCTCGCGCAGCAATTCCAGCGTGGCGCGTTCCAGCCGCTGCGCGGGCAGCATGCCGGCGAATTCACCGGCGTTGCCGCGCGCGCCGCGTAGCACCCGGCCATCGATCACCAGGCCGCCGCCCAGGCCGTAGCTGAGATACAGATAGGCAAAGTCGCGATGACGCCGGCCTACCCCCAGCATCGCCTCGCCGGCGGCGGCCACGCTGCCATCGTTGTCCATCCACACCGGCTGCGCGCAGGCCTCGGCCAGCCACGGGCAGAGTGCGAACTCGCCCAGCGCACGCAACGGGTCGGGCGGATTGATACGCCCGTCCTGGCCGGTGAAGAACCCGGTCATCGCCACGCCGATGCCCAGGCGTGGCCCCGGTGCGTGCGGCAGGCTGGCCAGCAGCGCGGCATCGCCGGCCTGCAGCTGCGCCAGCACGCCGGCGGCGCTGGGATCGGTGAGCGGCAGCTCCTGCACGCCGAGCACCTGCCCGGCGAAGTCCATCAGCGCCAGGGTCAGCGCGTCGGTGGCAATCGAGACCCCGAGCGTGTGCCCGTGGCCGGGGCGCAACGACACCGCGATGCCCGGCTTGCCGCGGCCGGGCCGCGCCAGCCCCTCGCCCATGCGCACCATGCCGCGCGCCTGCAGGCTTTCGATCAACCGCACCGCGGTCTGCACGGTCAGCCCAGTGCCACGGCTGAGGTCGGCACGGGTCAGCACGCCGGCCAGGCGCAGGCGGTTGAGCATGTCGCGCTCATTGAGGCTCAGCCCTTCGAAGGGCTGGCGGTGCGCGGGCGCGGCGAAGGCGGTCGAGGACGGCATGGGCGAGCAGGGCGGGGAGCAACGCGCAAGCATAGCCGCTGCGGCTGAAATAATTAATTCACAGTAAGTTATTAAATTGGCAGCTTCCGCCCTCATTGGTTGCGCCATGTCACGTTTCAGCCCCTTTCTTTGCCCTCGTCGCGGTCTGCTGGCGCTGGGTGTCGCGGCCAGCCTGAGTGCGCAGGCCGCCGAACCCGTGGTGGCCGCGGCCGGGGGCGAGACCGCCCCGGTGCAGCTGGATGCCGTGCAGGTCTCCGGCCAGCACCTGTCCATCCGCCAGGCGATTGGCGCCAAGCGCGAGGCGGCGGTGGTCTCCGACGGCGTGGCGGCCGATGACATCGGCTCGATCCCGGACTTCGGCCTGGGCGAGGCGCTGCAGCGCGTGCCCGGTGTCTCGATGGTGGTCAACAACGGCCGCGGCGAAGCGCAGTTCATGAGCCTGCGTGGCTTCAACCCGGACTACAACACGGTGCTGATCGACGGCGTGGCGCTGCCGTCCACCGAAACCAGCCGGCGCGTGCAATCGCTGGACGTCATTCCCGCCTCGCTCGCGCAGCAGGTAGATATCTACAAGACCTTCAACGCCGACATGGACAGCAATGCCATTGGCGGCATCGCCGCGTTGCGCACGCGCAGCGCCTTCGATCACGACGGCCGCTTCGCCACCGTGCGGGCCAATGTGGCTGATTGGGAAAACCGCCGGCAGCTGCAGGGCAGCAAGCCGTCCGGGCAGGTGCAGGGCAGCTTCAGCCAGACCTTCGGGCCGGACAATCACTTCGGCGTGGTGTTGTCGGCGGACTACTTTCGCCGCGATTCGTCGTCGTTGAACACTGCCATCGACAGTTACAGCTACTACGCCAACGGCCGCCGCCAGGACCTCACCCCGACGCTAGACACCGATGGTCTGGCGATCGCGCCGGACCGGTTTCGCCCGCTCAGCTACGACAACGTGCGCCAGCGCCGCAGCGCGTTCGGCAAACTGGAATACGACGATGGCGACAGCCTGAAACTTGCGCTCAGCGCCGGCGTGTTCGAGCACAGCAACGACGAGCAGCGCCGTTCGCAGTGGATCAACCGCGTCGGCAATGCGGCGGTGACCGATGCCGACAGCGGCCGGTTCGCGCAGGGCAGCGCGCAGGTGGATGCCAACCGTTTCGACCAGACCCGCACGCTGCGTTACGCCCAGCTTGGCGGCAGCTTCCGGCTCAATCCCGAAGGCCATGTGGATCTGGTGCTCAACCGCGCCACCGGGCGCTATGTGCAGGACACCCGCGAAGACGTCTTTGCGGCGGCCGCGTCCGCGCGGCTGGGCTTTGGCTATGCGCTGGGCAGCGACACGCGGCCCACCATCACGCTGGCCGACCCGGCGTACTACGCCAACCCGGCCAACTACACGCAGTCGTATTTCCTGACCCGCACTGAGAAGAGCAGCACCGACACCACCACGGTCAAGCTGGATTACAGCCAGAACGCCGATGCGGACGCGCAAGGCTGGGGGCTGCGCACCGGCCTGCAGTACCGCGATCTGCAACAGCGCTACAACCTGGACGAAGTGCGCCGCAATCCATCCGGGCGCGTGACGCTGGCCACTGTTGGTACCGATGACGCGCGCATCTGCCCGTTCGCCGATTTCAACTGCCTGCTGCTGGTCGACCCCGGCAAGGTGGCCGCATTCGCCGCTGCAGCACCTGGCGCCTACGTGCTGGCCAATACCAATGCGCGCAACAGCGCGATCAGTGATTTCCGCATCGATGAGCGCAATGGCGCCGCGTATGCGATGGGCGTCTGGCATGGCGCACGCACCCAGGCCACGCTGGGCCTGCGCAACGAATACCTGCAGCGCACCGTGCTCAGCGCGGTGCCGCAGCCGCTGACCAGCACCAGCAACTACGTCCAGCAATCGGCCGACAGCGACCGCCGCTTCTTGCTGCCATCGGCGAACTTCGCCTGGGACATCACCCAGGCACTCAAGCTGCGTATGGCCGGCAGCCGCACGATTGGCTTGCCCACCTATGGCGACATCGGCCAGAACAGCAGCCCGGTGGTGGATGTCACCGGCTTCACCATCAACCGCAGCATCGCCAACCCGCAATTGCGCCCGCGCCGCTCGGACAACCTGGATCTGTCGCTGGAGTGGTACCCGGACCGCGACTCGCAACTGTCGGTGGCGCTGTTCCACAAGCGCATCGACGACGAGATCGTGCGCACCACCAGCACCGACACCCAGCGCGATCCCGGCGGGTTGAGCGGCACTTACCAGGTGACCACCACCCAAGCGATCAATGCCGGCACCGCGCAGGTGCAGGGCATCGAGTTCACCGCCATCGACAGCCGCTTCGATTTTCTGCCCGGCGGTTGGTCCAACCTGGGCGCGATGCTCAACCTCACCGTGCTCGACCCGCGCACGGCCGAGATACAGATGGCCGATGGCAGCCAGCGCGGCTTGCCCGGGCTGATGGAATCGCCCAAGCGCAGCGCCAACGCGTCATTGCTGTACGACGTGGGCCCGTTCAGTGCGCGCATCAGCGCCAACTACACTGGCGCGCAGCTGATTTCCGCAGCCACCGACAACCGCGTCAACGACCGCTATTACGACGCCATTAGCAGCTACGACGCGCAGCTGGCCTGGCGCCTGAGCGCGCAGCTGCGGCTTACCCTGCAGGGCCGCAACCTCAGCAATGCGCGGCTCACCCGCGTGATCGGTGCAGAGCAACAACTCATGCGGGAGCAGCTCGACAACGGCCGTGCCTATTACCTTGGAGTGGACTATGCGTTCTGACCCGTTGCGTGCTGCCGCGTTGCTGTGCGCACTGCTGGCCCCGATCGGCGCTGCCGCCGGTGCAGAGACCAACACACCCGCTGCCAGCGTGCCGTTCGTGCCGATCGAAACCGTGGTCAGCGGCGACTGCTGGGGCCAGTGGCCGCAGGATGTGCTGGCGGCGGTGAGTCGCTGCAAAGCGGCCGAAGGCAACCGCCTTGCATTGCAGGTGCGCGATGAGGCGCGCGGCCCTGCGCGGGTGGGGATGGATGCCACGCCGTGCACGGGCGCGCGCTGCGCCGGGTTGTTGCAGGTGCTGCAGCTGGCGCCCACCCAGCGCTTGCTCTTGCGCGTGCCGCCGGCGCAACTGGACAACGTCCTCGCGGTGCTGGATCAGGCCCAGGCGCGTGCGCGCGTCACCATCGAGCCGCTGGTCGCGCCGGTGCCCGCACCCACCGCACCGCTCACGCTGGCACCGGGGGTGCGTTATTGGCGGCAAGCCATCGGCGGGGCGCAGCCGGTGATGCTGCACATCGCCCAGATCGACCTCACCACGCCGGGCCTGCAGCTGGTCGGCACCCCCGGCGACCGCAGCGACGGCGGCGAATTCCGCGCCACGCCCACCACCGCGTTCGTGCGCGACGGCGCGCTGGCCTTGGCGATCAATGCCGACTACTTCCTGCCCTTCGATGGCGGTCATCTGCTGGACAAGCCGTTCGTGCCGGCCGCCGGCCAGGGCGTCACCGCCGAAGGTCTGGCTATCGACGCCGGCCGCACCGATTCGGCGGCGGACACCAGCGACCCCCGCGTCAACGCGGCGCTATGCGTCAGCCAGCGCGAGGTGGTGCGCATCGTGCGCGGCAGCTGCCCGGCCGGGTCGCGGCTGGGCGTGGGTGCAGGCCCCTTGCTGTTGCTCGATGGCAAGCGCCAACCGCGCGAAGCCAGCCGCGCCGCCTATTACGATGGCCCCGAACCGCGTAGCGCCGTGGGCCTGGACCGCAGCGGCCACACCCTGTGGATGGTGGTGGCCGACGGGCGCCAGCCCGGCTACAGCGCCGGCATGACACTGGACGCGCTCACCGCCGTGTTCGAGCAACTCGGCGCGCGTGCGGCGATCAATCTCGATGGGGGCGGCTCCAGCACCCTGGCCGCACGCGTGGACGGCGACGTGCGCGCGCTCAATCGCCCCATCCACACCGGCATCCCGGGCCGCGAGCGCCCGGTGGCCAACCAGCTCGGCGTGCGCATCGCGCCTGCTGACTGAAAGCCACCGACAAAACCTGACAAGCGGGTGCCAGACAGGTGCTGCCTTTCTGGATGCGGCGTGGATGACGCGTCCACGCACGACTGCCCGCATCGTCCACAGTCCCGTGGCGAAAGTTCGCCAAGCTTTTATCAACCTCGGTGACGCGCCGGCCGGCACACCGTGGCGCCATCGCACCGGTCTGCCGATGCGGCTATACCCGTAAAGTAAGCGCGCGATGCGCTTGCCAGGCCACCCGTCTGCGCTATGCTGCGTCCGTCAGTATCGCTTGCATTCGCCAGTTCGTTGCCACGGCAATCAGTGGCAGGCCGCGCGGTGCAGCGGTCACCCTTACCGCGTCCAACCAGCGGACACGGCGCAACGGAGGCGCGCGTGAAGCCATCGCATTGTTTCATCCGGTTGTGCTGCGTGGTGCTGCTGGCCATCACCGGCTGTTCGCCTGCCGCGCAATCGCGCTATGCGCCCGAGCGCAACTTCAGCGACCCCAAGGCCCTGGCACTGGCCTTGGCGGCCGAGCAGGGCAATGCCGAGGAAGTGCGGCGGTTGATGAAGGTGGAGGGCGTGAACCCGGACAGGATCTTCTCCAAGGATGGATATCCACTGTTGTTCTGGCCGATCTTTACCCACAACCCGACCGGGCTAAAGGCGATGCTGGACAATGGGGCTGATCCGAATGTGGCCAAGCCCTATCCCCCGGAGCCTGGACGAAATCAGACCAATGTCAGTAATGCAATGGTCTGGGCAGCCGAGCAGGACGACCCGATCTATCTCAAGTTGCTGCTGGATCATGGTGGTAATCCGAATACACGTAATGCAAACAACGAAACATTGCTTTTTCACGCACTCATCAAGCAAGACAAGTGGCCGAACATTCAGTTGTTGGTCGAGCATGGCGCCGATGTCAACGCGCTAGCAGGAATGGGAGGGACTCTTATAGAAAACTACGTCGGTACGGGCGGGTTCGAACCAGCGTTTTGGTTATTGGAGCACGGGGCGGATCCACGGATTGAGTATTCCGGACGGACTGCGACGAGGAAACTGGACTCACGTACGATCACATCGATCTATTGGCATCCGGGAAATCCAAAGGATCCCCGCTGGCAACGACAGTGCCAGCAATGGCTGCTCGCGCGTGGATACGCGCGGCCTGCGATGCCGGAGCACTACAAACGCATGCGCAAGGCGTTCCACTTCCCAACGGAAGAAAAAGAGATTCCGCTGCTGTGACCTCCATGCGCAAGGATTGATCGCATGCAAACGCCCACCCAGCCGGCACCGCAGCACCGAGGAGACGCAGCGCACACGAAATGCAGCGCAGGTCCTGCGCTGCAAGCGGCCAACTGGCTTACCATCCTGTCCCTATGCAATCAGCCGCAACGGAGGCGCGCGTGAAGCCATCGCATTGTTTCATCCGGTTCTGCTGCGTGGTGCTGCTGGCCATCACCGGCTGTTCGCCTGCCGCGCAATCGCGCTATGCGCCCGAGCGCAACTTCACCGACCCCAAAGCCCTGGCACTGGCCTTGGCGGCCGAGCAGGGCGATGCCGAGGAAGTGCGGCGGTTGATGAAGGTGGAGGGCGTGAACCCGGACACGATCTTCTCCAAGGATGGATATCCACTATTGTTCTGGCCGATCTTCACCCACAACCCGACCGGGCTAAAGGCGATGCTGGACAATGGGGCTGATCCGAATGTGGCGCTGCCTTATCAAACGCTGGATCGAGGCGTTCGCAATAATCCGAATGCCATGGTGTGGGCAGCCGAGCAGGACGACCCGATCTATCTCAAAATGCTGCTGGATCATGGCGGTGATCCCAATACGCGTAATGCAAACAACGAGAGTTTGTTGTTTCACGCGCTCATCAAGCAAGACAAGTGGCCGAATATCCAGTTGTTGGTGGAGCGTGGTGCCGATGTCAATGCGCTAGCAGGAATGGGAGGGACTCTTATCGAGAACTACGTTGGTACGGGCGGGTTCGAACCAGCGTTTTGGTTATTGGAGCACGGGGCGGATCCACGGATTGAGTATTCCGGACGGACTGCGACGAGGAAACTGGATTCGCGCACGATCACATCGATCTATTGGCATCCGGGAAATCCAAAGGATCCCCGCTGGCAACGAAAGTGCCAGCAATGGCTGCTCGCGCGTGGATACGCGCGGCCTGCGATGCCGGAGCACTACAAACGCATGCGCAAGGCGTTCCACTTCCCCTCGGAAGAAAAAGAGATTCCGCTGCTTTGACCTCCATGCGCAAGGATTGATCGCATGCAAACGCCAGATCTGCACAGACAACGCGAGCAACTGTTGAACGATCTGCGTGCCAGCGGCACTGCGGAAGCTGCATCTCGCGCTGCCGAGCTGCAGCAGCTCTATCACGCGCACGAGATGGCTTCGCTTGCAGACGATGTCTACGACTCTGCAAAGGGATATGGACAGGCGCCAGCTGGATGGGTTCGCGGCAGCGAGAATCTCGATAGGCTTCGTGACGGCATCCCGGAATTGGCGAGGGTAAACGATGAGGAGCTTCGGGACCTTCTCCGGCCTGAACAATCTGGCTTCCGTGCCGAAATCTACATTCCCGATCCGGCAATCCTCGGGCCCGGCTACAAGCCCACCGTGGTCTACAAAGGCTCGGCGGGTGAAGTGGCAACCGCCAGTGGTCTGCGCGATACCAGCGCCGAAGATTTTCTGGCCAACAACTTCCCGCAGTCGGTTGGCATGCAGACCGACTACTACGACCGTGCCATGCGTTTGGCATCGCAATTAAAGTTGCAGAACGTCGATTTCGAAATTGCCGGCCATTCCTTGGGCGGCGGCATGGGCTCGGCAGGCTCGGCGGTGAGTGGCGTGCCGGCAACCACGTTCAACGCTGCAGGGTTGCATCCGGCGACTGCGCAGCGTTTTGCCAAGAGCACACCCGGTGTACAGCTTTATGACACCGCCGACACCGTCGTGGCTTATCAAGTCCAGGGCGAAATGCTCAACAACGGCATTCAGGACAATATCCACCGGCTGGATGCGGCGCGGCGCCAGCAGCTGGCGGCGGTGATGGGCGACACCGCCACCCTGATGCGCAATTTGCCGGAGGGGCAGGCCTTGCTCGACCAAGCGCTGACCCGCGATGTGCCGGTGAATGCACAGCCGGCGGTGCATGCGTTCGTGGACCGGCTGGCGCAGGGCGATACCGCCCAGTTGCTGCAGCAGCTGCCGCTGGCCGCCGGCCGCATCGAGCCGGTGTTGCCGGCCAAGATGCAGGGCCAGGATGGCGCGTTGGTGGACCGCGCGCAGGCGCTGACCTTGCAGGAGAGCCTGTACCTGGCTGGCCCGGCGTTGGGCGTGTTGCGGGCCGGCGCTGCCGGTGCGCAGATCGGACGTGGCCTGGGCGAACACAGCGCCGCGCTGGGGCGGGCGGGCGATGCGGCGCTGGATGCGGCCGGCGACGGCGCGGCGCGCGGCATGCAGATGGGTGGTGCGGCCGTGCGCCATGGCGGTAGCGCTACGGGTGCGGCACTCGAAGCCGGTGGCGACACGCTGGGCCGTGGCCTGGCCGCAGGCCGTGCGGTTGCAGGCGAGTTGGATGCCAGCGCGCAACGCTGGGCGTTGCAGGCCCAGGCGCAGGCGCAGGACACCGCCGCGGTCGCACTGCGCGGTGCCGCACGCTGGTTGCCCGATACCGCCCAGGCCGCCCTGCTGGAGCAGGCCCAGGCATTGGAGCGCCAGGCCCAGGCGGACCGCCAGCAGGCCGAGCAGCACGCCGCGCGGCTGCGCGAAGATAGCGCGCGGCAGGCAGAGACCTTGATGCACACGACCGCAGGCATGGCAACGGCCGCCGCGGATCAGGTGCGTACCGCGTCGGCGCTGCCGCAGCAGGTGCTGGACGCTGTTGGCGGTCGCCTGAATCGCACCCTGGATGCTGGCGGCGATGCGCTCGCCGGTCTCACCGCGCATGCGCCCAGCGCCGGTGCGCTGGAAGGTGCGCTGCTGGCCGCCGGTGCTGCCACCCAACTCCGGTTCACGCCCAGCACCCCGCACAATCTTGGCAATGTGGCGCAGACGGCCACCTTGTCCGTGCATGGCCAAGGCTCGCTGCACGAGGCGCTGGAACGCCACCTGATGACCGAGACGGTGGTACCGAGCCTGCAGGCGCGGATCGATGCGGAAGAACAGCAGGCCCGCCAGGTCCTGGGCCAGGGACGCACGGCTGCGCAGCAGGATCCGCAGGCGCCGACGGCGCTGCGGACCGGCGATGCGGATATCGACGCGATGCTGCAGGCGCTGCGCAATCACGACGAGGCGGGGGTATTCAAGGCGGCCGAGCGGATCCGGTATTCGCCCGAAGGGCAAGCGCTGCTGCAGGAGGGGCAGGCGTTGATGCAGCAGCGCGAGCAGGAGGCGGTGACCAATCAGATGGCCTGGACCCCGGCCGACATGCAGCCGGCCGATGTGCAGATGGCGCACGGGCCGGTACGCGTGATGAGCCTGATGCACCAGGGGCCGGCGATGGCCGCCGCCGATAGCGGTGGTGGTGGCGGTGATGGCGGAGGAGGGGGCGGTGGTGGAGGCGGCGGTGGCGGGTAGGCACCGGTATGTGCGGCAAGGCGGATGCGCGTTGGCGATGCGCGGTGACGGAGACGACGGATGCGCGAAGAAGAGCTGAAGGAACTTGCCAGGGCGCTGGGCACGCTGGCCGCTACGATCGAAGCGCGCGACCAGCGCCAGCATGCGGCACTGGAGCGGGACATGGCAGCGCTGCGTGCCTTGGCTGCGCGCAACGGCGATGACATCAACCGCCTGGTCGGCGGCGCGGTGCCGCAGCTGCAGCAGGCCTGGCAGCAGGCGCTCGATAGCAGTCTCGCACCCGCCGCGCGCCGGTTGGACGCGGTGATCTCGCGCTCCGGCACGGCCTTGCAGGCGGTGGAAACCGCGCACGAAGCGCTGCGCGGGCGGTGGCTCACCCGTGCCTGGCTCACCTGCGCCGGGTTGATCGTTGCGACGGTGCTGGCCTGTGCCTCGAGTGTGTACCTGCTGACCGAAGCGCGCCGGGACCTGACGCGCTACCGGCTCGATGCCAAGGTGCTGCAGGCGGTGGCCAACAGCGATGTCGTTCTATGTGGTGACCGCTTGTGCGCCAATGTCGATGCGCGCGGGCCACGCAGCGGCGAACGCAGCCAATACCGGGTGGTCAAACCGCGTCCATGACGGGAAGCCTTGAGCGTCGTGGGCGGGTGGGCGGATCGGGCCATGGACGAGGGCGCGGTACCATTGGTGGTTTGAACCACGGTCCGCGCCATGAAGATTGCCTCCTGGAACGTCAACTCGCTCAACGTGCGCCTGCCGCACCTGCAACAGTGGCTGGCGGATTTTGCGCCGGACGTGGTGGGCATCCAGGAAACCAAGCTGGAAGACCACAAGTTCCCGGATGCGGCACTGGCCGCGCTGGGCTACCGCAGCGTGTTTTGCGGGCAGAAGACCTACAACGGCGTAGCGATCCTGTCGCGCTCGCCGGCGCTGGACGTGCAGATGGGCATCCCCGGGTTCGATGACGTGCAGCAGCGCGTGATCGCCGCCACCGTCGATGGCGTGCGCATCATCAATCTGTATGTGGTCAACGGCCAGGACGTGGGCACCGACAAGTACGCCTACAAGCTGCGCTGGCTCGAGGCGGTGCACGACTGGATCGCGCAGGAGCTGCAACGCTACCCGCAGCTGGTGCTGCTGGGCGACTTCAACATCGCCCCGGACGCGCGCGACGTGTACGAGCCGGAGGTGTGGAGCGACAACCACATCCTCACCTCCACCGCCGAGCGCGGCGCACTGCACAAGCTGTTGGCGCTGGGCCTGCACGATGCCTTTCGCCTGCATCACGACGATGCCGGCCACTTCAGCTGGTGGGATTACCGCCAGGCCGCCTACCGCCGCAACCTGGGGCTGCGCATCGACCTGACATTGGTGTCGGATGCGCTGCGCGCCCGCGCGGTGGAAGCGGGCATCGACCGCGAACCGCGCACCTGGGAGCGCCCCAGCGACCACGCACCGGCGTGGGTGCGGCTGGCCGAGGCAGGCGCATGAGCGAGCGGCATCTACGGCGCAGCACGCACAAGGTGGGCGATGTCACGCTGGGCGCCGTGCATCGGTTGAATTGCCACTGCGGGGCGGTGCAGATCGATCTGGACCTGCCGCACGGCCTGGTGGATCCGCGCCGCTGTGATTGCTCGATGTGTCGCCGGCGTGGGGCCATCGTCGCGTCGGTGCCGCTGCAAGGCCTGCACGTGCGTCAAGGCGAGGACGTGTTGCGGCTGTACCAGTTCAACACGCATGCGGCGGCGCATTATTTCTGTGGGGTGTGCGGCATCTACACGCACCACCGCCGGCGTTCCAATCCCAACGAATACGGCTACAACGTCGGCTGCCTGGAGGGCGTCAACCCGTACGCGTTGAACATCACCGTGCCGGTGGAAGACGGCATCCATCACCCGGCCGATCGCGTTGCGCCGCAGTGAGCCCCTGGTCGGCTGAAACAACAACGCCCGGGCAAGCCCGGGCGTTGTGCTCACAGCCGTGCGCTGGACTCAGCGCACGCGTCCGCGGGTAAACAGATTGACGATGGCCAGCAGGATCACCGCGCCTACCAGCGACCACACGAAGGTCCACAGCGTGATGGCCTGGTTGATGCCGCCGCCGAACAGAAAACCGGCAATCAACGCACCCACGATGCCCACCACCACGTTGAGGATGATGCCCTGCTGCGCATCACGTCGCATGATGATGCTGGCCAGCCAACCCACGATCCCACCGACGATCAACCAGATGATGATGCCCATGCCGCCACTCTCCTCGTTCGTTCGCACCGGAGCTGGTGCGTGGGCGCCATTCAACGCAGCCGGCCGTGAAACGCCTGTGCAGCGCGCTGAACGGCGCGGCCTGCGGTTCGGGTTGGTGCAGGCCACGTGATGGCGTCCGGCATGCAGCCAGCCGCGGAGGCGGACCACTGGCAATTCGGCACCACCCAGGTCTGGCGGCGTGCGCATCGGCACGGCGAACGCGGCGAGCCGCAGGCGCGCGAATTGCTGGGCAAGGCGCTGGGACTGGACCCGGCGCAGGTGCCGCTGCTGCGTGACGCGCGTGGGCGGCCGACCTTGCAGCCGGCCCTGCCCGAGTGGGACACCGGCTGGAGCCACAGCGGCGATCACCTGCTGGTAGGGCTGGGCCAGGGCGTGCGGCTGGGTGTGGATCTGGAACGCATCCGCGAACGCCCCCGCTTGCTGGACATCGCGCAGCGGTTCTTCCACCCGGACGAAATCGCCTGGCTGACGGCGCTGCCCGCCGAGACGCAACAGGCGCTGTTCTTTCGCCTGTGGTGCGCCAAGGAAGCGCTGCTCAAGGCCCATGGCCACGGGCTATCGTTCGGCCTGCACCGGTTGGCGTTTGCACCGGTTGCCTCCGGAGCGCTGCGGCTGCACTGGTGCGACCCGGCGCTGGGCGAGGCTGCGCGCTGGCAGCTGCACGAATGGCTGGCCGCGCCCGACTGCCGCGCGGCGCTGGCCTGTTACCCGTTGGCGGTGTGAGGCGGCAATGCACCGTGCGGCAGGATCGGCTGGCGAAACTGCGCCACGCCATCGAGGTCGCGCAAGGTCACCGTGAGCACGCCACTGTGGCCGTCGATCTCCACCTCGCCGAAGAACTGAAAGCCTGCCAACGGTGAGGTGTTCGGTGCCGGTGGCGCCTTCTGAAACACCACCGTGGGGCCGAAGGTGGCATCCAGTGCATTCGGCCCGAAACTGCCGGCATTGAGCGGGCCGGCGACAAATTCCCAGAACGGTTCGAACTGCTGAAACGCGGCCTGATCCGGGTGGTAGTAATGCGCCGCGCAGTAGTGCACGTCGGCAGTGAGCCAAAGCGTATTGCGAATGCGCGCGGTGCTGATGAAGCGTAGCAATGCGGCGATCTCCTGCTCGCGGCCGCGCGGCACGCCCGGGTCGCCATTGGCGATGGCTTCCCAGCGCGCACGTCCATCCGCGTCCTGGCCGTCGGGAACCTGCAGCCCGATCGGCATGTCGGCGGCAATCACTTTCCATTGCGCGCGCGAGCCGGCCAGTTCGCGCTGCAGCCAGGCCAGTTGTTGCGGGCCGAGAAACGCGGCATCTGCGCCGGGCGTTGGTTGCAGGTTGTCGCTGTTGGCACCGCGATAACTACGCATGTCCAGCACGAACACATCCAGCAGCGGGCCATAGCTGATCTTGCGGTAGATGCGCCCATCGCCGTCGGCCCGCACGCCGCGCATCGGCGCGTATTCCAGGAAGGCCTTGCGTGCGCGCGCCGCCAGCACCTCGATATCGCGCACTTGGTAACGCGCATCCAGCTGCTTGCCGGGCGACCAGTTGTTGGTGGTTTCGTGGTCGTCCCATTGCCACACCTGCGCCACCTCGGCATTGAAGCGGCGCAGATGGTCGTCGAGCAGGTTGTAGCGGTAATTGCCGCGAAATTCGTCCAGGGTCTCAGCCACCTTGCTCTTGGCCGCGGTGGTGAGATTGCGCCAGCGCTTGCCGTCTTCCACCGTGAGTTCGGCCGGGACCGGGCCATCGGCATAGATGGTGTCGCCGCTGTGCAGGAAGAAGTCCGGGTTGCGTGCGCGCATCGCCGAATAGATGCGCATGCCGCCGATGTCCGGATTGATGCCGAAGCCCTGGCCCACGGTGTCGCCGCTCCACACAAAGCGTACGTTGTCGCGCGCCTGTGGCGCGCTGCGCAGATGCCCGTGCACCGGTGCGCTCAACACGCCGCTGTGCGCATCTTCAAAGCGCACCCGGTAGAAGATGTCTTGCCCCGGCGGCAGCGCGGCCAGGTCCACGCGTGCGGTGAAATCCTGGGTGGGCAGCGCCAGCGGGCCGTCGATCCGCCGCGCACGGCGCAGGCTCGGGCGCGTATCCCATTCCACCCGCAACCGCGCCGGGCGATCGCAGCGACTCCACAGCATCGCGCGGCCCTCCTGCACATCGCCGCTTTGCACGCCATCGGTGATCAGCGGCCGCCCGGACGGCGCGGCCAACGTGCGTGTGGACCAGCCGGCTGTGGCCGGCAACAGCAGGCCGGCACCTAAGCCTTGCAGCAAGCGGCGGCGGGTGGGATCGGAGGCAGACATGGGCAGTCCTTCAGTCAGCGGCGGCTGCCTGCAGGTGTAGCGCGGCTGTTTGACCGCCGCGTGTCCGCCAAGGGCACTGGTGGAAGTCGCGTGACCGGGATCACGCTGATGCCGGGCGGCCGGGCGCGGTCCCCCACCGGACACGTCAGGCCGCGCCGGGGATGCGCCGCTGTGTCGCGGCCGACACGGTATGAATCAGGGGCTGGCTGGCGTCGGTGTGCAACGTGCTCGTGTGCTGCTACAGCCGCTTCCCGCTTCCCAATCCCCAATCCCCAATCCCGAATCCCGAATCCCGAATCCCGAATCCCGAATCCCGAATCCCGAATCCC
>NZ_JARVTF010000007.1:0-128136 GCF_030208825.1 Xanthomonas sp. LMC-A-07
GGCTAGTGTGCCCGGAGACCTCTAACTATGGATGGATCAATTTTACGGGGAGTCGGCACTGCCACAGGTGGTGTTGTCCCGTCTGGGCCAGATCAAGACAGGTGCGTGTGGGACGAACATCGTGCCGGCACGCATGGACTATGTCGATTCGCTACAGCATCTTTAGTTGAGATGGACTTGTCTATTGAATACGTATGCGCGGATGAGCTCTGAGTCTGCTACGCCGCTACGCTTGTGCCCTTGATGGGCGTCTTTTCTGCCGCCCCCATTGGCCCGGGAGGGGCGTATATGTCGCAGACACCATGGTGGCGCGGGGCGGTCATCTATCAGATTTATCCGCGTAGTTTTCTTGATTCCAATGGGGATGGCGTAGGCGATCTGCCGGGCATCATTGCCAAGCTCGACTACATCGCCGGGCTGGGCGTGGATGCGATCTGGATTTCGCCGTTTTTCAAGTCGCCGATGGCCGATTTCGGCTATGACATCGCAGACTATCGCGCGGTGGACCCGTTGTTCGGGTCGTTGGCCGATTTCGATCGCCTGCTCGAAAAGGCACATGGCCTTGGGTTGAAGGTGATGATCGATCAGGTGCTGAGCCATACCTCGATCGCGCATGTGTGGTTTCAGGAGAGCCGACAGGATCGGAGCAACCCGAAGGCTGATTGGTACGTGTGGGCCGATCCGCGCGAGGATGGAACGCCGCCGAACAACTGGCTGTCGTTGTTTGGTGGGGTCGCATGGCAGTGGGAGCCGCGGCGTGAGCAGTACTACCTGCACAACTTTCTGGTGGACCAGCCCGATCTCAATTTCCATAACGCCGAGGTGCAGCAGGCCACGCTCGATAACGTGCGCTTTTGGCTCGATCGCGGCGTGGATGGGTTCCGCCTGGATGCGATCAATTTTTGCTTTCACGACGCGCAACTGCGCGATAACCCGGCCAAGCCGGCAGACAAGCGGGTGGGGCGCGGCTTTAGCGCGGACAATCCGTACGCCTACCAGTACCACTACTTCAACAACACGCAGCCGGAAAATTTGCCGTTTCTAGAGCGGCTGCGCGGGCTGTTGGACAGCTACCCGGGTGCGGTGAGCCTGGGCGAGATTTCGTCGGAAGATTCGCTGGCGACCACCGCCGAATACACCGCCAAGGGCCGCTTGCATATGGGCTACAGCTTCGAGCTGCTGGTGCAGGATTACAGCGCTGCCTACATCCGCGACACCGTGAGCCGGCTCGAAGCCACCATGTTGGAGGGCTGGCCATGCTGGGCCATTTCCAATCACGACGTAGTGCGCGCGGTAACGCGCTGGGGTGGCGCGCATGCGACGCCGGCGTTCGCGCGGATGGTGGTGGCGCTGCTGTGTTCGTTGCGTGGCTCGATTTGCTTGTATCAGGGCGAAGAGCTCGGGCTCAGTGAGGCAGAGGTGGCGTTCGAGGACCTGCAGGATCCGTATGGGATTACCTTCTGGCCGACCTTCAAGGGCCGCGATGGTTGCCGTACGCCGATGCCGTGGACCGACGCGCCATCTGCCGGATTCACCAGCGGCAAGCCGTGGCTTCCGTTGGGCGAGGCGCATCGCGCCCATGCGGTGAGTGTGCAGCAGGACGATCCGTTGTCGGTGTTGAGTGCGGTGCGTGCGTTTCTGGCTTGGCGCAAAACGATGCCGTCGCTGCGGGAGGGAACGATTACGTTCTACGACACGGCGGAGCCTGTGCTGATGTTCCGCCGCGAACATGTCGGCCAGGTAATGCTGTTGGCGTTCAATCTGTCCGCCGATCCTGCCGACCTGGCTTTGCCTGCAGGCGAGTGGGAGCAGGTCGATGTACCTGGTGTCGAGCTTGGGGCGATGGAGGGCGGACACCTAAGGCTGGCCGGGCATGCGGTCGTTGCTGCTGTCGGTCGTGGCTGAGTAAGCGCAGCTGAAACCTCTCGGCTTGGAGCAGCTATCAAAGCTACTGCACAGCCGCCAGGCGGGCGCGGCCGGTGCTCGGAATCGGCATGTACCGACGTACATTCCGGTTCCTCCGCACCGTCTGCACCCACCTGACGACTGCTCGCTACGTTTTGTTAGCCGCTCTTAGGCTTGAGAGGGTTTTGCAAGCGGGGCGACATTCTCTGCGATGCCGCTCTGTTTTTGTTGCACGCCGATCGTCTTGCGCGCTGGTAGGTCGGTCGATAATCGCTGCCGTGGCATTCCATCTCATTGTTGAGTGGCAGGCGTCATCAGGAATGGCTAGGTTTCTGAAGCGGCTTCCGATCCGTCAGCTGGCTTTGCTCGCGCGGTGTTATGGCCGGCGGCGACTCGGTACGGTTCTTCCTTAAAAACACGTTGCTGCCTTTGTGAGCGTGGTGCAAAGCGTATGTGTGCGGCGCGCGGTATGAAGCCGGTCTTATGCCGGGTGACTTTCGGTGTGTGGATTGTGCAGGTGTGTATGCGCTGCAAGTTGGCTTGCACGATTTCATGACGTTGATTTCGTTGCGAAGACTTTCAAAGAAAGACTCGCCGGTTTGATCTCCGCGGGTCTTTTTATGCGGGGCCGAAATAGAAATGTCGTTTCGGCGTGACACGTTTGATTGTCCGATCGTTGCTTGTTTCGTCAAAAGCAATGTCAATCGTGAGCGCTACTTTGCGATCTGCGGCGAAGTGGCTGTCCCATACCCTCACCCCAACCCCTCTCCCGGTGGGAGAGGGGCTTGTATTGCTGCGGCTTGTGATCGCTGCAGCTTGCGCTGTGTCGTTCGTCTTCCAATGCGGCCGGCGGATCTGGGCTGCGATACTCAGCCCAGATCGCGCTGGCGCTTCAGGCGCTTGGTCCCACGCACGTGATGCCAGCCACTCAGAACTTGTAGTTCACACCCAGCACGAAGGTGCGGCCCCATTCGATGTATTCCAGCGGGCGGTCCTTGGTTTCGGCGTAGGTGCGGTACGGCGAGTTGCTGAGGTTGCTGGCCTGCAGTAGCAGGGTCAGGCCGGCCAGACTGCTGGTGTCGGCAAAGTTGTAGCTGATCTGCGCGTCGGTGATGTTTTCGCCGACCACGTAGCGCAGTGTGCGGTTGCCGTTGAAGTTGCCGATCTCGCCGATGAAGTCCGAACGCCGGCGTTGGCTCACGCGTGCCTCGAAGCCCTTGTGCTCGTAATAGGCGGTGAGGTTGTACACGCGCTTGGAGAGGCCGGGCAGGCTGATGGCGCCGTCGCCCACGCTAGAGGCGCTTTCCGGGTCGCGGATCTGCACGTCGCTGTCGTTGAAGGTGGCGCTGGCCTGGATGCCGAAGCCTTCCAGCGGGGCGAACACCAGGTCCAGCGGCAGCGAGGCGGTGAGTTCCAGCCCGCGCAGGGTGCCGCCCTTGCCGTTGAACGGGGCGCTGAAGGTGCCGGTGGTCAGCACCGGTGCAGAGCCGGGCGGTGGCACGTAGCCGGCCACCAGTGCGGAGAAGTCGTAGTTGTCGCGGCTCTGGGTGTAGATGTAGCTCTTGAGGTCCTTGTAGAAGAAGGCGGCCGCTACATAGGCGCGGTCGGCGAAGTACTTCTCGTAGGAGATATCCAGCGCGTTGGCGCGCCACGGGTCGAGCATCGGGTTGCCGCCGCTGGCACCGGGCCGGCCGGTGGAGGTGTCGACGCCGAATTCCAGCGACGCACGCAGTTGGTCCACGCGCGGGCGGGCGACCTGCTTGGCCAATGCGAAGCGCAAGGTCTGCTCATACGGGAACTGGAACGCCAGGTTTAGGCTGGGCAGCCAGTCGCGGTAGGTCTTGCCGTCATCGATGGGCCGCACTTCGCTGCCGACCGGCTGCGAGGCATCCCAGTAATTGGCCTGCGAGGATTGATCGGCGCTCTGCAGCTGCACGCCGATATTGCCGCGCACGCCGACCACGCCCCACTCGGTGTCCAGGTTGGCGCGCAGCCAGGCGGTGGTGATCTTTTCTTCGACCGTCCAGGCCTTGGAGACCAGGAACGATGCGTCATCGCTGGGGTTGAACAGCATGTAGCGCGAGACCGCGGCCGGCACGTTCCAGGCGGGCAGGGCGCCGATGCCGGCAAAACCCAGATTGACCGGGGCGTACTGCAGGTCGGCAGCCACGGTGGCTTCGCCTTGCGCGCCGAGCGTGATGTTGCCTTCGGGCTGGGTCTTCTGCTTTTCGCGGTGCGCGTAGTTCACGCCCACGTCCAGATCGGAGAACCAGCTCAGTGCTTCGGGCATCGGGAAGCTGGCCTGCAGGCGCGCGCCCTTGAGCACGTCTTCCACCCGCGGCACCTTGCCGTAGCCGGAGCCATAGATGGTGTTGGTCAGGAACAGCGCATCGGGGTTGGAATAATTCAGGCCCGGGCTGAGTTGCGAGAAGCCATTGCCGTTCACCGCCACGCCAACGGTGTCCAGCTGCGGCATCGGCGCGAGCTGGAGATTGTTCTCCAGATTCAGTTCGTCGCGGGTGGCCTTGGAGTAGTTGAGATCGGCGACGATCTTGACCGCGCCCGCGGTGATCTCGTTGTTCCAGCCGAATGCGTCGATCTTGTCTTCGCGCTTGTTGTACATGCCGCGCACCAGCGGGTACACGCCGCTGGCGTTACCGCCGAGAAACGTGTTGCGGTCGTTGACACGCACTTCGGTGATGTTCAGGCCCGGCGTGTAACCGCCGTTGTAGTTGCTGAGGTTGAGCTCGAACTGATTGGCGGTATCGATCTGCTCGGCTTCGGTGTGGAAGGCATCCAGGGTGCTGGTCCAGGCGTTGGACGGGCGGTACTGCAGGGTCGCCATCACGCCATCGCGCTTCTGGTTGCCGGTGCGGCGCAACGCCTTGATGCCGTCGGAGAAATACACGCCGTCTGCGACGCCCGGGCGCTGCCGCTGGGCATTGACTTGCTGCCAAGGCTCGTACAGGCCGACCTGGTTTTCCTGGATCGGCATGTCGGTATGCGCGTAGCCGATGGTCAGGCCGATGGTGCGGTCGGCGAACTGGTCGATGTAGCTGACGTTGAAGCGGTTGCCGTACGGGTCCACGTTGGCGGCCTTGCCCATCGAATTGCGCTGGTAACGGCCACCGATGGCGATCACGCGCTCGTTGTAGCTGAGCGGGCGGGCGGTCTGCATGTCCACGGTACCCGACAGGCCCTGGCCAACCAGACCGGCGTCAGGCGTCTTGTACACGGTGACGCCGCTGACCAGTTCGGACGGGTATTGGTCGAACTCCACGCTGCGGTTGTCGCCGGTGCTGACCACTTCCCGGCCGTTGAGCAGGGTGGTGGAGAAATCCGGCGACAGGCCACGCACGCTGATCACCTGAGCGCGGCCGGCGACGCGCTGCGCGGCCAGGCCAGGCAGGCGCGCCAGTGATTCGGCAATGCTCACATCGGGCAGGCGGCCGATGTCTTCGGCCGAGATGGCTTCCACGATCGAGGTGGAATCACGCTTGACCGAAATGGCGCCTTCGATCGCGCGGCGCAGGCCGGTGACCTGCACCTTGTCCAATTCGGTCACTGCACCGGCGTTCTGCTCGGTGCTGGCGGGTGCGTCTGACGGGGCTGCCGTTTGTGCGGCGGCCAACGTCGGTGCCATGGCAACTGCCATGGCGATACTCAGCGCGGTGCGCTTGTGGTTCAACATTTTCCCCTCCCAGGTACATGTTGTTCTTCGGTGTTTTGATCCGGCAATTGCCTGGATGTGCTGCATCGCGCGCCAGGACGGCGATCACGCACTACGCGACTGCAACGTATGGTAGACACCGCGCTTGCACGCAAACGCGGCCTGCATACGTATTCAACGGCGATTATGCTGATGAAATCGATTCCACTGATGCGTCATCGAGTGACGAGTGCTTGCGCTGCGCTGCAGCGAAGGCTGCAGGTTGCAAACGCCGGCCAGCAAGGCACTTGGTGCAACCGATGGCAGCACTGCGCAGGCAAGGCACGCCCGCGCAGCAGCTGCATCAGCGTGCTGACTCCATCGGCAGGAAGCGAATCGCCTGGCCACCACCGGGTGCCAGCCGCAGTTCCAGCGTGTCGATGCTGCTGACTTGGCGTTCCTCGCGGATAAAGGCGAACGGGCTGTGCACGTAGTCGGCGTCATCGCCATCGCGGTAGATCTGCGCGCGATAGCGCACGCCCGGTTCCAGAAACCCCAGTGGCACCTGCAACAGGCGGCCATGTTCGTCGGTGATGCTGCCCAGGAACCAGTCGCGGCTATGCCGGTCCTTGCGCGCAATGGTGACGTAGTCGCCCACCTCGCCATTCAACGCGCGGGTCTGGTCCCAGTCCACGGCCACATCCTCAATGAAACGGAACGCATCGCGGTGCTGCAGATAATGCTCGGGCAGATCGGCCGCCATCTGGATCGGGCTGTAGAGCGTCACGTACAAAGCCAGCTGGCGTGCCAGCGTGCTGGGAATCGCCTGGCCATTGCGGCCTTTGAGGCTGACGATGCCGGGCGTGTAATCCATGGGCCCGGCGAGCAGGCGAGTGAACACCAGGTTCACTTCGTGTTCGGGTGGATTGGGTGGCTGGCCCCAGGCGTTGTATTCCATGCCACGCGCGCCTTCGCGCGAGATCCAGTTGGGATAGGTGCGGCGCAGGCCGGTGTCCTTGATCGGTTCGTGCGCATTGACTGCAAGGTGGCGCTCGGCCGCCTCCTGCACCACGTGCAGGTGATGGCGCGCCATCCACTGACCGTCGTGCCATTCGCGCAATGGCGTGCCACCGGCCGGATTGCGCCGCTCCACCTGGCCGTCGTCGCAGACATAGCCGGTCTTGACCGAATCCACGCCGAAACGGGCGTACAGATCCATCGCTTCGGCAATCTGATCTTCGTAATGGTCCACCGCACACCCCGTTTCATGATGGCCGATCAGATGCACGCCCTTGCCGGCGGCGTAGTGGCTCAACGCTGGCAGGTCGAAATCTGGCGTTGCTCTGGTGAAATCGAAGCTGCCGCCATTGCCAAACCACTCGCCGTCCCAGCCGGGATTCCAGCCTTCCACCAGCACACCGCGAAAGCCGTGTGCGGCGGCGAAGTCGATGTAGCGTTTGGTGGTGGCGGTAGTGGCCGCATGTTTCGGGCCGGTGGCCCAGGTCTGCTGGTTGAGATGCATCGACCACCACACGCCGACATATTTGGACGGTTTGACCCAGCTGACATCGCCCAGGGCGTTTGGTTCGTTGAGGTTGAGAATGAGGTTTGATTCGACCAGGCCGGTGGCCTGATCGGCAATCTGCAGTGTGCGCCATGGGGTATCGAAGGGCAGGGTGCGGCGCACCTTCCAGCCCTCGGCGGCGGGCGAGAGGTGGGCACGCAGCCGCTGCCCTTCGGTGCGGCGCAACCACATGCCGGCGTAGTCCACCAACGCGGCTTCGTGCAGCGCCACGTGCAGCCCGTTACGGCTGCGCAGCGTGAGCGGCGTATGCGCCAGCGCCACTTCGTTCAGTGGCGTGCGCTGATACAGGTATTCGTAGTGGATGGGCTCGCCGGCGGGAGTCCACCACGCCTCGGAAGGCTGCGCAATGGCGAACTCGGTGACTTCTTCGTCGATGATGGCTTCGCGCAGTCCGGCTTGCGCCGGGAAGTGATAGCGCAGGCCGAGCCCGTCGTCGTACACACGCACGATCACATCGAAGCGCCGTTGCGCGCCCTCGCGCTCGCCAAGGCTCACACGCAATTCGTTGTAGTGATTGCGCACCAGCCGGGTCTCGCCCCAGGGTTGTTCCCAGGTGTCATCGTGGCTGCTGCGCGCCTGCGACAGCACCTGCAGGCCGCGATCCAGGCGCCCATCGCGCAGCTGAAATCCCAGCCGCGAGCGCTCTACCACTGCTTCGCCCAGCCGCTGCACACGGTAGTATGGCGTGCCGCCATCCACTTCCACGGTCACCTGCAAAATCTTGCCGGGCGAGGCGACGTCGATCGCATCCTCGGCCTGGGCAGTGGCAGCGGCGCCGCCTAGTGTGGCGATCACCAACAGGCGCGCGATCCACGCGGCACCCAATGTCGAGCGTGCTCGACACGAAGACAGCGGCATATCCCCTCCCAAGGTCACCGTTGCACAAGCGCCGACTATGCCGCGCCGTTGCGTGCAGGCGTTGTGCTGCATGCGGCGTGTGGCCATGAATACGTATGCAGGGGTGCGGAACCGTGGAGTGCGGCACTACCATGTTGCCCACGGTACCTGGGAGGGGCCGCGGCCGTGGCAGGCACTGCCACGCATCACAACGCGTGCAACGAGGGAGGGAGGCCGACGGCGCAAGCTGTCTCGCCGCTTCGATGCTGAAGATGATCTGCATGGCAGCGACGCTGGGCGTCGCCGCAAGTTCGCCGGTAGCGGCCGATGAACTGGAGTTTCAAGGACGCCGGGCGCAAGCACAGGCTTTGGACGATGGTGGCTTTTTGTTGCGCTGGCCGCAGGGCGAACGCCGCATTCCTGCACAACCGATGCGCACCGGCACCGCCAGCCCGGTGTTCGATGGGTTGTTCGCGCTGGCGCAACAGGAACTGGCCGACGACCGCGTGGAGGCGATCCGCGATCCCGCTTTCAATCACGGCAAGCCGGTGGCCTGCGCGTGCTTTGAAACCGGCGAGCGCTGGCCGTATGTGTGGACGCGCGATGTGAGCTTTGCCGCCGATCTCGCGCTGGCGCGGCTGGAACCGGAGCGCACCCGCACCTCGCTGCGATTCAAGCTGTCGCAGGCGCGCGATGGACGCACGCCGGGCCTGTTTGTTGCGCAGGACACCGGCTCCGGTGGCAGTTGGCCGATCAGCAGCGACCGCGTGGTGTGGTTTCTGGCCGCACGCGGCTTGCTCGATGATCGCGCGTTTGCCGACGAAGTCTGGGCCGCGTTGCAAGCCACCGTGGCACAGGACCGCGATGCGGTCTTCGATGCCGATCTGGGTCTGTATCGCGGCGAAACCTCGTTCCTGGACTGGCGCGAGCAGACCTATCCTGCATGGACGCGCGAGGATGTGCGCTTCATCGCCGAATCCTTCGCGCTGTCCACCAACGTGCTGCATTACCAGGCCCTGCGCCTGGCCGAGCAGCTGGCGCGGCAGCGTGGCGATGCGCGCGCCAGCGAATATGAGCGCTGGGCCGCGCAACTACGGCAGGCCATCGATACACGTTTCTGGGACGCAACACAGCAGCAGTACGTCAGCTATCTTGGCAGTGCGGCGCACCCGGTGCGCTACGCCAAGGTGGACATGCTGGGGCTGTCGCTGGGCGTGCTGGCCGATGTATTTCCCCCCGAGCGCGCGCGTGAGGCGATGCGCCGCTATCCGGCCGTGGCCGGTGGCACGCCCGTGGTGTGGCCGCAGGAACGCATGCAGCCGATCTATCACAACCGTGCGGTGTGGCCGTTTGTCAGTGCCTATGCGCTGCGCGCCGCACGCACGCTCGACAACGCGCCGCGGATTGCACTCGAACTGGAATCGCTGATGCGCGGAAGCGCGTTGGCCGGTTCCAATATGGAAAACTACGAGATGCAGTCGCTCGCCGTGCATGTGGAGGAGGGACCACGCAGCGGCCCGGTGGTCAATTCGCCACGGCAGCTGTGGTCGGTGGCCGGGTACCTGTCGGCGGTGCTGGAAGGTGTATTCGGCGTTGCCGCCGATGGCAGTGTGACGCCCAAGCTGCCGCGTTCGCTGGTGCCGCTATTGTTCGGCGACCGCACCCAGATCGTGCTTGAACAGGGGGCGCGGCGCTACGTGTTGGTACGCCCCGAAGGCCGCGATGCTGACAGCGATCTGCTGGTAGCCGGGCGCATCGAACATCAAGGGCAGACCACGCGTGTGCAACTGGTTGGCCGTGCCGCGGAGATGCAGGCACCACCGCGACCCGCCCAGGTATTCGCGCCGGAAATGCCGCCTGCGCCGCATGTTCAACCGCATGGCGATGGCCTGCGCGTTGCCATTCCCACTGGCACCACGCTGTATCTGGATGGCCGCGCGGTAGAGGCCAGCACACGGTTTGACCTGAGCGACGACGGCCTGCTGCACGACCTCAGCCTGACCCGTCGCGCTGACGGTCTGGAGTCACTGCATAGCCCCACGGTCACCGTTGGCCCGATGCAGGCGCTGCCCGGCGCTGCGGCGTGGACGTGGCAACCCGCACGTGCCGGGCGTCACCGCATCGCACTGCGGTATCGCAATGACAACGGCCCGATCAATACCGGCGTCACCGCGGCGGTGAAACGGCTGCGGCTGGAGTGCCCGGGCCATCCGCCGCAGACCCGCACCATCGTGATGCCGCACAGCGTGGGTGAGCAGGTGTCCGCGCACGTGGTGTTCGATATGCCGGCACTGCAGCGCTGTACGCTGCGTCTGGAGGAAGGCTTCAACATGAGCGCACTTGCGCATTTTGCCGCGTACAACGGCGGGCGCGGCGGTGAGGATGGTGTGCGGAATCAAGCCACGGTGAGCGCCTTGTTGGTCGGGCCGGTCGCCGCGGTGGGGGCGGTGCCATGAAGGCCAAGCCAACGCTGAGTTTCTGGCAGATCTGGAACATGTGTTTTGGATTCCTCGGCATCCAGTTCGGCTTTGCGCTGCAAAACGCCAATGCCAGCCGCATCTTCCAGACGCTGGGCGCGCAGGTCGACGATGTGCCCGGGCTGTGGATTGCCGCGCCGCTGACCGGGCTGATCGTGCAGCCCATCATTGGCTATCTCTCCGACCGCACCTGGACCGGCTGGGGCCGCCGCCGGCCGTACTTCATGATCGGTGCGGTGTTCACCACGCTGGCGTTGCTGGTGATGCCCAACGCGCCGGTGCTGTGGATCGCAGCCGGCACGCTGTGGGTGCTGGATGCGTCCATCAACATCTCGATGGAGCCATTCCGCGCCTTGGTCGGTGACCAACTGCCGGCCGAGCAACGCCCTAGCGGCTACGCGATGCAGAGCTTTTTCATTGGCGTCGGCGCGATCGTGGCGAGCTTTCTGCCCTGGCTGCTGACGCGCTGGGGCGTGGACAACACTGCACCTGCCGGCGAGCTGCCCGACAGCGTGCGCTACGCGTTCTATCTAGGTGCGGCGGTGTTGTTCCTGTCGATCGGCTGGACGGTGCTGCGCACGCGCGAATACAGCCCAGGTGAGCTGGCGGCATTTGAACCGGCGCCGGCACCGGGCGCCGCGCAACTGGCCGCCACCGATCAACCCAGGCTGCAGGCCAGCATGCTGTGGTGTCTGGGCGGGTTGCTGCTGGCCGCTGCCATCGCCTGGCAGCACGGCGATCGCATGTTGTACGTGCTGGCGGGCCTGTGCGTCGCGTACGGCGCACTGCTGGCGTTGGCGCGCGTGCTGCCGCGTGGCGGCATGTTGGTGGCGATCATGCACGATCTGCGCCACATGCCGCAGACGATGCGGCGCCTGGCCTGGGTGCAGTTCTTTTCGTGGTTTGCGCTGTTTGCGATGTGGATCTACACCACCGCGGCAGTGACGCAGGTGCATTTCGGCGCGGGCGATACCGTGTCGGCCGCCTACAACGACGGGGCGAACTGGGTGGGTGTGTTGTTCGGCGCCTACAACGGCTTTGCCGCGCTCGCCGCCATCGTCATCCCGCTGATGGTGCGTGCGATCGGGCTGCGCTGGAGCCACCTGTGCAACCTGTGGCTGGGTGCGGCGGGGTTGTTGTCGATGCTGTTCATCCGCGACCCGCACTGGCTGCTGTTGTCGATGCTGGGCGTCGGTTTTGCCTGGGCCTCGATCCTGTCCTTGCCCTATGCGCTGCTCTCCGACAGCGTACCCGTCGCCAAGATGGGCGTGTACATGGGCATCTTCAATTTCTTTATCGTGATTCCGCAATTGGTTGCCGCCAGCGCCCTGGGCTTCCTGCTCCGCGTGTGGTTGGGCGGGCAACCGATCTACGCGCTGGCGATCGGCGGCTTAAGCCTGATCGTGGCCGGTGTGTGCGTGGTGCGGGTCCCCGTCGCCCAGGGAGGGCAATGATGCGCAGCGTCTTGATGGCAGCCATGCTGCTTTGGTCGGGAGCAGCCTGCGCTGCGCCTGCACCCGGTGATTACTACGGCACCCTGGAACCGTTCGCCGCCGATGCGGTGTATTTCGTGGTCACCGATCGCTTCGTCAACGGCGACACGGGCAACGATCATCGCGACCAGGGCGGCGCACATCGCAGCTTCGACGTGCCCACACCGTGCGACGGCGGCGTGGGCGACAACATCGGTTACCTCGGCGGCGACTTCAAGGGCATCGTCGATCATGCCGGCTACATTCGCGGCCTCGGCTTTGGCGCGGTGTGGATCACCCCGATCGTCGACAACCCGGACGAAGCGTTCACCGGTGGCAAGCCCATCACCTGCGAGAGCACGCTCAGCGATCACGGCAAGACCGGTTATCACGGCTATTGGGGCGTCAATTTTTACAGGCTCGACGAACATCTCCCCAGCCCTGGCCTGGATTTCGCCGGCTTTGCCCGCGCCATGCACGCCAATGACCTGAAGGTGGTGCTGGATATCGTCGGCAACCACGGCTCGCCCGCCTACAGCATGCCGGTGGCGCAGCCCGGGTTTGGCAAGCTCTACGACGCACAGGGCCGCATGGTTGCCGATCATCAGAACCTCGCACCCGCACAGCTAGACCCGGCGCACAACCCGTTGCACGCCTTCTACAACACCGGCGGCGGCCTGGCGGAATTGTCGGACCTCAACGAAAACAACCCGGCCGTGCTGGACTATCTGGCTGGCGCCTACCTGCAATGGATGGAGCAGGGCGCCGATGCGTTTCGCATCGACACCATCGGCTGGATGCCAGACCGCTTCTGGCATGCCTTCGTGGCGCGGATCCGCGAGAAACGCCCTGGCTTTTTCATGTTTGGCGAAGCCTTCGATTACGACCCGGCCAAGATCGCCGGCCACACCTGGGCGCGCAACGCCGGCGTCAGCGTGCTGGACTTTCCGCTCAAACAGCAGCTATCCGCCGTGTTCGGCCACACCCAGGCCGGCTTCGAACAACTCGCCACGCCGCTGTATCTGCGCAAAGGCCCGTACGCCAACCCGTACGAGTTGATGAGCTTCTACGACAACCACGACATGGCGCGCCTGGATGCCAGCGATACCGGCTTCATCGATGCGCACAATTGGTTGTTCACCGCGCGCGGCATTCCGGTGATCTATTACGGCTCGGAAACCGGCTTCATGCGCGGGCGCGCCGAACACGCGGGTAATCGCAATTATTTTGGCGAAGAGCGCGTCCGCAACGCACCGCAGAGCCCGATCTTCGGCCCGCTGCAGCGCATCGCGACCTTGCGGCGTAATACCCTGGCCCTGCAGCGCGGCGTGCAGGTGGATCTGCAGTTGCGCGGCAACCAGGCTGCGTTCCTGCGCGTTTACCAGCATGCGGGCATGACGCAGACCGCGTTGGTCTTGCTCAACAAGGGCGACGCGGCGGCGGATATTGCGGTGTCCCGCTTGCTGCAGCCCGGCAGCTGGCGCGACGCCTTCAATGGCGAGCAGGTGCAGGTGCAAGGTCGCTTGACGCTGCAGGTGCCGGCGCATGGCGTACGCGTGCTGCTGTCGGATGCGCCGGTGACCGACGCCGCGCTACGCAAGCAGCTGGACGCGCAGATAGCAGACCAGGCCGCGCGCGATGCACGCAACAAGTAGGAGCGCGCCAGCGCGCGATGCGGCGTTATCGGTGACGCCTCATCGCGCACAAGTGCGCTCCTACAACGCAGTGAGTCGGCCGCGTTAGAACGTCAGCACGCCGCGAGCAACAACCAACGGCGATTCATCCGATCGCCAGCAATGCATGCTCCAACGATTCCCGATTCCCGATTCCCGAATCCCGAATCCCGAATCCCGAATCTCAGCGCGTCGCGTTTCCGCTCGCCGCTTTCCCGAGCAGCCCATCGCTGGACTCCGCAGCCGTCGACGGGTTCCACCCCAGCGGCGGCTGCAAGCCACTGCTGGTCGACGACTCGCGCACCGCCAGCCGAACTGGAATCGTGCGGCTCTGTGCAACGTCTCCACGAATCAGTGCCACCAGGCTTTCGACCAACAGGGCGCCGGCCTGCTTGGTGTCCTGTTGCACGGTCGATAGCGCTGGCGCCACCGAGGCAGCCAGGGCGATATCGTCGAAGCCACTGACGGCCACGTCCTGCGGCACGCGCAGCCCGCGTTCGCGCAGTGCCCGCATCGCGCCGATCGCAATCAAATCGCTGGCCGCGCACACCGCGTCGAATGCCTGCCCGCTGTCGAGTAGCGCCAGGCACGCGGTGTAACCGGACAGCTCGGTGGTGATCGCATCGAACTGCAGCGCGGCATCCGCCGCCACACCCTGTAACGCCAACGCTGCGACATGTCCGCGATAACGTTCCTCGAACTCGGGGTAATGGTTGGAGGCGTGGCCGAGAAATGCGATCCGCCGGCAGCCCTGCGCGAGCAGGTGCTCGGTGATGTCCAGCCCGCCCTGATAGTTATCGCTGCCGATCGAAATGCCCGGCTGGCCCGGCAGCGCCGCGCCCCAGCGTACGAAGTGGGTGCCTTGTTCGACCAGCAGCTGCAGCCGCTGGCGTGATTCCTGATAATCGCCGTAGCCGAGCAGGATGATGCCGTCGGCCTTGTTGCTGTCTTCGTAATCGGCCTGCCAATCCTTGGACAGCTGCTGGAACGACACCAGCAAGTCGTAGCCCTGCAGCGCGCAGGCACGGGTGATCGAGCCCAGCATCGAGTGGAAGAACGGGTTGATCAACGAGTCATCGGCGGTGGGATCTTCGAAGAACAGTAACGCCAGTGTGCCGGCGTTGCGCAGCCGCAGCGAGGAGGCGTTCTTGTCGACCTTGTAGTTCAGCTCGCGGGCAATCCGCAGGATCCGCTGACGGGTGTCCTCGTTCACCATCGGGCTGCCGCGCAGGGCGCGCGAAACGGTCGGTTGCGAGACGCCGGCCAGGTAGGCGATATCCAGCGAGGTGGCTTTACCCTTGATGGTCATGATCGGCAACGGCAGGACAAGTGGCCGGCATCATGCCATGCGCCCGCCGGGCCCGTGCTGCCACGCGCATCGGCCCGCTGATTGGTTTACCATTCGCCCTAGACACCCTTGCGAGAAGGTGGCCCGCGCCCCGCGCCGGCCGAGCGTGCGACATGAGCACTAGCCCTGCCCACCGCTGATCCCGACCGGCGCCAGACCGCAAGGCGCCCACGCGGCGCTTTTTTTGCGCCTGACTTCTTCGCCTGACCCTTTCGAGCCTGTCCCCGCGTGGACGGATCTCTCACTGCAGCAGCCACCGGCTGCGGCCAGACCAGACCCTATCGTTGCCCATGATCACTATTACGCTTCCCGACGGCAGCCGCCGCGAATTCGATGCTCCCGTGTCCGTCATGCAGGTCGCCCAGTCGATCGGCGCCGGCCTGGCCAAGGCCACCATCGCCGGCCAGGTGGATGGCCAGCTGGTCGACGCCAGCGATCTCATCGAACATGACGCCAGCCTGCGCATCATCACCGCCAAGGACGCCGAAGGCGTGGAGATCATCCGCCACTCCTGCGCCCACTTGGTCGGCCATGCGGTTAAGCAGCTGTACCCGGACGTCAAGATGGTGATCGGCCCGGTGATTGCCGAAGGCTTCTATTACGACATCTACAGCGAGCGCCCGTTCACTCCGGAAGACATGGCGGCGATCGAGCAACGCATGCAGCAACTGATCGCGCAGGACTACGACGTGATCAAGAAGGTCACCCCGCGCGCCGAGGTGATTGAGGTGTTCGCCCAGCGCGGTGAGGAGTACAAGCTGCGCCTGATCGAGGACATGTCCGACGACATCACCGCGATGGGCCTGTACTACCACCAGGAATACGTGGACATGTGCCGCGGCCCGCACGTGCCCAACACGCGCTTCCTCAAGGCGTTCAAGCTGACCCGCATCTCCGGCGCCTACTGGCGTGGCGATGCCAAGAACGAGCAGCTGCAGCGCATCTACGGCACCGCCTGGGCCGACAAGAAGCAGCTCGACGCCTACATCCTGCGTATGGAAGAAGCCGACAAGCGCGACCACCGCAAGATCGGCAAGGCGCAGGACCTGTTCCACCTGCAGGAAGAGGCCCCCGGCCTGGTGTTCTGGCACCCGAAGGGCTGGTCGCTATGGCAGGTGGTCGAGCAATACATGCGCAAGGTCTACCGCGACAGCGGCTATGGCGAGGTGCGTTGCCCGCAGATCCTGGACGTGTCGCTGTGGCAGAAATCCGGCCACTGGGACAACTACCAGGACGCGATGTTCTTCACTGAATCGGAGAAGCGCACCTACGCAGTCAAGCCGATGAACTGCCCCGGCCACGTGCAGGTGTTCAATCAGGGTCTGCACAGCTACCGCGACCTGCCGATCCGCTACGGCGAGTTCGGCGCCTGCCACCGCAACGAGCCGTCCGGCGCGCTGCACGGCATCTTGCGCGTGCGCGGCTTCACCCAGGACGACGGGCACGTGTTCTGCCTGGAATCGCAGATCGAAGCCGAAGTCACCGCCTTCCATCAGCAGGCGCTGGCGGTCTACACCGCTTTCGGTTTCGACGACATCCAGATCAAGATCGCGCTGCGCCCGGAAAAGCGCCTCGGCGACGATGCGACCTGGGACAAGGCCGAGGCCGCGCTGCGCAGCGCGCTGGGCGTGTGCGGCGTGGAGTGGCAGGAGCTACCGGGCGAGGGCGCCTTCTACGGCCCGAAGATCGAGTACCACCTCAAGGATGCGATCGGCCGTACCTGGCAGCTGGGCACGATGCAGGTCGACTTCATGATGCCCGGCCGCCTCGGCGCCGAGTACGTGGACGAGCACAGCCAGAAGAAGCATCCGGTCATGCTGCACCGGGCGATCGTCGGTTCGATGGAGCGTTTCATCGGCATTTTGATCGAGCACCACGCCGGCGCGTTCCCGGCCTGGCTGGCTCCGGTCCAGGTCGTTGTCGCCAACATCACCGACGCTCAGGCTGAATATGTGGACTCGGTTCGGAAAACCCTTGCAAATCAAGGCTTCCGTGTCAGCGCCGATTTGCGTAACGAGAAGATCGGTTATAAGATTCGCGAGCATACGCTGCAACGCGTGCCATATTTGCTCGTGGTTGGTGACCGCGAGAAGGAAAATGGCGCGGTCGCCGTGCGGACGCGTTCGGGAGAGGACCTCGGAACCATGACGGTTTCGGCCTTCATCGAACGCCTGCAGGCAGAGCAGGCAGCGTGAGCCAACCCCGGCCGGTCTGGATGATCCGGATGCGCCGGTTCGATTCCCCTGGGAGATTGCAATATCAGTACCCCTGACAACAAACAGAACCGCAAGAACCAAGAAATCCGTGTACCGCGCGTTCGCGTGATCGGTAGTGACGGTGAGATGGTCGGCGTGTTGTCGCGCGACGAAGCGCTCGCCAAGGCCGAGGAAGAAGGCCTGGATCTGGTCGAAATCCAGCCGCAGGCCGATCCGCCGGTCTGCAAGATCATGGATTTCGGCAAGTTCAAGTTCGAGCAGCAGAAAAAGGCCAACGAGGCCAAGAAGAAGACCAAGCAGGTCGAGATCAAGGAACTCAAGTTCCGTCCGGTCACGGACGAGGGCGACTACCAGATCAAGCTGCGCAACATGCGCCGTTTCCTGGAAGAGGGTGACAAGGTCAAGGTCAATATCCGTTTCCGTGGCCGCGAAATGAGCCACCAGGAACTGGGCCGCGAGATGGCGGCACGGATCGAAGCCGATCTTGGCGAAGACATCGTCATCGAGTCCCGCCCGCGCCTGGAAGGGCGGCAGATGGTCATGATGATCGCGCCCAAGAAGAAGATCTGATCCTGCGCCGCGGCGGGCCCGAGAGGGTCCGCCCGGGCGGCGACAGCGACGATTTGCAAGAATTCCCGGCAACGGGCATACTGCGCGGCCCGGTTTTGCCGGGGAGCTGTGCAAGCAGTACCAGGACCTGTCCTGATCGTGTTCGATCAAGGGCTTACAAGCAGGCAAGGGCAAGGATGGAAAGCGTGGCCACAAGGCTGCCGCCCGTGTCAGTGACAAAACACCATCAAGGACATAGCAATGCCCAAGATCAAGACCAACCGGGCGGCGGCCAAGCGTTTCCGCAAGACCGCCTCCGGCAAGTACAAGTGCGGCCACGCAAACCGTAGCCACATCCTCACGAAGAAAGCGACCAAGCGGAAGCGCAACCTGCGGCAGACGAATCACGTCCGTGCCGAGGACGCTGGCCGTCTTGACCGTATGCTTCCCTACCTCTGAGGACTGACCCATGGCACGAGTAAAGCGTGGCGTACAGGCGCGTCGCCGCCACAAGAAAATTCTGACCCTTGCAAAGGGTTACTACAACGCACGCCGCAAGGTGTTCCGCGTTGCCAAGCAGGCCGTCATCAAGGCACAGCAGTACGCCTACATCGGCCGCAAGCAGAAGAAGCGTAATTTCCGTTCGCTGTGGATCACCCGCATCAATGCGGCTGCCCGCATCAACGGCTTGAGCTACAGCCGTTTCATGAATGGCATGCTCAAGGCTGGTATTACCCTGGACCGTAAGGTGCTGGCTGATATCGCCGTGCACGACGCCGCCGGCTTTGCCGCGCTGGCCGAGAAAGCAAAGGGCGCGCTGGCAGCGTAAATGCAGGTCCCTCTGCAGGCCTCGCACCTGTGTGCGGACGCTTGAAGAGAGAGTCCACAGCAGCAACCCGCACCATGTGGGTTGTTGAAGAGGGCAGATCACCGCAAGTCATCGCATCTCCGTGTGCAGGGCTTCGGTGAGGGAAACGCAGATATGCAGGGGGAAGGGCGCGAGTCCTTCCCCTTTTGCGTTTCAGGGAGCGGCCACCGCAGCAACGCGCGGTGCGGCTCCCAGGTGTGCAAGGCGGCCCGGTGCAGTCCGGGAGTTCGTTCGGCTGAGCAGGTGAGGCACGAGTGCAATGAGTGAGATTCAATCCCTGACCGCGCAGGCGTTGGCCGATGTTGCTGCCGCGCAGACGCCGGACCAGCTGGAAACGCTGCGCGTCGCGCTGCTGGGCAAGAACGGCAGCATCACCGCCCAGCTCAAGCAGCTCGGTACGTTGCCGGCCGACCAGCGCAAGGCGGCTGGTGAGGCGATCAACCTGGCGCGCGATGCGCTGACCACGGCGCTGGCCGAGCGCAAACAGGTGCTCGAAACCGCAGCGCTGGATGCCCGTCTGGAAGGGGAGCGCATCGATGTGACGCTGCCCGGTCGACGCGGTGAGCGCGGCGGTCTGCATCCGGTGACGCGGACCCTGGAGCGCATCGTCGAGATCTTTGCGCGGCTGGGTTACGAGTTGTCCGACGGCCCGGAGATCGAGGACGACTGGCACAACTTCGAAGCGTTGAACTTCCCGCCGCATCATCCGGCGCGTGCCATGCACGACACGTTCTACTTCGGCGAAGGCCGCCTGCTGCGCACGCATACCTCCGGTGTGCAGGTGCGTTACATGGATGCCGCCGTGGCCAGCAAGAGTGGCCCGCCGCTGCGCATGATTGCGGCCGGCAAGGTGTATCGCTCCGATTCGGATCAGACCCACTCGCCGATGTTCCATCAGGTCGAAGGCCTGCTGGTGGACGAGCATTCCAACTTCGCCGATCTCAAGGGCACCTTGTCCGAGTTCGTGCGTGCGTTCTTCGAGCGCGATTTCGAAATGCGTTTCCGGCCCAGCTATTTCCCGTTCGTTGAGCCTGGTGCGGAAGTGGATATCGCCTGGCAGCAGCCCGATGGCAGCACCCGGTGGCTGGAAGTGCTTGGCTGCGGCATGGTGCACCCGAACGTGTTGCGCAGCGTCGGCATCGATCCGGAGCGCTACACCGGCTTCGCCTTCGGCCTGGGCGTCGAGCGCTTTGCGATGCTGCGCTATGGCGTCAACGACCTGCGTGCCTTCTTCGAAAACGACGTGCGGTTTCTCAGGCAGTTTGCCTGACGGCGGAGATTGGGGATTCGGGATTGGGGATTCGCGACAGCGTCCTCATCCCGCCCCCCGGCAACTGTTTTTTCGAATCTCAAATCCCGATTCCCGACTCCCGGCTACTAATGAAATTCTCAGAAAATTGGCTACGCAGCCACGTTCCGATCCAGGCGAGCCGCGAGGAGCTTGCCGCGACGCTGACGGCCATTGGCCTGGAAGTCGAAGCGGTCACGCCGCTGGGTGATGCGCTGGGCCAGGTGGTGGTGGCGCGGATCATCGCGGCGGTGCGCCATCCGGAGGCCGATCGCCTGCAGGTGTGCAGCGTCGACGCGGGGCAGGGCGAGTTGCTGCAGATCGTCTGCGGTGCGCCCAATGCGCGCGCTGGCCTGGTCGCGCCACTGGCCCTGGTCGGTGCGCAGATCGGCGAGCTGACCATCAAGGCGGCCAAGCTGCGCGGCGTGGCGTCCAATGGCATGTTGTGCTCGGCCAAGGAGCTTGGCCTGGACAGCGATGCCTCGGGCCTGTTCGAACTTCCTGACGATGCGCCGGTGGGCCAGGCCCTGGCCGAGTATCTCGGTTTGCCCGATGCCAGCATTGAAATCAAGCTCACCCCCAACCGCGCCGACTGCTTCAGCGTGCGCGGTATCGCCTTCGACGTGGCGGCTGCCTGCGCTAGCGAAGTCGTCGCCTTTGATGCGGCTGCCGTGGCGCCGGTATCCACGCGCACGCTCGCGGTCGAGCTCAATGCCGGCAGCGAGGCGCCGCGCTATTGCGGGCGGGTGATCGAGGGCATCGATCCTGCGGCGACCACACCGGTGTGGATGGCCGAGCGCCTGCGCCGCAGCGGCGTGCGCCCGGTGTCGCTGCTGGTGGATATCACCCAGTATGTGATGCTGGAGCTCGGCCAGCCGATGCATGCCTTCGACCTGGACACCCTGCATGGGCCGGTTGGCGTGCGGCGCTCGCGTGCTGGCGAGCAACTGGCATTGCTCGATGGCCGTGAGGTCACGCTGGACGACAGCTTCCTCACCATCACCGACGCAGATCGCCCGGTGGCACTGGCCGGCTTGATGGGCGGGCTGGATACGCGCGTCACCGACGCCACGCGCAATGTGTTTCTGGAGTCGGCATATTTCGAACCTGCCGCGATCATGGGCCGCGGCCGCAAACTCGGCCTGCACACCGATGCCGGCCATCGTTTCGAGCGTGGCGTGGATCCGGCGCTGGCACCGCAGGCGATCGAAGTCGCGACGCGCTTGGTGCTGGAGCTGGCCGGCGGCGTGCCCGGGCCGGTGGTGGACGCCGCGCTGCCGCAGCATCTGCCGCAACCGGCGTCGATTCTGTTGCGGCGTGCGCGCATCGCGCGCGTGCTCGGTATCCAGATCGACGATGCGGACGTGGTGCGGATCCTGACCGCGTTGGGCATGCACGTCGAGGCGGTTGCAGACGGCTGGCAAGTGACGGCGCCGAGCCGCCGCTTCGACATCGCGATCGAAGAGGACCTGATCGAAGAGCTGGCGCGCATCCATGGCTACGACCGTGTGCCGACCACCTTGCCCGGTGGCGCCAGCCGCATCGCCATGCCCAGCGAAACGCAGCTGGACGAGCTCAGCGTGCGCCGCCAGCTGGTGGCGCGCGAGTTGCAGGAAACCATCAACTACGCCTTCGTCGATGCCGCATTGCTGGAGCGCTGGCAACTGACCGATGGCGTGGTGCCGCTGGTCAATCCGCTGAGCGCCGAGCTTGCGGTGATGCGCCCACGGTTGTTGCCTGGCCTGGTGGCCACACTGGGGCGTAATGTTGCGCGGCAGGTTGGGCGGGTGCGCTTGTTCGAACTGGGCAAGGTGTTCTCCGCTGCAGGTCCTGGCGATGCGCCGGTCGAGTCGCAGCAGGTGGCTGCGGCTGTCTGCGGCGATGCACTGGCGCTGCAATGGGGTGAGCCTGCGCGCAAGGTCGATTTCCACGATCTGAAGGGCGATTTGCTGGCCCTGGCTGCAGCCAGCGCCGCGGCGCTGGAATTCCAGCCGTCCACGCAGCCATTCGGTCACCCGGGCCGGTCCGCCGACATCTATCGCGATGGGGTATGCATTGGCTGGATCGGCCAGGTGCACCCGCGCCTGGCCAAGTCCCTGGACATCGACGTGGACGTCATCGCGTTCGAGCTGCAGCTTGCGCCGCTGGTGAAGCGGGCGCTGCCACGTGCTGGCGAGCTGTCGCGTTACCCCTCGGTGCGTCGCGACCTGGCCTTCCTGGTGCCCGATGCGGTGAGCTGGGCGGCGCTGTCTGCAAGCGTGCGCACCAGCGTCGGCCCGTTGCTGCGCGAGGTGCAGTTGTTCGACCGGTATGTGGGTCAAGGGGTCGAGCCAGGTTTCAAGAGTCTGGCTATGGGCTTGATTTTGCAGGATAACTCGCGCACTCTCACCGACCGGGACGTGGATGCGGTCGTCGCCGATGTGGTGGCCGTGATCGAGCGCGAACATCGCGCCCGGATCCGGGGTTGAGGCGGTAACAGGGGATTGGCATGGCATTGACGAAAGCGGAGATGGCCGAGCGTCTGTTCGACGAAGTCGGCCTGAACAAGCGTGAGGCGAAGGAATTCGTCGACGCGTTTTTCGATGTGCTGCGCGATGCACTGGAGCAGGGCCGTCAGGTGAAGTTGTCGGGCTTCGGCAACTTCGATCTGCGGCGCAAGAACCAACGGCCCGGTCGCAATCCCAAGACCGGTGAGGAAATTCCGATCTCGGCCAGGACGGTGGTGACCTTCCGTCCCGGCCAGAAACTCAAGGAACGGGTGGAGGCTTATGCTGGATCCGGGCAGTAATCGCGAGCTACCGCCGATTCCGGCCAAGCGCTACTTCACCATCGGTGAGGTAAGCGAGCTATGCGACGTCAAGCCGCACGTGCTGCGCTATTGGGAAACCGAATTTCCGAGCCTGGAGCCAGTCAAGCGGCGCGGCAACCGGCGCTACTACCAGCGGCACGATGTGCTGATGGTGCGGCAAATTCGCGGCCTGCTGTACGAGCAGGGCTACACCATCGGTGGCGCGCGTCTGCGTCTTGAAGGGGATGGCGCCAAGAGCGAGTCAGCGCTGAGCAATCAGATCATCAAGCAGGTGCGCATGGAGCTTGAAGAAGTCCTGCAGCTGCTGCGACGCTAGGAAAGCGCCGCATAAAGCCGCTATAATCGCAGGCCGCCTCAGGGCGGGACGCAACATCTTCGGGGTATAGCGCAGCCTGGTAGCGCACTAGTCTGGGGGACTAGTGGTCGTCGGTTCGAATCCGGCTACCCCGACCAAACAACAGGCCCATGTCGCAAGACGTGGGCCTTTTTGTTGCGTCGCAACATGTCAGTTCGATGGCATTCCAGGCTATGCCACTATGCGCAACGGCATATTGCAAGGCAGCATATGCAAGTCCTGTGCGCAATTATTTTGCGGTTCAGGCTGCTACAGGTCGAGATCGGTAGGCGGCCGTAAGTGCCCGGAAACGCTAGAGTTCGTATGCTGGGAATGACGACCCGGGTCACGTTCTCTTAACGTCGAGGCGACGAACTTGAATCAATAGGCCAACGCCGTCAAAAAAATGGCGTGTTGTGCCTTGCGATGTGTTCGTTCTATGCCATAGTGCACTGCAACACGCGATTCAACGTTGGTCCCGTCACGTGTCGGGATGCAACTTCCTGTCGTACGTTCGTGCTGGCGCCTGAGCCGGTTGAATGCTGCGCGAGGTCCTGTCCCACCCAACAGAGGCAGCCAGCTACACGCATGAAGAAACTGATCGGACGACTCTGCCAAGGCCTCAGCCTGGCTCTGCTCTGCTCGATGTCGCTGGGCGCTTGCAGCACCGGCCCGGAGATGGCGTCTTCGCTGCCGCATCCGGACCCGCTGGCAATGTCCACGGTGCAGCCCGAATACCGTCTTGCACCGGGCGATCTGTTGCTGGTGAAGGTGTTTCAGATCGACGATCTGGAGCGGCAGGTCCGCATCGACCAGAACGGTCACATCTCATTGCCGTTGATTGGCGACGTCAAGGCCGCCGGTCTGGGGGTCGGTGAACTGGAAAAGCTGGTCGCTGATCGGTATCGCGCAGGCTACCTGCAGCAGCCGCAGATTTCGGTATTCGTACAGGAGTCCAACGGGCGCCGCGTCACGGTCACTGGTGCAGTGGACGAGCCGGGCATCTACCCGGTGATCGGCGCCAACCTCACCTTGCAGCAGGCGATCGCGCAGGCCAAGGGTGTCAGCACGGTGGCAAGCCGCGGCAACGTGATCGTGTTCCGCATGGTCAACGGGCAAAAAATGATTGCGCGGTTCGACCTGACCGAGATCGAGAAGGGGGCCAATCCGGATCCTGAGATTTATGGCGGCGACATTGTCGTGGTGTATCGCTCGGATGCGCGCGTGTGGTTGCGCACCATGCTGGAACTGACCCCCTTGGTGATGGTGTGGCGCGCTTACCGATGAGTATGAATTCCGACAATCGTTCCTCTTCGTCGCAGCGTCATGGTCATCTGGAACTGGCAGATGTCGGCTTGATGGACTACTGGCGCGCCCTGGTCTCGCAGCTCTGGCTGATCATTCTGATCGCCGTCGGCGCGCTGCTGCTGGCATTCGGCATCACGATGTTGATGCCCGAGAAGTACCGCGCCACCAGCACGCTGCAGATCGAGCGTGACTCGCTCAATGTGGTGAACGTCGACAACCTGATGCCGGTGGAATCGCCGCAGGATCGCGATTTCTACCAGACCCAGTACCAGTTGCTGCAGAGCCGTTCGCTGGCGCGTGCGGTGATCCGGGAAGCCAAGCTCGATCAGGAGCCGGCGTTCAAGGAACAGGTGGACGAGGCGCTGGCCAAGGCCGCTGAAAAGAATCCCGAGGCGGGCAAGTCGCTCGATTCGCGGCAGGCGATCGTCGAGCGCAGCCTCACCGATACGTTGCTCGCCGGGCTGGTAGTCGAGCCGATCCTCAACTCGCGCCTGGTGTACGTCAATTACGATTCGCCGGACCCGGTACTGGCCGCCAAGATCGCCAATACGTACCCGAAGGTGTTCATCGTCAGCACCCAGGAACGCCGCATGAAGGCGTCCTCGTTTGCGACACAGTTTCTGGCCGAGCGCCTGAAGCAGTTGCGCGAGAAGGTCGAAGACTCTGAAAAGGATCTGGTCTCGTATTCGACCGAAGAGCAGATCGTGTCGGTTGGCGACGACAAGCCCTCGCTGCCTGCGCAGAACCTGACCGATCTCAATGCGTTGCTGGCATCCGCACAGGACTCCCGGATCAAGGCCGAGTCCGCTTGGCGGCAGGCTTCCAGTGGCGATGGCATGTCATTGCCGCAGGTGTTGAGCAGTCCACTGATTCAGAGCCTGCGCAGCGAGCAGGTGCGTCTGACCAGCGAGTACCAGCAGAAACTGTCGACCTTCAAGCCGGATTACCCGGAGATGCAGCGCCTCAAGGCACAGATCGAAGAGTCGCGTCGTCAGATCAATGGCGAGGTCATCAATATCCGCCAGTCGTTGAAGGCGACCTACGACGCCTCCGTGCATCAGGAGCAGCTGCTCAACGACCGCATCGCCGGTCTGCGGACCAACGAGCTGGATCTGCAGAGCCGCAGCATCCGCTACAACATGCTCAAGCGCGACGTCGACACCAACCGCCAGCTCTACGATGCGCTCCTGCAGCGCTACAAGGAAATCGGCGTGGCGAGCAACGTGGGCGCCAACAACGTGACCATCGTCGATACCGCAGACGTGCCTACGTCTAAGACTTCGCCGAAACTCAAATTGAACCTCGCGTTGGGCCTGATCTTTGGCGTATTCCTGGGCGTGGCTGTGGCTCTGGTTCGCTACTTCCTGCGTGGTCCTGCTCCGGAGTCGCGGTTGAACTGACATCGTGATGTTGCAAAACGATGGTTAATTGAAGTGACAACTGATTCAGCGTGGAAAAGGTGGGATCCCGTAAGGTGCGGGCTCCCTCGTTTGAAGGTTTGTCTCTGTTGAAACAAAGGGCTGTCGTGCGATCTGGGGTCGGTAGGTATTACCGCGGTGATCGGACGACAGGATGATTGAAAGCTCGCGTGCGATTCGTATGTTCCCCCGCATGCGCCGTATCGAGTTTGGAGGACATCCCCATGCTTTTGGCAGACTTGAGTAGCGCGACTTACACGACATCCTCGCCGCGATTGTTGTCCAAATATTCGGCAGCCGCCGACCTGGTTCTGCGCGTGTTCGACCTGACCATGGTCGTTGCGTCCGGACTGATCGCATACCGCATCGTTTTCGGTACCTGGGTACCCGCAGCGCCTTATCGGGTCGCGATCGCAACAACTTTGTTGTACTCGGTCATCTGCTTTGCGTTATTCCCGCTGTATCGCAGCTGGCGCGGCCGTGGGTTGCTGAGTGAGCTGATGGTGCTGGGTGGCGCATTCGGCGGTGTGTTTGCGCTGTTCGCGGTGCATGCCCTGATCGTGCAGGTGGGCGAGCAGGTGTCGCGTGGCTGGATTGGCCTGTGGTTCGTCGGCGGCCTGGTGTCGCTGGTGGCCGCACGCACCTTGCTGCGTGGCTTCCTCAATCATCTGCGTACGCAGGGTGTGGATGTCCAGCGCGTGGTGGTGGTCGGTCTGCGTCATCCAGTGATGAAGATCAGTCATTACCTGAGCCGTAACCCGTGGGTCGGCATGAACTTGGTGGGCTACTTCCGCACGCCGTACGATCTGGCAGTGACCGAGCAGCGCCAGGGCCTGCCGTGCCTGGGTGATCCTGATGAGCTGATCGAGTACCTGAAGAACAACCAGGTGGAGCAGGTGTGGATCTCGTTGCCGCTCGGCGAGCGCGACCACATCAAGCAGCTGCTGCAGCGTCTGGATCGCTACCCGATTAACGTGAAGCTGGTGCCCGACCTGTTCGACTTCGGCCTGTTGAACCAGTCCGCCGAGCAGATCGGCAGTGTGCCGGTGATCAACCTGCGTCAGGGTGGCGTGGATCGTGATAACTACTTCGTGGTCGCCAAGGCGCTGCAGGACAAGATCCTGGCGGTGATTGCGCTGATGGGCCTGTGGCCGCTGATGCTGGCCATTGCGGTAGGCGTGAAGATGAGCTCGCCCGGCCCGGTGTTCTTCCGCCAGCGCCGCCACGGCCTCGGTGGCCGCGAGTTCTACATGTTCAAGTTCCGCTCGATGCGGGTGCATGACGATCATGGCACCACGATCCAGCAGGCGACCAAGAACGACACGCGGATCACGCGCTTCGGCAGCTTCCTGCGCCGCAGTAGCCTGGACGAGCTGCCGCAGATCTTCAATGTCTTGGGTGGCAGCATGTCGATCGTGGGCCCGCGCCCGCACGCCGCGCAGCACAACACGCACTATGAAAAGCTGATCAACCATTACATGCAGCGTCACTACGTCAAGCCGGGGATCACCGGTTGGGCGCAGGTCAATGGTTTCCGCGGCGAGACCCCGGAGCTGCGGACGATGAAGAAGCGTATCCAGTACGACCTTGACTACATCCGTCGCTGGTCGCTGTGGCTGGATATCCGCATCATCGTGCTGACGGCCGTGCGCGTGCTCGGACAGAAGACCGCGTACTGATGACGGTGGGGAGTGTGCGACCTGGCGCACCTTGCGCCGCGGGCGGCTGCATCGCAGCCGCCTTTCTCTCGCGGGCGCTGACATGCTGATTCAAATGAGCGAGCAGACGCGGGTGCGTTGGCACAACGCGCTGATCGAGCTGACCCTGCTGACCGGCGTGGGCTACAACCTGCTGCTGGCGTTGATCAACGCCAATGTGTTCATCGTGCGTCCCGTGGTGACGTATGCGGTGGAGTTTCTGGTCTACGCCGCCTGCTTCCTGCTCGGACTGGGCTCGATGAGCCGCCAGCGCATTGCGATGATCGTCGGTGGGCTGGGGTTGATCGTCACGCTCATGTTCGTCCGGTTCCTGGTCAACTGGCAGATTGACCCGAAATTTTTCCGCGACGCGTTGGTGGTGTTCGCGTTCGTCGTGCTGGGGTCGGCGTACACCGGCTCGCTGCCGAAGCTGTTCTTGCGCATGACGATCATCGTGTCGTTGGTCGCCGCGTTCGAATTGGCGATGCCTACCGTCTACGGCGACCTGGTGAACCCAAAGAGCTTCTTCGTCAACGCACGCGGGATGAGCGCCGAAGGTTTCTGGAACCAGGACAGCAACCTGTTCGTCAGCGCCACCCGGCCGGGCGAGCGTAACTTCCTGCCGGGCTCGAATTTGCCGCGTGCGTCGTCGTGGTTCATCGAGCCAGTGACGATGGGCAACTACATCTGCTTCTTCACTGCGATTGTGCTGACGTTCTGGCGCTGGATGCGACCGGCGGTCTTGATGTTGTCCATCGGGCTGATCGGCTTCATGATCGTGGCGTCCGACGGCCGACTGGCAGCGGGCACGTGTGTCTTGATGGTGCTGCTGTCGCCCTTGTTGAAACGGCTGGACCAACGATTGGCGTTCCTGCTGTTCTTGCTGGTGATCGCGTCCGCCTGGTTGTTGGTCTGGATAACGGGGATCACGGCCTACCAGGACACCACGATGGGGCGCATTTTCTTCACCGTGAACTCGATGAACAATCTGTCGTTCGAGTCGTGGATGGGCCTGGATTTCGCGCAGGCGTACCGGTATTTCGACAGCGGTATTTCTTACTTCATTGCTTCGCAGTCGATTGTCGGCGTGCTGGCGTTCCTGCTGTCTTACTCCTTCCTGTTGTTGATGCCCAGCAAGGAAGGGCAGTTGTTCAAGAACCTGGCGATGTTTGCGTTCGCGCTGAGCTTGCTGGTGTCAAACGGCTACTTCTCCATCAAGACGTCGGCCTTGTGGTGGTTTGTGTGCGGCTGCATGTGGCACATGGTGCCGGCTGGTGCCTCGATGCTGCGTACACGGGTGACGCAGCCGTCTACTCCGGATGATCCTGAACTGGCATTGCCTGTGGGGAGCGTGCGATGAGCGTGGCGGCATCGGCAGTGACGTCGTCGGAGACGTCGACGGGACCAGCAGAAGACGTGGCAGTGCGACGGATCCGCGACCCGCGCATCGATGCCACCAAAGCAATTGCGATCCTGCTGGTGGTGCTATGCCATGCCAAAGGCGTGCCTTATTGGCTCACCGTGTTTGCTTACAGCTTCCACGTGCCGTTGTTCTTCATGGTGTCTGGGTGGCTGGCGTCCGGTTTCGCATCGCAGAAAAATAGCCTGACGCAGACCGTTGCTAAACAGGCACGCAGTTTGCTGCCGCCCTACCTGGTGTTTTATCTGTTGGGGTATGTGTATTGGCTGCTGACACGCAACATTGGCGAGAAAGCTGCACGCTGGGGTAACCATCCCTGGTGGGAGCCAATCACCGCCATGTTCACCGGTGTTGGGCCAGATCTGTATGTGTTGCCGCCGTTATGGTTTCTGCTAGTCATGCTGGTGACGGTGCTTGCCTACACGTTGCTCAGGCGTGTGATGTCGCCGCCGGTCATCGTGCTGATCTCGCTGGTGGTGGCGTGGGCGTGGATGGCCTGGTTCCCATCGCAACGCAGCCGCCTGTTCTTCGGTCTGGACGTGCTGCCGGTATCGCTGTTTTTCTATGCAATCGGTGCACTTTTGGTGCATCTGTCGGCACGCCTGCCGAAATCCATCGTAGGCAGTGCACTCGCGATGTTGGTGCTGGCGTTTTCGGTTGCATGGATTGCGCAGACCAACGGGCGGATCGATATCAACATGCTCGAATTTGGCCGCAACCATGCGCTGTTTCTCGCCGGTGCGTTGTTGGGCTCGCTGATGGTGATCTGCGCCGCGCCGCTGGTGCAGCATTGGGCGTGGATCCAATGGGTGGGGCGTAACACGCTGCTGATCTTATGTCTGCATATGCTGGTGTTCTTCGTGCTCTCGGGTGTGGCTTCGGTGGCGGGTGGATTCCCCGGTGGGCGCCCAGGCGCTGGTTGGGCGATCTTCGTGACCATCATTGCATTGCTGGTGTGTGTCCCGGCGCGTTGGGTGCTGATACGCGTCGCGCCATGGGCGCTTGGCTTGCCTGCACAGCCGCGCGCCAAAGTGGCATCGCCGTCCTATTCCTGACTCGGAGAGCCGTTCGCAATGAAAGTCGTGCATGTGGTCCGCCAGTTCCATCCGTCTATCGGGGGGATGGAGGAAGTCGTGCTGAACGTGGCACGTCAGCATCAGGCCAACAGTGCCGACACGGTTGAGATCGTGACGTTGGATCGTGTGTTCACCGATCCCTCTGCGCAACTGGCGCAGCACGAGGTCCATCAGGGGTTGCCGATCACTCGCATTGGCTATCGTGGTTCATCGCGGTACCCGATCGCGCCGTCGGTGCTGGGGGCGATCCGTTCGGCGGACGTGGTGCATCTGCATGGCATTGATTTTTTCTACGACTACCTGGCGTTGACCAAGCCGCTGCACGGCAAGCCGATGGTGGTCTCGACGCATGGCGGGTTTTTCCATACCGCCTATGCGTCGCGCATGAAGCAGATCTGGTTTCAGACGCTGACGCGTACTTCTGCGCTGGCCTATGCGCGTGTGATCGCCACTAGCGAGAATGACGGCGACCTGTTCGCCAAGGTGGTTGCGCCGTCGCGCTTGCGGGTAATCGAGAACGGTGTCGACGTCGAGAAGTATGCAGGGCAGGGCGCTCGATCGCCCGGGCGGACCATGCTGTATTTCGGGCGTTGGTCGGTCAACAAGGGCCTGATCGAAACGCTTGAATTGCTGCAGGCTGCGCTCACGCGTGATCCGCAGTGGCGCTTGATCATCGCCGGGCGCGAGTACGATTTGAATGAGGCGGATCTGCGCAAGGCCATCGCCGAGCGCGGTTTGCAGGACAAGGTGCAGCTGAGCATGTCGCCATCGCAGCAGCAGTTGTGCGCGTTGATGCAACAGGCGCAGTTCTTCGTGTGCCTGTCGCGGCATGAGGGATTTGGGATTGCGGCGGTGGAAGCGATGAGCGCGGGGTTGATCCCGATTCTCAGCGACATTCCTCCGTTCGTGCGGCTTGCCACCGAGTCCGGCCAGGGTGTGATCGTCAATCGTGACAGGATTCAGGCCGCGGCCGACAGCGTGCAAGCATTGGCGCTGCAGGCCGATGCGGACTTCGATGCGCGGCGCACGGCGACCATGGCGTATGTGGCGCGCTACGACTGGCGTCACGTGGTGGGGCGTTATATCGACGAGTACCACGCGGCGCTGGGAACACCACGTACGCAGGAGGCCGTGCGATGAGCGCGTCTGCTTCTCTGCCAGTGACGCGCGCTGCTGCGGCGCCCCGGATCACGGTGCTGTTTTCCACCGAAAAGCCGAACGCCAACACCAACCCGTATCTCACCCAGCTTTACGATGCGCTGCCTGACGCGGTGCAGCCGCGCTTCTTTTCGATGCGCGATGCGTTATTGTCGCGCTACGACGTGCTGCATCTGCACTGGCCGGAATATCTGCTGCGCCATCCCAGCAAGATGGGCACGCTGGCCAAGCAGGCCTGCGCAGCCTTGCTGCTGATGAAGTTACAGCTGACCGGTACGCCGGTGGTGCGCACCTTGCACAACCTGGCGCCGCATGAAGACCGCGGCTGGCGCGAGCGCGCGCTGCTGCGCTGGATCGATCAGCTCACGCGGCGCTGGATCCGCATCAATGCCACCACGCCGGTACGGCCGCCGTTCACCGACACCATCCTGCACGGCCATTACCGCGACTGGTTCGCGACGATGGAGCAGGGCACCAAGGTGCCTGGTCGGCTGCTGCATTTCGGATTGATCCGGCCGTACAAGGGCGTTGAGGTGTTGCTCGACGTCATGCGCGATGTGCAAGATCCGCGCCTGAGCCTGCGCATCGTCGGCAACCCGGCGACGCCGCAGATGCGCACGCTGGTCGAAACCGCCTGTGCGCAGGATGCACGTATCAGTGCACTGCTGGCCTATGTCGAAGAGCCGGTGCTCGCGCGCGAAGTCAGTGCCTGCGAACTGGTGGTACTGCCATACAAGCAGATGCACAACTCCGGCACCTTGCTTCTGGCGTTGTCGCTGGCGCGGCCCGTGCTGGCGCCGTGGAGCGAATCGAACGCCGCGATCGCCGAAGAAGTGGGGCCGGGCTGGGTGTTCCTGTACGAAGGTGAATTCGATGCGGCGTTGTTGAGCGGCATGCTTGATCAGGTGCGCGCCGCGCCGCGTGGCCCGGCGCCGGATCTTTCGCAACGTGATTGGCCACGGATCGGGCAATTGCACTATCGCACCTACCTGGAAGCGCTCGGCAAGGATGGAGACGCCGCGCTGTGACCGCAGAGACATCGACCATGACCTCCCCAACACCGCCGCCGCGCAGCCTCGGGTCGCGTGCCGCCGGCGGCGCCGCCGTGACCATGATCGGGCAGTCGGCCAAGATGATCGTGCAGTTCGGCGGCATCGTGCTGCTGGCACGTTTGTTGACGCCGTACGACTATGGCTTGATGGCCATGGTGACGGCGATTGTGGGTGTGGCGGAAATCTTGCGGGATTTCGGCCTGTCATCGGCGGCGATCCAGGCCAAGCATGTCAGCCGCGAGCAGCGCGATAACCTGTTCTGGATCAACAGTGGCATCGGGTTGGTGCTGTCGGTGGTGGTCTATGCAGCCGCCCAATGGATTGCCGATTTCTACCACGAGCCGGTGCTGGTCACCATTTCGCAAGCGCTCGCGGTGACTTTCCTGCTCAATGGCATGACCACGCAGTACCGGGCACATCTGAGCCGTGGACTGCAGTTCGGCCAGGTGGCGCTGAGCGATGTGGGCGCGCAGGTGCTAGGGCTGGTGGCCGGTGTCGCGGCGGCACTGCTGGGTTGGGGTTATTGGGCGCTGGTCTTGCAGCAAGTGGTGCAGGCGCTGGTAAATCTGGTGATCGCTGTCGCCTGTGCACGCTGGTTGCCGCGCGGCTATCGCAAGGATGCGCCGATGCGCACCTTTTTGAGCTTCGGGTGGAACCTGATGGCGGCGCAGTTGCTGGGCTACGCCAGCCGCAATATCGGCCAGGTGATCATTGGGGCACGGACCGGTGCCGACGCGCTGGGCCTGTACAACCGCGCGTTTCAGCTGCTGATGATGCCGTTGAATCAGATCAATGCGCCTGCGACCAGTGTGGCGTTGCCGGTGTTGTCGCAATTGCAGGACGAGCGCGAGCGTTTCGACGCGTTTTTGTTGCGCGGACAGACGGTGATGGTGCATCTGATCGTGGCGCTGTTCGCATTCGCCTGCGCACTTGCGTTGCCGTTGATCGTGCTGGTCCTGGGTGAACAATGGCGCGAAGCGGTTCCGTTGTTTCAGGTGCTCACCATCGGGGGCATCTTCCAGGCGGTTGCCTATGCGGCGTACTGGGTTTTTCTGGCCAAGGGACTGATGCGCCAGCAGTTGGTGTACTCGCTGGTTGGTCGCGTGCTGCTGATTGCCTGCATCCTGGTCGGTTCGGTCTGGGGCGTGATGGGAGTGGCGGTCGGCTACTCACTCGGCCTGCTGCTGCTATGGCCGTTGTCACTGGTGTGGATTGGCAAGATTTCCAATGCACCAGCGCTGCGCTTGTTCAACAACGGCTTGCGCGCGATCGTGGGCTATGGTCTGGCCGGTGTTGCGGCGTACTACGCAGCGCAGTGGATTGGCGGGCCGTTGTGGAAGCAGCTGCTGGCTGGCAGCGGTGCGATGCTGGTGGGCTGCGTGTTGGTGTTCCTGGTGTGGCCTGCCTTCCGTCGTGATGTGTTGTCGATCCTGGACATCCGCAAGTTGCTCGGCGAGGCCAAGCGCAAGCGATGATTTCCTCTGACCACCCCAGATTGTTATTGCAGTTCGGCAGTGTCCCTTCATTCCCACTACAAGGATTCGGCCCATGAGCGCTTCGTCTTCCGCCCCTGACACCGCCATTCGCCGGCCCTGCTATCTGGTGCTGTCCGCGCACGACTACCGGACCCCGCGCCGCGCCAATATCCATTTCATCACCGATCAGCTGGCCACCCGCGGCACCACGCGCTTCTTTTCGCTGCGTTACAGCAAGTTGTCGCGGATGAAGGGCGACATGCGCTTGCCGCTGGACGACACGGCCAACACCGTGGTTCACCACAAAGGCGTGGACTGCTATCTGTGGCGCACGCTGGTGCATCCGTTCAATACCCGCAAGTCCTGGCTGCGCCCGGTGGAGGACATGATGTTCCGCTGGTATGCGGCGCATCCGCCCGCCACATTAGTGCAATGGATCCGCGAGTCTGACGTCATCGTGTTCGAAAGCGGGATCGCGGTGGCTTTCATCGAGCTCGCCAAGCGCCTCAATCCGCAGGCCAAGCTGGTCTACCGCGCTTCCGATGGGCTGAGCACCATCAACGTAGCTTCCTTCATCGAACGTGAGTTCGACCGCGTGGCGCCGCAGCTGGATGTGATCGCCCTGGTCTCGCCGGCAATGGCAACCGAGATCGCCAGCCGCGACAACGTCTATCACGTGGGGCATGGCGTGGATCACAACCTGGACCAGCTGGGTGACCCGTCACCGTACGGCGAGGGGATTCATGCAGTCGCCGTGGGATCGATGCTGTTCGATCCCGAGTTTTTCGTGGTTGCCAGCAAGGCGTTTCCGCAGGTGACCTTCCATGTCATCGGTTCGGGAATGGGGCGCCATCCCGGCTATGGTGACAACGTGGTGGTCTACGGCGAGATGAAGCACGCAGAGACCATTGGCTACATCAAGCACGCCCGCTTCGGGATCGCGCCGTATGCGTCCGAGCAGGTGCCTGTGTACCTGGCTGATAGCTCGATGAAGTTATTGCAGTACGACTTCTTCGGGCTGCCCGCGGTGTGCCCGAACGCGGTGGTCGGGCCATATCAGTCCCGCTTTGGCTACACGCCGGGCAATGCCGAGTCGGTGATCGCGGCGATCAGCCTTGCGTTGGAGGCGCCGCGCGTGCGGTACCGTCAATGCTTGAACTGGTCCGACACCACCGATCGCGTGCTCGACCCCACGCCCTATCCCGAAACGCGTCTGTATCCCGCTGCCAATGCCAGCGCAGCAGCTCCCGCTGCCGCCGCCGCGTTGGCGCATTGATCGCCGCTCGATTTTTTGACTTCTTTGCAAAGGACCACCATGCCGAACCCGCTGCTGCACAAATGGATCGAACACACCGAGCGCAAGGCCCTGTACTGGTGGCAGCCCAAGAACGGCAGCGTGAACATGGGCGATCACCTGTCCAAGGTGATCGTGTCCAGCGTGCTCGGCCTGCGTGACAAGACCCTGATCGAGAAGCGTGATCTGTCCAAGAAGCTCATCGCGATCGGTTCGGTGCTGCATTTCGCCAACACCGGCGATACCGTGTGGGGTAGTGGCATCAACGGCAAGATCCCGGCCGAACGCAATACCTTCGGTGCGTTGGATGTGCGCGCGGTGCGTGGCCCCAAGACACGCGGGTTTCTGATGGCGCGCGGCATTGCCGTGCCGGAAGTGTATGGCGACCCTGGGCTGCTGATGCCCAAGTTTTTCCCCGCCGACGCCCTCGGCCCGGTCACCAAGCGTCCGTTCGCGATCGTGCCGCACTTCAACGAGCCGGTTGAGAAGTACAGCGCCTACGCCGAGCATCTGGTGTTCCCCAACGTCAAGCCGGCCACCTTCATGAGTGCGCTGCTGGGTGCGGAATTTGTCATCAGCAGTTCGCTGCATGGCCTGATCCTTGCCGAAGCCTATGGCATACCGGCGGTGTATCTGGACTGGGGCAACGGCGAAGATCGTTTCAAGTACGACGACTACTACCACGGCACCGGGCGCATGCAATGGCATGCCGGCCACAGCGTGGAAGAATGCATGGAACTGGGCGGTAACGGCAGTTTCGATCTTGAACGCTTGCAGGCAGGATTGCTGGCTGCGTTCCCTTACGATTTGTGGTGAAACGACAATGCATGGCCAGCCAGCAGGTGTGGAGACGGCAACGGTGAGTCCAGCGACACCTGCGCAAGGGGTGGTGATTCCGCTGGGCGGCTTCCCGGTGTTGTCGACCACGCAGGAAGCCTTCGCGCTGGATCTGTTCCATGCGCTGGCCGCGCACCAACCGCGCCGAGTGTTCTTCGCCAATACCAATTTCATCGTGCAGTGCCAGGCACTGCGCGCGCGCATGCAGGCGCCGGCAGTGCGCATCGTCAACGATGGGATCGGCATGGATCTGGCGGCGCGCCTGATCCATGGCCGCCGATTCGCCGGCAATCTCAACGGCACCGACCTGATTCCGTACCTCTGCCGCGAGGCCGCGCAGCCGCTCAAGTTCTTTCTGCTTGGCGGCCGCCCGGGTGTGGGCAAGACCGCCGCAGCGACCTTGACCGGAACGCTGGGCCAGCAGGTCGTTGGCATGTGCGATGGGTATGGCGAATTTGCGGCGGCGGGCGAGGGCCTTGCCGAGCGCATCAATCGCTCCGGCGCCGACGTGCTGTTGGTGGCCTTCGGCAACCCGCTGCAGGAGCGGTGGATCCTGGACCACAGCGAGGCCTTGCAGGTGCCGCTGGTGTTCGGCGTGGGCGCTTTGCTGGATTTTCTCTCCGGCACTGCCAAGCGCGCGCCCAACTGGGTGCGCCGTTTGCATATGGAATGGATGTACCGGCTGCTCAACGAGCCGCGCCGGTTGCTCAAGCGCTACAGCTGGGATCTGCTGGTGTTCTTCCGCACCTGCCTGCGTGCGGGCAAACAGCTGGCGTGATGCACGGCGGCGGCGTGTGGCTTAGCATGCGGGCATGCATCCAACCGCCGCCGCGCTGATTCGAACATTGGACCTTGCCCCGCATCCGGAGGGCGGCCACTACCGACGCGTCTACGCGTCGACACGCCAGGTGCTGGATGACAGCGGTGCGCCGCCGCGTCCGGCGCTGACCGCCATCCGCTTCCTGTTGTGCGCAGGCGAAGCCAGTTGCTGGCATCGGGTGGATGCCGAGGAGTGCTGGCACTGGCAGCAAGGTGCGCCGCTGGAGTTGCTGATCTTCGACGAAGCAAGCGGGCAGTTGCGGCGCGAAGTGCTGGACGCCGCAGAGCGTGGCGATGCCATGCACGTGGTGCCGTCCGGCTGCTGGCAGGCGGCGCGCTCGCTGGGGGACTTCACCCTGGTGGGCTGCACGGTTTCGCCAGGGTTTGTCTGGGAAGGATTCGCGCTGCTCGAAGACGGCTCGCCGCTGGCGGCGCAGCTGGCCGCGTTGGTTGCCGAAGGCGCCGCGCCAGAGCCGCCAACGCTTCCCTAACGCGTGCGGGCCCGCGTTCGCGTAGTGTCCGCGTTCCAACCGGGAGGCGGTACGTGATGCAGCGCAGGGGGGCGGTGTGGGGGGCAGGAATCGTGGTGGTGTCGTTGTTGGCACCGATGCTGGCGTGTGCCGTCGAGGCGGCTGTGCAGGCGCCGGCAGCGCCGCCAACGGTGGTCGATCTGGAAGCCATGGTGGTGCGCGGGCAGCAACCCGGCCCCGGCCTGTGGAAGGTCAGCAAGGGCGACCACGTGCTGTGGATCCTGGGCACATTGTCACCGTTGCCGAAGGACCTGGAATGGCAAGCGACCGAGGTCGAAACCATCATCGGCCAATCGCAGCAGGTGCTGATGGCGCCGATGGTGCAGGTGGATGCCGACGTTGGCATGTTCGGCAAATTGGCCCTGGTGCCTGCCGCGATGAAGGCGATGAAGAACGAAGACGGGCGTGAGCTGCGCGATGTGCTGCCGCCTGAGTTGTATGCGCGCTGGACTGTCGCCAAGGCGCGTTACATGGGGCGCGACCGTGGCGTGGAGCGCAAGCGGCCGATGCTGGCTGCCGGCGAGCTGTATCAGTCTGCGCTCAAACGCTCTGGCCTGGCCCGCTCGCCGGTGATCTGGTCGGTGGTGGAGCGCGCTGCCAAACGTGCCGGCATCAAGCCGACCTCGACCACGCTGGAATACAAGATCGACAACCCGCGCCAGGCGATCAAGGATTTCCGCGCGGGCGGCATGGACGACACTGCCTGCTTCCGCAGCATCCTGGTGACTGTCGAACGCGACCTGCCCACGATGGTGGAACGTGCCAATGCCTGGTCGGTAGGCGACATCGAAACGCTGCGCCAGTTGCCGCGTGCCGACCCGCAAGCCGCGTGCATGGGGGCGATGGCCAGCACCGGCGTGGCCAAGAAGCGCGGCATCAACGATCTGGAAGGCCGGCTGCGCCAGCATTGGCTGGAGATCGCCACGCAGGCACTGCAGCGCAACCGCAGCACCTTTGCGGTGTTGCCGATCAGCCGGCTGACCGCCTCCGATGGCTATGCCGCGCGCTTGCGTGCGCTGGGCTATGAGGTCGAGGCGCCCTGAGTGCGGGGCGGGGGCGCGTGATTCGCGCGGTCTGATATGCGCTTGGACCGGTGTATCGAATGCATGCTGCATGCGATGCCGAAAGAAGAGGGCGGCCCGCGGGGTCAGTGCGGACCCGGATTCGAATGTCAGCGCGAAAACCGCAGCGCGCCCAACATGTACCCTGGCTCGCCACGCATGCGCGCGCGAGGCCAGGTGCGCGATGCCAGTCTCGACTCGCACGAACTGCCGCCATCCCCATCCCATCGCTACGGATGGCGCTGTGCTCGCCGTGCAAGCCAGCGGCAACTGCGCCACCCCTGCGCAGGCAGCTGGGTCTGCCTGGCCGGCCACGGTATGCTGCGCGCCTTCACCAATGAGGCGGATCTGTTGAACGCATTGCCGCTGCGCATCCTGGGCACCGGGTGCCACGTTCCCGCCACGGAAGTGACGTCGCAAGAACTGGACGCACGCTGGCAGTTGCCGCCGGGAACCACGTTCGCGCGGCTGGGCGTCGCCACGCGCCACTATGCGGGCGAGGGCGAAACGGCCTCGTCCATGGGCGCAGCCGCCGCGCGAGCGGCATTGGCTAGCGCTGGTATCGACAGCGGCGAGATCGACTGCCTGATCTCCGCCTGCAGCGTGATGGAGCAGCCGATCCCGTGCCAGGCCGTGCTGATCCAGCGTGCCCTGGGGCTGGGTGACTCTGGCATCCCGGCATTCGATGTCAACGCCACCTGCCTGAGTTTTCTGGTCGCATTGGACATGGCCGCAAACGCGCTGGCCCTGGGCCGCTATCGCCGCGTGCTCATCGTCTCCAGCGAAGTGGCGTCGGGCGGGCTGGATGCGGCGGTGCCATCGACCGCCGGCTTGTTCGGCGATGGCGCTGCCGCCGTGGTGGTGGGGCGCAGCGCGCCGGACGGAGACTCGGCGCTGCTGTCCAGCCGCCTGGCCAGCTACGGCAGCGGTGCCGAGCTGTGCCGCATCCGCGGTGGCGGCAGCCGCTATCCGCGTGGCGAAGACACCACGCCCGAAGCCACGCGGGTCTTCACCATGGATGGGCGCGGTGCGTATCGCTTTGCGGCGCGCCACCTGCCCGTGTTCTGGGAGCAGCTGCTGCGCGACGCCGGCGCCGAGACCACCGCACTGCGCTGCCTGATCCCGCACCAGGCCTCCGGTGGCGGCCTGGATCATGTGGTGCAGGCGCTCGGCCTGCGCCCGGAGCAGGTGGTGCGCATCCTGCACGCACATGGCAACCAGGTGGCGGCATCGCTGCCGCACGCGCTGCATCAGGCCATGGTCACGCAGCAGCTGCAGCGCGGCGAACTATTCGCGATGCTCGGCACCGGTGCCGGTCTGTCGATCGGCGGCATGGTGTTGAGGTACTGATGGCGACGCGGGTCTCGGTCGAGTTGTTGCGCATCGGGCATTGCCGCCACTGCGAACGTATGGTGCGCGCGGACGGGCATTGGCATGCGGTGGAATTCCCCGCGTTGAGTGTGCTGATCCGGCATCCGCAACGCGGGGCGCTGCTGTATGACACCGGCTATGCAGCGCATTTCTTCCGTGCCACCGATCCGTTGCCGGAGCGGCTGTATCGCTGGACCACGCCGGTGACCTTGCCAGCGCAGGAGCGTCTGCAGGCGCAGCTGGCGCGCCGTGATCTGGCGCTCGACGACATTGGCTGGTGCCTGATCTCACATTTCCACGCCGACCATGTCGCCGGTCTGCGCGATCTGCCTACTGCGCGCTTCGTCTGCCTGCACGCCGACTATGCACAGCTGCGCGCGGCCTCGCGCCTGGGCGGCCTGCAGCGTGCACTGCTGCCGCAACTGCTGCCAGACGACTTCGCGCAGCGCGTGCAGTTTGCCGAGCAGGCGCCGCAGCGCGCACTCGGTGGTGCGTGGAAGGGCCTGGGCGTGGGCTACGACCTGTTCGCCGATGGCAGCGTGATGGCGGTGGCGTTGCCCGGGCATGTGCCCGGGCAGATGGGGCTGTGGTTGCGCGACCAGCACGATCGCGAGGTGTTGCTGTGCGCCGACGCGGTGTGGTCGTCGGCCACCTTTGCAAGCTTGGCGTGGCCGGCCTGGCCCACGCGCCTGCTGATGCACGACTGGTCCGCGTTCCAACGCACCGTGCGCGTGCTGCATAACTTGGTGCAGGCGCATCCGGAGCTGGCGATCCTGCCATCGCATTGCCAGCCCAGTCTGGACCGTTATCAACCGGAGTGGCGATGAGCCTGCGTATTCTTGTCACCGGCGCATCGGGCTTTGTGGGCGGCGCCTTTCTGCGGCGCTTTCAGGGCCAGCCAGGGTTGGACATCCACGGCATTGGCCGCCGCGCCTGCGCGTTGCCCAACTACCATCGCATCGACCTGAGCCAGCCGTTTACGCTCGACTGGCAGCCGGATGTGGTGATTCATGCGGCGGCACTGGCGTCTCCCTGGGGCACCCGCGCGCAATTCGAGCTGCACAATGTGCAAGCCACCGCGAATGTCATCGACTTCTGTGCCCGCAACGGCAATCCGCGTCTGCTGTACGTGTCATCGAGCTCGGTGTTCTACCGCGAAGAGCATCAGTACGGGCTCAGCGAGGACAGTCCGATCGGGCCGCGCTTCGTCAACACCTACGCGCAGACCAAATACCTCGGCGAGACGCTGCTGGACGGGTACGCGGGCCAGAAGAGCATCTTGCGTCCGCGCGCGGTATTCGGCCCCGGCGACACCGTGCTGTTTCCGCGTGTGATTGCTGCCGCACGCAAAGGAGCGTTGCCGCGGTTTGTCGGCCAGAGCCAGCCGGTGATCGGCGATCTGATCTACATCGATGCGCTCTGCGACTACCTGTACCGCGCCGCCGTCGCGCCGCAGCTGCAACCGTCCTACAACCTCACCAATGCGCAGCCGGTCGATCTGCAGCAGCTGCTGCTGGATGTTCTGGCGCGCCTGCAGTTGCCGTTGCCACAGCGGCAGGTGCGCATCGGCACCGCGTTGCGGATGGCCAGTGTGGTGGAGGGCGCCTACCGGTTGCTGCGCTTGCGTGGCGAGCCGCCGATCACGCGCTTCGGCGTGGGTGTGTTTGCGTACTCCAAGACCTTCGACCCGCGCCGCACGCTGGCCGACCTGGGCACGCCCAGCGTTGGTCTGGACGAAGGCATCGACGCCTTCGTGCGTTGGCAGGCAGCGCAGTGGGTGTAACCACGCTGCTGCTGGCCTTGGCCTATGTCGCCGTGCTGATGCTGCGTGCGCTGGGTGCGTTGTGGATTGTGCAGCGCCGCGCCGCAGTGCAGGTGCCAGCGGGAACGCAGACGGAGGTGGCGATCCTGCAACCCATCCTCGGCGGCGATGCGCATCTGCAGCAGGTGTTGGCTGCTAACCTGCAGGCGCTGCCGCACGCCCAGTTCGTGTGGTTGCTGGATGCCGACGACACGGCGGGCAACGCTGCTGCAGCAACCCTGGTCGCACAGCATCCTGGCGTGCGGATCGCACGCATCACAGTGCCGCCCGCACCGCCCGGCATCAATCCCAAGGCGTGGAAGCTGCACCACGCACTGCCGCAAGTACAGGCATCCATCACCTTGATCCTGGACGACGATGCGCAGTTAAGCAGCGCTGCGCTGGCGCTCTTGCTGCACGACCTGGCGCACGCCGATCTGGTGACCGCGCTGCCGTACTACCAGGACGGGAGCACGTTGGCAGGGCGGCTGCTGGCGCAGTTCGTCAACAACAATGCCGCGCTCACGTATCTGGGGTGGCTGCCATGGGCGGCGCCTCTCACGATCAATGGCATGTGCTATGCCGGTCGCACGCAGCAACTGCAGGCCTGGGGCGGATTTGCGCCATTGTTGGACCAGCTGACCGACGATCTGGCCTTCGCCGCCCATGTGCGTGCGCAAGGGGGGCGGCTCTGGCAGTCCACCGCGCCGGTGGCGATGCGCACTGCGTTGCCCGATCTGGCGAGCTACGTGCGGCAGATGCATCGCTGGATGTTGTTCGCGCTGTTGTTGCTGCGCCGCCAGCGCCCGGCCGTGAAGCTGGCGATCGGCGCGCTGCACGGGTTGCCACCGTGGTTGTTGATCGCCACGCTGCTCTCGGCCTGCCTGCAACACGGAGCGCTGTCGTTTGCAGCGGTCGCCGGCCTGCTCACTGTGCGGGGCGCGATGCTGTGCCTGCTGCAATGGCGCACCACCGGCGCGAGCCGGCACCGGCCACTGCTGTCGCTGGCGGCCGAGTGCCTGCAGCCATTGCACCTGCTGCATGCGGCGCTAGTGCGCACGATCCGTTGGCGTACCCGTCGCTACCGCGTGCTGCCGGATGGGCGGTTTCGTGCGCGGTGAGCCGCTGCTGCAGATCGCCTTCCTCACCGGGCAAAGCGATGCAGGGCGTTGCGCGCTGAGCGAGGAGCAGCACCTGTTTCTGCAGCAATTGCGCGGGCACGACAGGCGCCTGTTGGACTGCAACTATCCCTATCGCGCGGATGGCGCTGCGCATCGGCGCGTGCCGCTTTGGCGGGCGAGTGCGGCCAACGTACGGCAGTATCTGGCCGCGCGCAGTGGCCCGGTGGCGCCGCCTGAGCGCGCAGCAGTCATCACGCAACTGGAGCCAGTGCCGCTCACGCTGCTGCTGGTCGGCAGCTGCGGCCTGCAGCTATTGGCGGCGTTGCACCTGCCGGCGCCACTGCGCGCGCGCGTTGCGGTGTTCGCCTACGGGCCGGTTGCGAATGCGTTGGCACCGTTCGAGCGGCAATGCATCGTGCAGGGGCGCCGCGACTGGATCTCGCGCGCGCTGTATCGCGGGCCGGTGGACATGCAGCCAGCGTGCGGGCACATGGACTATCTGCGCGACAGCACGGTGCTCGCGGCCTGCCAGGCGTTCGCGAGCGAAGTGGAGCAGGCCGCGCGGCGAGGGCAGACATGCGCATCGATCTGATCGCACCGCCGTACAGCGGGCACCTGCATCCGATTCTGGCAATCGCGCGCCAACTGGCGGCACAGCACGACGTGCGCGTGATCAGTACGCCTGCGGCAATGGCGCGCATCGCAGCGTGCGGCCTGCACGGCATCAGCGTGCTGGATGCGCAGGCCGACCAGCTGCTGGCGCAGATCGCCAATCCGCCGCATGCGGTCGGCCACAATCCGTTGCGGCTGCGCCGCCAATTGCACGCAGCATTGGGCCTGATGGTGCGGCTGGGTGAGGCCCTGCAACAGCACTACCGCGGACGCAGGCCGGAGCTGGTGATTGCCGACTTCACCGTGCCCAGCGCCGGGTTGGCGGCGCAGGCCATGGGCATTGCCTGGTGGACCAGCCTGCCGTCTCCTTGCGTGCTGGAAACCGCCGATGGTCCGCCAGCGTATTTCGGCGGCCTGTTGCCCGCGACTGGCAGGCCGCAACGGATCTGGCACGCCATCGCGCGCCGTTTGACGCGTGGCTTCAAGCGCACCCTGCATCGCTGTTATCGGCAGCAGATGCGTGCGGCCGGGTTGCCGGCGTTGTACCGCGCGGATGGCAGCGAGGCGGTGTATTCGCCGCACTGCGTGCTCGCGCTGGGCCTGCCGTCGTTTGAATTTGCGCGGCGTTGGCCTGCCGCAGTGCGCTTCGTCGGGCCGCAGTTGTGCACGCCGCCCAATGACGTGCCGCCGCCCAGGTTCATCGGCGGGCGCCGCCACGTCCTGGTGACGTTGGGCACGCATCTACAATGGGTCAAGCAACGCGTCGACGCGGACCTGCGAGCCTTGGCGCCGCAGTTCCCGGACGTGGTGTTCCATTTCAGTGCGGGCGATACCGCGCTGCCGCCGCAGCCAGCGCAGGGCAATTATCACTGCCTGCCGTATGTCGATTACGCACAGCATCTGCACCGCTACGCGTTGGTGGTGCACCACGGTGGCGCCGGCATTCTGTACGCGTGCCTGGCGGCGGGCCTGCCATCGATCGTCTACCCGCTGGACTACGACCAGTTCGACCACGCGGCACGGTTGCAGGTAGCCGGTGCCGCCTGGTGGTTGCGCGATCTGGGCGGCTTGCCTGCGTTATTGCAGCAAGCGTTGAACGGCGACGCCGTGTTGCCAGGCGTGAACCGGCTGCAGGCGCAATTGCGGGAGATCAATGCGCAGGCACCGCTGCTGCAGTTGGTGGAAGCCTTTGCGTGCAACGGGAAAGTGCCCACGCTTTAGCATGGTGGTGAATACCAAAGCAGTGCTGCACGATTCGAGATCGAGGACGCGGCGCTTACAGAGCACTCGCGTCAGTTGCCAATTGGCTTACGTGCGCCCGTCGCAACTAGGTACTGCTTGCTGCATCTGGTAACCAGCGGTCAGGCCTGCAACATCGGATCGCATTGCTAGCCACTCAGTGCATCAAACGCGCGGTATGGCCAAAGAGGACTCAGCCGGTGGTTGCCAACGACGCCACTCAATAAGCAAGCCTCAGCCTGCGCTACGTCATGCAACACAGCAGGCCTCAGCCTGCGCTACTCACGCCATACAGCACAGCAGGCCTCAGCCTGTCGCTGCATTCAACGCTTGCTGGCCCTTGGCCATCAGCTGCGGCCAGCGCTTGAGCACGGCGGCGCGGATGCCGGCCTGGTCGATACCGGCTTCTGCGAGCAGGTCTTCGCGGCTGGCGTGGTGCTGGAAGCTGTCCGGCAGGCCCAGATGCAGCATCGGCATCAGCACGCCTTCGGCATTGAGCAGCTCGGAGACGCCCGAGCCTGCGCCGCCGGCCACCACGTTGTCTTCGATGCTGACAAAACCTTCGTGGCTCTTGGCCAGCTCCAGCAGCATCGCCTTGTCGAGCGGTTTGACGAAACGCATGTTCACCACTGTCAGGCCTAACTCGCGGCCGACCGCTTCAGCGGCATCCACGGTGGCGCCGAAGCCGAGCAGTGCGATGCGTGCGCCGCTGTGACGTAGCTGCGCCTTGCCGATCGGCAGGGTGGTCAAGGAAGCATCCAGTGCGGTGCCGGGGCCGGTGCCACGCGGATAGCGCACCGCTGCCGGGCCCTCATAGCGCAGGCCGGTGGTGAGCATCTGGCGGCACTCGGCCTCATCGGCGGGCGCCATCACCACCATGTGCGGTACGCAGCGCAGGAAGCTCAGGTCCAGGTTGCCAGCGTGGGTGGCGCCGTCGGGGCCGACCACGCCGCCGCGATCGATCGCGAACAGCACGTCCAGTTTCTGCACCGCCACGTCGTGCACCAGCTGGTCGTAACCGCGCTGCAGGAAGGTCGAATAAATTGCCACCACCGGCTTGGCGCCTTGCGTTGCCATGCCAGCGGCCAGGGTGACCGCGTGTTGCTCGGCAATCGCCACGTCGAAATAGCGCTGCGGATATTCCTTGCTGAAGCGCACCAGGCCGGAGCCTTCGCGCATCGCCGGGGTGATCACCAGCATCTTGGGATCGGCCGCCGCCATGTCGCACACCCAGTCGCTGAAGACATCGGTGTAGGTCGGCTTCTTGGCGCCGGCCTTGGCCACCAGACCCTTGCTCGGGTCGAACGGGCCGACCGCGTGGTAACCAATCTGGTCGCCTTCGGCGAGCTCGTAGCCCTTGCCCTTGGTGGTGATCACGTGCAGCAGCTGCGGACCCTTCAAGGTCTTCAAGGTCTTCAGCGCGCCGACCAGGCTGGGCAGGTCGTGGCCATCGATCGGGCCGGTGTAGTGGAAGCCCATTTCCTCGAACAACGTGGACGGCACGAACATGCCTTTCCAGTGTTCTTCCCAGCGGCGCACGAAGCGTGCGGTGGGGTTGTTCTTCTTGTCGCCGAGGATCTTCTTGCCGCCCTCGCGGATCGCGTTGAGCGTGCGGCTGCCGCTGGCACGGCCGAGCATCTTGGTCAGCCCGCCCACTGCCTCGGAGATCGACATGCGGTTGTCGTTGAGGATCACCAGCAGGTTGGGTTCCGGGTCCATGCCGCCGGCGTGGTTGAGCGCCTCGTAGACCATGCCGGCGGTCATCGCACCATCGCCGATCACCGCCACCACCTTGCGGTCGTCGCCGTTGCGCTGCGCGGCGATCGCCATGCCCAGCGCGGCGGAGATCGAGGTCGACGAATGCCCAACACCGAAGGTGTCGTACACGCTTTCCTCGCGCTTGGGGAACGGGGCCACGCCGTCCTTCTGCTTGACCGTGTGGATCTGGTCGCGGCGCCCGGTCAGGATCTTGTGCGGGTAGGTCTGATGACCCACGTCCCACACCAGTTGGTCGACCGGCGTCTGGTAGAGGTAATGCAGGGCGACGGTGAGTTCGATCACCCCCAGACCCGCGGCGAAATGGCCGCCGCTCTTGCCCACCGATTCGATCAGGTAGGCACGCAGTTCGTCGGCGACCGCGGTGAGGTCGGCCTCCTCGAAGGTACGCAGATCGTCGGGAGTCTGGATGCGCGACAGGCGCGGATAGCGGGTGGAGTCGATCATCATCGTGTCAATGTGCTGAAGCCATATTGTCCTCCCCATGCGAAGGCCCGGCAAGCAAACCGGTTCAGGTGTCAGCGGGAAGTGATGGCTGCAGCAGCCGTGATGCGCGCGTGGCGTGGCCGCACCGCATGCCTGCGACGAACTGTCGCAGTGGCATGCGGGCAAACGCGAGCGCAGTCTAGAGCGAGAGCTTGGAGCGCTTGGGCAGTTGCGCCCGCAAGAACGCCATCTGGTCGGACAGGATGTTGCGGTTGGACAGGATCAGATGCTCGATCCAGCTCGGCCGGTAGGGCACGGCCAGCAGCGGCATGTGCGCCTGCTGCGGTGTACGGTTGGCCTTGCGCGAGTTGCACTGGAAGCACGCGGTCACCACGTTTTCCCAGCTGTCGCGGCCGCCCTTGGATACCGGCATCACGTGGTCGCGGGTGAGGTGCGGGCGGCTGAAGTGCTGGCCGCAATACATGCACAACTGCGAGTCGCGTGCGAACAGGGCGGTGTTGGTGAGGGTGGGCGTGGGGTCGAGCGCGCGCGAGCGGGCGTGGCCGCGTGCCGCGATGATCGGATGCAGCTCCAGCACGCTGCGCTCGCCGGTGAGGCGCGAAACGCCGCCGTGGATCTGCATGCAGGGCTCGCCCAGCGTCCACGACACGGCATCGCGTGCATACAGGCAGGCGGCGTCTTGCCAGTTGATCCAGTCCAGCACACGGCCATGCGCGTCCAGGGAGAGCAGGCGCACGGTGGGCAAGGGCGGGAATGCGGCGACAGCGCTGCCCGTGACCGGGGCGGGGAAGCCTCCGGGGACGATCACATCACCTACGTGCGTGTCTGTCTCCATCGGGAAAACAGCTTATACCCGATCGTTGACAGTTTGTGTATCTGCGGGATCTTGCGCGGTTGTTCGACTGTGTTGGCGGCGGCGGTGTGTGTGCTGTGAAGCCATGGGTGGCCAGGACGATCCGGCGAATGGCCGCAGCGCCTACAGGCGGGCGCGGTAGACACGGGTGCCATCGACAACGGCGTCATGCATCGTAGGAGCGCACTTGTGCGCGAATGAGCGTTACCGATAAGGCTACGAAGCGTCACCGGGCAAGCTTCATCGCGCGCAAGCGCGCTCCTACGCGCTGCTGGTTTCTGATGCGTTGGCGCGTCCAGCCCGGTCCTGCGCTGGTTGCTGCAGGCGCTGGCCGAGCACGTCGGCGTCTTGCATCTCTCTAGAGGGTGCATCTCAAGAACACCAAACCCGCTCGCGCCCACGCTTTGCCAACGTCGGCCGCCTGCTGAGCTGGCGCGCTGGCCCGATCGGCCCAACGGCCTAACTAACGGTCGCGAGGCGCAAGCGGCACGCGAGCCACGCGAGCGATGCACATGCGCCTGCCATCGACGCACGTGTAGGAGCGCACTTGTGCGCGAAGGAGCGTTACCGAGAAGGCTTCGAAGCGTTGCCGGGAAAGCTCCATCGCGCGCAAGCGCGCTCCTACGTAGGGCTGGCGTCCGGGTAGTGCGCTTTCTTCAGCATTGCCAAGGGTGACTAGCCGCAAACGCTTGCACGCACCCGCACCAGCACCCGCACGACACGACACGACACGACAGCGACGCCCGCATCGGCACCCGACAAGCCCACTCTCACACCACATCGGTCACGCAAGGCAACATCGCAGCGACACGGCTGCTCACCCCTGCCCAAACAACTCCGCTTCCAGCGTCATCAAAGGGGCGGCGCCGCTGCGGATGGTGGCCGCGTGGGTGAGGGTGCGCGGCAGGATCCGGGCGAAGTAGAAGCGCGCGGTCTCGCGCTTGGCGCGCTTGAACTCCTCGCCGTGCGCGGAGGCGTCGGCGGCGGCCACGCTGCGTGCCCACCAATAGGCCAGCACCACGTAGCCCGAATAGAACAGGTAGTCGTAGCTGGCCGCGCCCAGTTCGTCCGGGTTGCGGGCGGCGCGGTCGAGCACGTCGCGGGTCAGCATCGCCCACTCGCTGGCCTTGTCGCGCAAGGGCTTGATGAACTCGGCCAGGGCCGCGTTGTCGGCATGCGTGTTGGCAAAGGTTTCCACATCGGCCAGGAACAGCTTGAGCCCGGCGGCCTGGCTGCTGGCGGTCTTGCGGCCGATCAGGTCCAGCGCCTGGATGCCGGTGGTGCCTTCGTAGATGGTGGTGATGCGCGCATCGCGGGCCAGCTGCTCCATGCCGTATTCGCGGATGTAGCCGTGGCCGCCGAAGCACTGCAGCGCGTGATAGGTGTTTTCCACCGACCACTCGGTCTGGCACGCCTTGGAGATCGGGGTGAGGAAGCTCACCAGCGTCTCGGCATCGGCGCGCTCCTGTTCGCTGCCGCCGCGGTGCGCCACATCGACAAGGCTGGCAGCATGCAGGGCCAGCAGGCGGCTGCCTTCGGTCAGCGCCTTGATGGTCAGCAGCATGCGGCGCACGTCCGGGTGCACGATGATCGGGTCGGCCGGCTTGTCGGGGAATTTCGCGCCGCTGAGCGCGCGCGATTGCAGCCGCTCGCGGGTGTAGCGCAACGCGTTTTGATACGCGCGCTCGGAGAGGCCAATGCCCTGCAACCCCACGCTCAGGCGCGCGGTATTCATCATCGTAAACATGGCCTGCAGGCCCTTGTGCGGCTGGCCGACCAGATAGCCCTGCGCGCCATCGAAATTCATCACGCAGGTCACCGAGCCCTTGATGCCCATCTTGTGTTCGATCGAGCCGCAGTGCAGGGCATTACGCTCGCCCACGGTGCCATCGCGGTCCACCTTGAACTTGGGCGTGACGAACAGCGAGATGCCCTTGGCGCCGGCCGGTGCGTCCGGCAGCTTGGCCAGCACCAGATGCACGATGTTGTCGGTGAGGTCATGCTCGCCGGCGGTGATGAAGATCTTGGTGCCGGTGATGGCGTAGCTGCCATCGGCGTTGGGCTCGGCACGGGTCTTGAGCAGGCCCAGGTCGGTGCCGCAATGCGGCTCGGTCAGGCACATGGTGCCGGTCCAGCGGCCATCGATCAGCGGCTTGAGGAACACCTCCTGCTGCCACGCCTCGCCGTGCTGGCGCAGCGCTTCCATCGCGCCATGCGAGAGCAGCGGGAAGTTGCCCCAGGCCAGGTTGGCGGCGTTGATCATCTCGCTCAGCGGCACGCCCAGCGTGTGCGGCATGCCCTGGCCGCCGAATTGCGGCTCGGCGGTGAGCCCGTTCCAGCCACCTTCGACGAACTGGTCGTAGGCCGCGCGGAAGCCGGGCGGGGTGGTCACCGCATGGGTGCTCTTGTCGAAGGCGCAGCCGATCTCGTCGCCAATGCTGTTGAGCGGGGCCAGGACCTGGGCGGTGAAGCGGCCGGCTTCTTCCAGCACGGCGTCGACGATGTCGGCACTGGCGTCGGTATAGCCGAGCCGGGCGAACAGTGCCTCGGCACCGAGCACGTCGTACAGGCCAAAGCGGAAGTCGGTCAACGGTGCGATGTAGCTGCTCATGCGGGATCCTTGAAGCGTGTGCGTGGAGGCGTGCGCGTCAGCGCAGCACGCCGTTGAGGCCCGGGGCCGGGCTGAGCGTGTTGCGCGAATCAACTGCGAACTCGCGTTGTTTTTTGTCCTGCGGGGTGGCCCACACCGTGCCCTTGAGCGTGTACGGCAGCGAACGGCCACCGGCCAGCACATCGGCAATGGTGATGCGGCCGAGCGAGGCGGGCTGCAGGCTCACGGTCACCACATCGGCGGTTTCCGGGCCGATCGAAATGCCCACTGCCTGGTCGAGTTTGCCGGCAACCCCATCGCCCATGCCGATCTCCAGCGCCACGCGTTCGAAGCGCATCGGAATGCTGCTGTAGTTCTGCAGGCGCAACTCCACCGACCAGCCACCGTCCGGGCGCACGGTCAGCTGCTGGATGCGGGCAGTCGGCTCGGAGACACGGCGAACCGCGCCGCCACCGCAGGCGCTCAACAGCAGGCCGCACGACAGCGTCACGATCAGGAGGCGAAAGGCACGGTGCATGAACTCGGTTCCTTGGCGGGTTGGTGCATTGCCAAGAATACTACGCAGTACGGTGCCCGCCGGGCGGGGGCCGCCCTCAGCGCAGTGGCGCCGCCACAATCAGGGGCGACAGGTCGTAGCCCATCTGCGTGGCGGTGGCCTTCAGCTGCTCGAACTGCGCGCGCGGCATCTCTGGCGAGCGCGACAGGATCCACAGGTACTTGCGGTCCGGCTCGCCGACCACCGCCCACTGGTAGTCGGGATCGAGCGCAATCACCCAGTAGTCCGCCCAGACCAGCGGGATCCACGACAGCCATTCCGGCGCGAAGCGCACCTGCAACTGCCCGGGGTGCCCGGCCACCGGGCGCGCCACGCCATCGGCCTGGGTCAGGCTGCCATCGGCAACGCGGCAGCCATTGCGCACCCCGATCAGGCCGTCGTCGCGCAAGGTGTAGCTGGCGGTGATATCGCTGCGGCACTTCTTCTGGAACGACACCGGCAGATGGGCGATCTCGTGCCACTGCCCGGCATAGCGCGAGATATCCAGCGCCGGCACGGCGCGCACCGGTTGCTGCGCAAGGGCAGCCAGCGGCAGCAGGGCGGCGAATGACAACAACAGGCGAGGCAGGCGCATGCGAATCTCCAAAGGACGCGCGCAGGCTAGGCCATCGGTGCCCCCGCTTGGCGTGAACCGGCGCAAGAAACCCGGCTGCGGCTCAGCCCGAACACGACCTGCGCGCGAACGCTTGCCGAAATCCCGCACGCTCGTTATGATGCGCCTCCTCGCAACGCAGGCATCGCGTCGCAGGCAGTGGCCGAGTAGCTCAGTTGGTAGAGCAGGGGATTGAAAATCCCCGTGTCGGCGGTTCGATTCCGTCCTCGGCCACCAGTTTTCATCCTTGCAGCGCGGGCATTCGCCCCTTCTAGTCGCTGCTGATATCAAGAATTTTGAATTTTACCTGCGCAGATTTGCACCAGGCGCGAAGGTTCACTCTTGCGTTGCATCTGGCGATGGCGTCCAGCGACCGATCCATTCCATTCGGTGCGACGTGATCGGGATGCAGGCCAAGCCACCGTGTTGCGCGGGCGCGACAGTGCAGAGAGTTCAACACGGCAGACCTGCACCGATTCGTCGGTCGGCGGCTGTCTTGGCGCACCGACTGCGCATTCTTTGGTGTCTATCTGGCTAACCGCGGCAGCGCTACTCGCCGTTGCGGGCGGGGCAGGATGCGGGCGAGCGACTGCCTGTGGTTTTCAGACGGCCCGCGTGCCGGATCATTTGTTCAATCCTGCAGCAGTCACGCCGCGCGCCAGTAGCTGGCGCCCGCCATCCTGCAGGTCGTCCGGTTGGATCACGAGCGGCACGTCCGGCAACACTCCGATCGACTGGGTGGCGTAGGGGCGGGTTCGGCTTGGGCGAAAGCCCTCGGTTGCAACACGGTCGATCAGTGCGGTTTCTTGCATTTCGCCAGCGCGTAGCGCGTGTGTGGGATCGAAGACGTAAAAGCTTTCACTCACCAGCGCGCGGTAACCGGTCTCGCCCAACGCGATGCCGTCACTCTTGGAATCACGACCGCCGCCAGCGCCGATGGTGCGCTCGCCGATGACGGTGGCGCCGTTGGCCCAGAGGTAGGTGGCGAGCAGCTCGCCAGCCGATCGAGTGCCCGCATCGACCAGGACGAGCAGCGGTTTTTGCGAGGCCACGGTGCCGCAGCTGGCGTCATCCGGAAGTGCTTCCAGGCGCACGATCCCCGCCTTGCCGGACGCGCTCATCTCATAGGTGTGCACCGGCTTGCGTCCGCTGATGGCCCAGGCCAGGCCGCGCACTTCGCGCGCAAACCCACCCATGTTTCCACGCAGGTCGATGAGCATGACGTCGGACTGTTTTGCGAGTGCATCGTAGCGACCGATTAGCTGCTTGGTGACCGCACAAAATCCCGCCAGCATCGGTGCATCGGTGTTGTTCGATTCGGGACTAGCCGTCTCTGCTGCCTCCGCTGCCGTGGTGAAGGTTGCGCTGTACTGCGGCGCAAACGCGCCCATGCGCAGGGTCCCGACCTTCGTGTTTCCAATCGTCACGATCTCCGGCAAGTCAGGCAGGTCGACCGAAGATGCGAGTGTCTTGGCAAGGTCCTGGGTCATCGGCTGGTAGTGCAGCGTGACTGTGCGCGGCGCGCGGTGCCGCGTTCGAACGTGCATCTCCAGTGTCTTGCCGAGGCCAGCAACCTCATGCGCCGCCGGCGTGCCCAGGGCAAGGCTCAGTGCCGCTTCCGCCTGGCGTGAGCGGTTGTTCCCGCCAAAGGTGAGGCGTGCTGCGTTTTTCAACCAGGCCTGTGTCGGTGCGTGATTGATGCGCAGGACTTCATCGCCCGGTGCAAGAGTGGTGATCCGGGCATCGAGCACGTGCCAGACGACCAGATGGCCGTCGCTGGAGGTGCGGAACAACACGCCCAGCGTCTCTGTCTTGCCCGCCTTGTCGCCTGTCAGCGCGACGTGCTGATCGGCAAGGCCGACCAGGCGCTGCGATAGCTCGCTGGCGGTCGCATCATGCGGCACCGTTGTGGCTGTTTTCCAGGCATCGGCACCGCCTTGCACGTCCTGCCGATAGGCGGCGCGGTACTGGTCGACGTAGAGCAATGAGGGGTACTCACGACGCAGTGACGTGTCGAGCCCTTGGGCAGAGACTGCCGTGCACAACGACCAGGCTGTGACTGCCACGCATGCGATGAGTCGTTTCATTGAGATCCAGTGATTGCAGCAGGTGCTGATGCCAAAGACGGTCGCGCTGCCGTGCGACGCACTGCTGCGCGCACCCTGGCAGCGCGATGGATGGATGATAAGGCCGAGTCCGCCTGGCGGTGAGGTGCCGTCCGGCATCGTGACTTTCGGCGCGCGCATGCGATCTGTACCTGCGATATCCAAGCTGGCAATCACCACTTGCGATATCCAAGCTGGCGATCGCCACTTGCCGCATGCGTGCTTCCGGTTACGGCTCCTACGCTGCCGGGCCGGGCGCCGCATCCTGCGTGTCGCGAAGAAAATCGATCAAGGCGCGCAGCGGGCCTGGGATCAACGTGCGGCTGGGGTAATACAGAAACGGGCCGGAGAAGGTCTGCCACCACGGTTGCAGGATGGGTTCCAGCGCGCCGGTGTCCAGGTGCGGGCGTAGCCAGTCTTCGAACAGGTGGATGACGCCACTGCCGGCGACCGCCGCATCCACTGCCAGGTCGATGCCGCCGCCCACCTGCACGATCAGCTGGCCGAGCGGGTCGATGCTGATCACTTCCGCAGCACGTTCGAATTCCCATGCCGGGATCGCGCCGCTGGCAAAGCGCCCGCGGATGCAGGTGTGCTGCAGCAGCTGTTTGGGGTGGTCGGGCCGGCCGTGGAGGTCCAGATACCGCGGCGCCGCTGCGGTGGCGATGCGCTGCACGCGTGGGCCGATCGGCACGGCGATCATGTCCGGTTGCAGGCGCTCTTCATAGCGAATGCCGGCGTCGCAGCCGGCCGCGATCATGTCCACGAAGCTTTCTTCGGTGGTGATCTCGACACGGATGTCGGGGTAGGCGGCCATGAAGGCGGGCAGGATTGCCGGCAGCACCAGCCGCGCGGCGCTCACCGGCACGTTGAGGCGCAGGTTGCCCATCGGCCGGCTGCGGAATTGGTTGACCGCGTCCATGGCCGATTCCAGCTCGCCCAGGGCAGGGGCCACGCGCGCAAGCAACAGCCGGCCGGCATCGGTGGGCACCACGCTGCGGGTGGTGCGATTGAACAGGCGCACGCCCAGGCGTTCTTCGAGCCGGCGGACGGCCTCGCTGAGGTTGGAAGCACTGACGCCACTGTGGCGCGCGCCCTCGCGAAAGCCCTGCGCCTGCGCGACAGCGATGAAGGCCTGCAGGTCTGCCAGATGGGTCGCCATTGTTCGAGGTCCTGCACAGCCTGTGTGCTTTGCCCCGGATTGTTGCACGCATCGGGCCTGCCTAGAGTGGCGTCACCCCAACGGAGACACGCCATGTTGACCACTTCATCCGCCTCTACCTATGCCCTCGGCGACCGCCAGGTGGGCCGCCTCGGCTACGGCAGCATGCAGCTCGCCGGCCCGCATGTGTTCGGGCCGCCCGCCGACCGCAACGCCGCCACTGCGGTGCTGCGCGAGGCGGTGGCGCTGGGCGTGACCCACCTGGATACCAGCGACTTCTATGGCCCGCACATCACCAACCAGATCATTCGCGAGGCGCTGCATCCGTATCCGCAGCAGCTGACCATCGCAACCAAAGTGGGTGCCAAGCGCGATGCGAGTGGCGCGTGGCTGCCGGCGATGGCGCCGGAAGCGCTCACCCAGGCCGTGCACGACAACCTGAAACACCTGGGTTTGGATGTGCTGGAGGTGGTCAACCTGCGCAGCATGCTGGACGTGCAACGCCCGGTGGAAGGGTCGCTGGAACCACAGCTCACCGCGCTGGCCGAGCTGCAGCAGCGCGGGCTGATCCGCCACATCGGCTTGAGCAATGTCACCGCGCAACAGGTCGAAGAAGGCCGGGCGCTGTGCCGCATTGTGTGCGTGCAGAACCATTACAACCTGGTCCATCGCACCGACGATGCACTGATCGACGCGCTGGCCCGTGAGGGCATCGCCTACGTGCCATTCTTCCCGCTGGGCGGCTTCTCGCCACTGCAGTCCGCGGCGCTGACCGAGGTCGCCGCGCAGCTGCAGGCGACCCCGCAACAGGTGGCCTTGGCGTGGTTGCTGCAGCGCTCGCCGAATGTGCTGGTGATCCCGGGGACGTCATCGCTGGCGCATCTGCGCGAGAACATGGCGGCGGCAACGCTGCAACTGGATGACGCCGTGCTTGCGGTGCTGGAGGGGATTGGGCGGCAGTAAGGCGGGGCGACTTGGGTGGCAGCGGCGCGTGTGGTGGCGATGCGCGCGCTGTCTGCTGCCTCGCAGGGAGCTGTGATGTTCTGGCGGACGCGGCGGACTGGTGCCTGCAGTGACTGTGTGTGTTTCCCAGCGGACGCTTCCCATCCTTGCTCGCGACGCATTGGCAAGGCTGTCTTGCGACGAATATATGAAACATATACGATTCGTATAAATCTCTTTGCAAGACAATCTCATGGGCATCGTCAACATCGACGACAGCTTGCACGACCAGCTGCGTCGGGCCTGCACGGTCACGCATCGGTCGATCAATGCGCAGGCCACGTTCTGGATCAGGATCGGCATGCTGTGCGAGATGCATCCGGACCGGTGTTTCCAGGACATCGTGGCCGATGAGCTCCGCGGCGCAGGCGTGCGATCGCCCGTGGTGGATGCGCGACGCACATGATCAAGCAGCCGTACGAACTGGCATTGATGGCCGACGCCGGTGCGCTGCTTGCGCAGGTGTTTGCGCGCTTGGATCAGTTGCCGATGCAGGGCAAGAGCACGCTGGAGATCAACGATTTTGTCGAGCGCATGATCGTGGACGAGTTGCAGGCGCGGCCTGCGAGCAAAGGGCAGTACGGGTTTGAGTTCGTGCTCAATGCCTCGATCGACGATGTGGTCTGCCACGGCGTGCCGTCGGCGGAGGATGTGCTGCGCAGTGGGCAGATCGTCAATCTGGACATCACGCTGGAAAAGAACGGCTTCATTGCCGATTCGAGCACCACGTACCTGATTGGCGAGGTGTCGTACGCGGCACGTCGCCTGGTCAAGGCAACGTATCAGGCCATGTGGAAAGGCATTGCCGCGGTACGCCCCGGTGCGCGCGTTGGCGATATCGGGCACGCGATCGCGCGGCATGCGCGTGAGCAGGGCTACAGCGTGGTCAGGGAATACTGCGGGCACGGCATTGGCCGCGAAATGCACGAGGAGCCGCAAATCCTGCATGACAGCCATGCCAACACCGGCCCGGAGCTGCAGGAGGGCATGGTGTTCACCATCGAGCCGATGCTCAACCAGGGCAAGCCAGCGGTGCGCGCGGAGGCCGACGTGTGGCCGGTGCATACGCGCGATGGCCTGTTGTCCGCACAGTTCGAGCACACCGTGGCAGTCACGCGCACCGGCGTGCAGGTGTTGACGCTGCGGCCGAATGAAGTGCCGCGTTGCGTGCTGGGCTAAGAGCAGCGATCAAAACGACTGCGCAGCCGCCATGCGGGCGCAGCCTGTGCTCGGAATCGGGATGTCTCCCCGTACAGGCCGGTTCCTTCGCGCCGTCCGCACCCGCCTCACGATCGCTCGCTACGTTTTGTTAGCCGCGCTAAAGCCTGGTTGCTGGCGCTGGCCGTAGTGCGGCGCACGCCTGGCCTTCCACGACCAGGCCGCGATCCAGGTGGTGGAAGGGCTGCATCCGGTGGTGGATACGCTATGGCTGATCCATCGCGCCGAATGGCCGTTGTCTGCGCGCGCGCAACAGGTGGTTGCCTGCATGCACGCAGTGTTCGCGCAGCAGGTGCCCACCACGCAGCACCGCAGCGATGCGCAATCGCGCCGAAGCAGAAAGCGCTGAGGCAGCTGGGCCCGCTTGCGCCTACAGCAGCGACACGCAGTGCAGCTGCGTCTCCAGATATTTGCGCAGGATGCGGTAGCAATCGCGGTCGAACGCGCCGGGTGTCGCCTGCAAACGGCGTGCGCCCGCCAACGAGGTGGCGCTGCCCAGATAGTGCCAATCGCGCAGCACATGGAACTGGGTGCGTTGCGCGCCTTGCTCCTTCAGCGCGATGGCGCCGGGAAATGGCCACGCCGCCTGTTCCAGATGCTGCAGCACGCTGCGTAGCCGTTCTTCGTGCGCGTCCAAGGGCTCGGCACCATGGCAGGCGCCGCTGCAGCGTTTCAGCATGGCGCGGAAACAGGGCCGGCCTGCTTGCAGCCGCTCCAGTCCCAGCAAGCCGTAACAAAGACGATGCTGGTCGGCGAGGCGGCGCAACGTTTCCTTGGCCGCACGCGGGCTGGAATACAGCCCGTACAACCAGGGCGCTGCCGCCGGATCGATCTCGCCGGAATGTTCGATCGACACCTCGCCGCGATACAGCCGGATCGAAAACTGGCGGGGGATCCGGCGCAGCTTCTGGTTGTACAGCGGGCGCAGGGTCTTGATCAGCTGCGACTCCAGCAGTTGTGCGCCGATGTCACCGGCCATTTCGATCACCTGGATGCTGCGCGTCTGACGCAGCAGCGAGGCTTCGGCCGCGTTACGGAAATGGTCCATGACGCGGTTGCGCAGGTGGATGCTCTTGCCGATGTACAACGGCAACGTGCTGCTCTGACCATGAAATAGATAGACCCCGGGCGTGGCCGGCAAGGTCTCCAGTTCTGCACGCAGATGCTCGGGGTAGGTGTAGTCCGGAGCGCCCCAGCTGCGCTTTGCCCGCTCAGCGCGCCCCACCATCGCCGGCCTCCTGTCTCGGTGGTAACGCGTTGCTTGGCGCGATGCCAGACGCGCAGTGCCGCCGTTCGATCAATGTGGTGCGGCGAGTAGCCGTTGTGGTGCGTGTCATCGGCGGCGATGCTGCCAAGCACGCGTCTCAGTGGATGAGACGCGGGCGGTCATCGGACATCAGTGGGCGGCGATGGCGCAGCGCTGCGCCCACCAGGCCGCGCGGCAGTGAACGGTTTAGCGTTTTGCCGCAGCACAACGACCGGCAGGCGGCCGGAAGTTGTGGCGATGCTGGCGGGCGCGCTATCGTCTCGCCCGCGACGGGCACAACCGATGCCGCACGCGGGCAGTCTTCACGGGGAGTCGCTAACGCCATGGAGCCTGCACGACGCTGTCGACCGCCCGCCGTTCGATGGCAAGACGCATCGCGCACGCCTGCCGTATTTCCGGCAGTGGTCCACCCCAATTACGTCAGACGCGATGCCCGTTGATCCCAGTGGTGAGTCGTTTTCCTTCCTTGCCGGTGGTGGCGAAATGGGCGCGCGGATGCGTGCGCACGACTGGAGTGGCTCGGCGCTGGGGCTACCTTCGCAGTGGCCGCAATCGCTGCGTTCGGCGCTGTCGATCTGCCTGAACTCGCCGGTGCTCGCCACGGTGTTGTGGGGCCCGGATCTGGTGATGCTCTACAACGACGCCTATATCCCGTCGATGGCCGATCGCCATCCGTGGGCGTTGGGCCAGCCGGTCTCCGAGGTCTGGGGCGCGTCCTGGGAACAGGTGGCGCCGCCGTTCCGCCGGTGTCTGCAGACCGGCGAAGGTTTCGAGCAGCGGCATGTGGAACTGCCGATGGTGCGTCGTGGCGTGCCGGAGACGACTTACTGGAACTTCAGCGCAGCACCGATCCGCGGCGAAGACGGCAGCATCGTGGGCCTGTTCAACCAGGGCATCGAGATCACCGAGACGGTGCGCGCCGATCGCCTGCGCGCCGCCGAAGCCGAGCGGCAGCGCCGGCTGTTCGAACAGGCTCCCGGGTTCACCGCGATCTTGCACGGCCCGGAGCATGTGTTCGCCTTCGTCAATGCCGCTTATTTACGACTGGTGGGCGGTCGCGACATGCTCGGCATGAGCGTGCGTGCCGGCCTGCCGGAACTCGAAGGCCAGGGCTTCTACGAATTGCTCGACAGCGTCTACAGCACCGGCGAGCGCTTCGTGGCGTCGGCCGTGTCGATCCAGCTGCAGCGGACCGGTACCGGCGCCGAGCAGCGCTTCGTCGATTTTGTCTATGAGCCGGTCAAGGACGATGCCGGCCGCGTCACCGGCATCTTCGTGCAGGGGTTCGACACCACCGATGCGCAGCAGGCGCAGCAGGCCCTGCGCGAGAGCGAAAAACGCTACCGCATGCTGTTCGAAAACATCGACGCCGGCTTCTGCATTGCCGAGGTCAAGTTCGATGCGCAGGGTCAGGCAATCGACCACCGCATGCTCGCGGTCAATCCGGCCTTCGAGCGGCATACCGGCCTGACCGATGTGGTGGGCAAATGGTCGAGCGAGTTGTTGCCCGGGATCGAGCAGGAGTGGCACGAGGCGTATGGCCGCGTTGCCCGCAGCGGCGAGCCAATGCGCTTCGAACGCGAGGCCGCACGGCTGGGGCGCTGGTACGACGCGCACCTGTTTCCGGCCGGCACCCACGACAATCACGTGGCGATGCTGATCGTGGACATCACCCCGCGCCGGCGGGTGGAGCAGCAGTTGCGCGACTTGAACGAGACGCTGGAGCAGCGCGTTGTCGAAGCATTGGCCGAGCGGCGCCTGTTTGCCGACTTCGTCGATAGCACCGACGCGGCCGTGCTCGCTTGCGACATGGACTTCACCATCCTGGCCCTCAACACCGCCAGCGCCGAGGCTTTGCGGCTCGCCTATGGGGTATCTGCGCATGTGGGCGACAACCTGCTAGGTCTGCTCGACGGCTTGCCCGAACATCGCGCGCAGGTGGCGCGCCACTGGGGCCGCGCGCTAAGTGGCGACGAGTTCCTGGTGCTGGAGGAGTTCGGCGACCCGGCACGCGCGCTGCGGCATTACGAAGTGCGCTTCAGCCAGCTGCGCGATCGCCATGGCGGACGAGTGGGCGCCTTCCAGGTGGCGCAGGATGTCACCGACCGCGTGCAGACCGAAGCCAGTCTGGAGGTGGCACGCGAGGCGTTGCGGCAGAGCCAGAAGATGGAAGCGGTGGGGCAGCTCACGGGCGGGTTGGCGCACGACTTCAACAATCTGCTGACCGGCATTTCCGGCAGCCTGGAGTTGATGCAGACACGCATGGGCCAGGGCCGCTTCGACGATGTGGAGCGCTACATCGCAGTGGCGCAGAAGGCGGCCGGCCGCGCCGCAGCGTTGACCCATCGCCTGCTGGCGTTTTCGCGCCGGCAGACGCTCGCGCCCAAGCCGACCGATGTGAATGCATTGATTGCCGGCATGGAAGATTTGATCCGGCGCACGGTGGGGCCGTCGATCGAACTCACCACGGTGGCCGAGCAGGCGCTGTGGCCCGCGTTGGTGGACCCATCCCAGCTGGAAAATGCGCTGCTCAACCTGTGCCTCAACGCGCGCGACGCGATGCCGGACGGCGGCCGCATCACCATCGAAACCGCCAATACTTGGTTGAACCATTCGGCCACGCAGCAACACGAGGTGCCCGACGGCGAGTACCTGTCGTTGTGCGTGAGCGACACCGGTACCGGCATGCCCGAAGACGTCATTGCGCGGGTGTTCGAGCCGTTCTTCACCACCAAACCGATCGGCGAGGGCACCGGCCTGGGGCTGTCGATGATCTACGGTTTTGCGCAGCAGTCCGGTGGCCAGGTGCGGGTGTCGTCGACCGTGGGCGAGGGCACCACCGTCTGCATCCACTTGCCGCGGCATCTGGGCGATGCCACCGGCGATGCGCAAGCGCGCACGCTGCCGGCGATGCCGCGTTCGCAACAGGGCGAGACCGTGCTGGTGGTGGACGACGAACCCAGCGTGCGCATGCTGGTGGCCGACATCCTGGAGGAACTGGGCTATACCGCGTTGCAGGCGGTGGACGGCGCATCCGGCTTGAGCTTGCTGCAGTCCGATGTGCGGATCGATTTGCTGATCACCGATGTTGGCTTGCCGGGTGGCATGAACGGGCGGCAGATGGCCGATGCGGCGCGGATCGCGCGGCCGCGCTTGAGCGTGTTGTTCATTACAGGCTATGCGGAAACTGCTGTGCTCGGCGCCGGCCAACTCGCGCTAGGCATGGCCGTGCTGACCAAGCCGTTCGGTATCGATGCGATGGCGGCACGCATTCGCGAGATGATTCGCTAGGTGTTCGCGGCAGTGCTGTGCGGTGGCATCGCGTTGCCGCGCCTGCGCGAGATGCAAAGACAGCAGGGCGCTCTCAAGCGCCCGGTCTCAGGTCAATGACGTCAAGCATGAGCGCTTCCGGAGAGCGGATGACCCTCCGGAAGCGCCGCGCGGTCAGCGATTGCCGCCGCCGCTGGACTGGCCGCCCTTCTTGCCGGCTTCGCGTGCTTCTTCCGAGCTGAATTCGTGTGCGTTGCCGCTCTGATGGGCTGCCTTGCCGCCCTTGGAGGCGATTTCCCGCTGCTTGTCTTCATCCATCGAAGCAAAGCCGCGGTTACTGGTGCCGCCCTGGTTTTGGTTCTGATTTGCCATGGAGAGTTCTCTTGGTTCGTTGCTTGGGGAATGCACGCACGCGTTTGCGTGGTGCGGGGCAGAGCATCGCGCCGCCTGCATAAAACGCACGTCGGCGATGCGCCAATCGCACGTGAGCGCATAAGCGGACTTGGCGATTTTTCTTCACTGCCAAGAAACGGGCGATGGCGATCGCTGGCGCGTAGGCATGTCGACGGATGCGTCCGCGTTCGGTCGCGCATGCCCAGACCCACAGGCAGTTGCACGGCCGGCTATGCTGCACGCCCGGAACGAAATGGATGAGCAGGCAGATGCGAGGTCACGCAGTGGCGATGGTGTTGGCAACGGCGATGGCAATCGGCCCCTGTGCCGCAGCGGCGCTGCCGCCCGAGCTGAGCGCGCACCTGCCTGCCGGCTATACGCTCATCCAGGCGGTTGATGCGGATGTGAATGGCGATGGCCGGCGCGATTACCTGCTGGCGTTGCGGCGCGCCGACGAAGCAGCGCAGATTGCCGCCGGCAAGGATGCACCGCAGCGGCTGTTGCTGGTCCTGATGCACACGGCCGATGGCCGCTTTGTCGAAGCCGCGCGCAACGCACAGGTGATCTTCAAGGCCGATGACGGTGGGCAGTGCGATCCGTTCGATTACGACGGCCAGGGGTTGGTGGCCAAGGGCGCCTATTTCACCGTGCAGAACGGCGTTGCATGCGGCCAGCACTGGACCGACTACATCACCTTCCGCTACGACCGCATGCAGCGTGCAGTGCTGTTCCATGTGCGCATCATCGAAGACTGGGTGACCAACCCGGACGCAGAGCGCGATGGCGAGGCGCTGCGCCTGAGCCGGCACGAGGTGATCAAGGCCGACCCGCGCAAGCCGGTGACACTGTCTGCCTACAGCCCCATCGGTGGCTAGTGTCGCGCTAACGTGATGGCGTGATCCGCAGGCGAGTGCCGGGCTTGGCATCGGCGTGTGCGACGCGTTTGCTGCGTTGTCTGCGCAGCGCCGGTGTGTGGCCGGCGCCTGCGCCGTGCGGCGAGCCCGCAGCGTGATCGCGCGGCTCAGCCAGCCGGTTGCCGCGGCTCCGCGCCACGCCGGTACACAAACAGGCGCGGCGCCTTGGCGACGTGCACCGCGGCCTGGCGTTCGCCGGCAATCAATGAAAAACCGATGTCGGCCAGCATGCGCGACAAGCTGTTCGCATTGCCGCGGCCGGGGTCGCTGATCACGATTTCGCAGGCCGGTTTGGCCAGGTCGGGAATCAGCTTGGCCAGCAGGGTGGCGTGGCGGGTTTCGTAGAGCACGTCGCTGGCGATGATCATGTCGAACTGGCCCATGTCCGCCGCGCCCGCGTCCCAATCCAGGCGCCGGTACGGCACCGATTCCAGCGCATTGAGCGCAGCGTTGTAGGCCAGGAAGACTTCGGCCAGCGGGTGATGGTCGCTGGCCACGATGTCGGCGCCGCGGCGGCGCAACACCAGGCTGGCCAGCCCCAGGCCACAACCGAGTTCGAGAATGCGTTTGCCGGCCACCGGCCGGGTGGCCATCGCTTCGGCCAACAGCTGGCCGGCGGGCCAGACCTGGCCGAACAGGCTCCACTGCGCCGAGGAAATCCCCGCATCGGCGGCTGTCTGGTCGGGGTCTGCGTATTGCTGCTTGTCCGCCAACGCACGGATGCTGAAGGTGTGCTGCCCGAAGGTCAGCGCATGGATCTGGGTCTGATAGCCCGGCATGGTCGCGTCGCGTGATCGCCAGGCGCGCAGGCCGGCGGAGAGAGAAGAGCGCGCAACGGCGCCAGAACGGCCGGACGAGACGCAGGAGCTGCGTGGTGCACGCGCATGCTACGGCAAACCCGACCGTGGCGCGTTAGCGCGCGCGGTGCGTGCCGGCAATGGCGCACAGCCCGGCGATTGCGTGCAGGCCGGTGGCTGCCGTTATGGTCGCGGCAGTGAAGGCGTGGAGGCGAGGATGAAGCACTGGGTGTTTCTGGCGGTGGCAATCGTTGCGGAGGTCATGGCGACGGCGGCGCTCACATCCAGCGAAGGCTTCACCCGGCGATGGCCGTCGCTGCTGACCGTGCTCGGCTATGCCGTGGCGTTCTATTGCCTGGCGGTGACGTTGCGGGTGATCCCGGTCGGCATCGCGTACGCGCTCTGGTCCGGAGCCGGCATCGTGCTGATCTCGTTGGTGGCCTGGCTGGTGCATGGCCAGCGGCTGGATCTGCCGGCCATGCTGGGCATGGCGCTGATCGTGGCCGGCGCGGTGGTCATCAACGTGTTCTCGAAGATGGCGCCGCAGTGACGGCGCAAGGCGAGGACAGGTGTTGCCGCGCGCCGGGCAAGACCGGCAATTTGTCTGCATTGCGGCAGTCCACACGCTCCGCAGCGAGGGCGCCGGGCAGTCACCCGGGCGCAGCTACGTTCGGCCGCAATCAAAGGTTGCATCGCGGTCATTTGCCGGTCTGGAAAGGCTCACGGATGTGATGGGGGCCTCACCGGGCTCGTCTAAACTAGCGCCACGGGAATGGCCCCGCGGAGAGCACGCACTTGAACGATCCCGGTTACGGAGAGCCACGGGCGCCATTGATTGGCGAATCGCAGACGCTTCCGGTCAGCAAGCATCGCTCGGACATCTTCTTTGCTGCGGTGGAAACCACGCGCATGCCGATGACGGTGACCGACCCATACCTGCCGGATAACCCGATCGTGTTCGCCAACCGGGCCTTCCTGGAAATGACCGGGTACGCTGCCGACGAAATCATTGGCAACAACTGCCGCTTCCTGCAGGGCCCGGAGACCGATCGCCAGGCCGTGGCCGATGTGCGTGACGCCATCGACAACCGCCGCGAATTCGCCACTGAAGTGCTGAATTACCGCAAGGACGGCTCGACATTCTGGAATGCGCTGTTCGTTTCTCCGGTCTTCGATGACACCGGCAAGCTGGTGTACTTCTTTGGCTCGCAGCTGGACGTCAGCCGCCGCCGTGATGCCGAAGATGCCTTGCGCCAGGCGCAGAAGATGGAAGCGCTGGGCCAGCTCACCGGCGGCATTGCGCACGACTTCAACAATCTGCTGCAGGTGATGTCCGGGCATCTGGAATTCATCCAGATGATGGTCAGCAACGGCAGCGGCAGCCCCGATCGCATCGCGGTCAGCGCGGAGCACGCCGCCGCGGCAGCGGCCAAGGCCGCGACCTTGACCCAGCAATTGCTGGCGTTTTCGCGCAAGCAGAAACTGCGTGGCCGGGTGGTGAATCTCAACGGCCTGGTGTCGGGCATGAACAACATGGCCGAGCGCGCCCTGGGGGGCGGCATCAGCTTGCGTCAGGCGCTGGAAGAACGGCTGTGGAATTGCCAGATCGACACGACGCAGGCGGAAGTGGCGCTGTTGAACGTGCTGATCAACGCACGCGACGCCATGGCCAATGCCGAGCGCAAGGAAGTGATGGTGCAGACGCAGAATGTGGAGATCACTAGCCACGATCTGTCGATGTATCACCAGCTCGCGCCGGGCCGCTACGTGAGTATTGCGGTGACCGACAGCGGCTCGGGCATGCCGCCGGAAGTGGTGAGCCGGGTCATGGAACCGTTCTTCACCACCAAGGAAGAGGGGCAGGGCACCGGCCTGGGCTTGTCGATGGTGTATGGCTTCGTCAAGCAATCCGGCGGCACCGTGCGCATCTACAGCGAAGTGGGCGAAGGCACCACGGTGCGGCTGTATTTCCCCGCCTCCAGCGATTACGAAAACGCGCTGCCGTCCACCAAGAACCGCGCCCTGGACAAGGGCGGCAACGAAACCATCCTGATCGTGGAAGACAAGGATGACGTGGCGGTGGTGGCCAAGATGTTCCTGGAAGGCGCCGGTTATCGCGCGCTGTCCGCGTCGAGCGGGCGCGAAGCAATCGAGGTGCTGGAGCAGCATCCGGAAGTGGACGCCTTGTTCACCGACCTGATCATGCCGGGCGGCATGAATGGCGTGGTGCTGGCACGCGAAGCACGGCGGATGCTGCCCAAGATCAAGGTGCTGCTCACCACCGGCTATGCCGATGCCAGCATCCAGCGCACCGATGTGGGCGGTGCGGAGTTCGATGTGGTCAACAAGCCGTACACGCAGAAGGAATTGCTCAAGCGCATCCGCATGTTGCTGGATGGCCCCACCGGCGTTGGTTGAATACGTGCAGGTGCCGGTGTGGCCTGGAGTGCCCGGCAGTGGCCCATCCGTGAACGCGTGGCCGGGCACGCGCGCACTTTCAGCCAGGCATGACATCCGGCGGGGCATGCTCAGGCGTCATTGCCGAGGTGTCCCATGCACAAATTCATTTGGGTGGTCATTGCGCTGCTGAGTCTGGTTGGCTGCGCCACCGGGCGCCTGTCTGACGAGGAGCGCCTGCAGCTGTACCGCGCCAACGCCGGTGCGCCGGTGCGCGATTTCCGCTATGGCAACAGCCTGGCCGGCTGGACCGCATTGGGCGGCAGCGCGTTGGCGGTGTGGACGCGCCCCAATCAGGCGTATTTGCTGGAACTGCGCGCGAGCTGCAACGAGCTCGGGTATGCGCCGGCCATTGCGATCACGCAGCGCTTTGGTCAGGTGAGTGCGCGCTTCGACAATGTGATTGCGCTCGGTGGCCCGGGGATGATCCGTATTCCGTGCCGCATCGAGACGATTCGCCCGCTCGATGTCAAGGCGATCCGTGCCTCGGAGAAACAACTACGCGAGGCCAGGATGCAGGAGCGCACGGAGGCGGAAGCCGAACAGGCTCCGCAGGAGTGAGCGTGGGCGCCTACTCCGGCGAGTCATGATGTCGGCCCGCTGGTCGGCGGCAGTGGCGATGCACCACAGCGCCTTGGCGCGAACATGCGCGCAATACCGCGCCAAACGCACGCTGTAGCCAATCAGCGCATTGCCGCGCTCACTCTTCACCCAGCGGATCCACATACCCTTCTGGCTTGTCGGCATTGCGTTCGAAAAGGAACTTCTGCAATTCCGCTTCGAGGAAGGCGCGGTGCTTGGGATCGCGCGGCGAGAGCCGGTTTTCGTTGATCAGCATGGTCTGGTGCGCAAGCCAGGCTTGCCAGCCAGCCTTGCCAATCTGCGCGAAGATGCGCTGGCCGAGCTCGCCCGGATACGGCGCAAAATCCAGGCCTTCGGTGTCGCATTGCTGGTACTGGCAGAACACGGTGCGGGACATGCAAAGTTCCTTGTATGGGGCGCGCGTGGTGTGGGCGATGCAGGTGTGCAGGGCTCAACCAGCACACGGTGCGCTGGAGTGGCAGTGTAAGCCCGTGTCCTGTCAAAGCCGAGCCGCGGTTGCCTGCGCACGTGGTTGTCGTGCGGCGCGCGTTTATAACGCGTCGAGCAATTTGCGGATCGGCGCCGGCAGACCCAGCGTTGCAAGGTCTGCGTGTGCCACCCAACGCAGGTCGTCGTTGTCGCGCAGCATCTGGCGCAGCGCGACCTTGCGCAGACGCAGTGGCTGCAGGTGCAGGCGGTAGTGGCTGAAGGTGTGCACGATCATCGGCATTTCGTCGGCACGGTCGTAATCGCCATCGATATGCGCGGCGAACCACTCACGCAGCGCGCTGTCGGTTTCGGCTTGTGGCAGCGTCCACAGCGACGCCCAGATGCCGGTGGGCGGGCGGCGTTGCAGCAGGATCTCGTTGTGCGCGTTTTCCAGCAGTAGCGCAGTGGCCTCGCGCTCGGGCAATTGCTTGCCGGGCTTGGGCGTGGGCAGTGCCTCTACCAGGCCTTCGCGGCGCGCCACGCAGTTGTCCTGCAGCGGGCACACCATGCACGCCGGTCTGGCGCGCGTGCACAGCGTGGCGCCGAAATCCATCTGCGCCTGCGTGTAGTCGGCCAGGCGGGCGGCAGGCACGTGTGCGACATGGTTCGCCGCCAGCTGCCATAGCTGTTTTTCCACGACCGGCACGCCGGGATAGCCGGCAATGCCGTGGATGCGCGTGAGTACGCGTTTGACGTTGCCATCCATGATTGGAAAGCGGTCGTTCCAGGCCTGGCTGAGGATCGCGCCGGCGGTGCTGCGGCCGATGCCGGGCAGCGCCAGCAGCGCATCGAAATCGCGCGGCAACTCGCCTGCATGCAAGGCCACGCACTGCTTGGCGGCGGCATGCAGGTTGCGAGCACGCGCGTAGTAACCCAGCCCGGCCCAGTGCGCCATCACCGTGTCGTTGTCGGCGGCGGCCAGATCGGCCAGGGTGGGGAAGCTGGCGACGAACTTCTGGAAGTACGGGATCACCACCGCCACCTGGGTCTGCTGCAACATGATTTCCGACAACCACACCCGGTAGGGCGCGCGCGGATGCTGCCAGGGCAGGTCGTGCCGGCCGTGACCGTCGAACCAGTGCAGCAGGCGGTCGACAAACGCATCGGTGGTGAGCGTGGCAGGTGCGGGCATGGGGTCTGCTGGCGTGGGAAGGCGAAGGGTCAAAGCGGTTGGTGTGCACAAGCGGGGCGGTGACTTCATCCCGCATGCGGCTGCGTGCTTCGTGCGAGCTGATACGCAATGCCGCCGCTGTGCAGTGTAGGCGTCGGTGGCTTGATCTCGGCACTCAACAGCGCAGCAAGGTGCGTGTTTGCAGGGTGGATAGGCATCGCGCAATGCAGCTAACTGCACATCCGGCCGCCCTTGATGGCACTGCCACGCCGGTACTTTGTCGATCAGGCGCTGCAGGGTCGATCACGCGCTGCAGATGGCAAACCTGCGCTGCGCCAGAGGCGCCTCCCGCAGCGCCTCCCGCTGCAACGGCTGAAGGTGGCCGCTTTAGCGCGATCCCGCAGCCACGCCTGGCCCGTGCAGACGCAGCGCGGTGAATGCATCCGCGCAGCCATCTGGACCCCAGCGCCAGTGCTGCATGCGTGCAGCACTGCAGCAGGCGTGGAATCAGCTGCCCAGCGCTTCTGGCAGCAGCGCATCGACAAACGCTTCCGGGTCGAATACGCGCAGGTCTTCCGGGCGCTCGCCGATACCGGCAAAACGGATCGGAATGCCGAACTCGCGGGCCAGCGCAAATACCACGCCGCCCTTGGCGGTGCCATCGAGCTTGGTCACCACCAGGCCGGTGACGCCGACTGCGGCGTGGAACTGGCGCAACTGCGAGATGGCGTTCTGGCCGGTGGTGCCGTCGATGACCATCAGCACTTCGTGTGGCGCGGCGGCATCGATCTTGCCGAGCACACGGCGGATCTTGCCCAGCTCGTTCATCAGCCCGGTCTGCGTGTGCAGGCGGCCAGCGGTATCGGCGATCAGCACTTCGGTGCCACGGGCCTTGGCGGCCTGCAGCGCGTCGAACGCCACCGAAGCGGCATCGGCGTTCTGTCCCTGCGCAATCACGGCCACGCCGTTGCGATCGCCCCATGCCTGCAGCTGGGCCACCGCGGCGGCACGGAAGGTGTCGCCGGCGGCCAGCATCAGGCTGTGGCCGTCGTCCTTGAAGCGCTTGGCGAGCTTGCCGATGGTAGTGGTCTTGCCGACGCCGTTGACGCCGACGGTCAGCACCACGAACGGCTTGACCGAGCGGTCGATCACCAGCGGCTTGGAGACCGGCTGCAGCAGTGCGATGAGGTCGGCGCGCAAGGCCTTGAACATGGCCTGGGCATCGACGAACTCGCGCGACTTCATGCGCTTGCGCAGGCCTTCGACCAGCGCGGTGGTGGCGCCGATGCCGACGTCGGCGGTGATCAGTGCGGTCTCGATCTCGTCGAGCAGGTCGTCGTCGAGCTTGGGGTTACGGGAGAACAGGCCGCCAAAGCTGCGCGCAAAGGTGCTGTTGCGCAGGCGCTCGCGCCAGCCCGGCTTGCCGGCCGGCGCGGCAGGCAGGCTGTCGCGCGTGTCGATGCCGCTGTCCTGCACGACCTGCGTGGGCGCAGCCACCGGTGTGGTGACCAGGGGCGCTGCCGTGACTGGCGCGTATGCGGCGAGCGGTGTCGCTGCAGGCACCGCAGGCGCAGCCGGTGCAGTCACTACGGGCGGTACCGCCACCTGCGGCGTGGCTACCGGCGTGGCTGGCGTGACTGCCGGGGTCGGCGCTTGCAGCGGTGCAGCAGGTGCGGCCTGTGGCAGCGGCTGCGGCGTAGGCACCACAACGACGGGCGTGGCGGTGGCCGGCGCGCTCGGCGCAACCGGATCCGGCAATGCCTGCAGCGCCGAGGGCGCAGCGGCTGGCGGCGGCGTGGGTGCGCTGGGTACCGCGGCAATGCTCTGCGCCTGCCCGGTGCGTGCGGCGATGTCCTGCGCCAGTTGTTCAGCGGGTGCGGCCGGCGCTGTTGGCGTTGGCGTTTCTGCAGCCGGCGTGCTGGGCGCTGCAACCGGCGCGACCGGTGTGGTCGGCGCGCTGGCAGGCGGTGTCTGGGTGGGCGCGGGCGGAGCGGCTGGCGTGGCAGCCGATGGCGCCGTGGGGAATGCGGCTGCCAGTTCTTCCAGGCTGTAGCGCGAGGTCCGCGAGCTGTCGGGCGTGGTTGGCTTGTTGCGACGGAAGAAGCTGGCCATTGGCAACGCAGTAGGGGAAACGCGGAATTCTACCATCCGGGCCCGGTTCGGCCCTTGACGCGTCCTTCAGCGCAGCCAGCACCACGGGCCTCGCGGCCCGGCTGTAATCCTGCCGAATTCTGCATCTGCGGCAGACGCCCTCACGGCGTGCTGCTGCGGTCTTAGAGCTGGCCTTTCAGCGCCCGGTAGTCGCGCGGGGTCATGCCCACCGTGGCCTTGAATTGCCGCGCGAATGCGCTCTGGTCGGCAAAGCCGCAGCGCTGGCCGATACTGGCAATGCTGTCGTCGCCGTACAGCAGGCGCATCGCCGATTCGATGCGCAACTTGGTCAGCAGTTGCTGCGGCGTCACCTGGAACACGCGACGGAAATGCCGTTCCAGCTGCGCCACCGACAACCCGGCCAGGTCGGCCAGCGCCTGCACGCGCAGGTTGTCGCCGAAGTTGGCCTGCATGTGGTCCATCACCTGGCTCAGGCGCTCGTACGCCGAGTGACGGCTGTCCGGCTGACCAAGATCGCGCGAAATGCCGACCACGCCAATCACCTCGTCGCCTTCGCACAGCGGGCGCTTGAAGGTGAGGCACCAACCCGGCAGGCGATTGGGATACAGGTGCACTTCCAGCTGGTTGTCGATGAGCTCGCCACACAGCACGCGGCGGTCCTGCATCATGTAGCTGCCACCCAGCGGCAGCGGGAACACCTCCAGCGGCGAGCGGCCGATGATCTCGCTGCGCAGCTTGCGCCCGAGCCGGCGCACCAGGGTGAGGTTGCAATGGGTGTAGCGGCCTTCGCCATCCTTGATGAAGAACACCACATCCGGCAGCGCGTCGAACAACGTCTGCATTTCCAGCGCGGGCAGGTTGAGGTCCATCGGAGTCATCGTGGCGGTCGCATTTGACGGTCGCGCGAAAGGCGCGGCCCGACGCCGATCCTAGCGCAAACGCGCGGCTGTGAATCAGGTTGGCGATTGTGCGGATTTCCGCATTTGCGCCTCGCATTGCGCGCTAGTCGCCCGCGCGCCCTGGATGGGAGCATGGCGGCATGCACACCATCGACGTCATCGACTCCCATACCGCAGGCGAACCGACCCGCGTGGTCCTGTCCGGCTTCCCCGACCTAGGCGATGGCGACCTGGCGCAGTGCCGCGAGCGCTTCCGCAGCGACTTCGACCACTGGCGCAGTGCCATTGCCTGCGAGCCGCGCGGCTCGGACACCATGGTCGGCGCCTTGTTGCTGCCGCCGCGCGACCCGAGCGCCTGCACCGGGGTGATCTTCTTCAACAACGTCGGCTACCTGGGCATGTGCGGGCACGGCACCATCGGCGTGGTGCGCACGCTGGCCGAACTGGGCCGCATCGCGCCGGGGCAGCACCGCATCGAGACGCCGGTAGGCACGGTGGGCGTGGCGCTGACCGACGACGGCACGGTGTCGATCGACAACGTCGAAAGCTACCGCCACGCCGCCGACGTGGAAGTGGACGTGCCCGGGCATGGCCGCGTGCGCGGCGACGTGGCCTGGGGCGGCAATTGGTTCTTCATCACCGAGCAGGCGCCGTGCGCGTTGGGCCTGGCCCAGCAGCGCGAACTCACTGCCTACACCGAAGCGATCCGCCTGGCCCTGGAAGCGGCCGGCATCACCGGCGAGGCGGGTGGGGAGATCGACCATATCGAGATCAGCGGCGTGGCCCCGGACGGCAGCGGCGCGGCACGCAACTTCGTGCTGTGCCCCGGCCTGGCCTACGACCGCTCGCCGTGCGGCACCGGCACCAGTGCGAAGCTGGCCTGCCTGGCGGCCGACGGCAAGCTGGCCGAAGGCGAGCGCTGGCTGCAGCAAGGCATCCTGGGCAGTGCATTCGAAGGCAGCTTCCGGCACAGCGGGCGTGGCATTGCGCCACGGATCAGCGGGCACGCGTTCATCACCGCGCGGTCGCAACTGCTGATCGATCCGGCCGACCCGTTCGCCTGGGGCATCGTGGCCTGATGCAGCCGCCACCGCGCGCGCAGGGCGGTACCGGCGCAGCGCCTGCTGCGGCGACTGCCGTGCCCGAAGCCGCGCAGCCATTACATGGCGACACGCACGCCACCGCCGCTTCAACGCGCCGCAGCTACGACCTGATCGTGGTCGGCGCCGGCATCGTTGGCGCGGCCTGCGCGGAGGCCGCCGCCGCCGAGGGCTTGCGCGTGGCGATCGTGGAACCGGGGCCGATCGGCGGTGGCTCCACCGCCGCGGCGATGGGGCACTTGGTGGCGATGGACGACGACCCCGCCGAGCTGGCCTTATCGGCGTATTCGCTGCGCCTGTGGGAGCGGTTTGCCGAATTGAGCGAGGCCGAATTCAGCCGGTGCGGCACGCTGTGGGTGGCCCGCGATGCGCGCGAACTGGCAGCGGTGCCGGCCAAGATTGCGCGGCTGGCCGCCGCCGACCTGCGTGCCGAAGCGATCGATGCCACGCAGCTCTACGCGCTGGAACCACACCTGGTGCCCGGCCTGGCCGGTGGCATGCGTGTACCTGACGAGGCGGTGGTGTATCCGCCGCGGGTGGCGCGGCATCTGGTGAGCCTGGCTTGCACCGCAGGCGCGCACTTGTTTGCCGGCCGCAAGGTCGAGCAGCTGCAGGCCGGCGGCGTGCGTCTGGACGATGGGCAGGTGCTGGCCGGCCCGGTGCTGGTCGCCAGCGGCGTCGCCTTGCCCGCCTTGCTGCCCGAACTGGCGCTGCGCCCGCGCAAGGGCCATCTGGTGATCACCGACCGCCATCCGGGCCTGATCCGGCATCAGTTGCTGGAACTGGGCTATGCGGATTCCGCACATGGCGCCGACGACAGCAGCGTGGCCTTCAATGTGCAACCGCGGCCGACCGGGCAGATCCTGATCGGCTCCTCGCGCCAATACGGCGCGGACGACCGCACGCTGTCGATGCCGATCCTGCAGCAGATGCTGCAACGCGCCTTCGCGTATTTGCCGGTACTGCGCGAGCTGCAGGCGATCCGGGTGTGGACCGGCCTGCGCCCGGCCACCGCGGATGGCCGGCCGTACCTGGGGCCCGTGCCGGGCCGGCGCGATGTGTGGGTGGCGGCCGGCCACGAGGGCTTGGGGGTCACCACGGCGCTGGGGAGCGCACGGGTGATCGTGGACAGCCTGCTCGGGCGCACACCGGCGATCGACCCGGCGCCCTATGCGCCCGCGCGCGCGGTACAGGGCGTGGCGGCATGAGCGGCACGGTGCGCCTGCATGTGGATGCGCAGCCGGTGGAGGTGCCGCTGGGCGCCAGTGTTGCGGCCGCCGTGGCGCAGGCAACGCTGCAGTTTCGCCAGTCGGCGAGCGGTCAGCCGCGCGCACCGCTGTGCGGCATGGGCGTGTGCTTCGAGTGCCGGGTGCGCATCGACGGCATCGGCCAGCAACGTGCGTGCATGGTGGACGCGCGCGATGGCATGCAGGTGCGTACCGATGGCTGAGCGCGTGCGCCATTTCGATGTGTTGGTGATCGGCGCTGGCCCGGCCGGGCTGGCGGCGGCACGGGCGGCCGCCAGCCACGGCGTGCAGGTGGGCGTGGTGGATGCGCAGCCGCGCGCCGGCGGGCAGGTGTGGCGCAGTGACGTGCAGCACGGTGCGCCGGCCGATGCACGCACGCTGCTGGCGCAGGTGGCCGGCGATGCGGCGATCACGCTGCTCACTGGGCTGCAGATCGTGCTGGCGCAACCGGGCTGGCTGTTGGCGGACGGCGCGCAGGGCAGCGTGCAACTGCATTACGCCGCGCTGGTGCTGGCCACCGGCGCGCGGGAACTGATGCTGCCGTTCCCCGGCTGGACGCTGCCCGGCGTGACCGGCGCCGGTGCGGCGCAAGCGCTGACCAAGCAAGGTTGGCCGGTGCGCGGCAAGCGTGTGCTGGTGGCCGGCAGCGGGCCGTTGCTGCTGGCCAGCGCGGCCACCTTGCAGCGGCACGGCGCGCAGGTGCTGGGGATTCACGAACAAGCCAGCGCGGCGGCGCTGCGCGGCTTCGCGCTGCAGTTGTGGCACTGGCCGGGCAAGGCCGCGCAGGCGGTGGCACTGCGGCTGCAGCTGCATGCGGTGGCTTACCGCAGCGGCAGCGTGGTGGTTGCGGCACATGGCGACACCCAGTTGCGCGAAGTCGAGGTCGACGGCCCTGCCGGGCGCAGCCGCATGGCCTGCGATCAGCTCGCAGTGGGGTACGGGCTGGTGCCGAATGTCGAACTGGCGCAGTTGCTGGGCTGCCAGCTGGAGCCGTGCGGTGCACACCAGCAGGTGCAGGTGGATGCGCTGCTGCGCACCAGCGTGGCCCAAATATTTGCTGCCGGCGAAGCCTGCGGGATCGGCGGGCGCGATTGCGCGTTGATCGAAGGTGCGATGGCCGGGCACATGGCCGCCGACGGGCCGGACGCAGCGCAGCACCTGCAACCGCAACGGCTCAAGGCGCGTGCCTTCGCCGCCCTGTTGCAGCAGCACTTCGCGCTTGATCCGCGCATTCACCGCCTGGCCCAACCGGACACGCTGGTGTGCCGCTGCGAAGACGTGCCGCTGGGCGCGCTGGACCCCTTCAACGATGCACGCGATGCGAAGTTGGCCTCGCGCTGCGGCATGGGCGCCTGCCAGGGCCGCATCTGCGGCACCGCGCTGGCCGAACTGGGCCGCTGCCTGCCCGCACTTTCCACCGACGCCGGCCGCCGGCCGCCGTTGTTCCCGGTCCGCCTCGCGGCGCTGGCCGACTCCTTCACTTCCGACTCGCAAGGGAATCATCCATGAGCATTGCTGCGTTCTGGCACGGCGTGTTGCCGGCCATCACCACCCCGTTCACCGCCAACGGCGACATCGACCACGACTTCCTGGCCAAGCATGCCAATCAGCTGGTGGACGCCGGTTGCACCGCGATCGTGCCGCTGGGCTCGCTGGGCGAAGCGGCCACCTTGAGCGTGGACGACAAGCTCGCCATCCTCAAGACGCTGGTGACGGCCTTGAACGGCCGCGTGCCGGTGGTGCCGGGCATCGCCAGCCTGGCCACGGGCGAGGCGGTGGCGCTGGCAAAGGCGGCAAAGGAACTGGGCTGCGGCGGGCTGATGGTGTTGCCGCCGTACGTGTATTCCACCGACTGGCGCGAGATGGGCGCGCATGTGCGTGCGGTGATCGCGGCCACCGATCTGCCGGTGATCCTCTACAACAACCCGGTGGCCTACAAGACCGATTTCGGCCCGGCACAGATCGCCGAGCTGGCGGCCGAATTCCCCAATCTGCAGGCAGTAAAGGAATCTTCCGGCGATGTGCGCCGCTTCGCCGCGCTGCAGGAATTGCTGGGCGATCGTCTCGCGCTGCTGGTCGGCATGGACGATGCCATCGTCGAAGGCCTCAGCATGGGCGCCAAGGGCTGGATCGCCGGCCTGGTCAATGCGTATCCGAAGGAGTCGGTGCGCCTGTTCGAGCTGGCGCGCGACGGCGGCTACCCGGCGGCCAAGGAACTGTACGACTGGTTCCTGCCGCTGCTGCGCCTGGACACCGTGCCCAAGTTCGTGCAGCTGATCAAACTGGTGCAGGAAAAGGTGGGCCTGGGCAGCGAACGTGTCCGTGCGCCACGCCTGGTGGTGGACGGTGCCGAGCGCGAGGCAGCGCTGAAGGTGATCGACCACGCCATCGCCACGGCGCCCAGCCTGCACTGAGCACGCGCCGTTGCCGTCGCGCTGGTGTTTGTTTAGCGCAGCCGCCGTGCGTGCTGCGCTGGATGAGCCGGTGCCGGTAGTGGTCCATGGATCAAACGGGTGGGACGTCGCAGGCGCGTTACCCTCATCCGCTGTTCGATCGCCCGTGCTGCGTGCGGGCGCTTCCACGCAACCGAAGGTGCTGCGATGACCCAGACTCTCCAACCCGTGCTGCTGGCCGGCCAATGGCAAGCCAGCCGCGATGCCGCCGGCAGTTTTCGCGCTGCCGACCCCACCACCGGCGAGGCGATCGGGCCTCAGTTCCCGGTCAGCGGTGCCGGCGACATCGACACCGCCGTTGCGGCGGCGCACGCGGTGGCTGCCGAACTTGCCGCCGCTCCGGCTGAACGGATCGCTGCATTTCTGGACGCGTACGCGGATGCGCTGGACGCCGATGCCGACACGCTGGTGGCGCTGGCCCATGCCGAGACCGCACTGCCGGCGCCCACGCGTTTGCGCGGCAACGAACTGCCGCGTACCAGCGGGCAGCTACGCCAGGCCGCCCAGGCCGTGCGCAGCTATAGCTGGACGCACCCCATCATCGATACCGCTGCCGATCTGCGCTCGCATCTGGCGCCGCTGGGCAAGCCGGTGCTGGTGTTCGGGCCGAATAACTTCCCGTTTGCGTTCAACGCGATTGCCGGCAGCGACTTCGCCTCGGCGATCGCGGCGCGCAATCCGGTGATCGCCAAGGCGCATCCGCTGCATCCGGCCACCAGCCAGCGCATGGCCGAGCTGGCGCATCAGGCGCTGTTGACTGCCGGGCTGCCGGCCGCGGCGGTGCAGTTGCTGTATCACTTCGACAACGCGCTTGGCCTGCGACTGGCCGGCGATGCACGGCTGGGTGCGATTGGTTTCACCGGCAGCCGTGCCGGTGGCCTGGCGCTGAAGGCCGCCGCCGATGCCGCCGGCGTGCCGTTCTACGCCGAGTTGTCCAGCGTCAACCCGGTGTTCCTGCTGCTCGGCGCGGTAGCCGAACGCGGCGCCGCACTGGCACAGGAATTCTTCGCCTCGTGCACGCTGGGCAGCGGCCAGTTCTGCACCAATCCCGGCGTGCTGGTGGTGCCTCACGGCGAGGCGGGCGATGCACTGGTGGCCGCGGCCACCGCGCACTTTGCCGGCGCCGCACCGATGGTGCTGTTTTCGCAAGGCGGCGTGGATGGCGTGCAGCGCGGCGTGGAGACCTTGCGCGCGGCCGGTGCCCAGGTGCTGGCCGGGGCAACGGCAGGCGAGGGCGGCTACCGCTATGCGCCAACCTTGCTCAGCGTGGAAGCAGACGCCTTCATCGCCGCGCCGCACGCGCTGCAGACTGAAGCCTTTGGCCCGGTGAGCCTGCTGGTGCGCACGCGCGACAGCGCCCAGATGGCGCAGGTGGCCGCCGCATTCGAAGGCAACCTCACCGGCACGCTGTACCGCGCCAGCGATGGCGGTGACGATGCCGCCTGGCAACAGATCGCGCCGGTGCTGCGCACACGCGTGGGCCGGCTGATCAACAGCAAGATGCCGACCGGCGTGGCGGTAAGTGCCGCGCAGAATCATGGTGGGCCGTTCCCCAGCACCGGGCATCCGGGCTTCACCGCTGTGGGCATGCCGGGTGCAATCCGCCGGTTTGCCGCCTTGCACAGCTATGACGCCGTGCCGGATGCGCTGCTGCCGGTGGAGCTGCGCCAGCGCAACCCGGGCGGCGTCGCGCGTCTGGTGGATGGGCAGTGGAGCAGCGCCGACCTCGGGGCGCATGCATGAGCACGCAGATCGGCGGGATGTCGCTGGACCAGGCCCGTGCGCAGCTCGCGCCGTGGACGCAGCGGGCAGCGCCGATCGGCGCGGACGAATACCAGCAGCGTATCGAGCGCGCACGCATGCTGATGCGCGCGCAGGGCGTGGATGCCTTGCTGATCGGCGCAGGCACTTCGTTGCGCTATTTCAGCGGCGTGCCGTGGGGCGCCAGCGAGCGGCTGGTGGCGCTGTTGCTCACTACCGAGGGCGACCCGGTGCTGATCTGCCCGGCCTTTGAAGAAGGCTCACTGGATGCGGTGCTGCAACTCCCGGTGCGCAAGCGCCTGTGGGAAGAGCACGAAGACCCGTATGCGCTGGTGGTGCAGGCCATGGATGAGCAGCATGCACATGCCCTGGCGCTGGACCCGGGCATCGCCTTTGCGGTGCACACCGGTTTGCGGGCGCACCTGGGCACCGCGATCCGCGATGCCGGCGCCATCATCGATGGCTGCCGCATGTGCAAGTCGCCGGCGGAGCTGGCGTTGATGCAGCAGGCCTGCGACATGACGCTACTGGTGCAGCGGCTGGCCGCCGGCATTGCGCACGAAGGCATCGGCACCGACCAACTGGTGCGCTTCATCGACGAAGCGCACCGCGCGCTGGGTGCCGACAACGGCTCCACTTTTTGCATCGTGCAGTTTGGCCATGCCACCGCATTTCCGCATGGCATCCCCGGCGTGCAGCATCTGCGGGCCGGCGAGCTGGTGTTGATCGATACCGGCTGCACCGTGCAGGGCTACCATTCCGACATCACCCGTACCTGGATCTACGGCACGCCCAGCGACGCGCAGCAGCGCATCTGGGAGCTGGAACTGGCCGCGCAGGCGGCCGCGTTTGCCGCGGTGCGCCCGGGCGTGGCGTGCGAGGCGGTTGACCAGGCGGCGCGCGCGGTGTTGCAGGCGGCCGGGTTGGGGCCGGATTACCGCTTGCCCGGGTTGCCGCACCGCACCGGCCATGGCTGCGGCCTGGCGATCCACGAAGCGCCGTACCTGGTGCGCGGCAATCGCCAGCCATTGCAGCCGGGCATGTGCGCCAGCAACGAACCAATGATCGTGGTGCCGGGCGCGTTCGGTGTGCGCCTGGAAGACCATTTCTATGTCACCGACACCGGGGCGCAGTGGTTCACGCCGCCGTCGGTGGCGATCGATCAACCGTTTGCATGAGCCAGCACACGCGCGCAGTGCGCTGGTGCAGTGAACGGCATGGTGAGGTCGATCTCGTAGGAGCGCGCTTGCGCGCGATTGGGCGTTACCGGGAGAGCTTCATCGCGCGCAAGCGCGCTCCTACGGTGCCGGTGGGTCGCGTCTTTTTCGGAGTGAATGCATGAATGTATTGCGTCCTGTCGTTGTCAGCCTGCTTGCCGCTGCGTTGTCTACTTTGCGTAGCTGCACTGATCTGGCGGCCGCCAGGCGCAAAAACGACCTGGATGTCGTAGGAGCGCGCTTGCGCGCGATGGGGCATTACCGGGAGAGCTTCATCGCGCGCAAGCGCGCTCCTACGGTGCCGGTGGTTCGCGTTTCCTGGAGTGGATGCATGAATGTAGTGGGCCCTGTTGTTGTCAGCCTGCTCGCTGCTGCGCTGTTCACCTTGCACCGCTGCAGTGATCGGGCGGCCGCCACGCGCAAAAACGACCTGGATGTCGTAGGAGCGCGCTTGCGCGCGATGCGGCGTTACCGGGACAGCTTCATCGCGCGCCAGCGCGCTGCTACGGTGCCGATGGGCCGCATCTTTTTCGGAGTGAATGCATGAATGTATTGCGTCCTGTCGTTGTCAGCCTGCTTGCCGCTGCGCTGTTCACTGCCTGCAAACCGGCAACGCCCGGTGCAAGCACCGCCGCCGCCGCAGCGCCTGCACCCACCAACGAACAGGCGGCTAAAGCCTTCGATGCGTTGCTCGATCAGCAATGGCAATACCAGCTGCAGCACAGCCCGGAATTTGCCAGCATCATCGGCGACAAGCGCTACAACGATCGCTGGAGCGACTATTCCCTGGACGCCGCGCAGGCCGAGCGCGTTGCCACGGCCGCATTGCTGCGCAAGTTCGAGGCGGTCGACGCCAAAACGTTGGACGAGCAACGCCAACTCAGCCTGCAGATGATGCTCGGCCAGCTGCATGACCGGCTGGAAGGGCTCGACCTCAAAACCTATGAAATGCCGCTGGAGCCGGTCGGCGGTATCCAGCTGGCACTGGCCGGGTACGGCGATGCGTTTCCATTCGAGAACGCCAAGGACTACCAGGACTACATCACCCGGCTGAAGGCGATTCCTACCGTGATCGACCAGGTCATCGCGGTGTCGCGCCAGGGGGCGAAGGACGGATTGGTGCAGCCGCGCTACCTGCTCGAACGGCTGCCGGAGCAGATCGACAAGATCGCAGCGATGCAGGGCGCGCAGAGCCCGTTTGCCTCGCCATTGAAGAAGCTCGACGGCGCGGTGCCGGCCGACCAGCGCGCTGCGTTACGCACACAACTGATTGCAGCAATCGACCAGCAGGCAAGGCCCGCCTACACCCGCCTGGCAGCATTCGTACGTGACGAATACGCCGCCCAAGGGCGCGCGCAGGAAGGCATCTGGTCGCTGCCCGATGGCGAGCGCCGCTACCGCTACGCCATCCACACCCAGACCACCACCGACATGGCGCCGGAGGAAATCCATCAGATCGGCTTGAAGGAGGTGGCGCGCATCGAAGGCGAGATGGCCGTCATCGCCAAGGCGCAGGGCTACCCGGACCTGGCCAGCTTCCGCAAGGCGGTCGACGCCGACAAACGCCACTTCGCCAAATCCGGCGAGCAGATCCTGCAGCAATACCGGCAGTACATCGCCGCGATGCAGCCGGAGTTGCCCAAGCTGTTCGGCAAGCTGCCCACGGTTGCGCTGGAGGTGCAGGCGATGCCTGCGTTCCGGCGGACCGCACCGGGCGCCGAGTACTGGCAGAGCAATCCGGAGGGCAGCAAGCCGGCCATCGTGAAGGTCAACACCAGCGACTACGCCAGCCGCACGCTGATCAATATCGAAACCACCGCCTACCATGAGGGCGTGCCGGGCCATCACCTGCAAATTTCGCTTGCGCAGACGTTGCCGCTACCGCCGTTCCGCCAGCAGGCCGGCTACAACGCCTACATCGAAGGCTGGGCGCTGTATGCCGAGCGGTTGGGCAAGGACATCGGCTTCTTCAAGGACCCGTACAACGACTATGGCCGGCTCTCCGGCGAGTTGCTGCGCGCCAATCGCCTGGTGCTCGATACCGGCGTGCACTACAAGCGCTGGAACCGCCAGCAGATGGTGGATTTCTTCCACGCGCATCCGTCCGACGACGAGCCGAGCATCCAGTCCGAAACAGACCGCTACATCGTCTGGCCGGGCCAGGCGCTGGGGTACAAACTGGGTCAGTTGCAGATCCTGGCCTTGCGTGCCGAAGCCGAAAAAGAACTGGGCACGCATTTCGACATCCGCGGTTTCCATGATGCGGTGCTGGGTGGTGGCGCAATGCCGCTGGCGATGCTGCAACAGCGCGTGCGTGCGTGGATCGTGCAATCGAAAGCGGCCATTGCCACGCGGGATGCACGCGGATGAGCGCACTGACCGTGTTGCGCGCCAGCGTCCTGAGCAGCATGATCGCAGCCAGCCTGTGTAGCGTGGTTGCGCCCGTGCAGGCGGCGGCGCCGGCGTCGGTTGCGCAGACATCCGCTGCGCAGCGCTTCAAGGCGTTGTACACGCGCGAATGGCGCTGGCGGCAGGCGCAGCTGGCGGGTGCGGTGGACGAAGACAACCAGGCCACCCAGAGTGGCCCAGCCGATCATCTGCCCAAGGTCGACGTGGCCACGCAGCAGACGCGCACCGCGTACTGGCAACAGGTGCTCAAGGAGCTGGACGCGATTCCGATGGCGCAGCTCTCGGCCGAGGATCAGGTGAACGCGCAGGTGTATCGCCAGCAGCTCGACGTGCTGCTGGACCAGCAGCACTTCCGCGCCTGGGAGATGCCGTTCAACAGCGACTCGGCGTTCTGGAGCGACCTGGGCTTCAGTGCCGAGGCCACCTTGCGTACGCGCCAGGATTACCAGCGCTATCTGAAGATGCTGGCCGATATTCCACGCTACTTCGGTGAGCAGACCGACAACATGCGCGCCGGCCTGGCGCGCGGTTTCAGCCAGCCCAGGGTCACCTTGACCGGGCGCGATCAGTCCATTGCCGATGTGGTGCAGGCCAAGGGCGAGGCCAATCCGTTCTACGCACCGTTCAAGCAGATGCCGGCCACCCTGCCGGCCGCCGAGCAGGCGCAGTTGCGGCAGCAGGCGCTGCAGGTCATCGCCCAACACGTGGTGCCGGCATACGCCAAGCTGCTCAGCTTCATACGCGAGGAGTATCAGCCACGCGCCCGCGACACCCTGGCTGGCGAAGCGCTGCCCGATGGCGCGGCCTACTACCGCGCACAGATCCGCGAGTTCACCACGCTGGATCTGAGCCCGGAGCAGATCCATCAGATTGGCCTGCAGGAAGTGGCCAAGCTGCGCACGCAGATGGACCAGACCATCGTGGCCAGCGGCTTCAAGCCGCCAGCCGGGCAGGCGGTGTTTCCTGCGTTTTTGCAGTTCTTGCGCACCGATCCGCAGTTCTATGCCAAGACGCCGGAGGAGCTGCTCAAGCAGGCGGCCTGGATCGCCAAGCGCGTCGACGCCAAGGTCGGCGACTACATCGGCCGCCTGCCGCGGCAGCGCTTCGCCATCGAGCCGGTGCCGCCGGAGCTGGCGCCGTTTTACACCGGTGGCCGCGGTGGGCCGGGCATCTATCTGGTCAACACCTACAACCTGCCATCGCGCCCGCTGTACAACCTCACCGCGCTGACCTTGCACGAGTCATCGCCCGGCCACGCGTTGCAGATGCCGCTGGCCGCCGAAGCGCAGGATCTGCCGGAGTTCCGCCGCTACAGCTACATCTCCGCCTATGGCGAGGGCTGGGCGCTGTACTCGGAATATCTGGGCCAGGAAATGGGCATGTACGAGACGCCGTACGACCGCTTCGGCTATCTCACCTACCAGATGTGGCGTGCCTGCCGGCTGGTGATCGACACCGGCATCCACCACCAGGGCTGGACGCGTGCGCAGGCGATCGCGTATCTGCGCGACAACACCGCGCTCAGCGAGCACGAAGTGACCACCGAGGTGGATCGCTACATTGCCTGGCCGGGCCAGGCGCTGTCGTATTACCTGGGCGAGTTGAAGATTCTGGAGCTGCGCCGCAAGGCAGAGGCGGCGCTGGGCGAGACGTTCGACCTACGCCACTTCCATGATGCGGTGCTGCAGACCGGCTCGGTGCCGTTGCCGGTGCTGCAAGCGCGGATCGATCGATTCATCGCCGATGGTGGCGCATCGCCGTATCCGGATCCGCGCGCCGGCTCCGATGCCGATGCCAAGGTGTCGGCCAGCGACTGAGTTGTCTTGCCTCATGCCGGCGCAGGCCGCGCGGTTTCACTGCTTTCCTCTCTGGGGGTGACGTATGACCACACACGGTGCGAGCGCACAGGGCAAGTTCCACAAGCGGCTCAGCCTGACCGACCTGACCTTCATCGGGCTGGGCTCGATCTTCGGCTCGGGCTGGTTGTTTTCCGCCAGCCACGTGTCCTCGATCGCCGGTCCGGCCGGCATCGTGTCGTGGATTCTTGGCGGCATCGCGGTGTTGTTGCTGGGGCTGGTGTATTGCGAACTCGGCGCCGCGTTGCCACGCGCCGGCGGCGTGGTGCGGTACCCCGAGTACTCGCATGGGCCCTTGCTGGGGTCGTTGACCGGCTTCATCACGTTGATTGCGTTTTCCAGCCTGATCGCAATCGAAGTGGAAGCGGCGCGGCAGTACGCGGCGGCCTGGTTTCCGGCGCTTAGCCAGGCCGGCAGCACGCATCCCAGCCTGCTGGGCTGGCTGGTGCAACTGGCATTGTTGCTGCTGTTCTTTGCGCTTAATTACTTCAGCGTCAAGACCTTCGCGCTGGCCAACAACATCGTCAGCATCTTCAAGTTCCTGGTGCCGATCCTGGTCATCGTGCTGCTGATGAAGCACTTCAATGCCGACAACCTGAGCGTGCACGGCTTCGCACCCTCGGGCATGGCCGGGGTGGAAGCGGCGATCTCCGCCGGCGGCATCATCTTTGCGTACCTGGGGCTCACCCCGATCGTCTCGGTGGCCAGCGAGGTGTGCAACCCGCAACGCAATATTCCGATTGCCTTGATCCTGTCGGTGGCGCTGTCCACGGTGATCTACGTGCTGTTGCAACTTGCCTTTCTGGGCAGCATTCCGGCCGCGCAGCTGGCGCAGGGCTGGAGCGGCATCGACAAGTCGTTTTCGCTGCCGTACCACGACATCGCGCTGGCACTGGGCATGGCGTGGCTGGCCGCGCTGGTGATCTGCGATGCGATGGTGTCGCCCAGCGGCACCGGCAATATCTACATGAATGCCACGCCGCGCGTGGTGTACGGCTGGGCGCGCAGCGGCGGGTTTCTGCCGGTGTTGACGCGGGTGGACCCGGCCTCGGGCATCCCGCGCCCGGCATTGTGGCTGAGCCTGGGGTTGTCGATCTTCTGGACCTTGCCATTCCCGTCCTGGGAAACGTTGATTGGCGTGGTGTCGGCCGCGTTGGTGCTGAGCTATGCGGTGGCGCCGGTCACGGTGGCCGCGCTGCGGCGCAGTGCGCCCGGCCTGGCGCGGCCGTTCCGCGTGCGCGGATTTGCGGTGCTGGGGCCGCTGTCGTTCGTGGTGGCCGCTCTGATCGTGTATTGGTCCACCTGGCCCACGCTGTCCTGGCTGCTGGGCCTGCAGGTGGTCGCGTTCGCGGCGTACGTGCTGTATCGCCTGCCATCGCGCGCGGGCAGGGCCCGGCTGTTGCGCCAGGTCCGCGCGTCGCTGTGGCTGATTGTGTTTTTCGTGCTGGTGATGGCGGTGTCGTGGGCGGGCACCTTCGGTGGTCATGGCTGGATCGCGCATCCGTTCGACACGCTGAGCGTGGCGGTGATCGCCTTCGGCATCTATCACTGGGGCGCGCGTAGCGGCCTGCGCAGCGACGAACTGGCGCTGGAGGAGGACGATGGTGAGTGACGGATGCAAGCGCACCTGCATGCGGCAGTGGCTGCGCGGCGTGGTTGCCTGCGTGGCGCTGCTTGCTGCTGCGGCGCAGGCTGCGCCGAGCGTGGCCGACTACCAGCGGTCGCTGGGCCTGCGTGCGCAGTGGATGACCCTGACCGAAAACGTGAGCTGGCCGGCGCAATGGCACGACGCTGACACGTTTTATTACCGCAAGACCGTGCCGGGTGGCTTCGCGTTCATGCGCGAAGACCTGGCCACGCTGCAGAAAACGCCCGCCTTCGATCATGCGCAGCTGGCGCGTGGGTTGTCTGCTGCCGGCGGCAACAACGTCACCGCAACGACGCTGCCATTCGAGCGTTTTGCCTATGCCCAGGAGGCCGGGCGTGCCGATGGCGCAGTGGAATTCGAGATCGGCGAGACCAGCTGGCGCTGCACACTGACCCACTACCAATGCGCGCCGGTGGCTGCCACCGCGCAGCAGCGCCCTCGCGGGTTTGGCGTGGTGCGCGATCCGGCTGTGGCGGCCGACGCCACGCCGCGGCACTCACCCGATGGTGCGTGGGAGGTGGTGGCCGATGGCTGGAATCTGCAGCTGCGGCGCGTGGCCGACGGCCAGAGTACGCGGTTGAGCAGCGACGGCCGCGCCGAGGATTTCTATGATGTTGAAAGCGTCGCCTGGTCGCCGGATTCGCAGCACCTCGCGGTGTACCGCGTACGCCCGGGGTATGCGCGGCGGGTGACCCGCGTGGAAGCGGTGCCGCCTGGTGGCGGGCAGCCGGTGGTGCACGCGCAGCTGTACCCAAAGCCGGGCGATGCGGTGGACGTGGAGCGGCCGGTGCTGTTTGCACTGGATGGCAGCCGACGTGAGGTGGACACGGCGTTGTTCGGCAACCCGTATGCGCTGTCGCCGTTGCAGTGGCGCAGCGATAGCCGCAGCGTGAGTTTCGAGTACGTGCAACGCGGGTTTCAACGCATGCGGGTGATTGCGGTGGACGCGCAGACCGGCCGCGCGCACGTGGCCGTGGGCGAGGACGCGCGCACGTTTGTGTATGCCGACCGCAGCTTTCGCCACGATGTCGATGGGCGCGGCGATGAGATCCTGTGGATCTCCGAACGCGACGGCTGGCGCCATCTGTATCTGTTCGACGGCCGCAGCGGCAAGGTCAAACGCCAGCTCACCCGCGGTGCATGGATCGTGCGGGATGTGCTGCGCGTGGACGATGCACAACGCCGCATTTGGTTCACCGCCAGTGGCATGGATGCCGGCAAGGACCCGTACTACCGCCAGCTCTACAGCGTGGATTTCGATGGTCGCCATCTCAGCCGGCTGACCCACAGCGACGCCGACCACGATGTGGCGATTGCCCCGGATGGGCAGCATTATGTGGATACCTATTCGCGCCCGGATCTGCCACCGGTGATGGAGCTGCATGCCATCGATGGCCGCCTGCTGCAGCAGGTGGAGCAAGGCACCATCGATAAACTACAGGCCGCCGGGTGGCGTGCGCCGGAGACCTTCGTGGCCAAGGGCCGCGATGGCCGCACCGACATCTGGGGCATGGTGGTGCGCCCGCGCGACTACGACCCGCGCAAGCGCTACCCGGTGATCGAGAACATCTACGCCGGGCCGCACGATGCCTTCGTGCCGAAGACGTTCTGGCCGTTCGGCTACCACTCCGGTGGCGACAAGCAGATCGGCATGCAGGCGCAAGCGGACCTGGGCTTCATCGTGGTGATGATCGACGGCATGGGCACCGCCAACCGCTCCAAGGCCTTCCACGATGTGGCGTGGAAGAACCTGGGCGATTCCGGCTTTGCCGACCGCATTGCCTGGCACCGTGCGCTGGCCGCCAAGGACCCCTCGTACGACATCAGCCGGGTCGGCATCTATGGTGCATCTGCGGGCGGGCAGAGCACCCTGGGCGCGCTCGAACGCCACCCGGAGTTCTACAAGGTGGGCGTGGCGTTTGCGGGCTGCTACGACAATCGCATGGACAAGATCAGCTGGAACGAGCAGTGGATGGGCTGGCCGGTGGATGCCAGTTATGCCGCCGCATCGGGCGTGGTCAATGCAGCAGCGCTGCAGGGCGATGTGTTGCTGATCGTCGGCGAGCAGGACAGCAATGTGGACCCGGCGTCCACCGCGCAGTTGGTGGATGCGCTGATCAAGGCCGGCAAGGATTTCGACCTGCTCAACGTGCCGGGTGGCGAGCATTCGGTGGGCCGCTCCAGCGGGCCGATCGACTACGTGCAGCGCCGCCAGTACGACTTTTTCGTTCGGCATCTGCGCGGCGACGCTACGCCGCGCTGGAATGCCACTGCCCAGGAGCCCCGCTGATGCGCCTGTTTCTTTCCCGTGGCGCCGTGCGTCGCTGTGTTGCGCAAGTGCTGCTCTGCACGCTGGCACTGCTGGGCGGCCCCGCTGTTGCCAATGCTGAAGAACTGCCACGTTTCGTCACCCAGAACGGCCGCCACGCCTTGCTGGTCGACGGCGCGCCGTACACCATCCTGGCCGCGCAGCTGCACAACTCCAGCGCCTGGCCGGCTGTACTGCCGCAGGCGCTGGACCAGGTGGTCGCGCTGCATGCCAACACGGTGGAAGCGCCGGTGTATTGGGAGCAGTTCGAGCCGGCGCCGGGGCGGTTCGATACCACCAACGTGGATGCGTTGATCGCCGGGGCACGCAAGCGCGGCCTGCGCGTGGCGCTGCTCTGGTTCGGCAGCTGGAAGAACGGCCAGATGCATTACGTGCCGGAGTGGATCAAGCGCGACGACGCGACTTACCCACGCATGCGCGACGCCAATGGCGAGCCGGTGGACGTGCTGTCGCCGCACGTGGCGGCCAATGTGCAGGCCGACGCACGTGCATTCACCGCGCTGATGCAGCACCTGCGCAAGGTCGATGGCGACCGCCACACCGTGATCGTGGTGCAGGTGGAAAACGAGCCCGGCGCCATCGGCACCGTGCGCGATCACGGCCCGGCCGGCGAAGCGGCATTCGCGCAACCGGTGCCGGCCGCCATTGCCGCGGCGCTGGGCAAGCCCGCCGGCAGTTGGCAGCAACTATTCGGTGCGGAAGCGGCCGAAGCGTTCAATGCGCATGCCACCGCCGCGTATATCGAACAGGTGGCCGCAGCCGGCAAGCGTGCGTATCCGCTGCCGCTCTACGTCAACACCTGGCTGCGCTACAAGGGCAAGCGCTACCCCGGCATGGATTACCCCTCCGGCGGCGCCACGGTGAATGTGTTTGCGCTGTGGCGCGCGGCCACGCCGTCGATCGACTTCATCGGCACCGACATCTACACCAGCGACTACGGCGAATACACCAAGGTCATCGGCCAATACGCGCGCCCCGACAATCCGGCCTGGGTGTCGGAGACCGGCTTCGAAGCGGCCACCGCGCCGTACCTGTTCCATGTGCTGGGGCAGGGCGGGATCGGGTTCTCGGTGTTCGGTATCGACGGCAACCCGGACAGCGAGGCGAACCGCGCGGCCATTGCCGCGCACGCGGCCAACTTCCGCCAGCTGGCGCCGCTGCAACGCCTGATTGCCCAAGCCAATCTCGATGGCCGCCTGCAAGCGGTGGCCGAGCAGCCGGGGGCGCCGCAGCGCACGCTGCGTTTCGGTGACTGGGAGGCCAAGGTGTCGTTTGGCGCGCCGCTGTGGGGCGATGCGCCGGCGATCCTGCCCGGCACCGACGACCACGCCGGGCGCCTGCTGGTGCTGCAACAGGGGCCGGACGAGTTTCTGGTCACCGGTACCGCGGCGCGCATTGAATTTTTCCGCAGCGCGGCCGATACCCGTCATGGGCAGCTGTTGCAGGTGGAGCAGGGCCGGTATGTCGACGGGCGCTGGCAGATGGAGCGCCAGCTCAACGGCGACCAGACCGACTACGGGCTCAATTTCGGCCGCACCGATGCGGCTGGCCAACCGCCGCCGGTATTGCGGGTGCGGGTGGGCAGCTACTGAACGCGTAGCGGCTGCGGATTGGCCGCCGGTGATCGGCAGGCCGTGATGTGCTGGACGGGTGGCGCGTGACTGGTAGTTCGCATCGTCCGGTTGGTGGTTGCAGCAGGCGTTTGTCGTTTTTTTCTTGTTCTCAGTCCGGAGCCACCATGAGCATCAGCACCATCGCCAGTTCCGGAATGCAGGTGGCCGCCCTGCGCCAGCAGGTGGCCGCCAGCAACGTGGCGCGTCAGCCGGTGGAAGGCAGCCCCCGCCAGGCCGTGGCGGCGAGCACCCAGGCCGGCGGCGGCGTGACTGCCAGCGTGGTGGATGCGGCGGCGGATCCGTCCGCCTTGGCCACCGATCTGGTGGCCGGCCTGTCGGCGCGCAATGATTTTCAGGCCAACGCCAATGTGCTGCGGCGCTCCGACGAAGCGCTGGGCAGCCTGTTGGACGTGCTGGCCTGAAGCAGGCGCGGTTCGCGGGCGTGAGCGCAGTGAACGTGCGACACGCCACAGCGGCTCACCGGGAAGGTGCGCCAAGCACCTGTTGTGCATCGACGATATCGATGCCTTGCAGTTGCCCCAGCAGGCTGTCGAACCACGGTTTATGCATCGCGCCAACGATGACCAGCACGCGTGCGCCGGGTCGATCGCCGAAGCTGGTGCGGATGTTGGAGACCATGCGCAGGTTGCGCGCTTCCCAACCGGCCACATACCGCTGCCCGTAATGCTCCGGTGAGCTGTCGCGGAGCGCCGCGCGGAAATCGACATCCACTGCGAGCTGCGCGTTGCCCGGCGCATTGATCGCGCGATACAGCTCCAGCAGGCGGCCCTGCGATGCCAGCGCATCTTCCTGGTCGCGCATCGGCTTGGCGCGTGGTGCGGCCTGTTCCCACTGGGCCTGGATCACCTTGCCGTACGCGGCCGGGTCGCCAAGATCGATGTTGTCGCCGGTGTGGTCGTCCACCGGATACACCCGCTGCAGGCCGAGTTGCGCCGCCAGGCGTGCGGCAATCTGCTGGCTCTCGTTGGGGCGGTCCTGATACGCGCGCAACCATGTCACCAGCGCCTGGTCCAGGCCATCGCCTGCACGTTGTTCGGCGGCCGGCAGTTGCATCCATTGCACGCTGGCCGATGCGGGGTCGCCTGCAGCCAGGAACACCGCGGCCAGGTGGCGGCGCTGCGCGGGTGTGGATGTGCGCGCCATGGTCTTCAACAGCGTGCGCATCTGGGCGATTGCCGAGGGCACGTCCAGCCCGGTGGCGGCCTGCGCGGCGGCCGTATCCGGGCAATACGCGGACACGTCCTCGGCCAGATACACCGCTGGATGCCGCCGCATCAGGTCGCAGGTTTCGCCAGACAGCCCTTCAATGGTGATGATGTCCGGCTTGAACGCGGCAAGGCGCTCCAGCAGCGGTTGCAGGCGCGCGGTGCTGACATCGCTCCCCTTCGGTAGCTGCGACAGATGCACGCTCCCCAACACCAGAACCGGCGTGCGCGGGCCGGCCATCTCCGCATCCAGCGTAGACAGGTCAACGTGGGTGGCCTGCGCCTGTGCGAGGCCAGGTAATATGAGCGCAAACGACAGTACCCATCTAACCGTGTGCAGATGCATCTTCATTCCTTGAGGTGGTGCGCGGATGCGGAACCGGTGAACGTGCCGGCCTGCAGATGGGCGCGGCGCCGCGTGTGGTCGCGTTGTTTTTCGGTCTGGGTGATCACGGTGCGCCGTGGAGCCGCTGGCGCACGACGAGTGTCGTTGCCGCGTACGCTTGGAAACAATAGGCGATAAGTCACTGCGCCTGATGGCTGTGCGTGCGCGGGGTTCGCAGGCGGCCCGTTGCCGTTGAGTGCCTGTGTTGCGTCGTTGCTGATGCAGCTGCCTGATGTACGTTGCGCTGTGTCGCTTGCGATTAGCGATGTGGGTTTCCAGCGCGGTCTTCATCACCGTGAGTCCGGGACGCATGTCCGCATGCAACGCAATCAGGCGGCAGACGCTGGCATCTGCAACGTGCAGGCGCATGACGTTTCCTGCACCGGGGCGGCACTGTACATCCATCCATGAAGACTTGTTGGTGGCATCCATGCCGCTATTGATCCCGTCCGTGGCGACGCGAGCACCCGTCAAAGACTGCCTACGCTGATAACCCCGCTGGTTCGCTACGCGCGATGCCCCCACATGCCTGAGCTCCACGTGCCTGCAGCCTCCAGCGCGCCTGTGCAGATTTCCGCACGCCTGCCAGGCAGCGACCACAAGACGTGGCGCCAGTGCGCGCGCACGATGCAAAGTGGACACACGAAAGGGGCGCAACGATGGACCGTCGAACGTTTTTGCGGCAGGGGATTGCCGCCACCGCCGTGGTGGGCGTGGCGGGTGCCGGTGCGGTACCGGCTGCGGTGGCCGGCGACGCCACGCCTGTGCCGCTACGTCTGCGCCTGGAAGCGCTGCCTTCGGCGGCGCATGTTGGCAGCACGCTCTGCCGGTTTCGCCACCTGGAGCAGGACTGGACCGTCTACGAGCATCTCGACGACCCGCAAGGCCAGCTGACGCTCTGGACCGACAGCGGCATGCTGCGCCTGGACAAGCGCACCGAGCCTGCCTATCCCGCCGCAAGCAAGCCGTATTTCGGCCTGCCGCTGGCCGAGGTGGCGATGGCCGAGGCGGATCTGCTTGCCGACCGACTGCTGCGCGATGGCGACCCGGACGAGGCGCAGGTACGCGACGTGGCGCCACCGCCGGCCTCGCTGCTCGATCCCAAGGACAATGGCGGGCGCTGGCCGTGGACCACCTTTGTCGGCACGCGCGAAGCGCTCGACACCATGCCCATCCTGCCCAACGGCCGCAGCCGCACCTCGCGCCCGGAACATGCCTTTACCGCGTTGGGCGACGAGGCGCTGATCAAGCGGCGCGAGGAAGGCATGCTCGGCGGCTGGATGCCGGCGGTGCGCAAGGTCATGCGCCACGATGGCCAGGCCGATGCGTGGTACGACGTGCTGGTGTTTGCCGATGTGCGCGCCACTGATCGCTTCGTGGTGCAGACCTGGCACCGCACCATGCAGGTGAAAGGTGGGCAGATCGTAGCGGTGCACTACACCCACAGCTACCCTGCCTTCGGCCCGGTGCGTGGCGAGGCCAGTGCCGAGCAGTTCTATGCGGCGTTGCTCGATTTTGCCGCTTACTGGCAGCACGCACTCAGCGGCACGGTGCAGGCGCAGCTGCCCGATGCCAGCTGGAACGACATGGCGCAGTTTGCGTTTGCGCGCGAACTGGTGGTGCGCCCCGGTGGCGACTACCCCAAGTACGGCGCGGTCGAGCGCGACTACTACGGCAACGAGTACGACGGCTTTCAGGACACCTTTACCAGTTCCTTCTACGCCAACCTGGAGTGGGGGCGCTTCGACCAGGCGGCCGCGGTGCTGGACAACTATTTCGAGAGGTTCGTGCAGGACGACGGCCTGCCGAACATGCGTGGGCCGGAGGTCGGACAATTCGGGCTTACCTTGTCGCTGCTGGCGCGCTATCTGCAGTACACCGGTGATGCCACGCGCCTGCGCCGGCATCTGCCCAGGATCACTGCCACCGCGCAGGTGTTATGCACCTTGCACGACCAGGCGCTGGCGTTGCCGCGTAAGGCCCATGGCCATGGCTTGCTGCATGGCTGGAACGAATCCGATGCCTGCCTGTTCCCCGATCCGTCGCTGTGGTGGAAGCCGTACTACGCCAACAGCGCGCTGACCATTCGCGGCTGGGAAGACATCGCACAGGTCTGGCGCACGCTCGGCGGCGAGCCATCCGTCGCGCAGGACTGGCAGCGCCGCGCCCGGCAACTGCGCGCGCGTCTTGAAGCCAGCCTGCACGCCAACGTGCGGCGCGATCTCTCACCACCGTATGTTGGTCCACTGCCAGGCACCACGCTGACGTTCCGGCAATCGCTGCTGCAGGAAAAGCCCAGCGAACAGCAATGGCCGCACCGTGCCTATGCCGAACTATTGCAAGCCGATGTGCTGCCGGAGGCATTGGCCAACCTGGTGATCGATTGCCTGCGTGGCCACGGCGGCACCAGCCTGGGCGTGGTGGCCAACATCGCGCCCCCCGAGCCCGGCAGCCGCGATCTGCTTGGCTTTATTTCCTACGGCTATGCGCAACAACTGCTGCGGTTGGACCGCATCGAAGAGTACCTGCTGTTCCTGTACGCGCATCGCTATCAGGTGCACACGCGCGGCAGCTGGACGGCCGGCGAGGTCAGTGGCATCACCGGCGGCATGCCGCTGTTCTGCATTCCCGCGCAGATGACCATCCCGCTGCTGCTGCGCTGGATGCTGGTCAGCGATGACAGCGCCGGCGAGCAGCTATTCCTGGCACGTGCAGTGCCGCGTGCTTGGCTCGGCACCGGCAAGACGGTGGGCATCACTGCTGCGCCCACGCGCTGGGGCACGGTCACGCTGATGCTGCAGGCACTGCCGGAGCAGCGCCGCATCGATGCGCAGGTGGTGCTCCCCGCGCGCAGCCCGCAGCAGACCTGGCTCAGCATGCGCCCACCGCACGGCACGCGCCTGCAGCGGGCAGAGGTGGACGGAAAGCCGGCGCGCCTGCACGGGCCGCACGGCGACCGTGTGGCACTGCCTGGCACCGGTGGCACGGTGAGCGTGCAGGGGTGGTACGGCTGAGCGTGCGCTGGTGCGGGCCTGCATGCTGGGGGGCGCGTAGGCGTGTAGCCGCTTGCGAACCGCCTATGTTGCACCGGTAGCGGCGCGTTCTGGATGCTCGTCTTTTGACGTATCGAAGAAATAGCCGACCTGTGCGCCCAGCCACCAACTGCTATCGCGCTGCGGCGGGTTGGCGCTTGGCAAGTGTCGATGCCGCTCTTCACCCATCACCGGCTTTCTCACCTGGATCGGCCCATGCTCCTGCAGTTGCAACGTCCCGCGCGCCTGTCGCACTTTCGTATTGTCATCGCGTGCTGCCTAAGCATTGCGATGCTGCCAACGCTGGCGCACGCGGCGGCGCAGCCTGCCGAGCCCACACCGGCGCAGTACACCGCGGCGATCGGGTTGACCGACCGCTACGACGCCCTGGTCGACCGCCAGCCCAGCGCGCCGGTATGGGTGGATGCGCAGCGCTTTTTGTACCAGCGCGGGAGCATGCGCCAGGGCCAGGCGCCGGCAATCGAGTACCGGCTGGTGGACGCGGCCAGCGGGCGCAACACGCCTGCCTTCGACCACGCACGTCTTGCCGCCGCGCTGACCCAGGCCGGCGCACACAACGTGGATGCGGCAGCGCTGCAACTGCAGGATCCTGCGCTGGAACAGCAGACGCTGCGCTTTCAGCTGGCAGATCTTGGCTGGCAGTGCGAGCTGGCGCGTTACCGCTGCACGCACCTGCCCGAGCGCGATGTGCGGCCCGAGTCGATGGACATGAGTTTCCCGCTCAAGCAGGGCGAGCGCTATGCCAAGCACTCGCCGGACGGGCGCTGGCGGGTGTGGGTGGAGCAGGGCAATCTGCTGATCGCCCCGGTGGGCGGCGGCACGCCAACGGCCATCAGTGACGATGGCAGTGCGAGCGACTTCTACGCCATCGACACGGTGGTGTGGTCGCCCGACTCGCAACATGTGGCCGCCTATCGGGTCAAGGCGCCGCCGCCGCACATCGTGTATTACATCGAATCGGCGCCGGCCGATCGCGTGCAACCCAAGCTGCATCAGCAGGTCTATCCCAAGCCCGGCGACCCATTGCCGGTGATGCAGCCAGTGCTGTTCGACGTGGCCACGCGCACCGCGCGCCCGGTGGACATGACCCTGCTGCCCAACGCCTTCACCCTTAGCGAGCTGCAATGGTGGAAGGACAGCCGCGGCGTGACCTTCGAATACAACGCACGCGGGCATCAGCTGTACCGCGTGATCGAAGTGGATGCAGGCACCGCCGTTGCGCGCACCGTGATCGAGGAAACCTCGCCCACCTTTATCGAGTACTCGCCACTCAGTGGCGACAACGAAGACGGCGGCAAGTACGCGCGCCACGATCTTGCCGATGGCGCGCAACTGCTGTGGGCCTCCGAGCGCGATGGCTGGGAACACCTGTATCTCTACGATGGCCGCACTGGTCGCGTGAAGCGCCAGGTCACCCGTGGCGAGTGGGTGGTGCGCAGGCTTGATCATGTCGACGAGGCGGCCGGCCAGGTGTACTTCACCGCCTCCGGCATGCAGCCCGGTGAAGACCCGTATTACCGCCACGCCTATCGCATCGGCCTGGACGGCACCGGCCTGACCGCACTGACGCCGCTGGCCGCAGATCATGACGTGCGTTATTCGCCGGACGGGCGCTGGTTTCTGGACCTGTCGTCGCGCGTGGACCTGGGGCCGGTACTGGAGCTGCGGCGCAGTGCGGATGGCAGCTTGGCACACACGGTCGAACGCACAGATCTGAGCCATCTGCTGGCGGCCGGTTGGCAGCCGCCGTTGCCGTTCCATACTCCCGGGCGCGATGGCAAGACCGAGATCTGGGGCGTCATTTTCCGCCCGCAGCAGCTCGATGCCCAGCAGCCGTATCGCGTCGTCGAATACATCTACGCCGGGCCGCAGGGCTCGTTCGTGCCGAAGCGCTTCACCACGCGCACGCCGCCGCTGACCGGGTTGGGCTTTGCAGTGGCGCAGATCGACGGCATGGGCACCAACAACCGCTCGCGCGCGTTTCACGACGTGGCCTGGCGCAATCTCAAGGATGCCGGCTTGCCGGATCGCATCGCCTGGCACAAGGCGGCCGCCGCCCGTTACCCCTGGTACGACATTCGCGGCGGGGTGGGCGTGTACGGCACCTCGGCCGGCGGGCAGAACGCGCTGGGCGCGTTGCTGTTCCATCCCGAGTTCTACGTGGCCGGCGTGGCGAACTCAGGCTGCCACGACAATCGCATGGACAAGATCTGGTGGAACGAGCAATGGATGGGCTGGCCGGTGGGGCCGTGGTACGCCGAATCCTCGAACGTGGAAAACGCCGCGCGCCTGCAGGGCCATTTGCTGCTGGTCACCGGCGACATGGACAAGAATGTCGATCCTGCCAGCACCTTCCAGGTGGCCGATCGCCTGATCAAGGCGGGCAAGGATTTCGATCTGCTGGTGGTGCCCGGCGGCGATCACGGCGCAGGCGGCGACTATGGCAAGCGCCGGCTGCTGGATTTCTTCCAGCGCTGGTTGCACCGCACTCCAACGCCGGAGTGGAATCGCGCTGCGGCAGCGCCCGCTACGCAGGCACCTTAGCGCGCTGTACGACGCTGCATGGTGCGCAACACGCGCATGGAGGGTTGGATGCTGCGGCGCTGATGCATCAGGCGCCGTCGCACAGCACTGTGGTGGAGCATGCATGCGCGCAACCTGCGCCTCTGCGTGAATACTGCGGCTTGTGCTCCAGGGTTGCAGTTGCAACCGCGGCGCCGCAGCTTGAAGTCATCCACCAACAAGCGATCGTCCACAGGCGAACCATGCGAATTTCCGCATGCACTGTCGCCAAATGCGACAAGACGTCGCGCGTGCGCACAGGCACATTGTGACCAGCTGATGAAACCGGGCCGCATGGGCGGACCCGGTGCACGAAAAAACGTTTGCAGCGACGACGTGCCTTGCGTGTGCAGCCGTGCATGCAAGGCACCGGAACGGTGCGCGCCGTGTTACGGGCCTCTACGCGAAACGTCGCAGATGCCATGTCTTTGTGAGGTGACTCGCGCTGGTGCACGCCGGCACGGGCACGTGTTGCCCGCCATTTCTCTACTGTCCGAACCAGGAGCCCTGCATGCCGATGTTGCCGTTGCGTTCCGCCAGATCTTCGCTCAGTGCGGTCACGCCTTTGCAGACGACGCTGGGCAGCGCCGTGCTGCTTGCATTGGCTGCCACCGCTGCACCTGTCTGCGCGCAGCAGGCGGCCGGCACTGGCGCTGCAACACAGACACTCGACAGCGTGGTGGTCACCGGCTCGCGCCTGCGCCGCGTGGATACCGAAACCGCCAACCCGGTGGTGACCGTCAGCCAGGAGCAGATTGCCGCCACCGGCAAGGCCACAGTGGGCGACCTGCTGCAGGAACTCCCATCGATCGCCGGCAATGCCACCAACCCGTACACCAACAATGGCGGCGGCACCGGTGCGTCGGCCGTGTCGCTGCGTGGTCTGGGCGACAAGCGCACGCTGGTCCTGGTCAACGGCATTCGGCTGGCCTACAACGACGTCAATGCCATTCCGGCTAGCATGATCGAACGCATCGAAGTACTCAGCGATGGTGCGTCGGCGGTGTACGGGTCCGATGCCATTGGTGGAGTGGTCAACTTCATCCTGCGTACGCGCTTTGATGGTGTGCAATTCAGTAGCGACTTCGGCACCAGCAAGGAGCGCGATGGCAATCGCCGCAATTTCGCATTGACCGCCGGCAAGACTTTCGAGCGCGGCAGCCTGATTGCCGGGCTGTCGTATCACAACATCGACCCGGTTTCCGCCGCCGCACGCGACTATTCCAAGGATGCGCTGGCGCTCACCGATGGCGTGCCGGTGAAGCAGGGCTCCTCCGCAACACCCACCGGCACCGTCAATTTCAACGATGGCTCCGAGGCTTCAAATCAGCTGCGGCAAGCGAATGGCTGTACGCGTGTCACGCTCAATGGCGGTGTCAGCGGCCGTGCCGGGCCCGGCGATTTCCATTGTTACGACGCCGCTGCCGATTCCTACAACTACCAGCCGTTCAACCTGTTGCAGACACCGCAAAAGCGCACCAATGCCTTTGTGCTGGGCACGTATCGCTTCAGCGACAGCGTGGAGGGCTACGTCAACACATGGTTCAGCAAAACCGAATCCGCCTCGATCATTGCGCCCATCCCGATCTTTTCCAACGGCGACAACATCCTGGTGTCGTCGCAGAGTTACTACAACCCATTCGGGGTGAATTTCGGCACCGATCGCAGCTCCGGCACCTCGTACAATGACTTCAATACCCGCGCCACCGTGCTGGGTAATCGCAGCTACCAGTACAACACCTACAACTTCCAGATCAGCCCCGGGCTGCGCGGGCGCTTCGGTGACAGCTCCTGGCAATGGGATGCCACGTTCAACTACGGCAAGGTCAAGCAAAAGTCGATTAACAACGGCTTCCTGGACTACGCCACGTTCAATCAGGCGATCGGTCCGTCGTTTCTGGACAGCGATGGCGTGGTCAAGTGCGGCAGCGCGGGCGCGGCGATCGCCGGCTGCACGCCGCTGAATTTCTTCAACCTCAACGACAGCTCCAATCTCGCAACACTGCAGGGCATGGTGGTCAACCCGATTGTCACCAGCGTCTATACCGTCAAGCAGTTCGAGGCCAATGCCAACGGCACACTGTTCGAGATGCCGGCCGGCGCAGCCAGCCTGGCGGCCGGTCTGTCGTATCGCAAGGAGCGCTCCACCACCACCTCCGACCCGTTGTGGACGGGCGATGAGGACGGCTTGTGCGGCGTGATCGAATACTGCGCCTCCACGTTGAGCGGCAGCTTCGATGTCAAGGAGGCCTATGCAGAAGCGCTGTTCCCGCTGCTCAAGGACCTGCCGGGTATCAATGCCTTGAACATCACCCTGGGCACGCGGTTTTCCGACTACAGCTCGGTGGGCAGCAAGACCAATAGCAAGGTGTCGCTGGAGTACCGCCCGATCGAAAACCTGCTGCTGCGCGGCACGGCCTCGCAGGTGTTCCGCGCGCCCAATATCAACGAGCTGTACGCCGGCGTGGCCGGCGATGCGGCCACCGTCAACGACCCATGCAATGGCTATACCGGCGGCAGCAGCGTGGCCTGTGCCAACGTGCCCACCGATGGCAGCTATCAGCAGTCCGATGGCCAGGTGTCGGGCAAGGTCTCCGGCGCAGCGGTGGCCGGTTACCAACTCAAGCCGGAGACCGGTAAATCCTATGACGTGGGCCTGGTGTACGACCCGCAATGGATCGATGGCCTCTCGCTGAGCGCGGACTGGTGGCGCATCGATCTGGAAGACACCATCACCACCGTCTCCGCGCAGACCGTTCTCAATCAATGCTATGCAAATTCGGCTAGCGCGTTCTGCCCGCTGATCCATCGCAACGGCAACGGCACCATCAACTACATCGCCGAGCCCACAGTAAATCTGGGCAAGCTGTGGGCCAAGGGCATCGACTTCAACCTGACCTATCGCCTGCCGGAAACCGCATGGGGTAACGTCAATGTCGGCCTCAATGGTACCTATCTCACGCGCTATGACGTGCTGCCCGACACCACCGACCCCAGCTCGGTCACCATCCACAATGTGGGCCGCTACACGCAGGCCTATGGCAACTTCCCGCGCTGGCGTGGCCTGGGCACGGTGAGCTGGGCGTTGGGCGACTGGAGCGCAACCTGGCGCATCCGTTACGTCGGCAATACCGCCATCGGCAATTCCGATCCGGACCAGAGCCTGTCGGCCGATTCCAGCCAGCCCACCGTGGTGCGCAAGATCGGCGCCTATGTCTACAACAATCTGCAGCTGGGTTACGAGGTGCAGCCGTGGCACACGCGCTTTGAGGTGGGCGTGGACAACATCGCCGACAAGCAGCCGCCGCTGTATTACTCCAACAATGTTGGCAATGCCAATACTGACGTGGCTACTTACGATTTGTTGGGCCGGTTCTATTGGGCGCGTGCCACGGTGAAGTTCTGAGTGGCGCAGTGGTGGGCGTGTGTGCGTGCTGCCGGCGCTTGCGTTCCATCGTCGCAACAACGCCGCAACACCGCCGAGCGCAAGGCCGACCACCGCAGACTGCAACCGCGTGCGCCCTGCGCCGTTGCCCACAGGAGCTAAGCTGGTCCGATGACGCATGCACACCCCATTGATGACGTGAACGATGCTGCGCTGAGCCTGTCGCGGCGTCGGTTTCTGGCCTGGAGCAGCATGGCGGTGGCGGCCGGATTCCTGCGTTTTCCAGCCCAGGCCGCCGCGGCGCAGCCCGGCAGCATCCGCGCGGTGCCGCTGGCGCAGGTGCGGCTGATGCCGTCGCTGTTTCTGGATGCGTTGCACACCAATCGCCGGTATCTGATGCGCTTGCAGCCGGACCGCTTGCTGCACAACTTCGTGCTGTACGCCGGTCTCGATCCCAAGGCCCCCGCCTACGGTGGCTGGGAGGCGGACACCATCGCCGGCCACACGCTGGGGCACTACCTCAGCGCGTTGGCGCTGATGCATGCGCAAACCGACGATGCGCAGTGCCGCACGCGCGCCAGCTACCTGGTGGCCGAACTCGCCCGCTGCCAGGCGCATGCCGGCGATGGCTACGTGGCCGGCTTCACCCGCAAGAATGCGGCCGGCCAGATCGAGAGCGGCCGCGCGGTGTTCGACGAACTCAAACGCGGCAAGATCGAGCCGCTACCGTTCTATCTCAACGGCAGCTGGGCACCGCTGTACACCTGGCACAAGCTGTTCGCCGGCCTGCTCGACGTGCATGTGCATTGCGACAACGCGCAGGCACTGCAGGTCGCGGTGGGCCTGGCCGGCTACCTGCAGGGTATCTTTGCCGCACTGGACGACACGCAGCTGCAGAAGGTGCTCTCGTGCGAGTTCGGCGGGCTCAACGAGTCCTTCGTCGAGTTGCACGTGCGCACCGGCGATGCACAGTGGTTGGCACTAGCGCAGCGCCTGCATCATCACGCCGTGCTCGACCCGCTGGTCGCACAACGCGACGAACTGGTGCACCAGCATTCCAACACCAATATCCCCAAGCTGATCGGGCTGGCCCGCGAGTATGAAGTGACCGGTGATGCGGCTTCCGGCGCGGCGGCGCGGTTCTTCTGGAACACCGTCACCGACCATCACAGCTATGTAATCGGTGGCAATGGCGACCGCGAATATTTCCAGCAGCCGGACAGCATCTCGAAGTTTCTCACCGAGCAGACCTGCGAACATTGTTCCAGCTACAACATGCTCAAGCTCACCCGGCACCTGTACCAATGGGGCCCGCAAGCCGCGTACTTCGATTACTACGAGCGCACGCTGCTCAACCACGTGATGGCGCAGCAGCATCCACGCACCGGCATGTTCACCTACATGACACCGATGCTGGCCGGCGAGGCGCGCGGCTGGTCATCGCCGTTCGATGATTTCTGGTGTTGCGTCGGCAGCGGCATGGAGGCGCACGCCCAGTTCGGTGACTCGATTTACTGGGAGGACGGGCAGGGCGTGGCGATCAATCTGTATGTGCCGTCGCGCGTGCGTAACGCAGCCGGGCTGGACATGACCTTGCACAGCGCGCTGCCGGCGCAAGGCAGCGTCTCGCTGCGTATCGACGCTGCTCCCGCAGCGCAGCGCACGCTCTCGCTGCGGGTACCCGGCTGGGCGGCCGCGCCGGTGCTGCAGCTCAATGGCGCGGTTGTGGACGCAGCGGCTGTCGATGGCTATCTGCGGGTCACGCGCATCTGGCACCCAGGCGACACGCTCAACCTCAGCCTGCAGATGCCATTGCGGCTGGAAGCCACGCCCGATGACCCCGCCTGGGTCTCGGTGCTGCGCGGGCCATTGGTGCTGGCGGCAGATCTGGGCGATGCCGCCACGCCGTGGTCGGGCAAGACGCCGGCGCTGATCGGCGGTAACGAGGTCCTGCAGCAGCTGCAACCAGCGGCAGAGCAGGGCAGCTACGTCTACAGCGACGGCGGCCAACAGTGGCGCTTTTCACCGTTCTACGCGCAGTTCGACCGCCGCAGCGCGGTCTATCTGGAACACCGCAGCGCCACGGACTGGCAGCAACGCCAGGCCGAACAGGACGCCGCCGCCGCACGCCAGCGTGCGCTCGATGCCAGTGCACTGGACTGGGTCGCCCTGGGCGACGACGCCTCCGAAAAAGCACACGCCCTGCAGAGCGACGGCTCCTACGCGCTGAGCTACCGCCGCCGCGCCGGCCGCGACGCCCGCACCGGTGGCTTCATCGCCTTTACCCTGCGCAACACCGCAACCGCCCGCGTGCTGCGCCTGCGCTACTGGGGCGATGAAACCCGCCGCCGCTTCCGCATCCTCGCCGACGGCGAACTCATCGCCAACGAACGCCTGGACGGCAATCGCGGCCTGGACTTCGTCGATGTGGATTACGCCCTGCCAGCAGCGGTGGCAGGCCGCGCCATCCTGCAGATACGCATCGAACCAGAAACCGGCTACTCGGCCGGGCCGGCGTTCGGATGTTGGGTGCTGGAGTCGGCGTGAACTTGTGCCGACCCAAGCTCACTATCCACGATGAGAGCGAGTCATCCCATCGACAGCCCGACTACGGGTGCGGCATGTGGACGAGCCAATCGATCCATCTACGCCGCAGCAGCTGGCGATACTCTATTGGAGCGTCTCAAATCCAGGCACGGATGGAACCAATGCATCACTTGCCTAGCGACTGTTCCCGAGCCCGTTCTATCTCCTGCCTGAGCACACGCCTATTCTCGTCGGCATTCATCGAGCCAAGCCCGACGTCGTCTGCATTATCGATTGGAGCAGACATGCGGGCCTGTTTTTCCAGTGCGGGTAGACGCTTGGTGAGGTAGTAACTGGGATAGTGCGCGCTGACATCCTCCAGTGTGGCCGATCTGAGTTCCAGAAGTCGCTGTTCTTTGGCGCTTGCCGTCGACCCTTTGTATCCCCCGATGAAACGGTCTGCGACAATCAATTTTTTCGGGTTTTCAGGTTCTGTAATGATGCGCTCGCCCAGGCGATCCATGTTGGCGCCGTTGCTGCGGTATGTCACCACGACCGGCTTTGCATTGACGGTCGTGATGACAATTATCGTGCTGAAAAACTGTCGTCCCGCATAGTCGACCAGCGCAACAAGCTCCAACGTTCCATCGTTATCAAGATCGATGAATTGCGCTTCGCTGACGGTTGTCGGGACGATGTTGCCATCGGGATCGAAATTGGGGATCAATGCTTCGGTCAATTTGGGAAGGTCGCGGGTTCGATTGAGTTCAGCGGATCGCGATGATTGCCAAGTTGCTGGTTTGCCGATATCCGAACTCCATGCCGGAAATGAGGCCGCCAAAGTGGCGAGCAGTGCAAGTAGGAATCGATTGTTCATCATTGCAGTTCTGCCTTGTTGCATTGCCGGAGTCAGGTCAATTCAATTGTTTTGTGTATTGGCCATGTCGCGAGTGCGGGTGGCATGCCTGCTGCACTCACAGTGGCGGTTGGCGCGCGTTCAACGCTCTGATGATGACGTTCCACTCGGTAAGTGATCTGCGACGCAGGTGAGGCGTCTTCCATAAGCCAGGATAGACATAAAAAAAGACCGGCGCATGCGCCGGTCTTGGTGTATCACCAGTGTGTCGTAAGCTTTAAGCCGACAACTCCAACAACAACTTATTCAACCGCCGCACATACCCGGCCGGGTCCTTGAGGCTATCACCCGCCGCCAGCGCAGCCTGGTCGAACAGCACCCGGCTCAAATCGCCAAACCGGTCCATATCTTGTTCCGCATCCAGCTTTTCGATCAGCGGGTGGGCCGGGTTGAATTCGAACACCGGCTTGGTTTCCGGAACGGCCTGGCCGCTGGCTTCGAGCAGCTGACGCATCTGCAGGCCCAGGTCGCCCTGTCCGATGGCCAGGATGGCGGGGGAGTCGGTCAGGCGGTGCGAGACGCGTACTTCGGCCACGTCGTCGCCAAGGGCGGCCTTGATGCGCGAGGCCAGGCCTTCCTTGGACTTGGCGACTTCTTCCTGCGCCTTCTTGTCTTCTTCCGAATCCAGCTTGCCCAGGTCCAGATCGCCGCGGGCCACGTCCACGAACGACTTGCCGTCGAATTCGGTGAGGTAGCTCATCAGCCATTCGTCGATGCGGTCGGTGAGCAGCAGCACTTCGATGCCCTTCTTGCGGAACACCTCCAGGTGCGGGCTGTCCTTGATCTGCGCGTAGCTCTCGCCGGTGAGGTAGTACAGCTTGTCCTGACCTTCGGTCATGCGGCCCACGTAATCGGCCAGCGCCACGCTCTGCGCGCCGGTGGTGTCGTGGGTGGACGAGAAACGCAGCAGGCCGGCGACCTTTTCGCGGTTGGCGTAGTCCTCGGCGGGGCCTTCCTTCAGCGCCTGGCCGAAGTTGCGCCAGAAGGTGGCGTAGTCATCCGGCTTGTCCTTGGCCAGTTTTTCCAGCATGTCCAGCGCACGCTTGGTCAGCGCGGACTTCATCGAATCCACCACCGGGCCAGACTGCAGGATCTCGCGCGAGACATTGAGCGACAGGTCGGCCGAATCCACCACGCCTTTGATGAAACGCAGATACAGCGGCAGGAACTGTTCGGCCTGGTCCATGATGAAAACGCGCTGCACGTACAGCTTCAGGCCCTTGGCCGAATCGCGGTGATACAGGTCGAACGGGGCGCGGCCGGGTACGAACAGCAGCGAGGTGTAATCCAGCTTGCCTTCGACTTTGTTATGGCTCCACGCCAGCGGGTTGCCCGCATCGTGCGCGACGTGCTTGTAGAACTCCTGGTACTCCTCGGCCTTGATCTCGGACTTGGGGCGGGTCCACAGCGCGCTGGCGCGGTTGACCACTTCCCACTCGGGTTCGGCGGGCTTGTCGGCGTCTTCGCCGTAGTGCTCCTTGCGCATCTCGATCGGCAGGCCGATGTGATCGGAATACTTCTTGAGGATGTTGCGCAGGGTCCAGCCATCGGCAAAGGAATCTTCGCCCTCCTTGAGGTGCAGCACGATGCGGGTGCCGCGCTCGGGCTTGTCGATGCTGGCGACTTCGAACTCGCCCTCACCGCGCGAGGACCAATGCACGCCGTCGCTGGCGGGCAGGCCGGCGCGGCGCGAATACACATCGACTTGGTCGGCAACGATGAAGGCGCTGTAGAAGCCCACGCCGAACTGGCCAATGAGGTTGGCGTCCTTCTTCTGGTCGCCGCTCAGATGCTTGAGGAAGTCGGCGGTGCCGGACTTGGCGATGGTGCCCAGGTGGGACACCGCGTCCTCGCGGCTCATGCCGATGCCGTTGTCGTCGATGGTGACGGTGCGCGCCTCCTTGTCGAAGTCGACGCGGATGCGCAGCTCGCCGCTGCCTTCCAGCAGCTCGGGCTTGACCAAGGCTTCGAAGCGCAGCTTGTCGGCGGCGTCGGCGGCATTGGACACCAGCTCGCGCAGGAAGATTTCCTTGTTGGAATACAGCGAGTGGATCATCAGCTGCAGCAGCTGCTTGACCTCGGTCTGGAAGCCCAGCGTCTGCTTGTCGGTATCAACGGTCATTGTGGTCGTGCTCCGTGGTGGCCTGGGCCGCAGTGCGGCCGATGGCCTGGGGGATGAGGCTGCATGCGAAATTTTTCAAGGCCTGATGGCAGGATTCAGCAATGCAGCGGCCGCCCGGGACACGGCGCGGCCATGGCGGCCGCAGCGCTATCATGGGCACCGGTTCTTGCATTGCCTGCCCATGACGCCTGCCGCCCCGTTGCTGCCTTGCCTTCATCAGCCGACCACGTGCGTGCGCCGATGAGCCGCGCTGCACGGCCGGCCAGCGGCGCGGCGGAAGGGCAGGTGCGCATCGTGGGCGGGCGCTGGCGCAATACGCGTTTGTCGGTGCCACAGCTGCCCGGGTTGCGGCCCAGCAGCGACCGCGTGCGCGAAACGCTGTTCAACTGGCTGATGCCGCGCCTGGCTGGTGCGCGCGTGCTGGACCTGTTCGCCGGCTCCGGCGCGCTGGGGCTGGAGGCAGTCTCGCGGGGTGCCGCGCATGCGCTGCTGATCGAACGCGACCCCGGGCTGGCGCAACGCCTGCGTGAGCACGTGGCCCGGCTGGGCGCCGCCGAGCAGGTGCAGGTGCTGCAGGACGATGCGCTGCGCTGGCTGGAGCGCGCGCCCACCAGCCAGGTGGATCTGGTGTTTGTCGACCCGCCATTTGCCGCCGGGCTATGGGCGCCGGTGCTGGAACGGCTCTCGCCGCATCTGGCCGCCGACGCCTGGCTGTACCTGGAAACGCCGGCCGAGTTGCCGCCGCAGGTACCGCCGGGCTGGCACCTGCACCGCGAGGGCGCCACCCGTGAGGTGCGCTATGCGCTGTATCGCCGGGCCGCTGCTACACTGAACGGCGATCCGACCCCGGTAGCTTCCGTATGAGCGTGGCCAACAGCCGCACCGCTGTCTATCCCGGTACCTTCGACCCGATCACCAATGGCCATATCGACCTGGTGAATCGCGCCGCGCCGTTGTTCGAGCGTGTGGTGGTGGGCGTTGCCTACAGCCCGTCCAAGGGCCCGGCGCTGCCGTTGGAGCGTCGCGTCGAACTCGCCCAGGAAGCCCTGGCGGCGCATGCCAATGTGGAAGTGCGCGGTTTCGATACCTTGCTGGCGCATTTCGTGCGCGACATGGGCGCTGGCGTGCTGCTGCGCGGCCTGCGTGCGGTGTCCGACTTCGAATACGAATTCCAGATGGCCAGCATGAATCGCCATCTGATCCCGGAGGTGGAAACGCTGTTCCTCACCCCGGCCGAGCAGTACAGCTTCATCTCGTCTTCGCTGGTGCGCGAAATCGCGCGGCTGGGCGGGGATGTGTCCGGTTTCGTTCCGGCGTCGGTCGTCGATGCCTTGCGCCAGGTGCGTGAATCGCGCGCCCAGGTCTGAACCGTCTCAGCAGTCAACACCACCACACGCTTTTCAAAGGGAGGAGTTTCATGAAACACACCATGCGCGCGCTGGCGCTCGCTTCGATCGCCGCTCTGGCCGTCACCGCCTGCAAGAAGGAAGAGCCGGCACCGACCGCCGCTGCCGCTCCGGCTGCGCTGACCGCTCCGGCCAAGGACGACAACGCCGGCTGGAAGAAGTACCTGCAGGAAGTGGTTGGCCAGAACCTGGGCACCACCACCAACAGCCCGTTCCTGTACTACTTGCCGCCGGAATCCGATGCCGAGTTCGCCGGCAGCTACGAGCGTCAGCTGGAAAGCGTCAAGACCGCGCTGGCCCGTGGCGTGCAGCCGGGCAACATGCTGGCCTTCGGTTCGTCGGCCTCCACCAAGATGGCCGACCTGATCGAAGCTGCGTTCAAGGACGTACAGCCGGATTCGATGAAGGGCGTGCGCGTGTTGTTCATCGGCAATGCCGCCGAGAACGCGCGCGTGCAGACCATCATCCAGCCCAAGGGCGCGGAATACATCTTCGTTGAAGCCAAGTAATGCCGTACCAGGCCGGGTGCGCGGGAGGGCGCATCCGGCCGCGGCGTGGAAACGCACCATGCTGCTGACGTTGCACTCCATCCGGGTCGGCCCTTCGGGGCCGTTCCTCGACACCGCCACCGGCGGCGTCCATCGCAGTGCCTGTGCCGTCGCGCACGGGCAGCTGCTTCGCCTGGGCCTGGCCCCGCAGGTGGCCTCCACATGTCGCTGAAGATCAACGAGCTGTGCGTCAACTGCGACGTCTGCGAGCCGGCGTGCCCGAATCAGGCCATCTCGATGGGCGAAACCATCTATGTGATCGATCCGGCGCGCTGCACCGAATGTGTCGGCCATTTCGACGAGGCGCAGTGCGTGGTGGTGTGCCCGGTGGAATGCATCGACCCGGACCCGACGATCCCGGAAACACATGATCAACTGCTGGCCAAGCTCATGCAGCTGCAGCGCGATCATCCCGAACTGTACGAACAGGAGCCTCCCTCCCCGTGATCACTTCCCCCCGACGCTTGTTCCCGCGTGGCGTGTTGTTGCTGGCCTTCGTGGTCGCCCCAGCCGCGTGGTCGGCCCAGCCCGACGCCGCAGCGGCCACGCCGCCGCCCGCCGGCACCGCCACGCATCCGCCGGGTGCGGCGGTGGCCAGTGGCCATGCGCTGGCCACCGATGCCGGGCTGCAGATCCTGCGCGAAGGCGGCAATGCCTTCGATGCGGCGATCGCGGTGTCGTCCACGCTGGCGGTGGTCGAGCCGATCAGCTCGGGGCTGGGCGGCGGCGGGTTCTTTCTGTTGCACGACGCCAAGACCGGCAAGGACGTGATGCTGGACGCGCGCGAGTACGCGCCGGAGTCCGCCACTTCCGCACAGTTTTTGGACAAGAACGGCGGGCTGGACCGCGACCGCTCGGTCAACGGCCCGTGGTCGGCCGGCATCCCCGGTTTGCCGGCGGCGCTGGTGGAACTGGCGGCCAAGCACGGCCGGCTGCCGCTCACCCAATCGCTGGCACCGGCGATCCGCATCGCTACCGAGGGCTTCCCGGTGTATGCGCGCATGGCCAAGGGCTACGCCTCGCGGCGCGAAGTGATGGAGCGCTACCCCGGCACGCGCGAGGTTTACTTGCGCGGCGGAAAACCCATTGCCGAAGGCGACATCTTCAAGCAGCCCGAGCTCGCGCATACCCTGACGCTGCTGGGCGACAAGGGCTTTGACGGTTTCTACAAGGGCGAGACCGCCAAGAAACTGCTGGCCGGCGTCAAGCAGGCCGGTGGGCGCTGGACCGCGGCCGAGCTGGCCGGGTATCAGGTCAAGGAGCGCACGCCGATCCAGTTCGATTACCGCGGCTGGAAGGTCACCACCGCGCCGCCGCCTTCTTCTGGTGGTATTGCACTCGCGGCGATGCTGCAGATCCTGGAAGGCTGGGACTTGAACACGCTCGACGACGCGCACCGCACTCATTTGGTGGTGGAAGCGATGCGCCGCGCCTACCGTGACCGCACCTTTTTCCTGGGCGACCCGGACTTTGTCGACGTACCGCAGCGCGTGCTGACCAGCAAGGATTACGCGCAGGGCCTGCGTGCCACCATCAATCCGGACAAGGCCACGCCGAGCAACCTGCTGTCGGGCAACCCGACGCCGCTGGAAGACGACGAGACCACGCACTTTTCCATCATCGATGGCGAAGGCAACCGCGTGGGCGCCACCCAGACGGTGAACCTGCTGTACGGCTCCGGGCTGATCCCCAAGGGCACCGGCGTGCTGCTCAACGACGAGATGGACGACTTTGCGCTCAAGCCCGGCACCCCGAACGCGTTTGGCGTGATGGGCTATGCCGCCAACGCGCCCAAGCCGGGCAAGCGCATGCTCAGCTCGATGACGCCCACCTTCATGGAGTCGGCCGACAAGGTCGCCGTGCTCGGCACCCCAGGCGGCAGCCGCATCATCACCATGGTGCTGCTCGGCATCCTGGGTTACGACGCCGGCCTGGACGCGCAGCAGGTCAGTGCCTTGCCGCGGTATCACCACCAGTGGTTGCCGGACGTCATCGAGGCCGAGAGCAATGCGTTCTCGCCGCAAACCGCCAAGGCGCTGGAAGCGATGGGCCACGCGCTCAAGTTGCCGGGTGACACCGCCGAAGGCGGCCGAGGTTCCAGCCACGTCTGGGGTAATTTCCAGACCGTGGAATGGGACAAGCGCCGCAACGTGCTCAGCGGTGGTAGTGATCCGCGTAATCCGGTGGGCAAGGCTGAAGTGCAGCTGGCAACGCCGGCGCGGTGAGTCCCGCATGCCTGCGCCGTTTCCCGGAGCAGGCATGACGGAAGCGTTCGACGAAGCGCGCACTTTTGCTGATGCGCGATCTTGTGCGCGATCTTGCTGAGCGGCTCGGCTCTGAGCGGCAAAGTGATCAGCAACGCCGCGCTGCGAAACGTTTCAACTGGGGCCTGCACACAGTACTGACCCACGCTGGCCCAAGCGCTTGCACGCCACACCTTCGCTAGCAGCAATGCGGTTTGGCGCAGTGGCCTATGTCTGGATTGGACTTGTCGGTGTGCGTCGATTTGGCGACCATCGTGGCATGACCATTTTCCAGACCCTGCTCACCGCCATGGTGATCGCATCGCCCATCGCCGCCTGTGCGGCGGACACGACCGGCACTGCCGGCACCACGCCGGCCGCTGGCGCCACCATCCACGTCAATCAACTCGGCTATCTGCCGGGATCGGCCAAGCTGGCGGTGGTCGGCTTGCCGGCGTCTGCTGCGGCCAGTCCAGACCGCTTCACGGTGGAGGATGCCAAGGGCGCTCGCGTGCTGGAGGGCAGCTTGTCGCCAGCGGCCAGTTGGGCACCGGCGGGGCAACAGGCACGGGTGGCCGACTTTTCCGCACTGCGCACGCCGGGCACGTATCGGTTGAAGATCGCCGGCATGCCGGCCTCGGATGCATTTCCGATTGCAGCCGGTGCCTACCAGCCGGTCGTGGATGCTTCGCTGAAGGCGTTCTACTACAACCGTGCCAGTACCGAGTTGCCGGCACAATTTGCCGGGCGCTACGCGCGCGCGGCCGGGCATCCGGACACCGATGTGCGCATCCATCCGTCGGCGGCGTCTGCCACGCGCCCGGCCAACAGCGTGATCAGCGCGCCCAAGGGGTGGTACGACGCGGGCGACTACAACAAGTACATCGTCAATTCCGGCATCAGCACCTACACCTTGCTGGCCGCGTATGAGCACTACCCGGCGCTGTTCAAGGCGCAGGCACTCACCATTCCCAACGATGCGCCCGGCGTGCCCGGCATCCTGCAGGAAACCTGGTGGAACCTGGAATGGATGCTGGCCATGCAGGACCCGGCCGATGGCGGGGTGTACCACAAGCTCACCGACAAGCAGTTCGATGGGCTGGTGATGCCGGACCAGGCCAAGCAGCAGCGCTATGTGGTGATGAAGGCCACCGCCGCCACGCTGGATTTTGCCGCGGTGATGGCGGCGGCCAGTCGCGTGTATGCGCCGTTCGACAAGCAGTATCCAGGCGCGTCGGCGCGCATGTTGAAGGCCTCACGCAGCGCCTGGGCATGGGCGCAACAACACCCGAACGTGATCTATCGCCAGCCTGACGACGTGCGTACCGGCGGCTACGACGACGCCACCGTAGACGACGAATTCGCCTGGGCAGCAGCGGAGCTCTATGTGAGCACGCGCGAGGACGCGTTCTACGACGCCATGCTGGCGCGCAACGTACATGCCAGCGTGCCGGGGTGGAGCAATGTGGGTGGATTGGCCTGGATGTCGTTGGCCGCCCACCGTGAGCAGCTCACGCCGCATGCCGACCGCGCACGGATCGAAGGCGAAATCAGCGGGCTGGCGCAGCGCCTGGGCGAGCAGTGGCAGGCATCGCCGTGGCGGTTGGCCATGGCCGACAACGACTTTGTCTGGGGCAGTAACGCGGTGGTACTCAATCAGGCCATGATGCTGCTGCAGGGCTACCGGGTGACGCAGCAACGTCGTTATCTGGATGCGGCGCAATCGCAGCTGGACTACATCCTGGGGCGCAATCCGCTGGGGCTGTCGTTCGTCACCGGGGTCGGGCAGCGCACCCCGATGCATATCCACCATCGCCCATCCGAAGCAGACGGCATCGAGGCGCCCGTGCCGGGCTGGCTGGCCGGTGGCCCGCAGCCGGGCCAACAAGATGCGAAGGACTGCAAGGTGGCGTATCCGTCCAAGTTGGCCGCACTGTCGTATCTGGACAATACCTGCAGCTACGCAACGAACGAGGTGGCAATCAACTGGAATGCGCCGCTGGTGTATGTAAGTGCGGCGATCGAGGCGTCGACCCGCTGAGGCAGGCTTCAGCGCGTCGACGCGGTTTTCCTTCTCCCGTCGGGAGAAGGTGGCGCATAGCGCCGGATGAGGGGCGCCTCAGCGAAATGCCGATGCCTGACATGACAAACGCGTCGCTACGCGTCGGCAGAAGTGAATCGCCGCGAGCATCGCTTGCCGTACCCTCACCCCAACCCCTCTCCCGTAGGAGAGGGGCTTAAAGCCGCCGATTCATCTTATCGGCGCGGTTGCAGCGCGGTCGGATAGTGCAGCGCGCGTCGGTCTTTGATCTGGACGCTTGGGACGCTCATCTCAGCTGGGAAACTCACTTCAGCTGGAAAGCTCACTCCACCCGCGTACCAAAAATCCGGTCGCCGGCGTCGCCCAGGCCGGGCAGGATGTAGCCTTTTTCGTTGAGGTGGTCGTCGATGGCGGCGGTATAGACCTCCACGTCCGGGTGCACCGCTTCCAGCGCTTTCAGCCCTTCGGGCGCGGCGACCAGGAAGATGCCCTTGATGCGCCGTGCGCCAGCGCGCTTGAGCATGTCGATGGTGGCGATCAGCGTGCCGCCGGTGGCCAGCATCGGGTCCAGGATCAGCGCATCGCGTTCTTCCAGGCGGCCGGTGAGGCGCTCGAAATACGGCACCGGTTGCAGGGTTTCTTCATCGCGCTGCAGGCCGACCACGCTGACGCGCGCGGCGGGAATCAACGCCAGCACGCCAGGCAGCATCCCCAAGCCGGCGCGCAGGATCGGCACCAGGGTGATCTTGGCGCCGGCGATGCGTTGCACTTCCACCGGCCCGGCCCAGCCCGGCTGCACGTGCGATTCGGTGTCCAGATTGGCCGTGGCCTCGTAGGCCAGCAGCGTGCCCAGCTCGGTCACCAGTTCGCGGAAGCCCTTGGTGCTCAACGCTGCATCACGCAGCAGGCCGATCTTGTGCTGGACCAGGGGATGACGGACTTCGACGATTTTCATGGGCGGCAGCGTGCGGGAGAGGCCCACAGTGTGCCGCAGCCGGCCGCAGCGTCGCCACACAGGGTGTGTGATGGTGCTTGCATATGTCATGTCGGTGAAACGTCGCGGACATAGTGTGCACACCCATTCTTAACCGATTGGGGAAGCACTCGTGTTGAACAAGACTCCGCTCTGCATGGCGATCACGCTGACGTTGGCCTCGGTCGCGTGGAGCCCGCTGGCACAGGCGGCAGAAGAGGCGGTCGCGACCGGTGCAGCCAGCGGCGCGGCGGCGATCGACCTGGAGCGGCTGGAAGTGCGCCCGCAGCTGGAAGCGCAGGAGCGCGCAGTCGATCTCAAGCGTGCTTCCGATGCGATCCAGGATGCGGTGGCCTCCGATGCGATGGGGCGTTACCCCGACAAGAATGTTGCAGAATCCTTGCAGCGCCTGCCCGGTGTCAGCGTCACCCGCGACCAGGGCGAGGGGCGCTTTGTGGTGATCCGCGGCCTGGATTCGTCGCTCAACACCGTGACCATCGACGGCATGAGCATGGGGACGCCGGAAGACGGCACACGCTCGGCGCCGCTGGATGTGATTCCGTCCGATTCCACCGAGCGCTTGAAGGTTGTGAAGTCGCCCACGCCGGACATGCCGGGCGATTCGATCGGCGGCGCCATCCAGGTGGAATCCACCTCGGCGTTCGATCGCGACGGGCGCACCCTGCGCGGGTCGATCGAAGGCAGCCACCAGTCGCTGTCGGGCAAGACCAGCCCCAAGGGCGCGTTCAATTACAGCGACATCTACAACGGCACCTTCGGTGTGGCGGTGGGTGTGAACTATCAGGACCGTGAGTTCGAATCCGATAACACCGAAGTGGCGTACGACAGCTTCGACGGTGGCGCTGCCGATGACCTGTTCGCCGGCGAAGTGCAGCGTCGCAAGTACTTCATCGAGCGCACCCGCATGGGCGCCAACCTCAATCTGGACTGGCGCCCGGACGCCGACAACCGCTACTACCTGCGCTCGCTGTACAGCCGTTTCGACGATGCCGAAACACGTCAGCGCACCATCTTCGGGCTGGCCGATGGGCAGGTCAGCGCCAACGGCGATGGTACCTACGACGTGGCCGACCTGCCGGCGGACAGCATCTCCAAGCGGGTGCGCTACCGCACCAAGAAGGAAGACAACACGGCGATCAGCATCGGTGGCGAAAACCGCCTGAGCGCTGCAACGGTGGACTACAAGGTGGGCTACACCAAGACCACCGAGCGCGTAAACGACGAAATGGAAGCGCGCTTCAACTACGACGGCGACGACCTGTCGGCCACCGTGGACCAGCGCAGCGGCATCCCGCGGCTGGGGTTCTCTGACAACGGATGGCAGAGCAACCAGGACTTCGTGTTCGACCGCTTTGTCGTGTCGCCCAAGACGGTGGACGACAGCGAGCACAGCGCGCAGGTCAATGTGCGCTTCGACGGCGAACATTCCAGCCTGAAGATGGGTGTGCTCGGTCGCTGGCGCGAGCGCGATGTGGACGTCAACGAACAGGAGCTGCGGCGTGGCCCGGCGATCGATCTGAGCAGCTGGACCACCGCCGCACCGGAGCACCGCGGCGGCACGCTGGGCGAAAGCATCGGCTCGGACGGCATGCGTCGCTACTGGCGCACGTCGGGCGGGTTGTACAGCGCACGTCCGCAGGACGTGGGCGGCAACCAGCAGGTCTCGCTGCAGGACGACTACACCGCCACCGAAGACGTCTTCGCCACCTATGCCATGGGCACCTGGGACATCGGTGCATTACGCATGATTGCCGGTGTCCGCGTGGAAAACACGCAGTTCAACGCCACCGGCAACCAGGTGGACGTGGCCGAAAACGGCCGCACCGCCACTGTCACGCCGCGCGAGGCTTCCAGCAGCTACACCAATGTGTTGCCGGGCCTGCACCTGCGCTACGACAGCGGCAACGATTGGGTGTTGCGGTTTGCAGCCAACAAGACCCTGTCGCGCCCGTCGTTCGGCGATGTGTCGCCGCGCGTGAGCATCAACCGTGGCGATGAAGAAGTGAGCATCGGCAACCCGGACCTCAACCCGTATCGCTCCACCAACCTGGATCTGTCGTTCGAAAAATACATCGGCAGCACCGGCCTGGTGTCGCTGGGCGTGTTCAACAAGTCGATCGACGATTACATCGTGCAGACCCTTAGCACCACCGACGCCGAATTTCCGGGCCTGCGGGTGACGCGCTCGATCAATGGCGACACCGCCAAGGTGCGCGGCGCCGAGTTCAACTGGCAGCAGACATTGGACTTCCTGCCCGAAGGCTGGAACGGCTTGTTGGTCGGCGCCAGCGCCACCGCCCTGGACAGCGACTTCGACCCGGGCCTGAGCAATCGCGCCGGCGACGACTTCATGCTGCCGCGCTCGTCCAAGCGCATCTACAGCGGCCATCTGGGCTATGAAAAGTATGGCTTCAGTGCGCGCGTGGCGGCTGTGTATCGCAGCGAATACCTGGACACCATCGGCCAGAGCCGCGCGTACGATATCTACGTCGCGCCACACACCCAACTGGATGTCAGCATGAGCTATCAGTTCAACAGCCACGTCAGCCTGTATCTGGAAGCGCAGAACCTGCTCGACGAGCCGTTGGAGCTGTATCAGGGCGTGCCCTCGCGCACGCTGCAGAACGAAGAGTACGGCCGCACCTATGCGCTCGGCCTGAAGGTGGCGCTGTGATGGCCGCGCGCCACATCCTGCAGACCACAGTGCTCGCCGCTGCGGCGGCGTTGGCCGGTTGCGCCAGCGCGCCGGCCGACCGCGAAGCCGACGAAGCGCTGCTGCAAGACCCTTTGCTCAGCGAGTCCAAGGTCGCGCATCAGGTGGTGCCGGAGGCCTTCATCACGGCGCTGACGCCTGCCGACAACCTGGATTCGCCGGCCAGCTGGATTGCGCCGGATGGTAGCCGCTGGCTGATCGCCACCGCCAAGGCCACGCATGCGCTGGTGGTGTTCGATGGCGACAGCGGCAAGCGGTTGCGCGTGGTGGGCGGCAAGGGCAAGGCGCTGGGCAAGCTGGATCGTCCTAACGGGATCTCGGTGGTCGACGATCTGGTGTTCGTGGTGGAGCGCGACAATCGCCGCGTGCAGGTGTTCTCGCTGCCGGACTTCAAGCCGTTGGCCGCCTTCGGCCAGGACGAACTGCGCGAACCGTACGGCCTGTGGGTGCGCAAGCACGACGGCGGCTACGAGGTGGTGGTCAGCGACAACTACATGTCGCCGGCCAACAAGGACACACCGCCGCCGTTGGCCGAGCTTGGTCAGCGGTTCCGCCGCTATCAGCTGCAGGCCGCAGGGCAGGGCTGGAACGCGACGCTGACGCAGAGCTTTGGCGATACCACCGAGGCCGGTGCGGTGCGCATTGCCGAATCGGTCTTTGGCGACGAGGCCAACGCGCGCCTGATGATTGCCGAGGAAGATGTCGCGGTAGGCACGCAGTTGCGTGAGTACGGCATGGATGGCCGCTATCGCGGCCGTAATGTGGGCACGGGCTTGTTCAAGGCGCAGGCCGAAGGCATGACCTTGCTGCAGTGTGCCGACGGCAGCGGCTACTGGATTGCCACCGACCAGTTCAAGGACCGCAGCGTGTTCCAGGTGTTCGATCGGCAGAGCCTGGCGCCGGTCGGTGCGTTCGCCGGGCGCGTGACCGCCAATACCGATGGCGTGTGGCTGGACCAGCATGGCGATGCGCGCTTCCCGGGTGGGGTGTTCTACGCGCTGCACGACGACCAGGCCGTGGCCGCATTCGATTGGCGCGACATCGCGCGCACGTTGCGCTTGAAGGACTGCGCACCGTGACAGTGATGCAGCAGTCGTTGAAGCAGCATTCGTTACGCGCCGTGCTGGCGTTGCTGGCGCTCGCCGGTGTGCCCGCCGTGGCTGCCGACAAGGCGGCCGAGCCGAACACGCAGGTGCCGCTGGGCTCTACGCACTACGTGGCCGATGGTTTCCCGGACCGTATCGTCGCCACCCCGGCGCAGGATGCCGCGCGAGGCTTCGCAGTGGCCTGGCGCACCGACGCCAGCGTCACTGCGCCCTGGCTGGAACTGGTGGTAGCCGGCGATTCGCCGGATGTGGGCACGCCGCGGCGCATCCAGGCCACGACCGCAACCTTGAGCTCGGAAAACGGCGCCTCGCATCATCACCGCGCCGACATCGACGAACTCACGCCGGACACGCTCTACGCCTATCGCGTGCAGGGCCACGGCACGTGGGGCGCGTGGAATCACTTCCGCACCGCGGCCACGCCCGACACCCCGCTGACGCTGCTGTATTTCGGCGATACGCAGAACAAGAATCTCAGCCTGGTGTCGCGGGTGATTCGTCAGGCCTGGCGTTCGGCACCGGAGGCACGGTTGGCATTGTTCGCCGGCGATCTGGTCAGCGGCAAGGACGGCCAGGACGACAACGAATGGGCCGAATGGTTCGAAGCCGGCCGCTGGTTGCTGGAAGGCACTGCGGTGGCGCCAGCACCGGGCAATCACGAATATCACGAAGAGGCCGAAGATACCCCGCAGGCCACCCGCACCCTGGGCGGCCATTGGCCGGTGACCTTCGCGCTGCCGCGCAACGGCCCGGCCGCCACCGCGCGCACCAGTTACTGGTTCGATTACCAGGGCGTGCGCATCGCCGTGCTCGATGGCACCTCGGCGCTGGATCTGGGCACCGGGCAGGCACAGGCGCAGTGGCTGGATGGCGTGCTCGCCGACAACCCGCATCCGTGGTCGATCGTGCTGATCCATCAGCCGTTCTTTTCGCCGCGTGCCGACCGCGAGAATGAAAAGCTGGTCGAGCAAGTGTTGCCGGTGATCCGCCGCCACAAGGTCGATCTGGTGCTGCAGGGCCATGACCACACCTACGGCCGGCGCGGCGATGACGGCGGCCAGCCAACGCCGGTGTTCGTGGTCTCTGTGGCCGGCCCCAAGCAGTACCGGCTCTCGGACATGGCGCGCAAGACCATGCGCCCGGTGGGCGAGGACACCCAGCTGTATCAGGTGCTGCGCATCGATCAACAGAAGCTCGTCTACGAGTCGCGCACGGCGACCGGACGCCTCTACGATGCGTTCGAGCTGCAACGCCGCGCAGATGGGTCCAAGCAGTTGATCGAGCACGAGGCGGGCCGGATTGCACCACGCGATTGCCCGCGCAGTGCCACGCTCAAGGGGCGGGCGGATCGCTGTTGGGAATGATGGCGTGTGGTCTGCGCGCGGTTGCGGACATCGTGCGCAGCGTGATGCGCTAGCAGCTGCCGTTGCATAAAAGCGGCATGTGGCGCTTGCATCGGAGCATCGATCACAGGGCTTGCCGGAAAGCTGTCACTGCGTCGGTCATCGCGCTTAATAAAAGCTTCACGGCCTACGTCACGGGATGACAGCCGGACAACGGCGCGAATGGGATTAGACAAGGCCTGAGCCGAATCTCTCCCGCGCGCACGCCACCAGCATGCGGACTGCCGAGAGTTGCGGCGCCCCCAGCCGTAAGGCCGCCGATGATTCCGCACCAGTTCCACCGTACCGCGCCCAGCAAGCAGTTGCTGTGGGAAGAACGCAGGATCCAGGCCCGATTGCAGCGCCTGCTGCCGGGCTGGACCTGCAATGTCTGGGACGACGCCGACAATTCCGCGCTGATGCGCAGCGCATTTCCGGAACTGGCCGATCGCTTTGAAGCCATCCGCTTCGGCGTCATGAAGGCCGACATCGCCCGCTGTGCCTACATGCATGTCTACGGCGGTTTCTACTTCGATACCGACTACAAATTGCTGCGCACGCTCGGCCCGGATGTCTTGACCCAGGCCTGCGTACTGCCCGTGGAAGAGGGCGCGCCAGACAACGCGGCGTTCAAGATCGGCAACGCGGTCTTCGGCTCGGAGGCGGGCCATCCATTCTGGCGGGCGTTTATCGAGCACATCTTCAGCGCGCACGCGCCGGAGTTGCTGGAGGACCATCGGCAGATCCCGATGATGTCCGGCCCACGTGGAATGACGCGGTTCTATAACGCCAATGGTGCGCAGTTCGCGGGCATCGTGTTCCCGGCGCGCGATGCGTTCCATCCCGACCGCACCTGGTTCGGGCTTGGCCACCGCGGCGGCGCCACGGCAGTTGGCTCGCATCTGTGCTGGGCGTCGTGGCGCGGCAAGTCGCCGCGCCGCGCGGTCACCAACTACCTTCGCCGTAAGTTGAGTGCCGTGCCCATCTGAGAAGTCCAAGCGGCTTACTGGCGTTTTACGTTTGCAAAAACAGTTGCGGCGACCTCATGGGTGGGTCGCCGCAACTGTGTTGTCGTGGGGCTGTCGCGGTGCAGAGAACCAGCGAGACTGACGAACGCCCCACGACACATCGCCATCAGGCGGTGCCAGATCCACTGCCCGGCGCGTGTCAGACGCAGCCAGCACCAGGTGCACTGTGCTGGCGGCACCTCACCTCACCAGCACTCAACCTATTCACCAGCCCTCAAGCCGCCTCGGCCTGCGCCTGGCGCGGGCCTTCCTTGAGCGCTTTGGCGATCAGGCCCACCAGCAGGTCGAGTTCGGCTTCGTCCATGCCGAAGTGCGGGGTGAAGCGCAGCGAATTCTCGCCGCCGTGGATCACGTTGACGCCGTGGTGGCGCAGCCACTCCTCGGTGGAGCCGGCGCCGTAGCACTTGTACTGCGGTGCCAGTTCGCAGGAGAACAGCAGGCCGGTGCCCTGCACCTTGGTGATCAGGCCGCCGAGCTCGGCCTGCAGCGCTTCGAGCTTGCGCAGCGCCTGTGCACCGCGCAGGCGGATGTTGTCGCGGATCTGCGGGGTGAACAGCGCCAGCGTGGCGCAAGCCACATCCAGCGCGCGCGGGTTGGTGGTCATCGTGTTGCCGTAGGTGCCCTTGCGGTACACCTGCGCGGCCTGCTCGGTCACCGCGAGCACCGAGAGCGGATATTGCGCGGCATTGAGCGCCTTGGAATAGGTTTCCAGATCCGGCGGATCGAGCTGCTCGAAGCCGGGGTAATCCACCACCGACAGCACGCCGTGCGCACGCAGGCCGGCCTGGATCGAATCCACCAGCAGCAGGCTGCCGTGGTTACGGGTCAGCGTGCGCGCGGCAGCGTAGAACTCCGCCGGCAGCGCACGGCCCGGGTCGCCTTCGCCCATCACCGGCTCCAGGAACACCGCCTCGATAAACCAGTGGTTGCGCGCTGCCTCGTCAAAGGCACGCTGCAGGGCGGCGATGTCATACGGCGCAATCGCAATCACCGAGTCTTCGTCGCGGTAGCTGGCCAAGTACTTGCTGTAGGTCTTGCGGCTGGAATCGGAATACAGCCCCGGGCGATCGGTGCGGCCGTGGAAGCTGCCCTTGACCACCAGTCGCTTGATGGTGGCGCCGGCGTGGCGCGCACCCGGGTCGGTGTGCAGCTTGGCGTTGGTGTCGACGATGCGCGCGGCCAGGCCCACCGCTTCGGAGCCGGAGTTGAGGCACATGAAGCGCGCGAACGGGCAGCCGCCGCGGGTGTGGCCGATCTCCGCGCGCAGGGCGCGGTCGAGCTTGCGCTGCGCCAGGCTGGGCGTCATCACGTTGGCCATCACCTGCGGGCGCGCCATGGCGTCGAGCACCGCCTCGGGCGTGTGGCCGAAACCGAGCATGCCGTAGCCGCCGGCGTCGTACAGCACCGCGCCCTTGAGCGTGATCACCCACGGGCCGCGCGCGGCCAGGGCCACGTACGGCGTTACCGCGTCGTCGGCGTAGAAATTGATGAAGCCGTCCTGCACCGCGCTGATCTGCGCCTCTTCGTCCAGGTCCAGCAGGTCGGCGACCTCCGCCTGCACCAGGGCGTATTCGCTGCCGGCAGCCTCGATGGCCTGGCGCAGGGTGGGGTGGTCGGTGGCCAGGCGTTCGATGGTGGCATCGTCCAAGCCGGCGGTCAGGCGGCGGCCGGCGTGGGCACGCAGCGGGGCGAGCGGGGCAAGGACAGACATGCGCATCTCCTGAAGCGGTGGCGTTCCCGTCACATTAACGGCAGTGGATCGTCGTTTGGCAGCGCCGATCCGGACAGGAATTGAGGTATTTTCGTCGATTCGACGAAATGAATGGCCGAAATGAAGATCACACCCGCCGACGAGCAGTTGTTGTCCCTGCTGCGCGAGGACGCGCGCGCCTCCACCGCGCAGATCGCGCGCCGGCTCGGGCTCTCGCGCACCACGGTGCAAAGCCGGCTGGAGAAACTCGAGCGCGAAGGCGTGATCAGCGGCTACACCGTCCGCACCCACGACGCCTACGAACACGGCCGCATCCGCGCGCACATCCTGATCACCGTGCTGCCGAAAAAGATGCCCGCGGTGGTCAAGGCCCTGCGCGAGATCGCCGACGTCCGCGCGCTGCACTCGGTCAGCGGCCCCTACGACCTGATCGCCCTGGGCGTGGTCGGCGGCGTAGACGCCATGGACGTGCTCACCGACGCCATCGGCGCCATCGACGGTGTGGAGCGCACCACCTCGTCGATCATTCTGTCGACCAAGTTCGAGCGGTAGTGGGCAGGGAATCGGGAGTGGGGAATCGGGAATCGTAAGAGCCATGATTCGCGAGCTAGCAAGCCCCTCTCCCCCGGGAGAGGGGTTGGGGTGAGGGTACGGGGCGAAGCCTCTGCAATATTTGAGCGCATTATGCTTCGCCCGTACCCTCATCCGGCGCTGCGCGCCACCTTCTCCCGATGGGAGAAGGATCTGCTACCTCCGCGATCTCCGCAGGTCTTGTTTCCCTGGAGGAAAAGGCTGCCAAACCTGCCCCAGCATGTCCCGCTAAACTACCGCCCCCAAACCGCTGTACCGCCACGCCTTGAAGAAGTCCGATTTCCATTACGACCTGCCCGAAGAGCTGATCGCCCAGGCGCCGTTGGCGGAGCGTGCGGCCAGCCGTTTGCTGGTGGTGCCGCCGACGCCGGCGGCCTTCAGTGACCGGCAGGTGCGCGATCTGCCCGAGCTGCTGCAGCCGGGCGACCTGCTGATCTTCAACGACACTCGGGTGATCCCGGCGCGGTTGTTCGGGCAGAAGGCCAGTGGCGGGCGGGTGGAGATCCTGATCGAGCGGCTGCTCGGCGGGCAGCAGGCGCGGGCGCAGATCGGTGCCAGCAAGTCGCCCAAGGCCGGCAGCGTGATCGCGCTGGACGCCGGTGGCCAGGCCGAGGTGCTGGGCCGCGACGGCGAGTTCTACCTGCTGCGTTTCGAGATCCCCGCGCCGCTGGAGCATTGGTTGCTCGACGCCGGGCGCCTGCCCCTGCCGCCGTACATCCGCCGCGAGCCGGGGCTGGACGATCGCGAGCGCTACCAGACCGTGTTCGCGCGCGAAGTGGGCGCGGTCGCTGCGCCGACCGCCGGCCTGCATTTCGACGAAGCCCTGCTGGCCCGCCTGCGCGCGCGCGGGGTGGAGTTCGGCCATGTGACCTTGCACGTGGGCGCCGGCACCTTCCAGCCGGTGCGCGTGGATGCGCTGGACAAGCATGTGATGCACACCGAGTGGCTCAATGTGGGCGCCGCGCTGGTCGAGCAGGTGCGCCGCACCCGTGCGCGCGGTGGCCGCGTGATCGCGGTGGGCACCACCGTGGTGCGCTCGCTGGAAAGCGCCTGGCGCAAGACCGACGACGCCCCGGACGGCGAATTGCAGCCGTTCGCCGGCGAAACCCAGATCTTCATCCTGCCCGGCTACCGCATCCGCAGCGTCGATGCGATGGTCACCAATTTCCACCTGCCCGAAAGCACGCTGTTGATGATGGTCTCGGCCTTCGCTGGCCGCGACCGCATCTTCGCCGCCTACGCACACGCCATCGCGCAGCGCTATCGCTTCTTCTCCTATGGCGATGCGATGTTGTTGTGGAGCAGGGAGTGGGGATTAGAGATTGGAGATTCGTAACAGCACTCCGTTCGCCGCCTTCTCGCTTTTGCCAATCCCGAATCCCCAATTTCCAATCCCGGCCCCTCAATGTCCCGACTCCAGTTCCAGCTCCAGACCACCGACGGCCATGCGCGCCGTGGCCGCCTGACCTTTCCGCGTGGCACGGTGGAGACGCCGGCGTTCATGCCGGTGGGCACCTATGGGTCGGTCAAGGGCATCCTGCCCGAGCAGATCCGCGCGCTGGGCGCGGAGATCATCCTGGGCAACACTTTCCATCTGTACCTGCGCCCTGGCCTGGACGTGATCGGCGACCACGGTGGCCTGCACGGGTTTGCGCGTTGGGACGGGCCGATCCTCACCGACTCGGGCGGCTTTCAGGTGTTTTCGCTGGCGCATCGCCGCAAGATCACAGAACAAGGCGTCACGTTCTCCTCGCCAACCGACGGCGCGCGGGTGTTCCTGGGGCCGGAAGAGAGCATGCAGATCCAGAAGGTGCTCGATTCGGACATCGTGATGATCTTCGACGAATGCACGCCGTACCCGGCCACCGAAGACGTCGCGCGGCGTTCGATGGAGCTGAGCCTGCGCTGGGCGCAGCGCTCGCGTCAGGCGCATGACGGGCTGGGCAACGACGCGGCGCTGTTCGGCATCGTGCAGGGCGGGGTGCACCCAGACCTGCGCAGCCGCTCGTTGGACGGGCTGCAGGCCATTGGCTTCGACGGCTATGCCATCGGCGGCCTAGCGGTGGGCGAGCCCGAGCACGAGCGCAATGCCATGCTCGAACACCTGCATCCGCGCCTGCCGGCCGAGCGGCCGCGCTACCTAATGGGCGTGGGCCGGCCGGAGGATCTGGTCGAAGGCGTGGCGCGCGGGGTGGACATGTTCGACTGCGTGATGCCCACCCGTAACGCCCGCAACGGTCACTATTTCACCTCGTTTGGCACGGTGCGCATTCGCAACGCCAAGTACGAGCGCGACCTGGACACCATCGAGCCGGGCTGCGGCTGCCACGCCTGCAGCAGCGGCTACACGCGCGCGTACCTGCGCCATCTGGACCGCTGCAACGAGATGCTGGCGCCGATGCTGGGCACCCTGCACAACCTCTGGTACTACGAAAAACTGATGGCCGACATGCGCGCGGCGATCGCGGCGGGAACCTTTGTGGAGTTCCGGCGGTCCTTCTATGCGGCACGCGGCGCCACCACGCCGCCGCTGCCCGGGGAATCCAGCTGAGACCTGCCGTCCGTGCCCTGGCGCGGACGGCGTGGGACCTGCATGGCATAATTCCCGGCTGTTCCGCTCCGGCGGTACCTGAATGGCGAGCGGGCCGCTGGGCGCGCTGGCACTAAACCTAGGATGCATAGAATGAATCTGCTCGATTTCCTGATCCCCGTCGCCCAGGCGCAGGCCACTGGTGGCGCGCCGGCCCCCGGCCCGATGGGAAGCCTGTCCACCTTCGCGTTGCCGATCATCCTGATCGCGGTCATGTACTTCCTGATGATCCGCCCGCAGATGAAGCGCCAGAAGGAACACAAGGCGTTGCTGGACAAACTGTCGCGTGGCGATGAAGTCATCACCTCCGGCGGCGTGGCTGGCGTGATCACCGATATCGGCGAGAACTTCATCACCGTGGAAGTGGCCGACAACGTGCGCATCCGCGTGCAGCGCAGCGCCGTTGGCCACGTGCTGCCCAAGGGCACGCTGAAGTCCGCCAGCTAAGTCGCGTCATCGGCAGCGGGCACCGTCCGGCGCGGCCGGCAGGTGCTCGAAAACGGCAGGGGCCGCTCGTACACTCCGCTGTCGTTGCGCTGCCAATTCGTGCTTGGGTCCGCTCAAGACGTCGCTGCAAGTGAACACCTGCAACACCACAGCTGCGCGCACCCTCTGGTGGGCGCAGTCGGTGCACGAAGTCGGACCACGCCCCCGGGCGCTTTTGCTCCATGCACTGCCCGTATCCACCGGATGACCGCTCGCGACGCTGTATCGGCCGCCTGAAGTCGTTCTCACTGCTAGGCGTGGCGCCGGGATGGTGCCACGCGGGACTGTCGCAATGCTCGAATTTCCTCGCTGGAAGTATTTCCTGATCCTGGTGGTGCTGGCGGTCAGCGCGTTGTATGCGCTGCCCAACGTCTACCAGAAAGACCCGTCCGTGCAGATCACCGCCAGCCGCGGTGCGCAGCTGGACGACGCGTTGCGCAGCCGGATCGACGCCGACCTCAAGAGCGCCGGCATCACGCCCAAGGCGGTGACCCGGGAAGGCGACAGCCTGATGGTGCGCCTGCCTAACCTGCAGGCGCAGACCCGTGCCAACGACGTGTTGCGCCAGCAGCTGGGCGAGAACTACACGGTGGCGCTGAACCTGGCATCCACGGTGCCGGACTGGCTCGCCAAGCTGGGTGGCCGGCCGATGGTGTTGGGTCTGGACCTGGTCGGCGGCGTGCACTTCGCCATGCAGGTCGATCAGAAAGCCGCGCTGGAAAAGCGCCTGGAGGGCTTTGCCGAGGACATCCGCACCACGCTGCGCGATGGCCGCATTGCCTATCGCTCGGTCGAGCGCCGTGGCGACAACAGCATCCAGGTCTCGTTGGGCGAGGGCGCCAGCGCCGATGCCGCGCGGACCGCGTTGGCCAAGTCGCAGCCCACGCTGACCTACGACGTCAGCGGCCAGACCATCTCGGTCAAGGTGCCGGAGGCCGAACTCAAGCAGATCGCCAGCGGTGCGATCGAGCAGAACCTCACTACCTTGCGTAACCGCGTCAATGCACTGGGCGTGTCCGAGCCGACCATCCAGCGCCAGGGCGAAGACCGCATCGTGGTCGAACTGCCCGGTCTGCAGGACACCGCCGAGGCCAAGCGCCTGATCGGCGCCACCGCCTCGCTGGAATTCCGCGCCGTGGTCGAAGGCAATGCCGAAGACGCCGTGCGCAGCGGCACCATCCCGCCGGAAGCCAAGGTCTACCGCGTGCGTGACAGCGGCGCGCCGGTGCTGCTCAACAAGCGCGCGCTGGTGACCGGTGACCAGATGGTCAGCGCCAGCGTCAGCACCGACCAGAACGGCATGCCCGCGGTGGCAGTGACGCTCAACAACGTGGCCGGCCAGCGCATGCTCGATTACACCAGCGCCAACGTCGGCAAGCTGATGTCGGTGGTCTACATCGAACGCATTCCCACCGTGACCATGGTCGACGGCAAGGAAGTGCGCAGCGTGCGGGTCAAGGAAGAAGCGCTGTCGCCGACCCGCATCGCCGGCGTGTTCGGCAAGAACTTCCAGACCACCGGTCTTGAGAAGGTGGAGGCCGAGAACCTGGCCAAGCTGCTCAAGTCCGGCTCGCTGGCCGCACCGATGGACTTCGTCGAGGAATACGTGATCGGTCCGAGCCTGGGTGCGGAGAACGTGGAGCGGGGCGTCACTGCGGTGATCTATTCGTTCCTGTTCACGCTGGTGTTTTTCACCATCTATTACCGCGTGTTCGGCGCGATCACCTCGGTGGCGCTGCTGTTCAACCTGCTGATCGTGGTGGCGGTGATGTCGTTGTTCGGCGCCACCATGACGCTGCCGGGGTTTGCCGGTCTGGCGTTGTCGGTCGGCCTGTCGGTGGACGCCAACGTGTTGATCAACGAGCGTATCCGCGAAGAGTTGCGCCTGGGCGTGCCGGCCAAATCGGCGATTGCGGCCGGTTACGAAAAGGCCGGCGGCACCATTCTGGACGCCAACCTCACCGGCCTGATCGTGGCGGTGGCCTTGTATGCCTTCGGCACCGGGCCGCTGCGCGGTTTTGCGTTGACCATGATGATCGGTATTTTTGCCTCGATGTTCACTGCGATCACGGTCTCGCGTGCATTGGCGGTTCTGATCTATGGCCGCCGCAAGAAGCTCAAGTCTGTGGCCATCTGAGATGCGAGTCCTGCCGCGGCGCGCGCCTTTGCGCAACGCCGCAGCAGGAATCCCTGCGCAAGCGGCCGGACCTTGACGGTGCGGTCGTCCAACGGAAGCTCTTTTCATGAAACTGTTCCCGCTTCATCTCATTCCCAACGACACCAAGATCGACTTCATGCGCCTGCGCAAGCCGGTGCTGATCCTGATGCTGGTGATCGCGGTCGCCTCGGTCGGCGTGATCGTCGGCAAGGGCTTCAATTACGCACTGGAATTCACCGGCGGCACGCTGGTGCAGACCTCCTTCCAGAAGACGGTGGACGTGGACCAGGTGCGCGAGCAGCTGTCCAAGGCCGGCTTTGAAAACGCCCAGGTGCAGAACGCACGCGGCGGCAACGAAGTGATGATCCGCCTGCAGGCGCGTGAGCAGCACAACAACCGCGACGATGCCGCAAGCACCGTCGCCGAAGAAGTGCGCAAGGCCGTCAGCACCCCGCAGAACCCCGCCACCGTGCAGCCGGGCGAATTCGTCGGCCCGCAGGTGGGCAAGGACCTGGCCTTGAACGGTGTCTACGCCACCGTGTTCATGCTGGTGGGCTTTCTGATCTACATCGCGTTCCGCTTCGAGTGGAAGTTTGCGGTGGTGGCCAGCCTGACCGCGCTGTTCGACCTGTTGGTCACGGTGGCCTTCGTGTCTCTGACCGGGCGCGAGTTCGACCTGACCGTGCTGGCCGGCCTGCTGTCGGTGATGGGCTTTGCGATCAACGACATCATCGTGGTGTTCGACCGTGTGCGCGAAAACTTCCGCGCGCTGCGCGTGGAGCCGCTGGAAGTGCTCAACCGCTCGATCAACCAGACGCTCTCGCGCACGGTGATCACCGCAGTGATGTTCTTCCTGTCGGCACTGGCGCTGTACATCTATGGCGGCGAGTCGATGGAAGGCCTGGCCGAGACGCACATGATCGGCGCGGTGATCGTGGTGATCTCCTCGGTAATCGTGGCGGTGCCGATGCTGAGCATCGGACCGTTTGCGGTGACAAAGCAGGACCTGCTGCCCAAGGCCAAGGACGTGGAGGCGCTAGCGCGTCGTCCTTGATCGGTTGGCAAAAGGTGTGACGAAAAAACCGCGCATTGCGCGGTTTTTTCGTTTCTGGCGTTGGACGTCGCGACTGCATGGTGTGCACCGTGACGCCACTACTCAAGATTGTGAACACTAGGGATTTCGTCGGACACGTGATGCCGATCGATACCCAGTACGTTGCGGTAGAGAGCCGCTGGCCAGGATGAAGCGCCGCATCCAACTGAGACACGCCTGCTCGGTGCGCAGGCTGTAGTGCCGAACGCGCAAGCGGTCGCGCACTTGATCGAGCAGCCGCGCCGGCGGACGTGCTGTTACGCCATTGTTTTTGGGGGTGTATTTCATACGCCTGTGTCCTTGCTGGATAAGGCTGGAAGCCTCGCGATGGTTGAGTCCGCTTGCCGTCGCGTAATCCCGTGATCGCGGCTAAGATTTCCCCATTCACAAAGCGCCAGCGATCGAAGATACTCCTTGCAACACCGCATTTCGGCGGTCCAATGGTAATTAGGCGCGAGGGGAGCGTTCACTGATGGCCATGCAAGACAAGATTATTGCCGGGATCATGCTGGTTCACGGCTCGCTCGGAATTCTCTGGACTTTTTGGGTTGCTTCCCAGATTGGCTTTCCTGCGGCATTCCTTGCCGCAAATCTGGCGCTTGCTGCAATTGGCATTGCTGCTGGCATCGGCTGGCTCAAGCGACGCCGCTGGGCGGCCTACGTAGCCATTGCGTTCTTTCTTGTGCAACTTGTACACGTGCTCACCTCAACCTTCCAATGGTCGTTCACTCTCGGATTCAACCTCAACGTTTCGCTTGGTTGGCTCAGCAGGGGAGAGCTTGGCCTCAACCTGTTCGCTTTGGTCATGCTGCTGTGGTCGAGCGCACGGGCCTTCGCGCCTAACAATTCATTCAAGCCGACGTTGCTTCGCAACTCGGCTTAATTCAAGCGTTAGGCAGCAAGGAGAGATCATCGTGACTCAGACAGTGACCCCCGTCCTTCGGGTAACCAGTGCTTCCGCCAGTTTTCCGTTCTACGTTCAGGGGCTTGGATTCACCGTCGATTGGGAGTATCGGCACGAGCCGGATTTTCCGGTCTTTGCGCAGCTTACTCGCGGAGACCAAACGATCTTTCTGACAGAGCACGCGGATGACTGTCAGGTAGGTGGTGCCGTCTACTTTGCTGTTCCCGATGTAGACGAGTGCCATCAGGCGTTTCAAACAGCAGGACTTGTGCAATCTGGCGCGCCGCATAACACCGCATGGAAAACCCGCGAGATCCTAGTAACAGATCCAGACGGCAACAGGCTCACATTTTTCACTGAGCTCGCTGCCTAACAATTCATTCAAGCCGAACCCGCTTCGCGGGTCGGCTTAATTCAGGCGT
>NZ_JARVTF010000006.1:0-125352 GCF_030208825.1 Xanthomonas sp. LMC-A-07
CCGGGAATTTTTCAAAGGGACGTCCCTGTCCCTTTGAAAAACGTCGCGCATCCATGCGCGCCGCCCCTGCGGGGTTTGCCCCGAATGGCCTGCCGCTGCGGTATGGGGCCCCAAGAGCGCGGAGCACGAGCAACGACAAGAGCAGCGGCGACAGCAAAGCAAAGCAATAGCTGCTTGGTCCGTGGACCAACCTAGCCTGGATCTTCACTGCCAGCAGCATCTTGCTCACACATGCCGCAACAGCGTAATGATCTGGTGGAACAGCGCGACCAAGCTGCGCCACACCAGATAAAACTTTTGGTGCGCCTAATTCTCCAAGCGCACGGCGCCGTAGGCACCGCGCAGCAACATAGGGCAACCGCAACCGCAACCGCAACCGCAACCGCATCAGCAGCGTGTCGCTCGATCAACCCGTCAGCGCGCCAGCGGATGAACACCTTTGATTTAGCAACCAAGCGCCCGGGCACAACCATCATCGATGCGAAGCAACCCGCAAGGATCCAGGCACCCCTGCCTTTCGTCACTTCCAACAGCCACCGACCTCGGCGCATCGTCCTGCGCAATCGTCCGCATCCCACGCCGCCACAGGTGACCCAATGCATCACCCCACTCCCGCCGCATCCCGCGTACGTCGTCTTGCACACTGGTCACGCAAGGAGCTGCTGCCGCTGTGCGTGATGCTGGTGTTGCTCACCGCTGCACGTTCGTCGTTTGCCAACCACTACCAGGTGCCGAGCGGGTCGATGCAGCCCACCCTGCAGCCGGGCGATCGCGTGGCGGTGGATATGCGCGCCTATGGCTGGCGGTTGCCGCTGAGCAACGCGATCGTGCTGGCCGGTGCGCAGCCGCAGCGGGGTGATGTGGTGGTGTTCGATTCGCCACGCGATGGCACGCGGTTGATCAAGCGCGTGGTTGCGGTGGGTGGTGACCATGTGGTGCTGCACGACGGGCACCTGCAGATCAACGGGCAGCCGCTGGCGCTGGGCGACGGGGACGTGGAACAGATCGGTGGGCAGCTGGCGCAGTTGAATCTGGACCGGGGCGGCGGCCCGGAGATTGCGGGGCTCACCGTGCCGGCAGGGCGGTTGTTGATGCTGGGCGATCACCGTGGCGACAGCCTGGATGGGCGCTTCTTCGGCCTGGTCCCGGCGCAGGAGGTGTATGGCAAGGCGGTGGCGGTGTACTACCGCCGTGGTGAAGGCCTGGAGTGGCGCTCGCTGTAACCCGCGCAATGCGGTGTGTCCGAACACCGCGCTGTAGCGGTCAACCCGCTGGTGTACCGCCCGCGCCAGGTGGTGCTGGAGCGGGGGCGGGGCAATCGCGTGTGAGACACCAGGGCCGCGAGTATCTGGATCTGTCTTCCGGCATCGCGGTCAACGTGCTGGGCGCAACGAGCACTCCACGGCGTTGCGTTGATTCAGTGCCCGCAGCCAACGCGTAGGCAGCAATGCGGTATAGCGACACCCGTGTAGCGCGCAATGTCGCTAGTGGCGCCGATGTGGCGCGCATCGGTGATTGCGCGTTACCGCAGATCACCGGGCTGTTCGAACAAGCGCGCCTCAGCACGAAGCAAAGCGCGCAGCAGCGTCAGCACATCAGCTCACAGCGCTGGCACCATCCCATCGGCTGCGTCGGCCCGCACGCTGCGCCGCCACCAGCGTGCCGTGTTGGCCGGTGCCGTCAGGTCCACGCGCTCGCCCATGCACGGCGTTGCCACCGGCACGCCGGCGGTCTCGGCCAGCGCGACGATGCGGTCGAGCGGGTCGTGCCAGCTGTGCATGGCCAGATCGAAGGTGCCGTTGTGGATCGGCAACAAGGTGCGCGCGCCGAGATCCAGAAACGCCTGCAGGCTCTGTTCCGGATACATGTGCACGTGCGGCCATTGCTGGTCGTAAGCGCCGTTTTCGATCAGCGCCACATCGAACGGGCCGAGCTGCTCACCGATGGTCTTGAAGTGCGGCGCGTACCCACCGTCGCCACTGAAGAACACCCGCAGTTCCTCGTGCTGGATCACCCACGAGCACCACAGCGAACGGCCGCTATCGAACAACCCGCGCCCGGAAAAGTGCTGCGATGGCGTGGCGGTGAGCTGCACACCGTCCACGTTGAGCGAGTCCCACCAGTCCAGCTGGCGCACCTTGGCCGGGTCCACGCCCCAGCGCACCAGTAAATCGCCCACGCCCAGCGGCGCGACGAACACGCCAACGCGGTCGGCCAGTGCGCGGATGGTGGCGCGGTCCAGGTGGTCGTAGTGGTTGTGCGACAGGATCACCCCGGCCAGCGGCGGCAGGTCGGCCAGCGCAATCGGCGGGGCATGGAAGCGTTTGGGGCCGGCGAAGGAAAACGGCGAGGCGCGCTTGGCAAACACCGGGTCGGTCAGCCAGAAACCGCCGGCCAGCTTCAGCAACACGGTGGAGTGGCCAAGCCGGTACAGGCTGCGGTCCGGCGCGGCGAGCAGCTGCGCGCGAGTCAGCGGCAACACCGGCGGCGGCGTGGACGGTACCGTGTCACGTGGCTTGTCGAAGAAGAACGTCCACAGCAACCGCAGCTGCTCGCCCAGGCGCAGCGAGGTGGTCAGCGTGGGCTGGGCGTTGCGAAACCGGCCATTGCGGAACTGCGGCGAAGCGGCATAAGCGGAAGAAGGGGGGGGCACGGGCGAAGTCCGTCGGCGGGGGAAGTGATTACACTGCACAGTGTAGTTTCTGTGGCGTTAAAGTAAACTGCCCGGTGTAAAATCGGCGCATGTCCATTCACTCGTCTACTCCCGCCGCGCCGCAGCGGCTGACCGACCGTAAGCGTCACGCGATCCTGGAAGCGGCGATCGCCGAGTTCCGCCAGCAGGGCTTCGAGGCGACCAGCATGGACCGCATTGCGGCCACCGCTGGCGTCTCCAAGCGCACGGTTTACAACCATTTCCCCAGCAAGGACACGCTGTTCGGCGAGATTCTGCGCGGGTTGTGGCAGCGCAGTGCCGAGGCGGTGAGCCTGGCGTATCAGCCCGGCCAGCCATTGCGGCCGCAGCTGCTGGAGTTGCTGCAGCAGAAGCTGCGGCTGCTGGAAGACCCGGCCTTCATCGATCTATCCCGCGTGGCGATTGCCGAGGGCATCCACTCGCCGGCGCGGGCACGCGAACTGCTCGCGCAGCTGGGCAGCAAGGAGGAAGGCACCACCACCTGGGTACGCGCCGCGCTGGCCGACGGCCGCCTGGTGGCAGTGGACCCGGCCTTCGCCGCGCAGCAATTGCAGGCCCTGGTGAAGGGCTTTGCGTTCTGGCCACAGCTGGCCCTGGGCCAGCCGGCGCTGTCGCCGGAAGAGCAGGCGCAGGTCGCGGCGTCGGCGGTGGACATGTTCCTGGGCGTGTACGCGCGTCAGTGAGTGCGCATTGCGCGTGCCGGGCGTTGGCTCTCGGATGGTGGGCACGCGCGCAAGCCGCTACAGATGACCTGCGCAAGTCGGCACTTACATAGGCAAGCCGTGCTGCCGCCGTCGCGTTGGCGCAGCAACTCCTGGAGACGCCCAGCTGTGCCGCCCACGACCTGCGGGTCACGCGCTTCCAGCGAAGCGGCCTGCAGGCCGAGCGGCCCCGCAGTCGCCGCTAGTCCTTCGACCACACCGCCAGCGCATAACCATGCGGATCGGTGAAGTGGAAGCGCCGCCCGCCGGGAAAGGCGAACACCGGCCGGGTGATCCGCCCGCCGGCGGCTTCGATGCGCGCCTGGCTCTGTGCCAGGTCATCGGAGTCCAGCACCACCAGGGCACCGCCGGGCTGCGGCGTGCCGTGGAAGAATCCGCCGCTGAGCCGGCCATCGCGGAACTCGCAGTAGTCGGGGCCATAGTCCTGGAAGGTCCACGCGAAGGCCTGGCCGTAAAAGGCCTTGGCGGCGGCGATCGAGGTGACGGCGAATTCGAGATAGTCGATACGGTGCTGGGTGTCCACGGCGGGTCCTTGCGAAGGCGAGGGGGACCCAGCATGCCGGCCGCACGGCCCCGTGGCTTGGCGAAAACGGCCAACTCACCGCGCGTGTTGCTGCACCAGCTCGCGCGGCGCCAGCCCGGCCAGCTGGCGGGCATCGCGTACCAGGTGCGGCGCATCGCCGTAACCTGCGGCCAGCGCGGCGTCGGTCAGGGTGCGGTGCCGGTGTGCAATGGCCAGAAAGCGCTGCAGCCGCAGGATCCGCTCCAGGGTCTTGGCGCCGTAGCCGAAGGCGGTCTGGCAGCGCCGCCGCAGCCCACGCTCGCTGATGCCCAGCGTGGCGGTGAGCGCGGCCATCTGCATCGGCATGCCGGCCGCCAGCTGTGCGAACAGCCAGGCCATGGTCGGGTCGCTGCGGCCAGCGTGCTGCTGACACAGTGCCTGCAGCGTCAGCACGGGGTCGGCGCCGTCTTCGAGCCGGTGCTGCCAGGCCAGCCCGGCGGTGCCCCACAACGCATCCAATGCCACGCGCTGGTCGGTGAGCGTGTGCAATGCGGTGCCCAGCACCGCCGTGGCCGCCCCGGGCGCCAGGCGCACACCGCTGAGCACGCGTCCGGCCGGCACGCAGGCCAGGTTGGCTGCGCGATCCGGCCCGGCGACGAACAGCTGCGCACCATCCCAGATCAGGTCGACATGCCCGTCGGGCAGCACCCGCACCGGCGCGTCCGCCACCGCACCCTGGCGAAATCGCCAGCTGCACAGCAGTTGCCCGCGCAACGCAGCGGGTGCGGCGCGTTCGGCATAACGGCTCGCAAGGTCGGTCATCGTGGCGGGCAGGGCGCGTGGACGTAGAGCGCTCAGCGTAGCGCGCGTTCAGCGCTCGGAGTGACCACTCTCGTCGTAGCCGCGCGGGGTGAACAGGTCCGGCTGGATCAGCTCGATAAAAGCGCGTGCCTGCGGCGAGAGGTATTTGCCCTTACGCACCACAACGCCGTAGCTGCGCGTGGGGAAATAGTCCTTGAGCGAGCGGGCGGCGAGTTTGTCGCGGTCGGCATCAGTCAGGCAGATCGCGGTGACGATCGAAATGCCCATCCCCATCGCCACGTATTGCTTGATCACCTCCCAGCCGCCGACTTCCAGCGCCACCGTGTAGGGCACGCGCGCCTGCTGAAAGACCAGATCGACCAGGCGATAGGTCACCTGCCGGCGCGGTGGCAGGATCAACGGATACGGCGACAGGTCCTGCAGCGAGACCGTGCGCTGTCTGGCCAGCGGGTGGTCGGGCGGGGTGATCAGCAACTGCTCGAAGCGGTAGACCGGCGCGTAGTGGAGGTCGGCCGGCACGTCCAGCATCGAACCGATCGCCAGATCCACTGCGTCTTCGCGCAGCAGGTCAGTGCCGTCGGCGCTGATGGCGTTGTGCAGGGTCAGGCGCACGTCCGGATGGCGCGCGCGGAAGTTCTCCACGATGCGCGGCAGCAGATACAGGATGGTGGAGCTGTTGGCGGCGATGTTGAGTTCGCCGGCGTCCAGCCCGCGCACCTTCTCGCGGAAGGCGGCCTCCAGGCCGTCCAGGCTTTCCACCAGCGGCAGCGCCATGTCGTACAGCAGCTGGCCCTCGCGGCTGGGCGCCAACCGCCGGCCGGAGCGTTCGAACAGCGCCACCCCCAGGTCACGCTCCAGCGCCTGCAATTGCAGGGTCACCGCCGGCTGGCTCACATATAGCGCCTCAGCGGCGCGTGAGACAGAGCCCAGTCGCACGGTCTGGCAGAACGCCCGCAGCGGCTTGAGGCGGTCGGATTTGTAGGAAAACCGCGGGGTTGGCGCCATGGCTTTAGGGCTCAGCGACTAACTATAAGTTAGGCTTATTTACAGCATTGATAAAACTGCTTTGTCAAATAGATTGCCGAGGCGCAGGTTGGAGCTCCGGATCACACCAGGATTCCCCCAATGTCTGCCACCGCCGCTTCCGCCCGTCCCGCCGCCGCTGACCGTGCCACACCCGGCGTGTCGCTGACCACCCAGCTGGCGGGTCAGGCCGAGCTGCTCCCCGCTGCCGCGCTGGCCCTGCTGGTGTCGCTGCACCGGGCGATCGAGCCCGGCCGCCAGCAGCGGCTGGCGCAGCGTCGCAGCCGCCAGGCCGCGTTCGACGCCGGCCAGTTGCCCGACTTCCGCACTGACACCCGCGCCATCCGCGCCGGCGACTGGCGCGTGGCCGAACTGCCGGCCGCCCTGCAGGACCGCCGGGTCGAGATCACCGGCCCCACCGATCCGAAGATGGTCATCAACGCGCTGAACTCCGGCGCCAAGGTGTTCATGGCCGACTTCGAAGATTCCACCGCGCCCACCTGGCGCAACCTGCTGACCGGGCAGCGCACGTTGGCGGCGGCGGTGCGCGGCGAGCTCACATTCGACGCGCCCAACGGCAAGCACTACGCGCTGCGTCCGGAACACGAACGTGCGGTGCTGATCGTGCGCCCGCGTGGCTGGCACCTGGACGAAAAGCACGTGTTGATCGATGGTCAGCCGATGGCCGGCGGCTTGTTCGATGCGGCGCTGTTCGCCTTCCACAACGCACGCACGCTGATGGCCAAGGACCGCGGCCCATACCTGTATCTGCCCAAGTTGCAGAGCATGGAAGAAGCCGCGCTGTGGGAGACCGCGCTGGCGCATATCGAAGCGATGCTCGGCCTACCGCACGGGCAGATCAAGGTCACCGTGCTGATCGAAACGCTGCCGGCGGTGTTCGAGATGGACGAGATCCTGCACGCCTTGCGCGCACGCATCGTCGGGCTCAATTGCGGCCGTTGGGACTACATCTTTTCGTACCTGAAAACCTTTCGCGCACATCCGGACCGCGTGCTGCCCGAGCGTGGCCAGGTCACCATGACCCAGCCGTTTCTCAAGGCGTATTCGGAACTGCTGATCAAGACCTGCCATCGTCGCGGCGCGCATGCAATGGGCGGCATGGCCGCGCAGATTCCAATCAACCACGACGAGGCCGCCAACGAACAGGCCATGGCGCGCGTGCGTGCCGACAAGCTGCGCGAGGTCAGTGCCGGCCATGACGGCACCTGGGTGGCGCACCCGGCACTGATTCCGGTGGCGATGGCAGTGTTCGACGAGCACATGCCCACCGCGCATCAACACCATGTGCTGCGTAACGATGTGCAGGTCACCTCCGACATGTTGATTGCCACACCGCCCGGCGGCATCACCCGCGCCGGTTTCGAGGGCAATGTCGAGGTCTGCGTGCGTTACCTGGCCGCATGGCTGGACGGCAATGGCTGCGTGCCCATCCATAACCTGATGGAAGATGCGGCCACTGCGGAAATCAGCCGCGCGCAGCTGTGGCAGTGGCTGCATCACGGCCGCCATCTCGATGACGGCACCGCCATCGACCAGCACCTGCTCGACACCACTCTGCGGCAGTTGCCGGCGCGCCTGGGCGCCACTGCTGGCATGCCGGGCGGCGCACGTATCGCCGAGGCCATCGGCTTGCTCGACCAACTGAGCCGCGCCGAGGAACTGGCCGACTTCCTCACGGTTCCAGCGTATCGCCTGATCGACTGACCGCCGCGCGCATGCGCCAGCTACGGCAGGCGCATGCGCGCACACCGATGCACCCGAGAACACCCGCGTTGCAGCTGCGTGCTGCGCGCAACGGCAACGCCTTGCCTGCAATCACGCAGCACCGCACCCCATCACACCGCCCAACACCGCTGCATTTGCCCCATCCCTGCCCGAGGAGACGCACGATGAGCACACCGCTGCAGACCGCCGAACAGATTCAGCATGACTGGGCCACCCACCCGCGCTGGGCCGGCATCACCCGCAATTACAGCGCCACCGATGTGGTGCGCCTGCGCGGCACCGTGCACGTCGAGCATTCGCTGGCACGGCTGGGCGCGGACAAACTCTGGACATCGCTGCATGCCACGCCCTTCGTCAACGCCTTGGGCGCGCTCACCGGCAACCAGGCGATGCAGCAGGTCAAGGCCGGCTTGAAGGCGATCTATCTCTCCGGTTGGCAGGTGGCGGCCGACGCCAATCTGGCCGGGCAGATGTATCCGGACCAATCGCTGTACCCGGCCGATTCGGTGCCGGCGGTAGTCAAGCGCATCAACAACACCTTGCTGCGCGCCGATCAGTTGCACCATGCCGAAGGCGATGATGCGATCGACTTCCTGCAGCCGATCGTGGCCGATGCCGAAGCCGGTTTCGGTGGCGTGCTCAATGCCTTCGAACTGATGAAGGCGATGATCGAAGCTGGCGCGGCCGGCGTGCATTTCGAGGACCAGTTGGCCTCGGTGAAAAAATGCGGACACATGGGTGGCAAGGTGTTGGTGCCCACCCGCGAGGCGATCGAGAAATTGAATGCCGCGCGGCTGGCCGCCGATGTGCTGGGCGTGCCCACCGTCTTGATCGCACGCACCGACGCCGAAGCCGCCGATCTGATCACCAGCGACGTGGACGACAACGACCGCGGTTTCACCACCGGCGAGCGCACTGTGGAAGGCTTCTTCAAGACCCGCAACGGCCTGGACCAGGCCATCAGCCGCGGCCTGGCCTATGCGCCGTACGCGGATGTGATCTGGTGCGAAACCGGCAAGCCTGACCTGGAATTTGCCCGCGCCTTTGCGCAAGCCATCCATGCCAAGTTCCCCGGCAAGCTGCTGGCCTACAACTGCTCGCCCAGCTTCAACTGGAAGAAGAACCTGGACGACGCCACCATCGCCAGGTTCCAGACCGAACTGGCCAGCTATGGTTACAAGTTCCAGTTCATCACCCTGGCCGGCTTCCACGCGCTGAATTACGGTATGTTCCACCTCGCCCATGGCTATGCGCGCAGCCAGATGAGTGCCTTTGTCGAGCTGCAGCAAGCCGAGTTCGCGGCGGCAGAGCGTGGCTTCACTGCGGTCAAGCACCAGCGCGAAGTGGGCACCGGCTACTTCGATGCAGTGACGCAGGCGATCCAGCAGGGGCAGTCCTCGACCACCGCGTTGCGTGGCTCCACCGAAGAAGCACAGTTTCACGGCGAGAAGGCGGCTTAGCCTGCAGCGGGCCGCCAGCGTGCCGACCCCGGGAGGGGGAAGGGTCCGGGAAACCGGACCCTTTTTTTGCGCTGAAAACCCGTCATTTCGTCTCTTTGTCTGTGAGAACAAGTGTGATCTGGTGCTGAACAAAACCCTCATGTACGATTCGGTGACGGGCCGGCGCTGCAGGTCGGCCTAAGGGATCTGGATGACCTGCCATACCTCCAACGGCGCCGTCGAACCGACTGGAAGCGTTGCCAAAACGCTGTCCGACGGGCTGCATGCCTTGATGACCGCTGAAGAACTCGCGTTTTTCGCGCGTTTCGGCCGTATGCGCGAGATCGCTGCAGGCCAGGCCTTGTTCGAACGCGGCGCGGTGGGCACGCAGATGTTCATCGTGGTCACCGGCCAGATCGACCTGGATTTCGGCGAAGACCTGATGCTCAAGCATCTGGGCCCGGGCGAGTTCTTTGGCGAGCTCGGCCTGCTGATCGGCGACCACGCCCGCAGTGCCGGCGCCAGCGCTTCGGTCGACAGCCGCCTGATCGAACTGGCACATGACGATTTCCAGCGCCTGGTCGATCACGACCCGTCGATGGTGGCGCACTTCCTGCGCCGCTCCATCGTGCGCGTGGTCAATAACGAGCAATTGCTGATCCGCCAGCTGCGCCGCCGCAACCACGACCTGGAAGCGGCGCTGGACAATCTCTACGTCACCTCGCATCAGCTCAACCACACTGAAGAACTCAGCCGCACCGACGAGCTCACCGGCCTGCACAACCGCCGCGGCCTCGCGCTGCATTTGCAGGAATGTCGCCGCGGTGGCGGCGCGCCGGGCGTGGGCCTGATCCTGATCGACTGCGACCGCTTCAAACACATCAATGACGAGTACGGCCACCTGGCCGGCGACCGCGTGCTGCAGAACGTTGCCCACGCGCTGCGCTCGGTGATCGCCGAAGGCGACCTGGTCTGCCGCCTGGGCGGTGACGAATTCTGCGTGCTGGTGGCGCAAGGCTCGATCGAGCTGGTGCAACACATGGGCGAATGCATCGTCAACGCAGTGCAGGCGCGCCAGGCCAGCAGCCCGGATGGCTGCCACAGTTGCTCGGTGAGCGTGGGCGTCTGCAGCATCGACGCCAGCACCTCCTACAACGACTGGTATACGCGCGCGGACACTGCGCTGTACCAGGCCAAGCGCCAGGGCGGCAACAGCCTGTGCGTCTATGAAGCCTTGCCGTTGGACAACAGCTAAGCGATGACCACCCGCAGCCACGCACGCAAGGAGGCGTCGTCGGAAGCGATCCAGGCACCGCGTCTACGCACCCTGTTGTTGACCGACCTGTGCGATTCCACCGCGCTGGTCGAACGCATCGGCGACAACGCCGCCGCCGCACTGTTCCGCGAGCACGACCATCTGGTGGTCAAGCTGCAGCAGCACTGGCGCGGACGCTTGATCGACCGCTCCGATGGCCTGCTGCTGTTGTTCGATCGCCCGATCGACGGCCTGGGCTTTGCACTGGATTACGCGCGCGGCCTCAAGCTACTGGGCGAGACGCGCGACCTGGTCGTGCGTGCGCGCCAGGGCCTGCACGTGGGCGAAGTGCTCACCTGGCGCAATAGCGATGAAGCGGTGAGCATTGGCGCCAAACCGCTGGAAGTAGAAGGCCTGGCCAAGCCCACCGCAGCCCGCCTGATGTCGATGGCCCGGCCCGGGCAAATCCTGCTCTCGGCGGTGGCCGAATCACTCACCCACCGCGCCGCCCGCGAACTCGGCACGCCCAGCGAGCGCCTGCTGTGGAAATCCCACGGCCGCTGGCGCTTCAAGGGCATGCCCACGCCGATGGAGATCTACGAAGTCGGCGAAGTCGGCCTCACGCCGCTGCGCGCGCCAAAGAGTTCTGCCAAGGCATGGCGGGATATTCCGTTGTGGCGGCGGCCGGCGGCGTTGCTTGCCGAGGCGCTATTGGTGACCACGGTGTGTGTTGCGATCTGGTTCTTCACCCGCGCCGAGCCCGCAATTGCGTTCGCCGAACGTGACTGGGTGGTGGTGGGGGATCTGCGGAACCTGACTGGCAACACGGTGCTCGACAACTCGTTGGAGCAGGCACTGCGGATCAGTCTGGAGCAGTCGCGCTACGTCAATGTGCTGAGCGACATGAAAATGCGTGACACGGTGACGCGCATGAAGCGCGACCCGGACCGTGTAGTTGTCGATCGCGCCATTGCCTCGGAGATTGCGATACGTGATGGCGCCAGCGCCGTCATCCTGCCCACCGTTGCCGAGATCGGCGGCAAGCTGCGCCTGAGTGTGGAGCTGGTGGACCCGCGCACGCAGACCACGGTGTACTCGGAGTTCGTGCAGGGAAATGGGCTGCCGTCTGCGCTCTCTTCGGTTGATCAGCTCACGCGGAAATTGCGTCAGGGCCTGGGCGAAGTAGTAGCCTCGATCGACAAGACCTCCGTCCCGCTACCGGCGGTTACCACGGCAAGTCTTGATGCGCTGCGCGCCTATGCATTGGGTGTGGATGCCACGGTCAAAGGCCAATGGCGCGAAGGTCTGGAGCTGTTCAATCGCGCGGTCGCCGTCGATCCGGAATTTGCTTTGGCGTATCTCGGCGCCGCCCGGATCAAGGTGGCGGTATCAGACCGCACGGGAGCGCTTCCCTACCTCGACAAGGCCATTCGCTTTCGACAGCGCCTGCCGCAACGTGATCAGCTGTATCTGGACGCCTGGGCGGCAGAGTTGCGTGCGCCGGACAAGGCGCTGTCGTTGTGGAGAACCCTGGCGTCACTGTATCCGGACAACTTCGCCGGGACTGCGAATGCATCGTGGCATCTCTTCGAGGCCAACCGTTTTGCCGAAGCGCTGCCGTACGCGCAGGCTGCCGATGTACCGCAGGATCCGTTGCGCTCGATTGCCGCCGACCGCGTAGGCCGAATTCTGCTGGCCCAGGGCAAGCCGGAGGCGGCGCTGCAGCGCTTTGCCACCTCCGGTGACGCCGATCGCGCTGGTCCGCTGCGGCGGCAAGCCAACGCGTTGGCGGTGCTGGAACGCTACCCAGACGCGCAGCGCGTGCTCGACCAGATCGTGGGCAATGGCTACAGCAACGATGATGTGGTCCCGTTGATCGACCGCACCAGCATGGCGATCGATCAGGCGGATTGGGACGCGGCACGTAAGGCGATCACGCGCGGCTTGCAGCACAGTCAACAACACGATGACTTCAACCATCGCCAATTCTCGGTCATCGCAGCGACCACCGAGGCGTTGACCACACCTTCCAGCGCAACAGCGACGCTGTTGAGGCCAACACTCGATCGCCTGGCCACTGCGGTCGTCAATGAGGACTGGGCAGCGGCCAACCTGCAGGACAGTGCAGCCATGGTGCTGATCGTTGCCAGTCAGGCGCAGCGCCATGGCGACGATGGCCTGACCGCGCATGCGCTTGCAACGATCGAACCGGCACTCGCACACGAGACACCAATGCTTGCCGAGCTGCGCACCATCGTCGAGGCGCAGCACCTCGCGCTTGCGGGCGACACCAACGGGGCAATCGCACAGTTGCGGCCGCGCGAGGACGACCTGTTTCAGTCCCGCGTTGCGCTCTACAAGCTTTTGAGCGATGCGGGGCGGCATACCGAGGCGTTGGAGCAGGCGCGTTGGCTCACGCAACACCGCGGGCGCGCTTACATCGAAGCCAACGCATCGCAGACATTGCAGCCGCTCAACGTTGCGGATGCGCGTCTTGCCCAGTTGTGGGTTGCCGAGTCGTTGTACGCGCTTGGCCGCAACCAGGCCGCGCGCGAACAGGCGCAGGCGTTTGTTCGCGCCTGGCCCGTCACGCGTCTGCCTGCTTACCTGCGCAGCAGGGTGGAGCGGATACTTTCCGATTCGAAGGCAAAGATGACCGTGTGATTGGTCTTTTCGGTCAGGTAGCTTTGCAGTTCCGCACGGGCCTGGGCGATGTCTTCCTTCGATGCAAGCTGCTGGGTGGTCATGCAGAAGTAGGGCTCGCCCGCGACCGGTGCGCTGTCGTTCGCGCTCGCGCCGCGTGCTCCGATCTGGGCCAGCGCTTGCGCCGGATTGCATTGAAAGCAGTCACGGAAAGTGTCGTCATTGGCAAGCAGTTCAAGCAGCTTGTCAGCGGTGGCTGCGTCTAACGGGGCGTGGACGTTGTTGGCTGGGTCGGTCATTGGTCTGTTCTGAAGGGTGAGGGTGGGTGCAACGCCAGTGAGCTGACACAATATCGACCGTGCTCATGCGTCCTTGAGAGAGTCCCATGCAACTACGTCGCTGTGCCACGCTATTTTTTGAACTTCGCGACGCTGCGGTGTTTGACCTGTCGCAGCTACTCGCAGGAGGCGATGGTCTGCGTCGGCGCATCCGTTGCTTTGCGTTGGCGCCGCATCTGGATGCAGAGGTCGAAATCGCCGCGGCCGATCGCGAGTGGCTGAGTACATTGAGCAGCGTGCGCTGGTGCGCTGTGGATCAGCTGCCATCCTTGCCCGAGTCGCTTGATCAGTTGATCAAGCAAGGCCTGGTGATCAGTGATCAGCCAGAGCACGCACAGCACCGCAGCAACGACGAACAGGTCCAGCAGCAGCGCTGGTGGCCTCTGGCCGCGCTGTGGCATCGCTTTGCACGCTGGCGAGGCGAAGACAGCGTGGCAACGATGGAAGCACAAGGCATGACAACGGCCGAAGGCATGGTGGAGCGTCTCGGCGCACCTCCGCCAGAGGTGGTGGACCGTGGCGACGCTGGCCAGCGAATCCCGTTGCCGCGTGCCACGCCAGGGCCTTTTGATGCGCTGTTGGCCCGCCGCGTGACCTGCCGCAATTTCGACCCGCAACGTTCGCTCTCTGCCGAATTGTTGGGGCAGATGTTGGAGCGCAGCGTCATGGCGCGTGCGCGCGTCGAGGTGGGGCATGACACGGCGTTTCTAAAGAAGCCGGTTCCCTCCGGGGGGAGTCTGCATCCCACGGAAACCTATCTGCTGGTGCAGCGTGTGCAGGGAGTGGACAGTGGGCTGTACCACTATCGCCCGCTGGAGCACGCGCTTCAACGGTTGCCATCGCCTGCGCAGCCGCTTGCTGCTGTTGCGCGCAATGCCCTGTCCGGGCAGCACTGGTTTGCCGATGCGCCGGTGCTGATGATCCTGGCGCCACGCTTCTTGCGTAGTTTCTGGAAGTATCGCAATCACGCCAAGGCCTATCGCGCGATGATCCTGGACGTGGGGCATATCGCACAGACCGTCTATCTCAGTGCGACCGATCTTGGGTTGGGCGCGTTTGTCACCTCTGCCATCAATGAGGTCGACATCGAACAAGTGCTCGGGCTCGACGGGCTGCAGGACGGGCCATTGGCCATCTGCGGATTTGGCTGGCGTGCCGAGCAGATGCGCAACACGGAGCTGGACCCTGGCGGTGCAATCTGGTCGCAAGCAGGTAATCCAGCGCAGGCTGGTAACCACGTGTAAGGCCAAGTTCAAGCTGTCCGCGCCAACGATCCGAGAGGCGAGAGCGAGGAGCGCCACACGCAGCGCGTGCGCCAGACATCGGTTCCAGAATAGATACAACACTGGCTGGCCCCAGCGATACGGCCTGAATTTTCGCGCTGCAAAAATAACCACGTAGAGCGGTTCGTCGCCAGCGTCCGCTGGCGACGAACCGCATCGGCAGGCCTACTTCCGAATCGCCTGCGTATGCGTCTTCAACGCATCGGCCAGGCCAGTGATGCGGTCTGCGCCCTCGGGCACGGTGATGCTGGAGCCTTCGAAGTCTGCGCCGATGGGTTGTGCGCGGCCGCCCAGGCATTGGCTCAGGAACCCTTCGGTCACTGCGCTGAACGCCTTGCTGTTCTCTGGCCGCTTGAAGCCGTGGCCTTCGTCGGGGAACAGCACGTAGGTCACCGGGATGTTCTTGGCCTTCATGGCGTTGACGATCTGGTCGCTTTCGGCCTGTTTGACGCGCGGGTCGTTGGCGCCCTGGCCGATCAGTAGCGGTTTGCTGATCTTGTCGACGTGGCTGAGCGGCGAGCGTTCGGTGAGCCACTGCTTGCCGGCGGCGGTGGCCGGGTCGCCCATGCGTTTGGTCAGTTGCTTGTAGAAGCTGGCCCAATAGGGCGGCACGGTGCCGAGCAAGGTGTTGAGGTTGGCCGGGCCCACGATGTCCACGCCGCACTTGAACGCGTCCGGGGTGAAGGTCATGCCCACCAGCGTTGCGTATCCACCGTAGCTGCCGCCCATGATGGCGACGTCCTGCGGCGTGGTGACGCCCTGTTTGACCGCCCATTGCACGGCATCGAGCAGGTCGTCGTGCATCTTGCCGGCCCACTCGCCGTTGCCGGCATTGGTGAACGCCTTGCCGAAGCCGGTGGAGCCGCGGAAGTTCACCGACAGCACCGCGTAGCCGCGGTTGGCCAGCCATTGCTCGTACGCGCCATAGCCATAACTGTCGCGCGCCCACGGGCCGCCGTGCACGAACAGCACCAACGGCACTGCTTTATCGGCCTTGCCATCATGGTTGCTGTCGGCCTCGGCCGGTAGCGACAGGTAGCTGACCAGTTTCAGGCCGTCGCGCGCCGCAATCTCCTGCGGCCACATCGGCACCAGCGGTTTGCCCTCCAGCGCCGGGCGTGCGGAGAACAGCTTGGTGAGCTTGCCGCCATTGGCACGGTCGTAGCGGTAGTAGGTCAGCGGGGTTTCGGCGGCCGAATAGGCGACGATCCAGGTGCGGTCATCGAGCGTGCGTGCGGCAATGCCGGCATCGCCTGGGCCGAGTGATTTGAGCTTCTGCAGGTCGGCGGCGATGCTGGTGTCCAGCGTCTTCCACTCTTCGCGCAGATAGTCGGTGGACACGGCCTGCACCACGCCGGTCTTGGGGTCGTTCAAGGTGCTGCCGGCATCGGCGCGCGGGTCTTCGAACAGCAGCGTGCGTGCATTGCTGGCGGTGTCGATCGCGTACAGCGCGGCGGTATCGCGGTTACGCGAGTCCAGCATGTAGAGCGTCTTGCCGTCATCGGTGAGGCCGGCCGGCGCGGTGTTGGTGACATCCTCGAACGGGATGCGGTCCACGCTCTTCCAACTCTTGCCCTCGGGCACCAGTAACTCGCGGCCGGCGTCATCGGTGGCGCGGGTGGCGTAGCGCAGCTGGTAATTGCCATCGAGCAGGTAGCTGTCCAGGCTGTCGGTGTTCTTTTGCATCAGGGTGCGTGTGCCCGAGGCCAGGTCGACCTTGTACAGGTCGTGCCATTTGGCATCACGATCGTTCATGCCAACCATGATCGCGTCCGGATGCTGGTCGCTGATGCCGTACACCTCGGCATTGGTCTTCTTGAACGGGGTGAGGTCCTTGCTGCTGCCATCGCTGAGGTTGACGGCATAGAGGTGGAAGTCCTCATCGCCGCCGGTGTCGCGCAAATAGAGCAAGGTGTCGCTGTGATAGGTCCAGTAATAACTGCGGATGCCGCGTGCGGTGTCCTTGGTGATGGCGCGCGCCTTGTCCGGCGCGTCGACCGGCGCCACCCAGACGTTGAGCACGCCATCCAGTGGCGCGACCCAGCTGAGATATTTGCCATCGGGGCTGATGCGCACGCTGGCGCGCTCGGGATTGCCGAACAGGGCGTCGCGGGGAATCAATTCGGGCGCTGTGGCGGGCGCGGTCGCTGCCGGTGCCGCAGCGGGGGCGGCGGCGTCAGCGGTGTTGGCGGGCGCGGATTTGTCGCTGCAGGCGCTGAGCGCCAGGAGCAGGCTGGATGCGAGAAGCAGGCGTTGCATGAAAGCCTCCGGAGGGAACCTCGGCCAATCCAGCCGAAGCAGCCACGCTAGAGGCAGCGGCCGCCCCAAGGGACGTGCCGTTGGTCACGCTGGCGGATGCAACTACGCAGACGCGGACACGAATTCCACTAACGCGACACCGTCTGCGACCAGGTCGCCTTCGGCCACCAGATAGGCCTGCACGGTGCCGTCGGCAGGTGCATGCAGGGTGTGCTCCATCTTCATGGCTTCCAGCACCACCAGGGCCTGGCCACGGCGGACCGGCTCGCCGAGCTGCGCAACCAGCGCGACCACGCGGCCTGGCATGGGTGCGGTGAGGCCACCTTCGGCCTGCGCCGGTTGCTCGGCTTCGACCAGGGCATCGTGATGTTGGAAATGCGCGCGCTGCGCGCCACTGAGCACGGTGATGGCAGCACCATCGCGCAGTATCTGCGCGCGCCATTGGCGGCCATCCATGTCCACACGCAGGTGCTCGCCGTGTGCGTGATAGCGCAGCGTGTGGGTTTGATCGGCACTGTCCACCTGCCAGCCATCGGCGGTGGGCCGCACCGCCAGTGTGCGGCGCTCGCCTGCGGCTTCCAGCACCAGCGTACGCGCGGCATGTGCGCCGATGCGCCAGCCATCCGCGAGTTGCCACGGCGAGAACGGGTCGGCCGGGTCGGCGGCGGCGTGCGGTGCGGCTTCGGCCAGCAGCACCGCGGCCAGGCACCACCATGCCATGGGCGGCGGCTGCGGCGCGGGAAACAGCGCCGCCTGCTCGCGTTCGATCAGGGCAGTGTCCAGGTCGGCAGTCGCAAACGCCTGCGTGCTGACCAGCCGCGCCAGGAACGCGCTGTTGGTGGTCACCCCGATCGCATGGCAGTGCGCCAATGCCTCACGCATGCGCGCCAGCGCGGCCGGGCGGTCGTGATCCCAGACGATCAGCTTGGCGATCATCGGGTCGTAGTACGGGCTGATGGTGTCGCCCTGTTCCACACCGGCATCGATGCGCACATGCGCGCTCGCGGCCGGCAGGCGCAGTTGCCGCAAGGTGCCGGTGGAAGGCAGGAAGCCGCGGTCGGCATCTTCTGCGTACAGGCGCGCTTCCAGGGCATGGCCATGGATGCGCAATTCGTCCTGGCGCTTGGGCAGCGGCAGGCCGGCGGCCACGCGCAGCTGCCAGTCCACCAAATCGGTGCCGGTGATCAGCTCGGTGACCGGGTGCTCCACCTGCAGCCGGGTGTTCATTTCCATGAAATAAAAATCGCCGTCCGGCCCGGCGATGAATTCCACCGTGCCGGCGCCCACGTAGCCCACCGCACGTGCGGCATCCACTGCCGCCTTGCCCATCGCCGCGCGGCGCTGTTCGGTCATGCCCGGTGCGGGGGCTTCTTCCAGCACTTTCTGATGGCGGCGTTGCACCGAGCAGTCGCGTTCGAACAGATGAACCACCGCGCCATGCGTATCGGCGAACACCTGGATCTCGATGTGCCGCGGGCGCTCGACGTATTTTTCCACCAGCACATGCGCATTGCCGAACGCCGATTGCGCTTCGCGCTGACAGCTGGCCAACGCGTCTTCGAATGCTGCGCTGGCATCCACGCGGCGCATGCCCTTGCCGCCGCCGCCGGCGCTGGCCTTGATCAGCACCGGGTAGCCGATCGCATCGGCCTGTGCGCGCAGAAACGCGGGTGCTTGCTCGTCGCCGTGATAGCCCGGCGTCAGTGGCACGCCGGCGCGCTGCATCAGCGCCTTGGCAGCGCTCTTGTCGCCCATCGCGCGGATCGCCTGCGCGGGCGGGCCGATGAACACCACCCCTGCCTGCGCGCAGGCGTCGGCAAACCCGGCGTTTTCCGATAAAAACCCGTAGCCGGGATGGATCGCCTGCGCACCGCTGGCGCGTGCTGCGGCAAGGATGGCGTCGCCGCGCAGGTAGCTTTGCTGCGCCGGTGACGCACCGATATGGATCGCTTCATCGGCCAGGCGCACGTGGCGCGCGTCGCGGTCGGCATCCGAATACACCGCCACGGTGGCGATGCCCAGGCGGCGGCAGGTGGCGATGACGCGGCAGGCGATTTCACCGCGGTTGGCGATCAGCACTTTGTCGAAATACGGCTGGCAGGTGCCAGTGATGGAGGCGTGCTGGGGCATGTCGTGCTGGGTCATGTCAAAGCTCTCTGCACGCCGCCGTGGTGGCGGGTGGAAGGACGAAGAAAAAACAACCGCTGCGGCAGGTCACTGCCCATCACGGCGCACCCCAAAGCTGCATCGTTGCACTGCACTGCACTGCACAGGCGCGACGCTGTGTGCGCACGCACGTGGAGCGCTGCCGCCGCAGCCGAAAACACACCTGCGTGTATCCACGCGCAACCTGTCGTTTCGGCAAGGCCGGCGCGCCGCATCTGCATCACATCCGGAACACGCCGAAGCGCGTGGCTTCGATCGGCGCATTCAAGGCCGCCGACAACCCAAGGCCCAACACGCGGCGGGTATCGGCCGGGTCGATGATGCCGTCATCCCACAGGCGCGCGCTGGCGTAATACGGGTGGCCTTGCTGTTCGAACTGCGCACGGATCGGCGACTTGAAGGCCTCTTCGTCGTCGCCCGACCACGCGCCGCCCTTGGCTTCGATGCCATCGCGCCGCACGGTTGCCAACACGCTGGCAGCCTGTTCGCCGCCCATCACGCCGATCCGCGCATTCGGCCACATCCATAAAAAGTTGGGCGAATACGCGCGGCCGCACATGCCGTAATTGCCGGCGCCGAACGAGCCGCCGATCACCACGGTGAACTTGGGCACCTTGGCGCAGGCCACGGCCATCACCAGCTTGGCGCCATCCTTGGCGATGCCGCCGTGCTCGTATTTGCGGCCCACCATGAAGCCGGTGATGTTCTGCAGGAACACCAGCGGAATGCCACGCTGCGTGCACAGCTCGATGAAGTGCGCACCCTTGAGCGCGGACTCGGAAAACAGGATGCCATTGTTGGCGATGATGCCAACCGGGTATCCATGCAGGTGCGCAAACCCGGTCACCAGGGTGCTGCCGTAGCGCGGCTTGAATTCGTCCAGGCGCGAGTCGTCCACGATGCGCGCGATCACTTCGCGCACGTCGTAGGGCTTGCGTGTATCGGCGGGAATCACGCCATACAGCTCGTCGGCGGCATGCCGCGGCGGCAGCGGTGCCTGCACCGCCATGGAGGGCGCCGGCTTGCGCCAGTTGAGTTGCGCAATGATCGCGCGCACCCGCGCCAGGGCCTGCAGATCGTTGTCGGCGAAATGATCGGCCACCCCGGAAATGCGTGTGTGCACATCTGCACCGCCCAATTCTTCAGCGCTGACTTCTTCACCAGTGGCGGCTTTGACCAGGGGCGGGCCGCCGAGGAAGATGGTGCCTTGCTCGCGCACGATCACCGTTTCATCGCTCATGGCCGGCACGTACGCACCGCCCGCAGTGCACGAGCCCATCACGCAGGCGATCTGCGGGATGCCTTGCGCAGATAGATTGGCCTGGTTGTAGAAGATGCGGCCGAAGTGATCGCGGTCCGGGAAGACCTCGTCCTGCAGCGGCAGGAACGCGCCGCCGGAGTCGACCAGATAGATGCACGGCAACCGGTTTTGCTGCGCAATTTCCTGTGCCCGCAAATGCTTCTTTACCGTCATCGGGTAATAGGTGCCGCCCTTGACGGTGGCATCGTTGGCCACGATCACGCATTCCACTCCGGACACGCGGCCAATGCCGGCCACCACGCCGGCGCAGGGCACCTGATCGTCGTACATGCCATGCGCAGCCAGCGGCGCAATTTCCAGCAGGGCACTGCCCGGATCCAGCAATGCATCGATGCGCGCACGCACCAGCAATTTGCCGCGCGCGGTGTGCTTGGCACGGGCTGCCTCGCTGCCACCCAGCGCGGTGCGCGCCAGCGTGGCACGCAAGTCCTCGACCACCGCGCGCATCGCTGCCGCGTTGTGCTGGAAGCTCTCGCCGCCCACCTGCAGCTGGCTGTTGATCAGGCTCATGATGGCTCCGTCAGGCAGTGCGTTCGAACAACTCGCGGCCGATCAGCATGCGCCGGATTTCCGAAGTGCCGGCGCCAATCTCGTAAAGCTTGGCATCGCGCCACAATCGCCCGGTGGGGTACTCGTTGATGTAGCCGTTGCCGCCCAGCACCTGGATCGCCTGGCCGGTGAGCCAGGTGGCCTTTTCGGCGGCATACAGGATCGCGCCAGCCGCATCCTGGCGCGTGGTGCGGCCGGCATCGCAGGCGCGCGCCACGGCATAGACGTACGCACGGCACGCGTTGAGCCCCACGTACATGTCGGCCAGCTTGGCCTGCATCAGCTGGAAGGTGCCGATCGGCTCGCCGAACTGCTTGCGCTCGTGCACGTACGGCAGCACCACGTCCATGGCCGCGGCCATCAACCCGAGTGGTCCACCGGCCAGCACCACGCGTTCGAAATCCAGCCCCGACATCAACACACGTACGCCGCCGTTAAGCGTGCCCAGCACGTTCTCGGCCGGCACTTCGCAATCGGTGAACACCAGCTCGCAGGTGTTGGAGCCGCGCATGCCGAGCTTGTCGAGCTTTTGCGCGGTGGAAAACCCGGGCATGCCCTTTTCGACGATGAAGGCGGTGATGCCGCGCGCACCGGCGCTGGGGTCGGTCTTGGCGTACACCACCAGCACATCGGCATCGGGGCCATTGGTGATCCACATCTTGTTGCCGTTGAGTACAAAGCGGTCGCCGCGTGCTTCGGCGCGCAGCTTCATCGACACCACGTCCGAGCCCGAACCGGCCTCGCTCATCGCCAGTGCGCCGACGTGCTCACCGGTGCACAGCTTGGGCAGGTAGCGCTGTTTCTGTTCGTGGGTGGCGTTCTTGCGCAGCTGGTTGAGGCACAGGTTGGAGTGCGCGCCGTAGGACAGCCCGATCGCACCGCCAGCACGCGAAATTTCTTCCATCGCCACCACGTGCGCCAGGTAGCCCATGCCGCTGCCGCCGTATGCTTCTTCGACGGTCAGGCCCAGTAGGCCCTGCTCACCGAACAGCCGCCACAGCTGCGCGGGGAAGACGTTGTCGTGATCGGCCGCCGCGGCGAGCGGGGCGATATGGTGGCTGGCGAAGGCGGCCACGCTTTCGCGCAGCAGATCGATGTCTTCGCCAAGCTCGAAATTCAAGGACGGCACATGCATGAAACGGCTCCGCTAAGGATCGGGACGTGCCGGTGGGAGCGGGCAGGGCCGCGCGGCGTGGTGACCAGCGTAACGGCCCTGATTGAAGAAGTGAACTAAAATTCAACTATTGAACCCGAACTCATCTCATGGCTTATCGACGCTCCGCCCTGATGGAAGAACGCCTGGCCGGCAACCGCGAACGCATCCTGCACGCGGCCCGTGCCCTGATTGCCGAGGGCGGTTACCGCAATGCGCCGGTCACCGCCGTGGCCGCAGCTGCCGGGGTCTCCACCGGGCAGATTTACCGGCATTTCCCTTCCAAAGCTGACTTGTTCGTAGAAGTTTTGAATGCCGCCGTCCAGCATGAAATGGGCATCCTGCGCGCCATCAGCGCCGAGCCAGTGAGTGCGGCCGAGCGCCTGCGCAAGGCGATTGCCGCCTTCGTGCGGCGCGCGCTGGCCGGCCCGGCGCTGGCGTATGCCTTCATCGCCGAGCCGGTGGAAGGCGAGGTGGATGCCGAGCGCATCCGCGGTCGGCGCCTGTTCGGCGAGGTCTTTCGCCAGCTGCTGGCCGAAGGCGTGGCGGCCGGCGAGTTTCCCGAGCAATCACTGGACGCCGCCGCGGCCTGCATCGTCGGCGCCTTCACCGAGGCGCTGGTCGGCCCGGTGGCGCCCAGCCGGCACGACCCGCAGCAGGGCGAGCAGCTGGTCGAGGCCATCTGCGGTTTCTGCCTGCGGGCGGTGGGAGCGCGCGGGCCGGGCTGACAGCGCACTGACTGTGCCGCGGCTGTGCTTCACAAGTGCGTTTTGCTGTGCATATACTGTGCAATCACCTTGCCGGAGCCGCGCGATGGTCGCTGTCCTCAATCCCCTGGCCCTGACCGAACGCCTACGCGTGCCGGACCGGACCATCCTCTCGCCATCGGCGATGGCCGGCCTGCTGGATCTCTCCCAACAGGAACTGGCCGAACTCGCTGGCGTGCACCGCAACAGCCTGCGGGTGCACCCGGAAAGCCCGCGCGTGCAGGACTTGCTACGCAATCTTTCGCGCCTGCTGGTGGCAATGGCGCAGATCCAGCCCGATGAGCGCCAACTGGTGTTCCACTTGAAAAACACCCCGATCCCGGCGTTCGAATTCGCCACCTTGCTGGAGGTGGTCAAGCAGGGCCGCACCGACGATGCGCTGACCTATCTGCGCACCGTGGCCGCCGGAGCGGCTGGTTGAAGCTGAGCGCCCCGGCGCAGTGCACGTTGTACCGCGCGTTCACCCCGCGCTGGGCGGCCGAGCCGCTGAGCGGCGCCGGCGCGGCGCGCTCGGGTGGACGCTTCAACCGCTTTGGCCAGCCGGCGCTGTATCTGTCGCTGCACCTGGACACCGCCGCTGCCGAGTACGCCCAGGCCGCGCCGTTCCTGCCGCCCTTCACCCTGGTGAGCTATCGCGCCGACTTGCCGGCATTAGCCGATGTACGGCTGCTCGACGCGAGCTGGGATGCGCTGTGGGCCGACTGGACCGATGACTGGCGCAAGGCGCTGGTCAATAAGGTCGAACCGGTCAGCTGGGTGCTTGGCGACCTGCTGCGCGAGGCGGCGATTCCCGGGGTGATCTTTCCCAGCATGGCGCAGCCTGGTGGCGTCAACGTGGCGCTGTTCCTGGACATGCTGCAGCCCGAGCAGGTGTTGCACGTGCTCGACGATGGCCGGCTGCCGCGTGATGGGCGCAGCTGGGCAGATCCGGCGGCGGAACGTCCCCCGGAATAATCCGGCGCTTGGCCCACTTGCTGATCGACACCGTGCGCGACACAGGTCCTGAATTGTTTCGGCGACATGAGCCTGGTGTGGGTCGACCAAGCCTCCCGGCAATTCGGCATTGCCGTACCGCCCGGCGACGTTGCGCTGAGACGCGGCACTGCATGCACAGCGCCATGGCCTAACCACTACGCGCCTTTACCCGGCCAAGGTGTGGCCTGCACGATCGCCATGGCCGTGACGCCTGTGCCATTCGAAGTCACTCAGGCTTTCGCAACCGCTGCGCCGCCGTCTGCAGCAGCGCCACGCGTCAGTGCAGCAGCGCGAACGCCATCCCGGCGACGACAGGTGCAGCAATGGCTGCCGGCAAGATCAGGCCGCGCCGGTACGGCAGCAACCACAGCGACAACACCGCCGCGCCTGCGCTCAGCGTGCCCAGCCAGAGTACGCTGCCGATGCCCCAGCCTTGCGCCGACACCGCCAGCGCAAAGGTGACCAGCAACAGCAGCCATCCCAGCGCGCGCAACTGACGTGAGCGGGTGATGCCCAGCGCACGCCCACGCACCTCGTGCTGGTGTTTTTCCATCGCCAGGCACAAGGCCGCGAAGCCGGAAAAATTCAAGGCCAGCAACAGCACTACGCTCATGCGCCTTCCTGTACCGGCAAGGCGTTTTGCGGCGCAGGCGCGGCTTGCGCGCGGGCCTTGCGTGCCGCGGCGGACTGCGGCGCCTTCCAGTGCTGCAGGCGCCAGCCCGCGATGCCAAGGCACACGCCCAGGCTCAGGCACACCAGATCCACGCCGGCCAATGCCCATTGGCCTGCCGGCACGGTCACGCCGAGGTGCAGGTCGGTGGTCAGCGCGTTGAGCAGCGGCACCAGCGCGAACAAGCCTGCGCCCAGGTACAGCTGCCAGCTCCACATCGCACGCCGCGGCCACACGAAGGCGGCGAGCAAGGCGCCACCCCAGGCGGCGAAGAACAGATGTGCTTCCATCGCTGCACGCGCTTCCAGCGCCACCGGCACCAGCCGGTTGGCCCAGAAAAACGCGGCGAACGCGATCGGCAGGCCGGCCACCGTGCCGATGTTGAGCGCGTCCACCAGGCGCAGCCCGAACCCGATGCGTCCAGCCTTGGCATGCTTGGGGCGTTCTTTCACGGCCCACATCACCACGCCGCTGGCCACCATCAGGCAGCCAAGCAGGCCGGAACCGAAGAACAGCGCGCGCATCCAGCCACCGGCGAAATGGGCGATATGCAGGCCCACCATCACCCCGCGGGTCTGACTGGCGCCGCCGGGCGCACCGCTGTACTGCAGGCGTTGCCCGCTGACGGCGTCATAGAGGATGGACGGCGCATCGTTGGACAGGTCGTCCGCCCGCTGGGTTACACCCACCGCCGCATGCGCATCGTTGGGCAGCGATACCGCCACCGTGCCCACATCGCCCCCACGCCAGTCGCTGCGCGCGCGCGCCACAAACTCCTCCAGCGGCCGCATGCGCGCCGGCGTGCCTGCCGCGGTGCGCGTGTCTGCGACGCGGTTGGCGGACTCTTCGTAGAACCGCATTTCGTTGTCGGGGTACTGCGCCTTGATGCCCCACGGCAGATACATGAACATCAAGGTCACGATGCCGGTGTAGGTGATCATCGCGTGGTATGGCAACGCGGTCACCGCGCTGACGTTATGAAAATCCAGCCACGAACGCAGGCCTTTGCCCGGGCGGAACGTAAAGAAATCCTTGAAGATCTTTTTGTGGGTGATCACGCCGCTGATGATCGCCACCAGCATGAACATCGCGCAGAAGCCGACGATGTAACGCGCCCACACCACCGGCAGGTAATGCAGGTCGAAATGCAGCCGGTAGAAGAAATCCCCGCCCAGCGTGTCGCGCGCGCTGATCGGGTTGCCGGTGGCCGGGTCGATGATGGCGTTGCCATACAGCTCGCGCCGGCTGAGCGTCTTGCCCGGCGGCGGCGCGGGATTCTGCCAATACATGGTCACCACCGGCGTACGCGCATCCGGCAGCGTGATGTTCCAGCTTTGCGCATCGGCCGCGTGCGTTTGCAGATAGCGCTCGGCGCTGCGCATTGCCACCGCGCTGCTGACCGTGGTGGTGGGCAGTTCCGGGCGCATCCAGCGGCTGAGTTCGTCGCGGTAATAACTCGCGGTGCCGCCCATGAAGATCAGCAGCAACACCCAGCCCACCAGCAGCCCGGTCCAGGTGTGCAGCCATGCCATCGATTGGCGAAACCCCTGCTTCATGCCGCGCCCCGTTGCAGCCACGCAGCGGTTGCGAACATGGCCGCGGCCGGCACGCCGATGCCGACCCAGGCGCGCAGCACGCTGGCAGTGGCAAACGCCCACAGCGGCGCGCAGGCACACACCACGATGCCCACCAGCATGCTGGTCAGCACCGCCTCGCTGCGCGGCATCGGCAGCACCACGGCGAGCAGCAGGTTGGTCGCGCTGGCCAGCGCATAGCCACCGCCGATCGCGGCCACGCTGCGCCCAAGCACACCCAGCCAGGGGCGCTTGAACCAGGGAGCGGGCAGGGGCGAAGCCATGGACATGCGCAGGACGGTGGCCGGCTTACTCGGCCAGGAAGGTCAGCGTGGTGATGTGGTGCACCACCGACACCGGCTTGCCGGCGATCTCACGCTTCACCGGCTCCTTGTTGGTCACCACCATGATCTGGCGGCCCGCACGCAGTGTTGGCAGCGTCACCTGGCCCTGTGCATCGGAGGTCAGCGTCTTCTGCCACTTCTGCGGGTCGATCAGGGTGACCTCGGCCTTGGGCAGCGGCTTGTTCCGATACATCACCGTGAACGTCTTGCCGTTGGCGGTGGTTGGGACCAGCTCGAAGTCGAGCTTGGCGCTGGTGCTGCTGCGGCCGGCGCGCGCGTAGTAACTCACCGTCTCGAAGGTCTCGCCTTCGCCCTTCCAAGGTTCGAACACCGCATCGTCCTTCAGCCAGGCATCGCCGGCGCCGGACAGCGGCGCGGTCAGGTATTCGCTGCCGCGCTGCAGGGCACCGGCCTTGCCGGCGGCGCCGAACACGGTCGGCTTGACCACGCGCTTGATTTCGTCCTGGCCGTGGTCGAGGGTTTCCTGCGCCGGCTCACCGAAATAGATGCGGACCGGGCCGTTGCCGTCGCGTTCGATCCAGATCTCGTGAGCCTGTGCAGAGGACAGGCTGAGGCTGGCCACGGCCAGGCAGGACAGCAGGAAGGATTTCATCGGACACCTCGTTGAACGCGGGAGTGAGCGCGCTAACCGCGCCATCGGTGGATGGGAATGATACGCAATTCCCGGAACCGAGACCAATGCACATGCGGCGCTGCGGCATTTTTCGAGCGGCCGCGAGCGTGTCGCAACCTTGGATGCAACGCGTGCCCAGTCATTGCAAGGGGTGTTGCACAGAGCGCGACGCCGGGCGCGCAGAGCGGCGCGAACTGTGCTCTATACTCCGGCGCTAGCAGAGGTCTTCGACCAACAGCCAGGGGTGAGCGCGTGCGGAATTACGACCTCGAGTTCCTGAAAAAATTCTCGATGGTGATTGGCTTGCTGGTAGTGATCACTCTGGGCTTGATCGCCCTGGCGGCCTATCTGCAACGTGCGGTCCCCGATGAAGTGTCGCCCACAGCCGCCAAGCGCCTGCAGCAACGCATTGCGCCGGCCGGCGCGGTCTATGCAGGCACCACCGGCGCCGCGGCGCAGGCCGCCGCCCAGGCTGCGGCACTGGCCAAGGCCTCGTCGCAATCGGCCTACGGCGGCAGCACCGACGGCAAGACCATCTTCGACAACCTGTGCACCGCCTGCCACACCACCGGCGTGGGCAAGGCGCCGACGCTGGACCACTCGCATTGGGACGCGCGGATTGCGCAGGGCAAGGACACGCTCTACAAGCACGCGATCGAGGGCTATACCGGCCCGGATGGCGGCATCATGCCGGCCAAGGGCGGCAACCCCGCGCTCACCGAAGAACAAGTGCGCGCCACCGTGGACTGGATGCTGTCCAACCTGAAATAGGGGCTTTCCGCGCCAAAGCGCCACGTGTCATCGCGCTTTGCATGCTTGGGCTAACGACAGCGGGTGCGTAACATTCGCTGCGGCGGTATCCGCCCGCAGCGATGGCTGGCTCACTGCAACTGCCGTTGTCCTGCCTGCGCCGCCGTCCTGGCGGCGTTTGTGTTTGTCTTCCCTTGAACGTGTGGAGTGTCTCGATGCTGCGTTGTCCGCTTGTCGTGCTGGGCCTGATCGGCCTGTTGGCGCCCGTGTTGTGCCGCGCCGCCGAAGGCGCGCCGCAACGCCTGACCATTGCCGACGTGCAGGGCGAGGACACCCGCAGCCCGTTCGACGGCCGCCTGGTCGAGGTGGAAGGCATCGTCACCGCCGATACGCGCGTGGGTCTGGCGGGCCTGTTCGTGCAACAGCCCGGCACCGAGCCGCGGCGCTCGCACGGGGTGTTCGTGACCGGCGCCGGCGAGGCGCAGGTGGCGGTAGGCGACCGCGTGCGGATCGTGGGCACGGTGCGCGAGGTCGGTGCCGGCGGCGACGCCAGCCTGACCACGCTGCAGGCCACCACGCTCGAGGTGCTGGCCAGCAATCAGCCGGTGCCGGTGCGCATGCTCAGCGGGCCGCCCGCCAACTGGGAAGCACTGGAAGGCGAGCACGTGCGCCTGGCCGCGGTCACGCTCAATGGCAGCGACCGCCTGGCCAGCAACGGCGAGCTGATCGCCGCCTTCGGTGGCCGGTTGTGGCAGCCCAGCGAAGTGGCCGCGGCCGGCACGCCGGCCTTCGCGCAGACCGAAGCCGACAACGCGCGCCGCCGGGTGTTGCTGGACGACGCGCGCAACGGCCGCACGCCAAAGGCCGTGTCCTACCTGCCGGCTGAGGCGAACTTACGTGTGGGCAGCCTGCTCAGGCAGGTCGATGGCATTGTCGATCAGCGCTACGACGGCCAGTACCGCATCCAGGTGCTGGCGCCGCTGACGCTGCCCGCACTGCCTGCGCCGGTGGCACCGCAGGTGGGCGGCGATCTGCGCATCGCCTCGTTCAACCTGGAGAACTTCTTCAACGGCAACGGGCGCGGCGGCGGCTTCCCGACCAAGCGCGGGGCGCGCACGCACGAACAGTTCCAGGCGCAGCTGGCCAAGCTGGTGGCCACCATCGTGCCGCTGCAGGCCGATGTGGCCGCGCTGATGGAACTGGAAAACGACGGCAACGACGGCGACACCGCCGTGGCGCAGCTGGTGGCTGCGCTCAACGCCGCCGGCAAGGACAAAGATTGGCGTTTCGTGGACAGCGGCAGCGGCCCGGGCGATGACGCGATCCGCGTCGGCATCGTGTACCGCAGCACCCAGGTCACCCCGGTCGGCAAACCGGCCACGCTGACCGGCGGGCCGTTCGACAGCCATAGCCGGGTGCCATTGGCGCAAGCGTTCCGCAGCAGCCGCGGTGCGACCTTCGTGGTGGTGGCCAACCACTTCAAGTCCAAGGGCTGCGGCACCGCCAGTGGCGCCGATGCCGATCAGCACGACGGCCAGGCCTGCTGGAATGCCACCCGCACCGAGTCGGCCAAGCGCCTGCACCAGTGGCTGCAGAGCGACCCCACCGGCGCGCAGACCAAGCTGGCCGTGTTGCTGGGCGACTTCAACGCCTATGCGATGGAAACGCCGATGCGCAGCCTGCGCGCCAGCGGCTGGCAGGACGCCTTTGCCGTGGTCGGCGTGAAGCAGCCTTACAGCTACGTCTACGACGGCATGAGCGGCCGCTTGGACCACGCCCTGCTGAGTCCGGCGATGGCCAAGCAGCTGCGTGGCGCAGCGGAATGGCACATCAACGCCGACGCGATGGACGATGCCGGCTATGCCAAGCGCAACCTGCCAGGCCCGTGGCGCAGCTCCGACCACGACCCGGTGCTCTTGGGATTCGCGCTCTGAGCGCACTTCCACGCGCGGCAGCAGCGCGCGCTGCTGATCGCAAACGCTGGCCGATCACCCGCCGGCTGGGTTAGGCCAGCCGGCGGTGCGCCGCGGCCGGCACGCGTGCAGGCTTGCCCAGTGGACCTGCGTATGCGGGCGGGGAGCGGGGTATCGCCGGCCCGGCCTTGCCGAGCCGCAGCGAGCCGATCGCCCAGGGCGTGCCGCGCCTAGCGGGCGCAATGCACATGACGGCGCAAGCGCAGGTTGACTAGGTGGGCGCCGGCCAGCAGCAGGCTGCCGGCGACCGTGACCGGCGTTTCCAGCGCGGTGGCCAATAGCCCGCTGGCGCCCAGCACCAGCCCGGCCAGCCCGAACACCGCCAGCCCCCAGACCGGCGCCGGCAACCGGTGGCGGCGATGGCTGCTCCAGAGCGCGTAGCCACTGAGCGGCACCGCGGCGGTGGCGAAGACCACATGCACCCATTCGGCTTGCTCCCAGCGCCCCAACAGCGGCAGCGCCGCCGCCAGCAGCGGCAGGGCCAGGCAGTGCAGCAGGCACAGGCTGGACAGGGCAATGGCCGAGGTGTCCAGCGCAGACGCAGAGGCGCGCATCGATCGTTCTCTGAAATGGCGAAGTGTTATACAGTAACATTTCTAGCCACGAGAGTTCGCCATGCCTGTCCTCGCTCCCCGCGATTCGCGCCTGCCCGTCACCGTGTTGTCCGGCTTCCTGGGCGCCGGCAAGACCACTTTGCTCAACCGCATCCTGCACAACCGCGAGGGGCTGCGTGTGGCGGTAATCGTCAACGACATGAGCGAGATCAACATCGATGCGCAGCTGTTGCGCGAGGGTGGGGCGGCGCTGCGGCGCACCGACGAGACGCTGGTGGAATTCAGCAATGGCTGCATCTGCTGCACGCTGCGCGACGACCTGCTGCAGGAAGTGAAGCGCCTGGCCAGCGAGCGCCGCTACGACTATCTATTGATCGAATCCACCGGCATCGCCGAGCCAATGCCGGTGGCGGCCACCTTTGCGGTGCGCGATGCCGACGGTTTCAGCCTGTCGGATATCGCCCGGCTCGACACCATGGTGACGGTGGTGGACGGCAGCCGTTTTCTCGAGGATTTCGGCTCTGCAGCCACGCTGGCCGAGCTCGGCCAGCAGGCCGGCCCGGACGATACGCGCGGGCTGGTGCAACTGCTCGGCGACCAGGTGGAGTTCGCCGACGTGTTGGTGATCAGCAAGTGCGATCAAATCGACACGCCGCGTCTGCACCGCCTGCATGCCGTGTTACGTGCGCTCAATCGCGATGCGGCGATCGTCGATGCCGCGCATGGCGAGGTGCCGCTGGGGCAGCTGCTGGACACCGGGCGCTTCGACTTCACCCGCGCGCAGCTGGCACCGGGCTGGATGCAGGAGTTGCGCGGCCAACACACGCCGGAGACCGAGGAATATGGCATCACCAGTTTCGTCTATCGTGCGCGCCGGCCGTTCCACCCGCAGCGCTTCGCACGCATGGTGCAGGACGGCCTGCCGCGGGTGATCCGCAGCAAGGGTTTCTTCTGGCTGGCCAGCCGCATGGACTGGGTGGGCGAATTGTCCAGCGTCGGCGGTGCGACCCAGACCATGGCTGCGGGCTTCTGGTTCGCCGCGCGCCATCGTGTGGATGCGCAGATCATCGGTGAGGCACCGCAGATCCCGATCACGCCGCTGCCGTACACCGACATCGGCTGGCAACGTCAGCAGACCACCTGCTGGAGCGCACCGCTGCCGCAGCTGCACGAAGTGGGCGATGCCAGCGAATACGCCGCGATGCAGCGGCTGTGGCACCCGCTGTGGGGCGATCGCCGGCAGGAACTGGCGGTCATCGGTGTGGAGATGGATGCCCCGCGCACACGTGCCGCACTCGATGCCTGCCTGTTGAGCGACCAGGAACTGCGCCAGGGCCCGGCACACTGGCAGTTGCTGGACGATCCGTTCCCGCATTGGGAGCGGTGACGCCCACGCACAACGCGTGCGAGCTGCGCTGTCGCACCGCGGCTATAACGCCGAGCGCGAGCCCCAGGCAATCAGTGCGATGGCCAGCACCGCCATCGCCAGGCCCAGGCGGTTCCAGCGCGTGGTGCGTTCGCCGAAGACCACGATGCCTACCAGTGCACCCAATGCCACCACGCCGATATTCATGCTGGCGAAGACGGTCGCCGGGCTGTGCGGCAGCGTCTGGTGCGCGCGCACGTAAAACAGGATGTTGCCGAAGTTGAGTACGCCCAGCAGCACGCCTGCGGCGAGATTGCGCAGCTGCAGACGATAGCCGCGGCGCAGGCGTACGCATTGCACGCACAGCAGCAACACGAACGCCAGCGCAAAGCACACCGTCAAGGCCGTCAGCGACGGCGTGCCCGACAGTGCCAGCGATTTGAGCAGGATGTCGATCACCGCAAAGCCCGCCCAGACACCGAGCAGCCACGGCCAGCTGCGCGCTGCGGGTGCATCAACGCTGCCGCTCACCACAGCAGCGCCTGCCCGCGGCCGCTGCACGATGGCGACGATCGCCAACAGGCCCACGCCCAATCCGGCCAGCTTCCAGCCACCGGCGCGTTCGCCGAACACGGTAAACGCCGCCGCCAGCGACAACAGCAGCGACAGCCGCTGCGCCACGTCGGTGCGCACGATGCCAGCCACACGCACCGAGCGTGCCAGCACCAGAAAAATGCCCGGCAACGCGACCGCCAGGCCCAGCAATGCCAGCCACGGTGTGTGCGCGGCGGTGAGGCTGGCAAAGGACGGTTTGAGGATGGCAACGGCCAACGCGCTGGCGGTGGCGTAGTTCCAGGTGATGGCCTGAAACACGTCGATCTGGCGGCGTGGCGCAAGCTTCAGCAGCACCGACACCAGCACACTGCAGACAACGGCAAACAACAAAAAATGCATGGGCAACACAACGATCTGTGCAGGCAGGGCGATGAACGCGGCCGGCGGGGCGGCTATTATGACCGTATGTCCAATCCCCCATTCCCCACCGAATCTTCGACGTTGACGCTCGACGGGCCGGTCGGCCCGCTCGATGTGGCAGTCGACCTGGCCGAGCCGGACGTCACCGCGCAGCCGGTCACCGCCATCGTCTGTCACCCGCTCTCCACCGAGGGCGGCAGCATGCACAACAAGGTCGTGACCATGGCCACGCGCGCGCTGCGCGAGCTTGGCATCACCGTGGTGCGCTTTAATTTCCGCAGCGTCGGCACCTCGGCCGGCAGCTTCGATCACGGCGATGGCGAGCAGGACGATCTGCGCGCCGTTGCCGAGTGGGTGCGTGCACAACGCCCGACCGACACGCTGTGGCTGGCCGGTTTCAGCTTCGGCGCGTATGTCTCGCTGCGTGCGGCCGCCGCGCTCGAACCGCAGGTGCTGATTTCGATCGCGCCGCCGGCCGGGCGCTGGGATTTCAGCGACGTGCAGCCGCCAGCGCACTGGCTGGTGATCCAGGGCGATGCCGACGAGATCGTCGACCCGCAGGCGGTCTATGACTGGCTGGAGACGCTGGACCAGCAGCCCACGCTGGTGCGCATGCCCGATACGAGCCACTTCTTCCACCGCAAATTGATCGACCTGCGCGGTGCGCTTCAGCACGGTGTGCGGCGCTGGCTACCGGCCACGCCCTGAGTGCGACAGCTTGCAGGCGCATTGCCAGACGATGCGCCGTTGAACGGCGCCGGCCACGGCCGGCCCGCGGAGAAACACGATGAGTGAGATGACCCCGTCGCAGCGCTACGCCGCCGGCGTACAACGTGGCGACTGGCGTGCCGATCCTGCGCAGCAGGCGGCCCTGGCCGAGCTGGACCGGATCCACGAAGCACTGGTGGACAGTGCGCAGGAGGGCTGGCTGGATCGGCTGTCGGCGTTCTGGAAAAAACCCGAACCGGTGCGCGGGCTGTATTTCTGGGGCGGCGTGGGGCGCGGCAAGACCTTCCTGGTCGACCTGTTCTACGACGGCCTGCCGATCAAGCAGAAGTACCGCACCCACTTCCATCGTTTCATGCGCGGCGTGCATGAGCGCCTGCGCGAGCATGCCGGGCAGAGCGACCCGCTGGCCAAGATTGCCCAGGAATGGCGCGAGAACCTGCGCGTGCTGGTGCTGGACGAATTCTTCGTCACCGACATTGGGGACGCGATGCTGTTGGCGCGCCTGCTCGAGCGCCTGTTCGCCGAAGGCGTGACGTTGGTGACCACCTCCAACACCGCACCGGAAAACCTGTACGCCAACGGCTTGCAGCGCGACAGCTTCCTGCCGGCGATCAGCTTGCTGCAGAAGTTCTGCGTGGAGCTCTACGCCGAGGGCACCGAGGACTACCGCATGCGGGCGCTGACGCGGTCGCCGGTGTACCGCGCGCCGCTGGATGCGCAGGCCGATGGCTGGCTGGCGCAGCGCTGGGCGGAGTTGAGCGGCAATGCCGAGGCGCGCAGCGGCAACATCGAGATCGAAGCGCGCAAGATCGCCGTGCGTGCGCGTGGCAAGAGCATCGCCTGGTTCGATTTTGCCGCGTTGTGCGAAGGCCCGCGCGGGCCGGCCGACTACATCGAGATCGCCCGCGAATTCACCACCGTGCTGTTGGGCGGCATCCCGCATTTCGACCGCATGAACGAAGACGCCGCCCGCCGCTTCGTCAACCTGATCGACGAGTTGTACGACCGCCACGTCAATCTGGTCTGCACCGCGCAGGACGCACCGCCGGCGTTGTACAGCGGCCAGCGCCTGGCCGGCGCATTCGAGCGCACCGCCTCGCGCCTGATCGAAATGCAGAGCGCCGAATATCTGGCAACCGCGCATCGCGCATGAGTGCGCATATGCGCCCTGCGCCGGGTCGCCACACGATCTGCGTCAGCGAAGATGACTGCGGGCTGGGCCAGTTTGGCGGTGGCGCGTGGTTGAGCGATGCAGCGTTGTGGCCCAGCGATCCATCGACCGGCCGGCCCATGACGCCGATCGTCATGCTGACCGATCTGTTCCTGCCCAGCGTCTGGTTGGCCGACGACATGGCTGTGACGGTCTTCGCGGCGCTGGGCCGCGAAGGCGACGCGTACAACCGGACAGCGCTGCGCACGTTCACCATCCACCAGCAGAGCGAGCTCGAAAAAATCGATGCTGGCCACAGCAAGGTGGTGTTGCACCGACGTGCCGCGCGCGAACTGGTGCGCGACACGGTGATGCTCCCGCGGCATTTTGTGGGACTGCAGCCCTTCGACGAACGCGATGCTGAGGAAGAGGCCGAAGACGCCGACAACGGTGCGGGCATGAGCAAGCAGCTGGGTCGCCCGTGCTGGCTGCAAGATCCCATCCACGAGCATCCGCGTCATTACTTCCTTGCCCAGTTCGTCGAGTCGGACCTGCGTCAGCAGGATCCGGCCTACGATGGCCTCTTCGCCGATGGGACGGGTTACCTGTTTGCGGAACAGCGCGCGAAAGTACTGCGCGAAGGCGATACGGCTGGGTATTTCTTCATCCAGTTCACCTGAGCCCAGCCAAGCCCGGGCACTCGGGCTAGCGCTGCGCCACTAATGCGGTGATAGCCATCCGCGCTGGCATCCTGCGAAAGACGCAGGTGCGCCGACGCACGGCCACCGGATGACGGAGGGCAGGGTGGTGCCGATGTGTGCCCCGATCCACAGCCCCGAGTTTTCCCGAACACAGACACAGGTCCAGTTCGCTTGCAGCCACACCCCAGTAGCTGCGACCAGCCGAATCCTTCATCCAGAAAAATCGCTTGCAATTAAATAGCACGCTATGTAAATTGCAGCCCATGGACACCGCAACGCCCACCACCGATCGCACCAACGCCCTGCTGCAGCTGGACAACCAGCTCTGCTTCGCGCTGTATTCGGCCAACCTGGCGATGCACAAGCTCTACCGCGGGCTGCTGAAGGATCTGGACCTGACCTATCCGCAGTACCTGGTGATGCTGGTGTTGTGGGAAAACGATGGCCGCAGCGTGTCGGAGATCGGCGAGCGGCTGTACCTGGATTCGGCCACGCTGACCCCGCTGCTCAAGCGGCTGGAAAGCGCCGGTCTGCTGACCCGGACCCGGGCCGCGCACGATGAGCGCCAAGTGATCATCGGGCTTACCGATGCCGGCCGCGCGCTGCGCAGCAAGGCGGGCGCGGTGCCGGAACAGGTGTTCTGCGCGTCGGCCTGTTCGCTGCAGGAACTGCGTCAGCTCAAGCAGGAACTGGAAAAGCTGCGCACCAGCCTGGGCGCCGCCTAACCGAGCCACGTGATTTCATTGCGCTGCCCAACATGTAGTGCACGATTTAATAACTCGCTATTCAATGCGCAATCCGCGCTCACTCAGGAGAACCACCATGGCCTCACCCGAAAAAGTCCTCTACACCGCCCACGCCACTGCCACCGGTGGCCGCGAAGGCCGCGCCGTGTCGTCCGACAGCGCCCTGGACGTCAAGCTCTCCACCCCGCGTGAGCTCGGCGGCGCCGGCGGCGATGGCACCAACCCGGAGCAGCTGTTCGCAGCTGGTTATTCGGCCTGCTTCATCGGCGCGATGAAAGCCGTGGCTGCGCAGGACAAGCTCAAGTTGCCGGGCGAGATCAGCATCGACGGCAGCGTCGGTATCGGCCAGATTCCAGGCGGTTTCGGTATCGCGGTGGAGCTGAAGATCGCCGTGCCGGGAATGGAGCCGGCCGAGCTGCAGGCGCTGGTCGACAAGGCCCACCAGGTGTGCCCGTACTCCAATGCCACCCGCGGCAACATCGACGTCACCCTGACGCTGGCCTGATCCTTTCCCGGATATCCCCCATGAAACGCTACGCATCGTTGCTGCTGCTGGGCACGTTGGCGTCGGCAATCGGCGGCGCGCTTGCCGCGCCGACCGGTCCTGCCGCACCGGCCGCTTCCCCGAAAGTCCAGGCCTTCCTGGACGTCCTCAACTCCGCCGGCGGCAAGCCGATGGAGCAACTCACCCCGCAGCAGGCCCGCAAGGTGCTGGTGGACGCGCAGGCTGGCGCAACCCTGCCGGCCGCCGAGGTGACCCGCAAGACGATCACCGTCGATGGCAAGCCGCTCGGGCTGGTGGTGGTCAAGCCGCCGGGCAGTGCCGGCAAGACGTTGCCGGTGTTCATGTTTTTCCACGGCGGCGGTTGGGTGCTGGGCGATTTCCCCACCCATGAGCGGTTGATCCGCGATCTGGTGCGGGCCTCGGGTGCGGCAGCGGTGTATGTGGACTACAGCCCTTCGCCGGAGGCGCGCTATCCGGTGGCGATCCACCAGGCCTATGCCGCGACCAAATGGGTGGCTGCGCACGGTGCCGAGATCGGCGTGGACGGCACGCGGTTGGCGCTGGTGGGCAACAGCGTCGGCGGCAACATGGCGGCCTCGGTCGCCCTGCAGGCCAAGGCGGCGGGCATCCCGGCCATCCGCTATGAAGTGCTTCTATGGCCGGTGACCGATGCCGCGTTCGATAACGGCTCTTACCAGCAGTTTCAGCAGGGTTATTTCCTCAGCCGCAACATGATGCGCTGGTTCTGGGACAGTTACACCACCGACCCGGCGCAGCGCCGCGAGATCTACGCCTCGCCATTGCAGGCCAGCGTAGAACAGCTCAAGGGCTTGCCGCCGACCTTGATCCAGACCGCCGAACTGGATGTCTTGCGCGACGAAGGCGAAGCCTACGGCCGCAAGCTCGACCAGGCCGGCGTGGAGGTGACCGTGACCCGCTACAACGGCCTGATTCACGACTACGGCTTGCTCAACGCACTCAGCGATGTGCCGGCCGTCCGTACCGCGATCCGTCAGGCCGGCGACGCGTTGCAGCAGCACCTGGCCAACTAAGCACAGGTGTTGCTGGACTGTCAGGAACACACGCCCGCTGCAGCTGCAGTGGGCGTGCTGCATCCTGGTGTCTGCGCATCACCCATCCTCTGCGTGCCGGTGAACACACTGCGCACGGTATGCCTCCACGTCGGCCGTGTGCTGGCAGGCGCACACAGACTCGCGGCACACTGATGCAATGACTGCCGCACTCGCACGCCAACCCGGTTCTTGCATCTCTGCATTCGCCCTGTGCGGCGCGGCACGCAGATGACCACCGATCGTCCCACGCTATTGCTGCTGCCCGGCCTGCTCAACGATGCCGAGTTATGGCATGCGCAACGCGCAGACCTGGCCGATGTGGCCGACTGCGTGGTCGGCGATCTCACTCACGGTGACAGCCTGTCTGCGCTGGCCACGCAGCTGCTCGCACAGATGCCACCACAGTTCGCCCTGGCAGGCTTCTCTTTGGGTGGCTACGTGGCGCAGGAACTCCTGCGGATCGCACCCGAGCGAGTGGAGCGACTGGCCTTGCTGGACACCTCGGCGCGTGCCGATTCTCCCGAGCGGGCCGCGCAACGCCGCGCGCAGGAAGCCAGCGTGCGTGCGGGCAGCACCTTCGTCGGCTTTGGCGAGCGGCTGATGCGGCAGTACGTGCATCCCTCGCGCTGGCAGGATGCGGCGCTGCTGGCACGCGTGCGTGACATGACCCAGCGCCTGGGCGTGGAGGTGTTCCTGCGTCAGAACCGGCTGGAGCGCGAGGACGGACGCGCGCTGTTGCGTGCCTACACGCGTCCGGTGCTGGTGCTGTGCGGGCAGGACGATGTCATCACCCCGCTGGCGCTGCATGAGGAAATGGCAGCGCTGGCACCGCACGCGCAACTGGTGCAGGTGCCCGAGTGCGGGCATCTGTCGCCGCTGGAACAACCGCAGGCGGTGACGGCTGCATTGCGTGCGTGGCTGCTTGCCTGAGTGCGGAGGCGTGTGCCCGCACGTGCTACCGCACGCGGGGCTCGCTGCAACAGGCAGGAGCGCTGTCAGTGTCGCTGCGCGGATCAAGCCATCGAAGATATCAGCCGGTGCGCGTGCCGTGCCGAACCACGCGCCTGTCAGTGCCCGGCCGCAGCGATCACGCTGCTGCTAGCGGGTGCGTCGTCCTGGCCCGGCGGCAGAGTGTGCGGCGTCTCCGGCCGCGTCACTTCCAGCAGCTGCAATGGCTTGCCGTCGAAGCGGTAGTCCAGCGCCTGTTGCAGTGCGTACAGCGCCTGCACCTGGGTGCACAGCGCCTTTGCCTGGGCTTCCAGCACCTCACTGCGTGCGCGTAACTGCTGATCCATGCGGGCGTCCAACTGGGCGCTACGCCGTTCCAATGCGTCGGTGCGGCCGGTGACCACGGTCCACAGCACGCTGCGAGTGAGGCTGCCGGCCAGCGCTTCGGCGGCGTGCTCCACGCTGGCTTCGAACCGCGCATCGAATAGTTCCTGCTCCCAGCGCCCGCGCCCCAGGGTGTCCTCCACCTGGGCCAGCGCGGTGCCGCGCAGGCGCTCGACCTTGCGTGCCTGGCGGGCACTGCCGGTGAGCATCTGCACCACGCCACCGAGCGCATCGAAGCTCAGGTCCACCACCGAGCGCGCAATGGCGGTGATCGCCGGCATCAAGGCCCGGGTGCCGTGCTCCAGCGCGCGCAGGCGCTGCGCATCGGCATCGCTGACCGGCTGCGGCCGGTGGTCCACATTCAGTTCGCCACCATGGAAAAAGATCTCCCGCGGTGCGCCCTGTTTGCGGCGCAGCCAGATGCCGCCGGTATCGGCCAACACGTCGTAGGAGGTGCTAAGAGCAGTTATCAAAACTACTGCGCAGCCGTCAGGCGGGCGCGGCCGGTGCTCGGAATCGGCATGTACCCACTTACACTCCGGTTCCTCCGCGCCGTCCGCACCCACCTGACGACTGCTCGCTACGTTTTGTTAGCCGCTCTGATGCCGCACTGCTGGGCCGATAGCTGCGGCTTGGGCGTGTCTGCCTGCGCGGCGCAGGCCACCAGCCACAGCAGCGGGAGCAGGAAAACGCTGGGACGCATCGGACGCGCTTCCGTGTCGGGGATTGCAGCATCGGGCAGTGGGCGCCGCCGCGCCATGGCCAGAAAGTCAGGGTGCCGACAGGAGGCCCGGCCAACGGTGGGGTGAGACCAACGATCAAGGCGACCGGGCAGCCGCCAGGCGGGCGCGGCCGCGCCTGGACCCGCATGGACCCGTTCCTCCGCGCCGCCTGCACCGATAACGCCCGCCATGTTTTGTCAGCTGCTCTAAAGCGTGAACCGGGTCGAGCATCTGCGTCATGACGTCGCGCAAACGACTGGATCACTGGAATCTCACGGCGTATGGTGTGAATTATGTTGCACAGCAGCATCGGAGCCCCGCAATGCTCGACTCACGCATCGAAAAGGTTGACCTGGCACTGACCGAGATCGCCCAGGACCCATCGGAGAAGGTGGCGCTTTGGCAATGGGCCTGCCGCGAAATGCTGCATGAGACGCTGATCGGCATGCACCAGCTCTCGCATCTGGCCGGCATCGCACGGCACGTGGCCAATGACTGGCGCGCACCGGTGGATGTGATCGCACCCGCGAAGCCCTACCTGGCGCCGTCGGCACTGGCCGACCGCCGCCTGCCGCAGGTGCTCGATGGCCTGGGCAGCACCCAGGACGACGCCGACCGCGCCAACCTGTGGCGGCTGCGCTACGCCAGCCTGATCGCTTCCACGCTGCAAGGCATGCAGGCGCTGGCCGAAAAGCACCGCATCGATCGCCAGGCAATGGCGATCAGCCAGTTGAATTGATTCGCAGCAGTAACGGTCGGCGCGCTGCGCCGACAGCTGTATTCAAGGCACTACGCATGTTGGCGCGTCAAACGCACGCGCAAGCCGTTAGGGCACAACGCAGTGCGCAGCCTGCGCACTAGCGCACCCTGCAACGTCCAAGCGCAACACGCTTGAGGTGAGTGATGCGCGCAATGCGCCTAGTGACGCACCGCGGCGTCTTCCATATGCCGCCATGCCTGCCGCACGATCCAGCGCGCCTGATCCCAGGGCACCGATAACGTGGGTTGATACCGGTAGTAGCCGTCCTGAAGGACCCGATACAGCTGCGCCTCGGTGGCGCGCGGGTAGGCCAGGTAGATGTCGTAGCCGAGCGTGAGCACGCGTACGTAATCGGCGAAGTCATAGCCGCCCAGATGCCCTTCGGCGTGGATGCCGCGCCAGTAGGAAATCTCGGCGTCGACATTGAAGACGCGCTGGGTCGAAACAGATGCGGTGTGCATGGGTAGGACTCCGTGGTCGAGACTACCCCCCTGTTTTTGCACCCTAGCAGCGCCTTGGCCGCGCAGCCAGCGCATGGCGACGAGCGGTGCAGCAGTGCCGCAAAACCCGCACCGGCGGCGTGCCGGTGCGGATGCAAACCATCGCGTGTGTCGCAGTCAGGCTCAGTCCCAGTCGGGCGCAATCGCTTTCGGGTTGGCCAGGCGTTCGCCACGGTCCAGCGTGGCGATCTCGGCCATGTCCTGCTCACTCAGGTGCAGGCTCTGCGCCTTGAGGTTGCTTTCCAGATTCGCCCGCTTGGTCGAGGACGGAATTACCGAATAGCCCTGCTGCAGCGCCCAGGCCAGCGTGACCTGCGCCGGCGTGGCGTCGTGGCGCTTGGCGATCGCCTGGATCACCGGATCCTTGAGCACTTCGCCCACGGCCAGGGTCATGTACGAGGTGACATGGATGCCGTGCTCGCGCAGGAACGCGATCAGCGTGCGGTTCTGCAGGTACGGATGCACTTCGATCTGGTTGGTGGCGATCGCATCGGCGCCGAGGATCTCGATTGCCTGGCGAATTAGCGCAATGGTGAAGTTGGAGACGCCGATCGCGCGGGTCAGCCCCTGCGCCTTGGCATCGGCCAGCGCCTCCAGATACTCGCGCATCGGCACCTGGTCCTTGGGCGAGGGCCAGTGGATCAGGGTGAGGTCGACATAATCGGTGCCGAGCTTGCGCAGGCTTTCCTGCAGGCTGGGCTGCAGCGTGTCGCGGCTGAACCGGTCCACCCAGATCTTGGTGGTCACAAACAGCTGCTCGCGCGGGCCGGCATCGGCAATGGCCTGGCCAACCTGCGCTTCGTTGTCGTAGATCTGTGCGGTATCGATGGCGCGATACCCCAGCGCCAGCGCGTTGCGCACCGAGTCGATGACAACCTGGTCCTTGAGGCGAAACGTACCGAGGCCAAATGCGGGGACAGTCATGAGGTTCCTTGCGTGTTGGGATGTAGTAATTGAGGCAGTGATACGGATGCAGGTATGGCAGCGCGACTCAGTCGAGTGCGACCACGGCCTTGCCGAAGTTTTCGCCGCGCAGCAGGCTGATCAGCCCTTGTGGTGCGCTATCCAGGCCGTGCAGCACGTGCTCGCGGTACTGGATCTTGTCCTCGCGCAGCCACTGGCCCATTTCGCGTAAAAACGCCGGCATCAGGCGGATGAAATCGTGCTGGATAAAGCCGCGCACGGTCAGGCGCTTGCGCAGCACCTGGCCGATGAAATCAGGCAGCCGATCCGGGCCGGGCGCGACCTGGCCGCGGCTGTTGTAGGTGGCCACCACGCCGCACACCGGGATGCGCGCGAAATCGTTGAGCTGCGGCACCACCGCATCGAACACCTTGCCGCCGACGTTTTCGAAATAGACGTCGATGCCGTCCGGCGTGGCGGCGCGTAGTTGCGCGGCAAAATCCTCGGCGCGGTGATCCAGTGCCACGTCGACACGCAGTGTGTCGCGCAGGTAGCGGACTTTTTCTTCGCCACCTGCGATGGCCACCACACGCAGCCCTTGCAGGCGCGCCAGCTGGGCCACGGTGGCACCGACCGGCCCGCTGGCCGCCGCCACCACCAGGGTTTCGCCGGCTTGCGGCTTGCCGATCTCGTGCAGGCCGGCATAGGCGGTGAAGCCGGGCATGCCGTACACACCGAGCGCGGTGCTCAACGGCAGCGCATCGTCCTTGGGCAGCTTGCGCAGCGGCGCGGTGGGCTCCAGCACGGTGTGGGTCTGCCAGCCGCCGCCCAGCACCAGCAGCTCGCCTGGGTGGTAATCGGGATGGTTCGATTCCAGCACCTCGCCCACGGTGCCGCCTTCCATGACCGCATCGATGGCGACCGGCGCGGCGTACGAGGGGCCTTCGTCCATGCGACCGCGCATGTACGGGTCCAGTGACAAAAAGCGATTGCGGACCAGGATCTGGTTGTGCCCGGTTGGCGGTACCGGGGCGTCTTCGATGCGGAAGTTGTCGGTGCCGGGTTCGCCGTGCGGGCGTGAGGCCAGCACGATGCGGCGGTTGGTGAGCGATGTCATGCGAGTTCCTCGCGGAAGGGACCGCGCCAGGCGCGGTCGTGGGGGCACAGCCGCGGTGCGGCTGCGCGAGGTGAGTGAATGGCGAGCGCGGTGGCGCAGTGGCTGATGCGGATCAGGCGCCGGCCGGTTCCGCTGCGCTGGCCTCGTCGAGCTGCGCGATCTGCGCATCGCTGAGCGATATCTGCCCGGCCGCCAGCACGTCCTGCAACTGGGTCACGCTGGTGGCGCTGACGATCGGGGCGGTGACACTGGGGCGCGCGATCAACCACGCCAGGGCAATTTGTGCAGGTGTTGCTGTGTGGGTGGCGGCCAGATCGTCCAGCGCCTGCAGGATGCGCAAGCCACGCGGGTTGACGTATTGCTTCACCACCGAGGCGCCACGCGCGCTGCTCTTGCCGGCGTCATTGGCGCTGCGGTACTTGCCGGTGAGAAAACCGCTGGCCAGCGAGTAGTAACTGATCACGCCCAGGCCGCGTTCCTGCACCAGCGGTTCCAGCTCGTCTTCGAAGCCGGCGCGGTCGTAGAGGTTGTATTCGGGCTGCAGGCTTTCATAGCGCGGCAGGTTGTATTGCGCCGACACATCCAGCGCATCGCGCAGGCGCGCGGCCGTGTAGTTGGAGGCGCCGATCGCACGCACCTTGCCCTGTTCGATCAGGCGGCCGAATGCTGCCAGCGTGGCTTCCAGCGGAATCGATTCGTCGTCTTCGTGTGCCTGGTACAGATCGATCACATCGGTCTGCAGGCGCGACAGCGAATCTTCCACCGCCGCTGCGATGTTGTCCGGCGACAGGCCCGGGTGTTCGCTCCACTTGGCGACCTTGGTGGCGATCAGCACCTTGTCGCGTTTGCCGCTGCGCGCCAGCCAGCGGCCGATGATGGTTTCCGATTCACCACCACGATTGCCGGGCACCCAACCGGAGTACGCGTCGGCGGTATCGATCATGTTGAAGCCGGCATCGACGAAGGCGTCGAGCAACGCGAACGAGGTGGCCTCGTCGGCGCTCCAGCCAAACACGTTGCCACCGAACACGATCGGCTGGACTTGCAGGCCGGAGCGGCCAAGCGCACGGGAGTGGGGCATCACAGGGCTCCTGTTTCGAACTGGCCACAGGATAGTCATGCCCGGTGCTGTTGCGTGTGACATCGGTGTGGATTCAGCGTTCCGCACACCGCGCTGCCGCGCTCACGGAAATTGAACACACCGCGCCAGGCGTGCGTGGTGCGGTGCAGCCTGCATGCTAGGCTCGCGCTACTTTTCCCGGAGGAGGGCGCTGCGATGATCCGCAACAAACTGGCCTGTGCATGCGTGGTAGGTGTGACATTGGCGATGAGCGCGCCGTTGGTGATGGCGATGAAGCCGGCGGACACCGCCACGCTTCCCGCTCCCGACGCGGCGTTGCAGGCCGCTATCGATGGCACGTGGCGCGACCGCGTGTACGTGCAGCGCGACGTGTACCGCCACCCGGGCCAGACGCTGGCCTTCTTCGGCATCAAGCCCACCCAGACCGTTATCGAGATCACCCCCGGTGGTGGCTGGTATTCGGAAATCCTGGCGCCGTACCTGCGCGAAAAGGGCAAGTACGTGGGTGCGGTGGTCGACCCGGCCGCGGTGCCGGAAGGGCGCAGCCGCGACTACGCGCAGCGTGCACGCGACGGCTTGGAAAAGAAGTTCACCGCAAAGCCGGACATCTACGGCAAGCCCACCCTGGTGGCGTACAACCCGACCGCGCCCAGCTTCGGTGCGGACAATTCTGCAGACCTGGTGTTGACCTTCCGCAACGTGCACAACTGGCGCATGGCGGGCCAGGCCGAGTCGATGTTCAAGAGCTTCTACAAGGTGCTCAAGCCCGGCGGCGTGCTCGGTGTGGTCGAGCACCGTGCCAAGACCGATGTGCCGGCCGATGACAAGAGCGGCTACGTGGGCCAGGCGCAGGTGATCGCCATGGCCGAGGCGGCCGGCTTCACCCTGGCCGGCAAGAGCGAGCTCAATGCCAACCCGCGCGACACCAAGGACTACCCGGGGGGCGTGTGGACATTGCCGCCGAGCAACAGCCACGACGCAGCCGACGCTGCCAAGTACAAGGCGATCGGTGAGAGCGACCGCATGACCCTGAAGTTCGTCAAGCGCTGACCGCGGCGATGCGGTGGCTGCGCCGGTCAATGGGCTGGCGCAGCTTCTGCTGGGTTGATGGCAGTTGGTAAGTGGCGCGGCGCTCTGCGTGTCTGCGCCATTTTTTGTTGCTTTGAATTGGCTCAGGGCGTGGTGAGTGCTGCGCATTGCGCTGTACTTTTGTGACTCATCAGTGCGCCGATAGGGCGGCTTGCAATGAGATCGACGAATTGCTCATTGATGCAATTCGCAATTCGCAATTCGCAATTCGCAAACCGCATGAGCCGTAGATATTGGTTGCACGTGCACAGCCGCTGAGCTACGCCGTACCCTGTATCACCGACACTTCGCTAAGGATCGGCAATGCGGGGTAACGGCCGATCAGCAGCCGCGAGCATGAGTGCTTGGTTGAAGCGATCGCACATGCTGTGCCTCCACGGACCTTCCAGAGGGCGTAAGGCCTTCGGGAACCAGGAAAAAGTCGCTGCATCGCTGTCGTCAGCGCGTTCCCTGAGATGTGGGTTGCGCACCGCAGCTCCATGTGCTGCCCGCGATTTCCCACGCGCTGCCGATTGCCCGATCATGTCGCCTTCCGCGATCTGCCTGGATGGGCTCCGATGTTGGTGTTGTTGAACAAGCCGTACGGTGTGCTGTCGCAATTCAGTGACCGCTCCACGCCACCCAAGCGCACGCTGGCCGAGTTCGGCCTGCCGCCGCAGGTGTATGCGGCCGGGCGCCTGGACCACGACAGCGAAGGACTGCTGCTGCTCACCGACGATGGCCCGCTGGCGCATCGGCTAACCGACCCGCGCCACAAGCAGCCCAAGACGTATTGGGTGCAGGTGGAAGGCGACCCGGATGCGGCACAGCTGCAGGCGCTATGCGATGGCGTGCTGCTCAACGACGGCCCGACGCGCCCGGCCAACGTACGCAGGCTGGAGTGCGCGCCCGGGTTGTGGCCGCGCGATCCGCCGGTGCGTGTGCGCAAGACCGTGCCCGATGCCTGGCTGGAAGTGCAGATCACCGAGGGACGCAACCGCCAGGTGCGGCGCATGACGGCGTCGGTGGGCCTGCCCACCTTGCGCCTGGTGCGCGTTGCTATCGGCGGATGGTCGCTGGCGTCGCTACAGCCCGGGCAGTGGCGCGTGGACGACGCGCGTGCGGTGCGGCCGGCGCGTTGATCGGTCGAGGTCTGCGTCATCCTGGTCACGTGCAACCGTTGCGCTGAGAAGGCCGTCGGGCGTACAGGCGCGAACAGTGCTGATTGCGCCATCGATGCACGACGCTGCTCCGCGGTGCCAGTGCCGTACGGTCACCGGATGGCGCCTGGCCGCGCAAATGGCTGCCAGCTTGCATGCAGTGTCTTGCGACTCACCGCTGAGCTGAAGACGCTAGACGCCGGAACCAAGCCGCAAGAACGAAGACGCACGTGCGTCCCTAGACCGCCGGAAACATCCGGTGCCACAACGAAAAACGCCACGGTGTCAGCCGTGGCGTCAAAGGGTATTACAGCGCGGCTGCTTATTCGATGCCGTCGCTCGGTGTCACTGCACCGCGACGCTGGTACGCGGCGCGACGGGCATTGGCGTTGCTCGCGTGCTCACGGTCCAGACGATGCACGTTGCCGCCCAGCACTTCCTGATCACGCTTGCGCTTGCGATACACCGCATAACCGATCAGGCCGATGCCGGCGACCGCTGCGGCGACCGTGACGGCCGGATTGCGCTTGACCAGCCGCGTGGCAACCTTGCCGCCGGTGCGCACGGCACCGAGCGCTGCGCCCGTCTTCAGCCACTCGCTGGCACCGGGGCCGAAGTGGCGCAGGCTGCTGCCGGCATGACGTGCCTGGTCGCCCGCATTGGAAGCCGCGTGACGCAGGTGGTCGCCGGCATTGCCTGCCAGTTCCAGGGCACGCTCCAGGGCGCGTTCGGTGATCACTGTCAGCTTGCTCATTGGGGGCGTTTCCTTTCTGAGTATCGTGGGGCGCAGTCTGTGCGCTGGCGCGTATAGGCAGTGTTAGCGCGGCTGCGCGCGTTTTGCTCGCGGTTAGGATTGGCGCGCGGCGGGCTGCTCGGCAGCGCTGGCCGGGCACGGCGGTTGGCGTGGGGCAGAGCACGCTGCGGACCGCAGTTTTATCGTGGCAAGCGCGGCGCTCTGCAGCTGCACACGGGTACGTGGCGCTATCCGCGTGGCGTGTGCCAACACAAAACCGAGGCTTCGCGCACGGGCAAAGTCCGGGACTTGTCCTGCGTGCCGTATGGCCTGGTGCCAGGCCGCAGTTTTGCCGGGGTTTGCGCACGCATCGCACGGCACGCATCCCTGCGCCCATGCAGCCGCACGATTGCCTCAGGTGCCCCTGGGTTTGGCCCGATGCGTGGCGTGGGCGGTCCAGGGATCGTCTGGCCAGGGGTGCCGTGGGTAGCGGCCTTTCATTTCCTTTTTGACGTCCGGGTAGGTGGTGGCCCAGAAGCTCTTCAGGTCCTGGGTCACCTGCAACGGCCGCCCACCGGGTGAGAGCAGGTGCAGGGTGAGCGGGATGCGGCCATCGGCCACCCGCGGGGTTTCGGCCAGGCCGAACAGCTCCTGCAGTTTGACCGCCAGCACCGGCGGCAGCGGCTGCTGGTCGTGATCCAGCGCGTAGGTGATGGCGCGTTCCATGCCCGAGGGCACGCTGATGCGGGTGGGCGCGTGGCGGTCGATGGCCTGCCGGCGCTCCCAGGGCAGCGCGGCCTTGAGTGCTTCGCCCAGGCTGGCTTCGTCCAGCGCATCCAGCCGGCTCTTGCCGGCAAACGCTGGGCGCAGCCAGTGGTCGAGCGAGGCCAGCAGTGCGGTGTCGGAGAGGTCTGGCAGGCCGAGTTCCGGCATCCAGGCACGCAGCGACACCACCCGCGCGCGCCACTGGCGGAGCCCATCGGTCCACGGCAAGGCGTCCAGCCCCAGCTGGCGGACCGCCTCGGTGAGCGCGGCGGCGGCCTGGGCCGGGTCGACGCGGCCGGCCGGGCGGCTGTCCAGCACGATGCGGTCGAAGCTGGACTGCCGCCGTGCAACCAGTGCGCGTTTGTCGGCATCCCACTGCACCACGTCCTGCTGCACGAAGCGCTCGGGCACGCTCTGGCGCAGATAGCCTTCGTCCACCGGTGCGGCGCGCAGCAACAAGGCGTCCTTGGCTTCGTAACGCAATTCGCTGGCGACCAGCCACGGTTCGCCGCGCAGGTCACTGTGGTCGAACAGGCGCGCGCTGCGGCCATTGGCCAACAGGTAGCGCAGCGGGTCAGTGGGGTGGCGTGCGGCGATGCGGTCCGGAAACGCATGCGAGAGCAGATCGCCCAGCGCATGCGCCTCCACGCTGGTGGGTGGGGTGGCATCGCAGCGCAGGCGGCGGCGCCACTGTTTGGCGGCGGCATCGATCGCGGCCAGCGCACCGCGGTTGGCATCCGCGCCAGTGCGGCCCTGGCGGAACGCGGCCAGCGCCCGCCAGCGCGCGGCCAGCCCGTCGCCGCCTTGGCGGAGGGGGTCGCGGGCTTCCAGCAGTGCGGCCAGGTCGCAGGCCAGCGCCAGCCGCGCCGATGTGCCGGCCTGTGCCAGCAGTGCGGCCAGGCGCGGGTGCGTGCCCAGGGCCAGCATGCGCCGTCCCAACGCCGTGATACCGCCCCCTGCGTTCAAACCGCCCAGCCGCTGCAACAGCTCGCGCGCGGCGGCCAGTGCGCCGCTGGGCGGGGCATCGACGAAGCGCAGCGCATCGCTGCCCCAGGCGGCCAGTTCCAGCGCCAGGCCGGTCAGTTCCACCTGGGTGATCTCGGCGCGGCGCTGCGGCTCCAGCCGCTGCGATTGCGGCCACAGCCGGTAAGCCCAGCCGCTGGCCACGCGCCCGGCCCGGCCGGCGCGTTGATCGGCCGAGGCCTGCGCGATATTTGTCACGTCCAGCCGCGAAAAGCCGCTGTTGGGGTCGTAATGCGGCTCGCGCGCCAGCCCGCTGTCGATCACCACGCGCACGCCCGGCAGCGTCACCGACGACTCGGCCACGTTGGTGGCCAGCACCACGCGGCGCCGGCCCTGCGGGTCGGGCTGCAGCACCTGGCTTTGTGCCTCCACCGGCAGCTCGCCGTGCAGCGGCAGCAGCTGCATTGCCGGATCCAGCGCGTCCTGCAAGGCCGCCTGCACGCGTGCGATCTCGCGTTGACCGGGCAGGAACACCAGCACGTCGCCAGGATGCGTGGCCAGCGCATGTTCCACCGCGCGGCGGGTCTGCGGCTCCAGCGCTTCGTCGCGACGCGCCGGAAAATGCGCCACTTCCACCGGGTAGCTGCGCCCGGCACTGCTCAGGCGTGGGGCATCGAGAAAACTGGCCAGGCGCTCGCCATCCAGCGTGGCCGACATCGCCACGATGCGCAGGTCCTCGCGCACCTGGCTCTGCACATCCAGCGCCAACGCCAGACCCAGGTCGCCGGCCAGGTGCCGTTCGTGGAATTCGTCGAAGAGCAGCGCGCCCACGCGTTCCAGCATCGGGTCGTCCTGCAGCATGCGGGTCAGGATGCCCTCGGTGACCACCTCGATCCGCGTGCGCGCGGAGGTCTTGTTCTCGAAGCGTATGCGGTAGCCCACGGTCTCGCCGACCGGCTCGCCGAGCTGGCGCGCCATGAACAGCGCGGCGCTGCGCGCGGCCACCCGGCGTGGTTCCAGCATCACGATGCTGCGGCCCGCCAGCCAGGGCGCATCCAGCAGCGCCAACGGCACCTGGGTGGTCTTGCCGGCGCCGGGCGGCGCTTCCAGCACCAGACGCGGATGGGCGGCGAGGCTGTCGCGGATCTGCGGCAGCAGCGGGGAAATCGGAAAGGCAGGGTCACTCATGCGCGGCAAGGATACTGGGGGCGGGGTGGCGCGGGCGATGACCGGCCGTGTCCGGGACTGACCCACACGGTGTCCGTGGCCCGTCCGCCGTGGCCTGCCGCAGACTTCAGTGCCAGGCAGGCGCGTCGATATCAACAAGACATCCTCCAGTGGATCTCCGGTATGTCCTCCCCGTCCCCCCGCTTCATCAGTCTGCAAAGCAAATTGCTTGGCGCGCTCGCGCTGGGTCTATCGGTCATCCTGCTGTGCGCGCTCGGGGGCCTGGGAACCGCGTGGTTGAGCCTGTCCGGCAAGGTGCCGCTGGAAGTGGCACAGGCATCGGCGAGCGAAGAGGTCACCCGCGATTTCCGCATGCAGGTGCAGGAATGGAAGAATGTGTTGATCCGCGGCCGCGACCCGGCGCAGCTGGACAAGCACTTGAGCGCCTTCCGCGCGCAGGGCAGCAAGGTGCAGGCCGGTACCGAAGCGCTGGCCAAGACCTTGTCGGATGCGCAGGCGCGCGCGCTGGCGCAGGAATTCGCCAAGGCGCATCTGACCCTGCAGGCGCATTACGAAGCCGCTTTGGGCAAGTTCGCCGATGCCGGCTATGACACCCAAGTGGGCGATGCGCTGGTGAAGGGGCAGGACCGCGCGCCCAGCCAGACCCTGGAGGCACTGGTGACCCGTGCCAAGACGCTGGCGGACGCCGCGGTGCTCGCCAGTGCCCAGGCAGCGCAGCAGAAGCTGGTGTATGCCGGCGTGGCGACGATTGCCGCTGCGCTGTGCCTGGTGGTGGTGCTGGGCTGGTGGATCCGCCGTTCCATCGTGCGCCCGATCGAAACCGTGGCGCGGGCGGCGCGTTCGGTGGCGGCCGGCGATCTGGCCGCACGTGCGGTGATCGGCAACCGCGATGAAATCGGCCTGCTGGGCCAGGCCATGACCCAGGTGGTCAGCACGCTCACCGATGTTTCCAGCGCGCAGGCCGACATGGCGCAGCGGCATGAAGCCGGCGAAATGAGCTACCGGATGGACGCCGACGCATTCCCGGGCGCCTACGGCCGCATGGTGGGCGACACCAACGGCCTGGTGGGTGCGCAAGTGGGCCTGATCGGCGACATGTTGCAGGTGATGCAGCATTACGCGGTGGGCGACATGTCGGTGGACATGCCGCGTTTGCCGGGCGAAAAGGCACGCATCACCGAAGCCATGGACACCACCAAGCACAACCTGGCCGCCATCAACGGCGAAATCCGCGGGCTGGTCGAGGCCGCGGCAGCCGGCGACTTCGCCACGCGCGGCAATGCGCAGGCGTATCAGTTCGAATTCCGCGGCATGGTGGAAGGCCTCAATGGCCTGATGCACAACGTGGACCACAACCTGGGCGAGCTGTCGCAGTTGCTCAAGGCCATTGCCGACGGCGACCTGACCGCGCGCATGCACGGCAACCAGCAAGGCGTATTCGCGCGCATGCGTGACGATGCCAACGCCACCGTGCAGCGGCTCACCGACATCGTCGGCGATATCACGCTGGCGGCGCAGACCATCCGCACTGCTTCGGCGGAAATTGCCGCCGGCAATGCCGACCTGGCCCAACGCACCGAACAACAGGCCGCCAACCTGGAAGAAACGGCCGCCTCGATGGAGGAACTCACCTCGACCGTGCGGCAGAACGCCGACACCGCGCAGCAGGCCAGTCGCGGCGCGCAGGCGGCAGCCGACATCGCCGGCCGTGGCGGCGACATGGTGGGCAGCGTGGTGGAGACGATGGGCGAAATCGAAGTGTCGTCAAAGAAGATCGCCGAGATCATCAGCGTCATCGACGGCATTGCGTTCCAGACCAATATCCTGGCCCTGAACGCTGCGGTAGAAGCGGCGCGCGCCGGCGAGCAGGGCCGTGGATTTGCGGTAGTGGCCTCGGAAGTGCGTGCGCTGGCGCAGCGCTCGGCCGGTGCCGCCAAGGAGGTCAAGCACTTGATCGACGCCTCGGTGGATAGCGTCGAACGCGGCAGTGCACGGGTGGAGCAGGCCGGGCAGACGATGCAGCAGATCGTGCAGTCGGTGCAGCAGGTCACCACCTTGATCGCGGAGATTTCCGCGGCGTCGCGCGAGCAGTCGTCCGGCATCGAACAGGTAGCACGCACGGTCAATGACATGGACGAAACCACCCAGCGCAACGCCGCGCTGGTGGAAGAAGCCTCGGCCGCGGCACGTGCGATGGAAGAACAGGCCGTGGAACTGAGCGAAGCGGTCTCGGTGTTCCGCCTGGATGCACGGCGCCCGCGTCTGGTGGCCGCTGCCTGAGCAAGCGCATCGACCTGGCGATGTGGCCGTGTCATCAGGCTGCATCGAGGTCGTGCGGGTCGCAGCGTGGGTGCATTGCTGCCCTCTCACACGCTGCGATGCGTGCAGGTGCGGCGCACTGGCGTGCCGAGCTTCATCACCCGCAACGGCCGTTGCACGGCAGGTAGCGTTGGGGCGGCCGCGAGACGCCGTCAGCGGCGGTCAGAGGGTGCAATGCTGCGAAGGGACCGGAACGTACGCGTCGTCCATGCCGGTTCCATGCACATGGCCGCCTGCCGGTTGAGCAGGCGCCTGCTAGTCGGAGGCTTAGCCGGCTTCGCGCATGCGGGCGGTGAGGCCCTTGAGGAAGGCGCGTAGCAGCTGGTCGCCGCAGGGGCGGAAGTTCTTGTGGCCGGGTTGGCGGAACAGTGCCGACAGTTCCGGCTTGGACAGCGGGAAGCCGGCGTTGGCGAAGATGGCGTGCATGTCCACGTCCTTCAGTTCGAAGGCCACGCGCAGCTTCTTCAGCACCAGGTTGTTGCCGACGCGGGTTTCCAGCGGGCGCGGCGGCTGGCTTTCGTCGCGGCCGCGGAAGCGCAGCACCAGGCCGTCCAAAAAGCGCGCCAGCATCGCATCGCTGCAGGGCTCGAAACCGGGCTCGTCTTCTTTCTTCAGCCAGGCCTGTACCTGCGGCTTGTCGAGCGCGAACTCGGGGTCGGCGAGCTGGGCGATCTCCACCACCTTGTCGTCGCTGAGGTCGAGCATGTAGCGGATGCTGCGCAGTACATCGTTGTGAATCATGGCGGTTCCGGAGCTCCGGCGCGGTGCCGGAAAGCGGCCATTCTACGGGCGCGCGGTGAAACCGGGCGTGTGGTCGGTGCCGCTTGCGCCGGTGACGCGGCCCGCACCGGCGCAGATCAGCTGCCGCGATAGGTGGAATAGCCGTAAGGCGACAGCAGCAGCGGCACGTGGTAATGGCCATGCTCGCCCAGGTTGAAGACGATCGGCACCATCTCCAGGAACGGCGGGTCGGCCAGCGCGGTGCCGCTGGCCTGCCAGTAGCCGGCCACGTCGAACTCCAGCCGGTAGCGGCCCCTTGCCAGATGCAACGTGGCCAGGGCCGGGCAGCGCCCGTCGGCATCGGTGGCCGCCTCCAGGCACAGGGTGTCGCCGGCGAACAGGCGCAGCGCGACGCCCGCAGCCGGGCGGCCGGCGGCGGTGTCGAGCACATGGGTGGAGAGCGTGCTCATGCCACCGCCTGCGTGGGCTGTGGCCATTGGCCGACGAATTCGGCCTGGTCGTAGCCCAGGTAGGCCTCGACCATGGCCTGGCGGTCGTCCAGAAACAGCTGGTCGGCCACTGCACGGGCCAGCCGCGGCAGCGCCACCTTCAGTCCCGACAACGCCGCTGCGGACAGGCCGTGGTTGATCAGCGCCGAATAGTTGAAGGCGAACAGCCCGTGCACCGCGGCGGCATCGTCGGGCGTGCGGGGCAGCAGCTCGAATCCGGGGCCCAGGTAGGGGTGTGCGTCCAGTACCGGATTGGCCTGGCCGGGCGGGGCCTGGTAGCGGTCGGCCCAGCAGGCGATGCGCCCGGACAGCGCGGCCAGCTCCGGGCGCAGCCGCGGGTCGGTGACCAGGCCGGTGGCGATGGCCAGGAAGTCGAAACGGTGCTCGCCCTGCGGGGTGCGCACCACCACCGCGTCGTTGCGTTCTTCCACGCCCAGCCATGGCGCGTCCAGGTGCAGCGCAAAGCCGGCATGCGCGCAGGCGCGCTGGAAGGTGTCGTTGGTGGGCGGTTGGTTGCGGCCGAAGAAGCTGGCCATCATCCGGTACTTGTCGGCGTCGGGCAGGGCGGCGAAGCGCGGAATGATGCCGGCCTGTTCCATGTGGCGGATCGGGTTGACCCGCGGCAGCGCGGCACGGCGCACGAACACCTCCGCACGCGCCACGCCCTGGTCCAGCGCGAAGCAGGCGTTGTCGAACGCCGAGGCGCCGCCGCCCAGGATGCCCACGCGCTTGCCGGCCAATGCGGCGTAATCGATGGGCCCGGAGGTATGCGCGTAGCGCTGCGCCGGCAGGGCCTGGGTGATCCACTCCGGCACCTGCCATTGGCCGCCGCCCTGGATGCCGGTGGCCAGGATGATCTTGCGCGCCATCAGCGGCGCGCCCATTGCCAGGTGCAGGCGATGGATGCCGGGCGCGGCGTCTGGCTCGATGCGCACCAGCTGGGTGGCATTGCGCACCGGCAGCCGCAGCGCCGCGCGGTACCAGCGCAGGTAGTCCATCCAGGTGCCGCGCGGAATCTTGTCCAGCGCGTCCCAGCCGGCGGCGCCGTGCTGGGCTTCCCACCAGGCGCGGAAGGTGAGCGTGGGCACGCCCAGGTCGATCGAAGTGATCTGCTTGGGCGTGCGCAGCGTCTGCATGCGTGCGTAGGTGATCCAGGGGCCCTCCTGCCCGGGCGGGTTTTCGTCGATCACCAACACGTTCTGCACGCGCTCGCGTTGCAGGGCGAAGGCCGCGCCCAGGCCGCTCTGCCCGGCGCCGACGATGACCACGTCGTACACATGGCCGGCCGGGTGGACGCGCGGGCGCACCCAGGGTTCGCCGCCGTGGGCGAGGCGTTGCAGGTCGTGTTGCAGCGCGTGTTCGAGTTGAGCCAGGCTCATGGCAATGCCTCCAGGCGCAGGTGCACGATCTTGCCGATCTCGGCGAGGGCGGTGGCGATTTCGTCGTTGCGTGATGCGTCCAGGCGGCGCTGCAGTTCGGCCAGGATTCCGGCCTTGTCCTGCAGGCGCACGCAGATCACGAAGGGGAATCCAAAGCGCTGCCGGTAGGCGTGGTTGAGTGCGTGGAAGCGGTTGAATTCGTCTTCGTCGAGCCGGTCCAGGCCGGCCGAGGCCTGCTCGGCGGCGGAGGCGGCGGTGAGGGTGCGGTCGATTGCGGCCCTGCCGGCCAGCTCCGGATGCGCGCGGATCAGCGCCAGCTGATCGTCGGGTGAGGCGTCGTACACCACCTGCATCAATCCGCCAAACACATCGTCGAACGGGCGGCGGCGCGCAGCGCGTTCGACCACCCACGGCGAATGTTCGAATAGCGCGCGGTAGCGCGCTACGAAAGCGGCAGTGTCCAGCGCGTTGGCATCGATCACGCTCATGCGTGGCTGCCTTGCAGCGAGACGTGCGCAGCCACCACTTTCCAGCCATCGGCAAAGCGCACCCAGGTCTGGCTCTGGCGGCCGTGCGCGGTGCTGCCCTCGCGCACGAATTCCGCATGCGTGGTGGCAAGATCCTGGCCGAAGCCGTGCACCGCAACGTGCACGAGCCGGCGCTGCGGCGAGCCGCCACGGCCGATGCGAAATGCACGGATCGCCTCGCTGCCGTACAGCACGTCGCCCACGCCATAACGCACCGTGCTTGGCGCCGCATGGAACAGCGCATCCATCGCGGCGATATCGTCGTGCATCAAGGCCTGCTCATACGCATGGAATGCCGCGGTGACCTGGGCGATCACCTCCGGTAGATCGATGCTGGCCGTGTCGATGCTCATGCCGGGTGCACCTGTAGCCAGTGGCGCGCGATGTCGATACGGCGTGCAACCCAGGCATCGCCACTGGCCAGCACGTGATCGACAAAACGTGCCAGCGCCGCAGCACGCGCCGGCTTGCCGACGATGCGCCCGTGCAGGCCGATGGAGAGCATGCGCCCGCCTTCGCTGCGCAGCTGTTCGAAGCTGTCGTGCAGATAGCGGAAGAAGGGCTCGCCATCGGCAAAACCGTTGTAGGCGACGAATTTCATGTCGTTGACATCGAGCGTGTACGGCACGATCAGTTGCGCACGGCCGTGGCGCCGGTCGTAGTACGGCACGTCGTCGGCATAGCTGTCGGCGTCGTAGACAAAGCCGCCTTCCTCGGCCACCAGACGCGCGGTGTTGGGGCTGGTGCGGCCTTGATACCAGCCAAGCGGGCGGCTGCCGGTGACTTGCGTATGCAGGGCGATGGCCTGTGCCAGATGCGCGCGCTCGGTGGCTGCATCCACGTGCTGGTAGTCGATCCAGCGCAGCCCGTGGCTGGCGATTTCCCAGTCGGCCGATTGCATCGCCGCCACCGCCTCGGGATTGGCCGCAAGCGCGGTGGCGACACCGAACACGGTGACCGGAACGCCGCGCGCGCTGAACAGCCGATGCAGCCGCCAGAACCCGGCGCGGCTGCCGTATTCGTACAGGCTTTCCATCGCCATGGCGCGTGCGCCCGGATGCGACGGCGCGCCGACCATTTCCGACAGGAACGCTTCCGAACCGGCATCGCCGTTGAGCACGCAGTTTTCCGCGCCTTCTTCATAGTTGATGACGAACTGCACGGCGATGCGCGCGCCACCTGGCCATTGCGCCGGTGGCGGCGTGGCGCCATAACCGACCAGATCGCGCGCCGCACTCATGCAGCCGGCTCCGCATGCCAGGCGGCGCGTGCGGCTTCGACCGCCAGGCCTTGGGTGCAGGCGTAGCCCTCGGCGCGCAGCACCGCTTCCAGTGCGGCCAGGGTGAGCAGCACCTTGTGCTTCATCGCGTTGTAGCCCATCGCACCGATGCGCCAGATCCTGCCTTGCAGCGGTCCGAACGCGGTGCCGATCTCGATCTCGAAATCCTCGCGCATGCGCCGCCGCACCGCTTCACTGTCGACGCCGTGCGGGATGACCACGCCGGTGACATTGCTCATGCGGTGCGCATCGTCGCCGAACACCTCCAGCCCCAGTGCGCGCACGCCGGCACTGACGGCGCGGCCGGCAGCGGCATGCCGGGCGTAGCGCGCCTCCAGGCCTTCCTGCAAGGCCACGCGTGCGCATTCGCGCGCGCCGTACAGCATGGTGGTGGCTTCGGTGTGGTGATTGAGGCGCTTGTCGGACCAGTAGTCCATGATCATCGCCAAGTCGAAATAATTGGAGGCGATGCGTGGGCCGCTGCCGTTGGCGATGTCCTCGCGCACGATGCCGCGTTCGACATGCCGCCGCGCAAAGATCGCCTCCGCTGCCGCGGCAGAGACAGTGATCGGCGCCGAGCCGGACGGCCCGCCCAGGCATTTCTGCAGCCCCGCGGTGACCACGTCCACCTCCCAGCGGTCGCTGGCGATGTCCATGCCGCCGATGGTGGCGGTGGCGTCCACGTAAGACAGCGCGCCCGCTGCGCGGCACAGCGCGCCCAGCCCATCCAGCGGCTGCGCCATGGTGGTGGAGGTGTCGCCGTGCACGGTGGCCACCAGCTTGGGTGCCACGCGTGTGATCGCCTCGGCAATCGCCGCCAGCGGCACCACCTCGCCCCACGGTGCATCCACGGTGTGGACCTCGGCGCCGAGCCGGCCAAGGATTTCGGTCAGCAACAAACCGAAGCGGCCGAAGTTGATCACCAGCACGCGGTCGCCCGGCTGCGCTAGCGACACCAGCGCGGCTTCGATGCCGGCGCGCGCCGTGCCATCGACCAAAAAGGTCCAGCGGTTCTGGGTGCCGAACAAGGGGCGGTACAGCGCCATCACCTCGTTCATGTAGGTGGTCATTTCCGGGTCGAACTGGCCCAGCAGGTCGGCCGCCATCGCACGCAGCACGCGTGGATGCGCATTGACCGGGCCGGGGCCCATCAACAGGCGTTGCGGCGGATCCAGTTCGCCGAAGGTGTGCAGGTGGCGCAGGTCAGGTGCCAATGGGAGCTCCGAAGTGTTCGATGAAATGGCGCATCACCGCCAGGGCGACCTCGGCATCGGCCGGGTCGACGTGTTCGTCCGGATGATGGCTGATGCCGCCGGCGCAGCGCACGAACAGCATCGCGGTGGGGCAGAGCGCCGCCATCACCATGGCGTCGTGCCCGGCGCCGGAGACCAGCGGCCGTGGTGTGATGCCCTGCGCGGCGACCGCTTGCGTCAGGCGGGCGATCAATGCCGGCGCGCAAGGGCTGGCCGCCAGTGCCTGCAGCGGCTCGACGGCGATGGCAACGCCGCGCGCGGCGGCCACCTGCTCCAGGGCGCGTTCGATCTGCGCCACTGCAGCGTCGCGGCGGTGGTCATCGCCGGCGCGCACGTCCAGCGTGCAGTCCACGCGGCCGGGCACCACGTTGATGGCGCCGGGGGCGACCTCCAGCTTGCCAACGGTGGCAACCAGATCGTCGCCGCCACTGCGCGCGATCTGCTCGATCATCAGCAGCGCTTCGGCGGCCGCGCTCAAGGCATCGCGGCGCAGCGCCATGGTGGTGGTGCCGGCGTGGCCGGCGCGGCCGTCGAAGCGCAGCCGGAAGCGCCGTTGCGCGGCGATGCCGGTGACGATGCCAACCGGCAGCTGCGCGACTTCCAGCACCGGGCCTTGTTCGATATGCGTTTCCAGATACGCCAGCACGCTGCCCGGCGCGCGCGCGGCCTCGTGCAGGCGTGCAGCGTCCAGGCCCCACGCAGCCAGCGCGGTGGCCACGTCGACGCCGTCTGGATCGCGCACGGCCAGGGAGGCCGCATCCAGCGTGCCGGCCACCGCGCGGCTACAGAACATCGATGCCGGAAAGCGCGAGCCTTCTTCATCGCCGAACCCAATGACTTCGATCGCAAACGGCAGCCGGCGCCCTTGTGCGTGCAGCGCGGCCACGCATTCGATGCCGAGCAGCACGCCCAGCGGGCCGTCATAGCGCCCGGCCGAGCGCACGCTGTCCAGGTGGCTGCCGATCAACAGCGTCGGAGCGTGCGCATGCGCGCCTTCGTAGCGCCCGACCAGATTGGCGGCCGCATCCAGGCGCACCTGCATGCCGGCCTGGCGCATCCACGTGCCCACCTGCTCGGTGGCGGCCCGATGCGCCGGGCTGAGCCAGCTGCGGAACAGACCGGTGGGGGTATCGCTGAAAGGCGCCACGCCCAGCGCATCACAGCGCGCCACGGCCCGTGCGCCGGAGGCAACGGGGGCGTTGCTGGCCACCGCACTCAGCATGCGGCTACCCGGGAGCGGTGGGGCAGGGCGAACGCAGCGGTGGGCTGTGGCATGTCTGCGTGCTCGATGTGGTGGCCCGTGTTGCGGGGCGGGAGGAGGCGTCTCGACTATACGAACGCGGTCGTGTCGCCCCAAAGCGGTTTTTTTCGAGGTTGGCGTTGCAAAAAATGCGACGGGCCTGGAGCAAGCGCCTGCACAGGGGAGCGCGGACACACGCAGCGGCCGAATTCCGTGCTGCGGGCATCGCCGACCGGGCGTGCCAGGCCCATTGCCGGACTGTTACAGTCGGTGCGGGGCATGAATCGGATTCACCAATGGCGCGCGATAATTTCAAGGACCTGCTGGCGCTGATCGCCATCGTGCGGGAAGGCAGCTTCACCCGGGCCGCGGCAAAGCTGGGGGTGTCGCAGTCGGCGCTCAGCCACACCATCCGCGGCCTGGAGGCGACGCTCGGCCTGCGCCTGCTCACCCGCACCACCCGCAGCGTGGCGCCGACCGAGGCCGGCGAGCGCCTGATCCAGACGGTGGCGCCGCGCTTTGCCGAGATCGAAGAGGCGCTGTCGGCGCTGAGTGAGATGCGCGACACCCCGGCCGGCAGTGTGCGCATCACCGCCACCGACTATGCCGCGCGCGAAATCCTGTGGCCCAAGCTGGCGGTGCTGCTGCGCCAGTACCCGGACATCAAGGTGGAACTAGTGGTGGACAACGGCCTGACCGACATCGTGGCCGACCGCTACGATCTCGGCGTGCGCCTGGGCGACCAGGTGGAAAAAGACATGATCGCCGCGCGCATCGCGCCGGACATGCGCATGGCATTGATCGCCTCGCCGGCCTACCTGGAACGCCGGCCGCTGCCCAAGACCCCGCAGGATCTCACCGCGCACCTGTGCATCAACCTGCGCATGACCACCGCCGGCGGCATCTACGCCTGGGAACTGGAAAAGGACGGCCGCGAGATCGCGGTGCGCGTGGAGGGCCAGCTCACCTTCAACAGCATCTATGAAGCGCTGGATGCGGCGCTACAGGGATTCGGCATTGCCTTCGTGCAGGAAGACCTGGCCCGGCCGCACATCAAGGCCGGGCGGCTGCGCTGGGTGATGAAGGACTGGTCACCCACCTGGCCTGGCCTGCATGCGTTCTACCCCAGCCGCCGGCATTCCTCGCCCGCGTTCAACCTGGTGCTGGAGGCGCTGCGGCATAAGGGCTGAGGGTTGCGCTGGTGTTGGGACGCGGTCGAAATCCTGAGCGTGTAACTGGCCAGGGAGTTGGGGCCGCGCAGTATCACGGGCAACACGGTGGCGCCCGGTGCAATTGCCACTGGCTTTCCCGGCGGTGCGGTGCGCGATAGGCCGGACTACACCAACGCTGTCGTCATCGCACACCACGTAGGAGCGCGCTCGCGCGCGAAGAAGCTGTCCCGGCAACGCCCCATCGCGCGCAAGCGCGCTCCTACGACCGCCGACGCGTGCGGAAGTGTCGTGACATCAGACCAGCCACAACAGATTCGCCTGTTTGGCAGAGGTGTCGTATGCGTGATTGTGACCGCCATCCGTGACGGCGGCACACAGCATGTAGGAGCGCGCTTGCGCGCGATGAAGCTGTCGCGGTGACGCCCCATCGCGCGCAAGCGCACTCCTACGACCGCCGACGCGTGCGGAAGTGTCGTGACATCAGACCAGGCGCCGCAGCTTTGCCTGTTTAGCGGAGGCGTTGCACGCGTGACTGTGACTGCCATCCGTGACGGCGGAGCACATCACGTAGGAGCGCGTTTGCGCGCGATGAAGCTGTCCCGGTAACACCCCATCGCGCGCAAGCGCGCTCCTACGGAGGGCATGTGCGTGGCCAGCCGGTGCCGCGTTCCGCACCGGGCGCATGACCTCCGCCCGTGCCTGAGTAGACAGATGCCGCAGACGGCCAGGCAGCGGGAACGCACACGAGCCAATGAACAGCGCTCATAAGCCCATGCGGCTTGCCCAGCTTTATCGCACTGGCCATTCTGCGTACGCTGCGCAGCCTGGCGTTGCCCTTGTTGAGGCTTGCAACGCTGCGTGCGTTGCGGCGTGGGCGCTATGCGCCAACCGTGACTTCTTCAGAACAATGCCTCACGGCGCAGCGTATGCGTACGCCACAGCTCGGTACTCCCACGCCGTCATGTGCGGCGCTAAAGCGCAGTGGCGCTCTCCCGTTCCAGTCTTCAAAGGATCCTGCATGTCTTCCGCATCCACTGCTTCCGCCGCCGTGCGCACAGCGCCCAGCGCCAGCCGCCAGACCTGGAGTGCGGTGGGGTCGTTATCGTTGTGCGTGGCGTTGTTGATCGCTTCAGAGTTCATGCCGGTCAGCCTGCTCACGCCGATCGCGGCTGATTTGCATGCGACCGCCGGCATGGCCGGGCAGGCCATCTCCATCTCGGGGTTGTGTGCGGTGCTGGCCAGCCTGCTCATCGCGCCACTCACGTCGCGCTTCAATCGCCGGCATGTGCTGATCAGCCTGAGCGCGGTGATGTTGCTGTCGTTGCTGCTGATCGCCAATGCGCATTCGTTCGGCATGTTGATGGCAGCGCGTGCGCTGCTGGGGATCACCATCGGTGGTTTTTGGGCACTGGCCACCGCCACGGTGATGCGCATGATGCCGGAAGAGGCGGTACCCAAGGCGCTGGGCATCGTCTACATCGGCAACGCGGTGGCGACCGCATTTGCCGCGCCGTTGGGTAGCTATCTGGGCGCGGTGATCGGCTGGCGTGGCGTCTTCTGGGGCATGGTGCCGTTGGTGGCGCTGACCATCGTCTGGCAGTGGCGCAGCCTGCCATCCTTGCCTGCGCAGGGTGGCACCTCGCTGGGCAGCATCGCCGCATTGCTCAAGCGTCGCTACGTGGCGCGCGCGATGCTGGCGATCATGTTGGGCTTCGCCGGTGCGTTCTCTGCGTTTACCTATTTCCGCCCGTTCCTGGAGAACGCCGCGCACGTGGATGTATCCCACTTGTCGTTGCTGCTGCTCGGGCTGGGCCTGGCCGGTTTTGCCGGCACGTATGCAGCCACGGCTCTGCTGCCGAAGCGCTTGTTCAGCCTGCTCACGGTGGTGCCGGTGGCGCTGGGCGTGGCCACCCTGGCGATGCTGCTGACCAGCCATCTGCTGTGGGGCGTGGCAATCGCGATGATTGCGTGGGGCACGCTCAATTCGGCACTACCGGTGGCGTGGTCCACCTGGCTGAGCCGCTGCATCAAGGACGCACCGGAAGCCGGTGGCGGCCTGATGGTGGCCGCCATCCAGCTGGCCATCATGCTCGGTGGCGCACTGGGCGGCGTGCTGCTGGATCACGTCTCCATCGCCGCCACGTTCATCGGTGCCAGCGTGCTGCTGCTGGCTGCATCGCTGGTGGCCGGTAATGGCGCGCGGTTGCAGCCTTGACCGTGAAATCCTCATCAATTTCGGCCCGCGCGGCGAAACGATTTTAGGGTTTACGCCGACTTGTGTGGTGAGCCACGTAAGCCTGATCTGGCTGGTGTGCATGTGCGATGTACGTGCTCAGCGGCCGCGAGAGGTCATACGCAGCTTGGAGCGCGACAGAGCTCTCCGTGCAACGCGTGCAGCCTGGCGACTGGTCAGGCACTCTGCTTGCTGCCGTTGTAGAGCTTGATCGACGATGCGCTAGGTAGATCGGCTGCGTCCAAATCACCGCCAAACAGCAGACGGATCGAGCAAGCGAGCCGATCCATCTCATCCGCACAGGTGCTGACTCAAAGGAGGCCGAGCGGTCGCTGGCACAACGCCGGCCGCGCGCTCACACATGCACTGAACACGTCATCGGCACAATCGGTCGTCAGCCCCACGCAACTGACATCCGTTGATCAATGTCCTGACCCTCAATGCCCACATGGGCTTTGACCTGCTCAAGCGGCGCTTCATTCTTGCCGCGTTGCGTGAGGCCATTCGCGAGGTCTGCGCCGAGATCGTGTGCCTGCAGGAAGTCCTGGGCGAACACACGCTGCACGCCCGGCGACATGCGCAGTGGCCTGCCGTGGCGCACTACGAATATCTCGCGGAAACGCTGTGGCCGCAGTTCTCCTATGGGCGCAATGCGGTGTATCCGCACGGGCACCATGGCAACGCGGTGTTGTCGAAGTTTCCTATCTCAAGTTTCGCCAATCACGATGTGTCCGTGCCCGGCCACGAGCCACGGGGTGTGCTGCACTCGGTGCTGCAGGTGCCGGGCTGGTCGGAGGAGCTACACGTGTTCTGCGTGCACCTCGGCTTGCACGAGGCGCACCGGCAGCAGCAGATCGGCCTGCTATGCGCGCGCGTGGCTGCGCTCCCGGCCGATGCGCCGGTCGTGGTGGCGGGCGACTTCAACGACTGGCGGGCGCGCGGCCATCCGCTGCTTGCGCGCTGTGGTCTGGTCGAGGCCGTCGAATGCATGCACGGGCGCTTGGCACGCAGCTTTCCCTCGCGCTTTCCCATCTTGCCGCTGGACCGCATCTATCTGCGCAATCTGCGGGTGGTGCAGGCGCGCGTCTTGTCCGGTCCGCCGTGGTCGCGGCTCTCCGATCATCTGCCGTTACTGGCGAGTATCGCGCCATGAGTCAGCAGCGCGCGCTCTGCTGGCGCCAAGGGCATCGCATGCGCCTGCTGGAAAATGGCGAGGACTACTTCGCACGCATTTACCAGATGATCGCCGCCGCGCAAGACGCGATTCTGCTGGAAACGTTCATCCTGTTCGACGATGCGGTGGGCCTGCAATTGAAGCAGCACCTGATCGACGCGGCACAACGCGGCGTGCGGGTACACCTGCTGGTGGATGCATTCGGCTCGCGCACACTGTCCGCGCAGTACGTACGCGACCTTGCCGAGGCAGGCGTGCAACTGCGCCTGTTCGACTGCGCCTGTTCGACCCGGAGCCCACACCGCTGCGCAGACGCATCAACGTGTTCCGCCGCCTGCATCGCAAGCTGCTCGTCGTCGACCAGGCCATTGCCTTCGTCGGCGGCATCAACTATTCGGTCGATCAACTGGCCGGGTCGGGGCCGCAGGGGAAGCAGGATTACGCCATCGAGCTGCAGGGGCCGGTGGTGCGTGATATCGCTGCCTTCATGCAGCAGGCCGCGCGTGGCAGTGGGACCGGCGAGGGCTGGACGCCGGATCCGTCATCGCCGGCATCAACAGCTGCCGAGGGCGGCGAGGTTTGCTTTATCGCGCGTGACAACGGCTCACGCTCGCGCAGCATCGAACAGGCGTACCGGCAGGCATTTGCCGATGCGCGGCAGGAAATCATCATCGCCAACGCGTACTTCTTCCCGGGCTACGGATGTCTGCGTGATCTGTGTGCGGCCGCGCGGCGCGGCGTCCAGGTGCGCCTCATCGTGCAGGGACAACCCGACACCCCGCTTGCCTTGTTGGCGGCGCGCCTGCTGTACCGCCAGCTGCTCGCTGCCGGTGTGCAGGTCTTCGAGTACTGCGAGCGGCCTTTCCATGGCAAGGTTGCGGTGATCGATGGGCACTGGAGTACGGTCGGTTCCAGCAACCTGGATCCACTGAGCCTGGCACTGAACCTGGAGGCGAACGTGCTGGTACGCAACCATGCCTTCGCAAAGGTCTTGCGTGAGCGCCTGCAACGGTTGATGACCCATCACTGCCAGCGCGTGGAGCCGGCACACGTCCCACGCAGCCGCTTCTGGGATCTGCTGACACGGCCATTGCTGTTCCACGTGATGCGCTATTTTTCGCGATGGGCGCGCCACCTGCGTGGCCAGTTTGCATGAGCCGATGCATTGCCCACATCGGCCGGGCGCGTGCCTGCGTAGAACGACGGCTGTGATCGTTCGAGGGTTACCCCTGCATTGGTGAAGACGTGGGTACGTGTCGATATTCGGTGCATCGGCATGTACCGCGATCTATCTGGCACCGCGCATCACAGGTGTGCCGGCGCTACCTGCGCTGCACGTTGGTCGAAGCCCAAATCCTGCCGCAGCGAGGTCACGCAGGCCTCCACGAAACTGCGCACTTTGGAGGAACCACGGCGGCCGGCCAGATACACCACGTGCACCGGTTCGGGGGCGATCTCGAACGCATCGAGCACGCTGCACAGCGTGCCCGCTTGCAGGTGAGCACGCACCTGATACGACGGCGCTTGCGTCAGCCCCCAGCCCTGCAGTGCCGCACTGATCGCAGCATTGAACGCGCTGACGGTGAGCCGCGACTCCACAGTGACCAGATGTGCGGTGCCGTCGATCTGGAACGGCCATTTGTGCGCGCGTTCTGCGGCGGAGGTCGAGATGGTGGCGTGCGTGCGCAGCGCGTCGGGATGCTGCGGCGTGCCGTGTGCGGCCAGATAGCCAGGGGAGGCGACCACCATGCGCCGCACGCTGCCGACCGGGATGGCGGTCAGGCCCGAATCCGGTAGCGTGCCGATGCGCACCGCCACGTCGATGCCTTCTTCCAGTAGCGGCACCACGCGGTCCACCATCACCGCGCGGATCGCGATGGACGGATACATCGCAAGAAACCGCGTCAGTACCGGCGTGACATGCAGCGCACCAAACATCTGCGGCGCGGTGACGGTGAGCAGGCCGCTCGGGTGCGCGTGCAGCCCGCTGGCGCGGCCTTCCATCTCTTCAAGTTCGGCGAGCAGGCGCCGGCAGTCGGCGGCGAACTGTTGGCCGGCATCGGTGAGCCGCATGCTGCGCGTGGTGCGCACCACAAGCAGCACGCCGAGGCGGCTCTCCAGTTGTGCGATGGTGCGCGTGACCGTCGCGGTGGATAGCCCGAGCCGCCGCGCCACGCCGGCAAAGCTGCTGTCCTCGGCCAGGGCGGCGAACAACGTCATTTCCTGGATACGGTCCATCGGTGGCTGTGTCTGGGTGAAGTGCACAGTATCCACCGGCGCATGGGGCACTGGTTTGTCCGGCGATCATTCCCCGCCGTATCGCATGCGCACGCATGGCCGCGTTGCAGCGGCCGCAATGGTGAATTGAGCGCCATGGTGGTTCTACGCATTGGCGGCCAGGCCTAGCATTGCCACCTGTTCACTGCCCGCAACGTCATGACGCAACTCCCCATATCTGCCGCTGCCGCGCCCGCCATCACCGCGCCAGACCTGAAGCGGCGCCAGCTACTCGCACATGCGGTCGGGACCGCTGTTGCGTTGGGCGCCGGCACTGTGAGTAGCACTGCCGCGGCTTTCACCTCTTCGACCACCAAGGAGCTTTCCATGTCCAGCAACGCCACCCCACGCGTCACCTTCCATACCCAGCAGGTGGGCGATGTGGGGGTGTTTTATCGCCAGGCCGGGCCCAAGGACGCACCGGTGCTGTTGCTGTTGCACGGCTTCCCTAGTGCCAGCCATATGTTCCGCGACCTGATGCCGCTGCTGGCCAGCCGGTATCGCCTGATCGCGCCGGATCTGCCAGGGTTCGGCAATACCCAGGCGCCGCCGCGCGGGCAGTTTGCGTACACCTTCGAGCAGCTCTACAAGGTGATCGAAGGTTTTACCGAAGCGCTCGGGCTCACACGCTACAGCCTGTACGTATTCGACTACGGTGCGCCGATTGGGTTGCGCCTAGCTGCGGCCAATCCGCACAAGATCAGCGCCATCATCAGCCAGAACGGCAACGCCTATCTGGAAGGCTTCAGCGACGAATGGGGGCTCTGGCAAGCGTACTGGCGTGACCCCACGTCCGCCCATCGCGAGGCCTGCCGCGCGTCGTTGTCGCCGCAGACCATCCGCGACTGGCAGTACGGCACCGGTGCCGATCCGGCCAGGCTGTCGCCGGACGGCTATACGTTGGATATCGCCTACATGGCGCGCCCGGGTGCCGAAGAGATCCAGCTCGACCTGATCCTGGACTACCGCAGCAATGTGGCCGCCTATGACGCATTCCACGCGTATTTCCGCGCGCAGCAGCCACCGCTGCTCGCGGTGTGGGGCAAGCACGACCCGGCCTTCATTCCCGCAGGCGCACACGCCTATCGCAAGGACCTGCCAAACGCCGAGGTGCATCTGCTCGACGCCGGCCACTTCGCGCTGGAGACACATGCGGTGGAAATTGCGCAGTACATCGGCGATTTCCTGGAGCGGCTGCCGCGCGGTGTGGGCTAGGCCGGTCGCTGCGCGCACCTGCTACGCACGCAGCGACGGGGGTGCGTCTGCGTGCCGCATCGGTTGGCAGCGACCTGCTACGGTCTGGTCGTGATTCTTCCGAAGGGACACCATGATTGCCACGTCGCACCGATGGAGTGGGTTGCTGGTGCTTGCCAGCCTGTTAGCAGCGTCTGCGTTTGCGGGAACGCCCGACGGCGGCTACCGGCAACCACCGGAGCCATTGCTGAGCGTGATGCGCGCGCCGTTGTATCCCTCATCACTCCCGGATCCCACGGGCAAGACACTGCTCCTGGCGCAGCGCACTGCGTATCCGCCGATTGCGCGCGTGGCCGAGCCCTATCTGAAGCTCGCTGGCGTGCGGGTCGAGCCGCGCACACATAGTCGGCACGACAGGCGCAATAGCTATGGCATTCGCTCCTGCCTTGCGGGTTTGAGCCTGGTCGATATCGCGAGCGGCAAGCAGACAGACATCGCACTGCCGGCCGAGGCGTGCCCCGCGCAACCGGTGTGGTCGCCGGATGGACGTCGTTTCGCGTTCAACAACACCGCTGCCGATCGTGTGGAGTTATGGCTTGGCGACGTGGCCACCGGCAGCGTGCGCCGTATCGATGGCGTGCAGCTCAATCCAGTGCTCGACGGCGAAATCCAATGGCTGGGCGGCTGCGACACGCTGTTGGTGAAGGCAGTCCCGCAAGACCTGGGCGCCGCGCCGCGCAAGGCAGCGGTGCCGCCCGGCCCGGAGGTCAAGGAGACCATCCAGGGCAAGGGCGAGAGCAGCACGTACGAAGCACGCGACACGCTGTCCAGCCCGGAAGACGAGGCGTTGTTCACCTATTACGCAACCTCACAATTGCTCACGGTCAATGTCGCCAACGGTAGCGTGACCAAGCTGGCAGCACCGGCCGTCTACGCGGAGGTCGATGGTGCGCCGGACGGGGCGCATGTGCTGGTGGAGCGCTTGAAGCGGCCTTATTCGTATGTCACCACCTACGCACGCTTCGCGCGCGATGTGGCGGTGCTCGACCGACGCAACGGCAGCGAGCGCGTGTTGGCCACGCTGCCGGTCGCCGACCGTGTGCCGGTACAAGGCGTGCCAACTGGACCGCGTGCCTATGCCTGGCGCGCCAATCAGCCGGCCACGCTGATCTGGGCGGAAGCGCTGGATGGCGGCGACTGGAAAGCGACGGTGCCGGCACGCGACAAACTGCTGACCCTGTCAGCGCCATTCACCGCCAAACCACGCGAGCTTGCACGCGTGCAGCAACGCTTCGACGGGTTGTCGTGGTTTGCCCAGGGTGGAAAGGCGCTGCTGGATGACTATGACGAGAACCGCCATTGGCGACGCACCACGCTGCTGGACACCGACCACCCTGGCGTTGCCGGACGTGTGCTGTTCGATCTCTCCACCGATGACCTGTACGCCGATCCGGGCAAGCCGGTCCTGCAGACGCTGGGCAACGGTCAATCCGTGGTGCGCGAGCAGCAAGGCGCGCTGTTCCTGGGCGGCAAGGGCGCGTCGCCGGCGGGTGACCGTCCCTTTCTGGACCGCTACGACCTGGCCAGCGGCAAGACCACGCGGCTGTTCCGCAGCGCTGCCGATGTCGACGAGTTGTTCTTGGGGTTTGCGGGCGACGACGCGTCGCGCCTGTTGACCTGGTACCAGTCGCCGACAGCGCCGCCCAACATCCATCTGCGCACGCTCGGTCAGCCGTTGCCGCCCACAGCCGCAGGCGAGGCCGTGTATGCCTCCACCGCCACGCCGATCACACACTTCCCGGACGCCACGCCGTTGGTACGGCAAATCAAGAAGCGACTGGTGACCTACAAGCGCAAGGATGGCGTGGCGTTGTCGTTCACTCTGTACACGCCGCCCGGCTACACCGAAGGCACGCGTGTGCCGGCGATCCTGTATGCCTACCCGCTGGACTATGCCGACCCCTCCAAAGCCGGCCAGGTCAGCGGCGCCAGCGAGCGCGACTTCACGCGTCTGTGGGATTATCAGCTGCTGTTGCTGGCCGGCTACGCCATCATCGACGAAACCGCCTTCCCGATCGTCGGCGATCCCAAGACCGCCTACGACACCTATCTGCAGCAGTTGGTCGACAACGCCACCGCCGCAGTGGACAAGGCCGTGGAGCTGGGTGTGGTTGACCGTCAACGCATCGGCGTCACCGGCCACAGCCACGGCGCGCTGATGACGGCCAACCTGTTGGCGCATACCGATCTGTTCCGTGCCGGCGCCGCCACCAGCGGCAGCTACAACAAGACACTGACGCCGTTCGGCTTCCAGAACGAGCGTCGTTCGTTCTGGGCGGCGCCCGAGGTCTATGCACAGGCGTCGGCGTTCTTTCATGCCGACAAGATCAACGAACCGCTGCTGATCGTGCATGGCATGGACGACGCCAACCCGGGCACGGAAACCACGCAAGCGCCACGCCTGTTCCAGGCGATCCGCGGCAACGGCGGCACTGCGCGTCTGGTGCTGCTGCCATTCGAACCGCACTGGTACACCGCGCGCGAATCCAACGAGGACCTGGTGGCGGAAATGCTCGACTGGTTCGATCGCTATGTGAAGAATGCGCCACCGCGCGAACAAGCGCCAAAACGCTAAATATCGGCAACCTGAAGAATGGCGCGGGGAGCGGCTGAGCAGGCGCCGCGCTCCATCTTGCAGACCAGCGCGGTGGGCGATTGATCACGTGCCGTGCCGGTCCCTCGCGTGACGTCCCTTTGCATCGCGGGGACGCACGCTGAGCGTGCTGCGATCGCAAACAGATTGCGTGGTCTTGCCCATGCTGTTGGGAAGCGGTGGATATCAGGCAGGCTGAGCAGATGCAGGATGATGCGACGGCAGTGAACCGGTGGCGACCAGCATGTCGTGGTGGCGCTGATTGCTGATGCCGCCGATTTGTTCGGCTGCCAATGGATGGTCGCTGCCGTTCGGTACGATCACCGAGGGCCTGCTCGTACTTGTTTGAAACTGCACCATGACCGGAAGCCCGAGCGTTGGCCGATAGCCGGAGATCATGTTGGCGATCGCGCCCGAGATGGCCGGTTCACTCCTTCCGTCCGCGTTGTACAGCTCGACATAACGCCAGAAGTCCTGCTTCGCCACTTCCACCCAAATGCCCCAGCTAAAAAAGTCACGCTGCTCATTGAATGGAAGCTTCAAGACGCAGCGGATGAAGTAGCGCTCGCCCAGCTGGCAGAGATCGCTGTCGAACTTGGCTTGATTAGCCCGTTCCTGCTCCGGGATGGCCCACACCACGTCCGGCAGTGTCCAGCCATGATCGGTGGGTAACCCTTCGTGTGTGGAACCGCAGGTGTGGCAAACAAAATGATGCATGGTGATGGATGTCTTGTGTCTCAACGCAATGCGGATGGGTGCGCATCCTCTTGCCACGCAATCGCTCAGCGGTTATCGGGATCGGCACCGTGTGCCGTGTCTGCTAGCTCAGCGGCCCTAAGAGCAGCTATCAAAACGACTGCGCAGCCGCCAGGCGGGCGCGGCCGGTGCTCGGAATCGGCATGTACCCCCGTACACTCCGGTTCCTCCGCGCCGTCCGCGCCCACCTGACGGCTGCTCGCTACGTTTTGTTAGCCGCCCTAAGCCTCAGTGCGCACAATCCAGTTCGCCTGAAATGTCTGCGTCCGCGGTACGCAGATGCACCTGTTTTCCAGTGCCTTTGAGGGCAAAGGAAGACGGGAGATCCGGATTACCGGGGCTCCGATAAACAAGATCAATGGTTGCACTGCGCTCGTCGAATGACAGCACCTTGTAGGAGCCACCTGGGAGGCTGCTTGGCGACGCCGAGCCAGGCCAGCGGAATAAAACTTGCTGGATCTCGCCATAGCCCAGGAACTCAAGTTCGTAACGGGACGCGTCACTGGAAGGCCGGGACGTGCACATGGTGCTGCTGGCGCAGACCGAGGCCGCGACCAGCAATAACGGGACGGCAATGAGCCACGGGCAACGGGTACGGATGACGCCAGATGGTGCAAAAAGGGCTGGGTTGCGTCCCCGGCGCCCTGCGAACCAGCCTAAAAGCAGACACGACGCAAGAATGGTAGGAGCCGGCAAGGCGATGTTGCTGTGCTGTGTTGTCTGGGTGCGTCAGCATGATCTTTGCGCTTCCATGGCAGTGCGTTGTAAACCCATCATCCGGGCTGGCTGACGAAAAGGCACGAAAGGTCGCACCCAACCCTCACCACCCAGCCACCGCACCATCCGATCTTGGGTCGCTCGCACCACTCACCACGCCGGTGACCTCACGCACCAGTGCGCCAGCGTGCCCCATCACCGAGCTATAGGCCGGTAACAGTTCGACGGCGTGGCCCGCGTCGCGCAAGGCTTGCACCACGGCCGGGTCGAAGCGGTCTTCCAGCTTCAAGGTGGTGCTGTCTTCGCCCCAGGTGCGGCCGAGCAGCCAGCGCGGCGCGGTGATGGCCTGTTGCAGGGGCATGCCGAAGTGGGCGTAGCGCGAGAACAGCGCGGCCTGGGTTTGCGGTTGGCCTTCGCCGCCCATGGTGCCGTAGGCCATGACGCGGCCGTCGTCGAAGGTGGCCAGGGCGGGGTTGAGGGTGTGGAAGGGTTTGCGGCCTGGGGCAAGTGCATTCCAGCCGTCGGTGGCGAGGCGAAAGCTGCAGCCGCGGTTCTGCCAGGTGATGGCGGTATGCGGCAGCACCAGGCCGGAGCCGAATTCGAAATAGGTGGACTGGATGCAGCTCACCGCGCGGCCCTGCGCGTCGATGGCGCCGAACCAGACGGTGTCGCCGGCCTGCGAGGGCTGTGGCCAGGGCAGGGCCGCGTGCAGGTCGATGCGGGCGGCCAGTGCGTCCAGCGCAGCGCTGTCGTCGAGCAGGGCTTGTGCGTCGAGCGTCATCCAGGCGCGGTCGCCGATATAGGCATCGCGAATCAGGAAGGCCTGTTTGGTGGCTTCGATCAGGCCATGCAGGTGCGCGAAGCTGTCTGCCTGCGTGGCCGGCAGGCGGTCGAATAGCGCCAGGATCAACAGCGAGGCCAGCCCTTGCGTGGGCGGTGCGTGGTTATACAAACGTGCGCCGGCGATGGCGACTGAGAGCGGCACGCTGGCCTCGGCGGTGTGTGCGGCCAGGTCATCCGCATGCAACGGGCTGCCGAGTGTGCGTAGGTCGGCGGCGATGTCATCGGCGAGCGCGCCGCGGTAGAAACTGTCCAGGCCATCGTGCGCCAGCCGTTGCAGGGTGCGGGCGAGGTGCGGTTGCTGCAGCACGGCGCCCTCGTGCAGGGGCGCGCCGCGTGGCTCGAAGATGCGTGCATAGGCGCCCGGCAGGCAACGCAGTTCATCGCCCTTGCTGGCGGCGATGTGCGCACCGCCGAGTGTGATTGGCACGCCCACCTCGGCATGGTGAATGGCCTCTTCCAGCAGCTGCTGCAGCGGGAGCGTGCCACCGCCGTGCTGGAGCGCGAGCGCCCAGCCGGACACGGTGCCGGCCACGGTATTGGCGGCGCCCGGGCCGCGCCAGGGGATGTGGGCGTGGCCGCGATAGAAGTCCAGCGTGGCCGCCTGTGCGGCACGGCCGCAGGCGTCGATGGCGTGTACGCGGCCATCGGGTTCGTGGATCAGCCAGAAGCCATCGCCGCCGATGCCGGTCATGTGCGGATACACCACGGCCAGACAGGCGGCGGTGGCCACCGCTGCTTCGATGGCGTTGCCGCCGGCGCGCAGGATGTCGCGCCCGGCCTGCGCGGCCAGATGGTGAGGCGCGACCACCATGCCGCGGCGTGCGCGCAAGGTGTGCAGCATCAGCGTGTCTCCGCCGGTGCGCTGAACGCGAGCAGCCCATCGCGTTCGAGTTGCGCGGCCAGCGCGAACAGGCGGTCTTCGCGGCCTGGCGCGGCAATCAGCTGCACGCCTAGCGGCAAGCGACCCGGGCGCGGTAGCGGCGCGGCCAATACCGGGCAGGCGGCCAGCCCGAGCGGTTGGGTGAAGATGCCCAGGTTGGCGCGCGCCGAGACCGGCAGGCCATCGATGATGATGCTCTCTTGGTCGATGCGTGGCGCCACGCCAGGTGTGGCCGGCGCGATCAACACATCCACACGGTCCCACAGCATGCGCATGACCCGCGCGAACCACTGCGCGAAGTGGTGTGCATCGGCCACCGCGCTGGCCGGCAATTGCAGGCCGGCCAGCAGGCGGTCGCGGGTGGCTGGGTCGAATTGGGCGGCCTGTGTGCTGAGGGCGTTGCGATGGCGGTGCCCGCCCTCGGCGGCGGTGAGCACGAAGGCGGCGGCGCGTGCGCGCTCGGCGTCCGGTAACTCCACGATGGTGGTGCTGCCGATCGCAACGAGCAGCGTGCCGAGGCCGGCCTCCAGTTCGGGACCGAGATTGCGTTGGAACCAGCCGCCCAGTTGCGCGATGCGCAGCGTCTCCATGCTGCAAGCGGGCACCGGGTGGCCGTGCATCACTTCGTAGACGCGGCGCAAGTCGGCAACCGAGGTCGCGAACGGGCCCACCACATCCAGCGCATCTACGAACGGGAACACGCCCTCCAACGGCAGCGTGCCGTGGGTCGGTCGCAACCCGTACACGCCGCACAAGGCAGCCGGCACGCGGATCGAACCATTGGTGTCCGAGCCCAGTGCAAACGGCACCCATCCAGCCGCCACCGCGGCGGCCGAGCCACCGGACGAGCCGCCGGCCAGATGGCGATGGTCGTGCGGATTGGCGGTGGTGCCGTAATGCGCATTGACCGTGGCAAAGCCGTAGGCAAATTCGTCCATGTTGGCGGTGCCCACCAGCACTGCACCGGCATCGCTCAGGCGCTGCACCACAGCCGCGTCGCGCGTGGCCGGCGCGCTCTGTGCGCGCAGCGCAGCACCAGCGGTGGTGACCTGGCCGGCCACATCGAACAGATCCTTGACCACGAACGGCACGCCGGCCAGCGCGCCGCCATCGCTGCCGCCGGCCAGCGCGGCCTGCACACGCGCGGCATCGGCCGCGGCGCGCGCCGGCAACAAGCGGGTGATGGCATGCAGGCCGTCGTTGGCCTGATTGATGCGGCCCAGTGTCTGGGTGGCCAGGCGCGCCGCCTGTGCGGGCTGGCTGCGCGTGCTGCCGACGATGGAGGCGATCTGCCCGCGCGAAGTGCTTGTGTCCGGTGATGCGGGGCGCGGTGCGTTGAAGCTGGCGAGCAGCTGCGCGTGACCACGCAGGACCTCGGTGTTGCGATCGATGCCGGCCTGCCACTGCGCTGGGAGTTGCATGGGGTCACCTTGGGTTGCTGGGAGTGGTGCGGGTGCGTGGTGTCGCTCGAGCCCCTCTCCCGCCGGGAGAGGGGTTGGGGTGAGGGTGCCCCGCTAGTTGGAGATGTATCAGGTACGCGTTTACCTTGCTTGCCACCTACTCAACTGGCGCAGCATTTTTCTCAGTTGCCGTACCCTCATCCGCCCTTCGGGCACCTTCTCCCGATGGGAGAAGGGGGAGCGGTAAACCCACTGCTGGTGATTGCGGTGCAGTGAGGTGATCGACCAATAGCTGCTCAAACGCCTGCACATTCACCGCATGCACCACCGTCTGCGCCTGTTCGCCCAGGCCCGGCTGGTAGCCCGGCGCCCACGATAAGATGTCGCCGTAGCCTGCGTCGAATGCGGTGTTGGTGTCGATGTAGAGCGTTTCGGTGTGCGTCGCCAACTCGGGGCGCAGCCACACCGCGGTGGCCAGCTCGTCCCACATCGGAAAGCCGGTTTCGCGGCGACGCAATGCGTGGCCGATGGGGGTATCGGCCGCGCTCATGCGCGCCAATAGCTCCGGGGTGAGTTCGGTGGCGGTGGAGGGATCCACCGGCACCATGGTGATCTTGCGCCACGGTGCACGCATGACGATGCTGGCGGCTTCAGGATCCCAGCGGATGTTGAATTCGCGGCGTGGCGAGTTGACGAACTCGCGCGCAAATTGGCGCGCACTCACGCTGTCGCGCTGCTGCCGTGGATTGAGGCTGCCGCCCATGTAGACCAGTTCGCGTGCCAGCGTGGCGAAGGCCGGGTCTAGCGCCTGCGCGAGGGCCAGGTTGGTCAACGGGCCGGTGGCAATGATGCTCACCTCGCCGGGGTACTGGCGCACCATGCGCAGCATGAACAATGCCGCCGGTTCGTCGGATGCGCGCACCACGCTGGGATTGCCCAACGCCAGGTCGGGCACCACGTCGTGCGCGTGATAACGCGGCGCGCTCTGCACGGTGTCGCCATCCACCCAGTGTTTGGTCCACGCACCTTTCCACACCAGCTTGCCGTACAGCGCTTCCCACCGTTCGGTGGCCAGCTCGCTGTTGAGCAGCGGATGCACCGGGCCGGGATGCACCGGAATCTGCGGCTGCCCGGCCAGTTCCAGCAGGCGGCAGCTGTGTGCGATCACCTCATCGCGCCAGATGTTGCCGCTGACCGCGCTGATGCCGAGCACCTCGACCTCTGGCGACTGCAGCAGCAACAACTGCGCAGGCGTGAAGCCGTCGATGTCGTCTTCGAGGATGACGCGGCGTTTGGATGAGGCGGCGTGCGAGTGGGTCATTGCGCTGTGGTCATGGGGTGGAATGCATCGCGGCGAAGATGGAATGGAGGTGCGTTGATGGAGGTTGCGTTTGTAGGAGCGTGCTTGCGCGCGATGAGGCGTTATCAGTGATGCCTCTCCGCGCGCAAGCGCGCTCCTACGGGTTATGCGTCAGCTGGTGTTGTCTGCACTTTGCGCTGCTCCATCAGCATGCGCTCGTACTGCGCCAGATCGATTTCAAGCTGCCATTGCAGCCGTGCCTTCTCGCTGCTCTGGCGAAATGCTTGGCACCCAGCATCATCGGTTTCGCGCTGTAATGCAGTGGCGCAGGCCTGCGCAGCTTTACCGTCGGCGCTCCACAAGCTGGTGCCCGGCAGGAAGCTATACGTCAGCCCGTTGCGGGCGAGTTGTTTGAGTGTGGGGTAGTCGATGCCCTGCTCCTGCACGGCGCGTTGATATTCATGGGTCATGTCCGCGCGCGACACGCCGGCATCGTCGGTGGAGAGCACCACCGGCACACCGGCGCGCAGATACATCGCCAACGGATGCGCGGCCCCGCTGACGCCCAGGATCACATCGTTACTGGTGAGGTTGATCTCCACCGCCACCTGGTCGCGGCGCATGCGCTGCAGCAGCTCCTGCGCGTCGTCTTCGTAAGGCAGATCCACGCCATGACCGATGCGCCGCGCGCCGGCATCCACCGCCTGGCGGATATGCGAGCGCAGCTGCGCGGGCGGCACCAGGCCCAGGGTCAGCTCGCCGGCATGCAAGGACAACGGCACGCCGGGGTAGCGCTGTGCAAAGAACCGGAACATCGCCATGTGGCGCGCGTAATCGGCCACCGCCACCGGGTTGTCCTCGGGCGCGACGATGTTCACCGCCACCGCGCGGCTGCCGCCGGCGGCCACGAGCGCATGGGCGAGCGCCATCTGCCCGAACACCCGCGGCGCAGGCAGCACACGCAACACATACGGCACATAGCGGTACTGCACCTGGCAGGCCGCGCGTGGCTGCGCCTGGTCACACTGCAGGACGCGGCGCACCTGCGCGTCGAGATCGGCAAGATTGCGCTGCGCGGCCTGCACCAGCGGCGGCAGCGCGTCCTGCAGTTCGCGCAGGTTGGCGGCATCGTCGGTGCCATGCCAGGGCAGCGCCTGCATGCGCTGCGCGGCGTCGTCCATCTGCGGCGGGTTGGCGATGATTTCCACGTACGGCACGCGGTCGCGCGCGGCCTGCTCCAGCACGGCGGCCACGGTGTCGGCCACGCGTGCGCGCACCACCGCATCGAACTTGCCGAAGGTGCTGAAGAACTGCCCGTGCCCGCTGGGTTGGGCTGGGCTGGCCAGGTGATTGCGCATCGACAAGGCATCCACTACCCGGCCATACAACGCGGCATCGCGCGTGGCCAGCCCGCGTGCGGGCACCTGGCCGGCAACGCACGGCGGTGCGCGCAGGCTCAGGTCGTCCAGCTGCACGCAGGCGCCGTCTTCGCTGGCCCACTGCAGGTAGTCCTCGGCATACACCGAGCCGGAGAGGTGGTTATGCAGGTCGCCGCCCTTGGGCATGGCCTGCAGCCAACTGCGCAGTTGCGCCGATTGGCCGGCTGCATCGCGAAACAGCTGCGCAACCTGCTGCTCGCGCGGTTGTGCCGGCGCAGGCGTGTGGCGCGCCTGCGCAAGCGCGGGCAGCAGCGCGCACACGGTGAGGATCAGACAACGACGCAGAATGGGCATACGGAAAACTCGCAAAAAGGTGTGCCGGCGCGCATGCGCGCCCAGCGGAGGGGTAGCTTGCCTTGCAGTGCGTTGCACGGCCAGCGCGCTGCGCGCCTGCAGGCAGCGCGGTGCAGGCGCGTCACTCCAGTGCATAACGCAGCACGAACAGGCCGGCGATGGCCCAGGTGGCCGGATGCACCTCACGCCAACGCCCGCTGCCCAGCCGGAGCACCGCGTAGGTGATGAAGCCCAACGCCAACCCATTGGCGATCGAATAGGTGAAGGGCATCGCCAGCATGCACATGGCGGCCGGCAACGCTTCGCCGACATCGTCCCACTGCAGATGCGCGCACTCGCGCAGCATCACTGCCGCCAGATACAACAACGCCGGTGCGGTGGCATAGGCCGGCACCATGGCCGCCAGCGGGGAGAACAGCAGGGCCAGCAGGAACAGCGCGGCCACCACCAGCGCGGTCAGCCCGGTGCGCCCACCCACCTGCACGCCGGCGGCGCTTTCCACATAAGCCGTGGTGCTGGAGGTGCCAAGCAGCGAACCAGCCAGGATGGCGCTGCTGTCGGCGAACAGGGCGCGGTCGAACTGCCGCCGCTGGGCTGCGGTGCGCAGCAAGCCGGCGCGCTGCGCCACCCCCATCAAGGTGCCGGTGGCATCGAACATCTCCACCAGCACGAACACCAGCACCATGTGCAGTACCGCGGTCAATGCGCCTTCGCCCGCGTGGCCCTGCAGGGCACCGGCAATATCCAGTTGCAGCAAGGTGGGTGCCAGGCTCGGCGGCAGCGCGATCACGCCCTGGTACTGCACCAGCCCGAGTGCGAGCGCCGCAGCGGTGACCGCCAGGATGCCGAGCAGCATCGCCCCGCGCACGCGCCGCAGCTCCAGCACGCCGATCAGCAGCAACCCGGCCAACGCCAGCAAGGGCTCGGGCCGGTGCAGGTCACCCAGGGTGATCAAGGTCTGCGGGTGGGCCACCACCAGCCCGGCTTTCTGCAGGCCGATCACCGCCAGGAACAGGCCGATACCGGCGGCGATTGCGCTGCGCAACGTGGTGGGGATGCCGTCCACCAGCCACCGGCGCGCGCCGGTGAGGGTGAGCAGCAGGAACACGCAGCCGGACACGAACACCAGGCCCAGCGTCTGTTGCCAGCTGTAGCCCAGCGTGCCCACCACGCTGAAGGCGAAGAAGGCGTTCAAGCCCATGCCGGGCGCCATGCCGATCGGGTAATTGGCCAGCAGGCCCATCACCACCGAGCCGAATGCCGCGGCCAGGCAGGTGGCCACGAACACCGCGCCGTGATCCATGCCGGTGGTGGCCAGGATGTCCGGGTTGACGAACACGATGTAGGCCATCGTGAGGAAGGTGGTGGCGCCGGCCAGCAGCTCGGTGCGCACGTTGCTGCCGTTGGCGGCAAGTGCAAAGTCGGGCCAGCGCATCAGGCGCGCCCCAGCGGCCGGCAAGCGGCGGCACAGCAGAACAGTGTCATCGGCAACGTCTCATCGAACACAGGCACCGGCGCATAAGCGCGGGCTGCGTATCTTGCACTGTGCGCGGTGGCATGCTGTGGACGTGTTGCCCGAAATGGGCAGTGGCCTGTGGATCGCGTTGGTTGGCAACGCCTGATGAGAAGGCTGCAGCGCGCCGTTGCGCCACGCGTGTGCCTGGGCGGCAAGCCGAGCGTGCTCATGTCTGCATCGCACCCGGCACGCGGCACCCGCAACAGCTGACTCGTCCTCTCGCTGGATGGCAGCGAGCGTGACGCAGCGGTGCCAGTGATGGCAAGAGTCGCTAGCGGGGACATGGATCACGGCGTGTTTGAGCATCGCCAACGCGCCCGCGCTTGATCGTTGCCGCGTCGGTCGCATCACGTGTCGGCCCTGCCGCCGTGCTCAAAGGTCCAGCACCAGCCGTGGCGTGCGGCTGCGCGAACAGCACAGGGTAATCTGCGTGTTCTGCGCGTGTTCGCTGTCGCTGAGCACGCTGTCGCGGTGATCGGGCACGCCATCGAGCACGCCGGTCAGGCACGCCCCGCACATGCCTTGCTCGCACGACAGCGGCACCTCCACGCCTGCGGCCATCAGCGCATTGGCGATACTGCAATCGGCCGCCACCTGCACCACGCGCCCGCTGACGGCCAGCTCAACTTCGAAGGCGTCGTCGGCGACGTGTGGCAGGGCCGGCGCGACCGCGGCGAAGTGTTCGCGATGCAGCTGCGCCGGCGCCCAGCCCTGCGCCAGGGCCAGCGCGCTGAAGTGATCCATGAACGCGGCCGGCCCGCACAGATACAGCTGGTCGCGCGTATGTGCCTGGTGCAGTTCGGTGGGGATGTGCACACGCGGGCTCTCGCCCCCATCGCTCAGGTGCACCTGCACCTGGCCATGCTGGAAGCCCTGCTGCAGGCGCTGCCCGAAGGCCACATCCGCCTGCCGGCGCGCGTAGTAGTGCAGCACGAAGGCCTCGCCGCGCGCTTCCAGCGCCTCGGCCATCGACAGCAGCGGAGTGATGCCGATCCCGGCCGCCAGCAGCACATGACGTTCGCCCGGGTGTAACGGGAACAGGTTGCGCGGCGTGGAGATCTGCAGCCGGTCGCCGGCCGCGAGCTGCTCGCACAGGTGCCGCGAGCCGCCGCGCGAGGCATCGGCCAGCTTCACGCACAACAGGTAATGGTCGCGCGCATGCGGCGCGCTGGCGATGGAGTACTGGCGGATCAAGCCGTCGGGCAGGTGCAGGTCCACATGCGCGCCGGCTTCAAAGGCCGGCAATTCCGCGCCGATCGGCTCCAGCCGGATCGCCCGCTGGCGATGCCCCTGGTCGACGACTTCCGCCACACGCACCTCATGCAGGCTCATGCCGTCATCCTCGCCGGTCAACGCAGGAAAAAGTCGCTATAGCCCTGGCTGCGCAGGCCACGGCGATAGGCGATCGAACTGCGATCGGCGGGGATGTGCACTTCCAGCAGCGGGTCCAGCGGCAGGTATTCCGGGCGCTGCGCTTCCACCATGGCGCGGTCTTCCTCGAATACGCGCAGGTTGAAGGCATGCACGTCCTCTACCGGCAGATGGGTGTCGAAGTTGCGCGCGATCGGCACCAGCAGCCGGGTCTTGTGCTTGGACATCGGGCTAGCCGCGTTCATGATCACCAGCCGCTTGCCCGGCACCGGGAAGTGGATGGTGAGCGTGGCGGTGAATGGCAGGTGCACTTCGAAATGGCGCAGCCACTGGAAGCCGGGGTCCACGTCGGGCAGTGGCATATCCACCGAATAATTGGCCACGCTGCTGAGGTAATCGGCGTTGAAACCGGTCGGCGTTTCGGTGGTGGTGTAGGCCGGCACTTCGCGCTTGTCCGGCTGGGCGAAAGTGGCGGTGTGCACGAAGGCGAAATGCGCCACGTCGATAAAACCTTCCAGCTGCCGCGCGGCACTGCCGGCGATGTCGAAGCCCGGGCACACGATCTGCTGGAAGCCGTCTTCGTCCCAACCCGGCATCGGCGGGATCTGCACCTCGGCCGCGCTCACCCCGGCCGGCTTGGCCAGGCACACCCAGATCAGCCCGTAGCGCTCGGCCACCGCATAGGTATGCAGGCGCATCTTGGCGGGGATGTTCTGGTTGGGGCTGGCCGGGATGTGGTTGCAGCGCCCGCCCGCGCCGAAGCGCAGCCCGTGATAGGCGCACACCACCCCGGCGCCGTCGGCGCTGCCCATGCTCAGCGGCACGCCGCGGTGCGGGCAGACATCGCGCGCGGCCACCAGCTCGGCACCCAGCCGGTACAGCACCAGCGGCTCGTCCAGCAGCATGGCCTTGAACGGCGCCTCGCTCACCTCGCTGCTCAGCGCCACCGCGTGCCAGTGCTGGGCCAGGCGCTGCCAGTCGGCGGCCTCAAAGGTGCAGTGCAGCGGCAGGGCGGGGACGGCGACATCCATGGGGCGGTCTCTGGCGTAAGGCGGGAGCGGTGCCGGATTGACTCTAGGAAGCCGGGGGTGTGTGATCAAACATCGTTTTTCCGTCAAGCCATTGCAAAAAATGCAACGGCCAACCGAGCCCCGCCCCATGCTGACCTTCTCCCGCTTCACCCGCTACTTCATCGAAGTGGCCCGCTGCGGCAGCATCCGCAAGGCATCGGACGTGCTGCACGTGTCCGCCTCGGCGATCGACCGGCAGATCCTCAAGGCCGAGGAAGAGCTGGGCGCGCAGCTGTTCGAACGCCTGCCCGGCCGCCTGCGTCTCACTGCCGCCGGCGAGCTGCTGCTGGTGGATGTGCGCCAATGGGAGAAGGCCTATGCGCGCACCCTGGAGCGCTTCGACGAGCTCAAGGGGCTGCGCCGCGGGCACGTGGAGATCGCCATGATCGACGCACTCAGCGAGGGCGTAGTGCCGGCCGCGGTGGCGGCGCTGGTGCAGGAATACCCCGGCATCACCTTCAACCTGTCCACCGCGCGCAACCAGCGGGTGATGGAGATGGTGACCTCGGCGGATGTGGACATCGGCCTGCTGCTGGACCCGGTGAGCAGCGTGGACCTGGAGGTACGCGCGTTCGCCGACATCCCGCTCGGCATTGCGATGCCGGTGGGTCACCCGTTGAGCAGCCGCAGCGAGCTGCAGCTGAGCGAAACGCTGGAGCACCGCCTGCTGCTGCCGGCCGCGCCGTTGATCGTGGGCGAGCACGCCAAGGTGCTGTACCAGCGCCAGCATATCGACGTGAAGCGGCTCACCCACTGCAACGACGTACGCACGCTGCGTGGGCTGGTGCGGGCTGGCGCCGGCGTGGGCCTGATGTCGTGGCTGGACGCCGCCCCCGATGTGGCCGACGGCCGCCTGGCCTTCGTACCGTTCCGCCAGCACCTGACCAAACCGATGACCCTGGCCCTGTGCGTGGCCCCGCAGCGCCAGCTCTCGCGCTCGGCACAGCTGGCGATCCAGGCGCTGGCGGCGAAGATCGACGCGATGGCGGTACCGGCGGTGGGTTGAACCCCTCTCCCTCTTGGAAGAACGGAGCAAAGCCCCTCTCCCTCGGGGCGAGAGGGCACAGTTTGCGCGCCACTGGCGCGCGTGCCTTGGAGCGCCCGCGTCGCAAACGCGGGCCGGGGCGCGCAGCGGGGGTTGGGGTGAGGGTACGGCGGCGCAGCAGTCGGTGCAGCACTTCTGAAGGCGCGTGGCGACGCGTTTGTCACTGCAGGCACTGACAGATGCAGGAGGCGCCATCCGGCGCTGCGCGCCACCTTCTCCCATGGGAGAAGGGACGCCAAGCGCATACGACTTCCGTTAGTTAAACTTGCCAGGCTTCCCCCACACGACACCCGCACATGCAGTTGATCGATATCGGCGCCAACCTCACCCATGACTCCTTCGATCGCGATCGCGACGCCGTGTTGCAACGTGCGCGCGATGCCGGTGTGGCGCAGCTGGTGATCACTGGTGCCAGCCGCGAGCATTCGCCGCTGGCCCTGCAGCTGGCGCAGCAGCACCCCGGATTTCTCTACGCCACCGCCGGCGTGCATCCGCACCATGCGGTGGAATTCACCGCCGAATGCGAGCGGGAAATGCGCGCGCTGCAGGCGCAGCCGCAGGTGGTGGCGGTGGGCGAATGCGGGCTGGATTACTACCGCGATTTCGCGCCGCGCCCGGCCCAGCACAAGGCCTTCGAACGGCAGCTGCAGCTGGCCGCCGATAACGGCAAGCCGCTGTTCCTGCACCAGCGCGATGCGCATGCCGATTTCCTCTCGATCATGCGCGCGTTCGACGGCCGCCTGGGCGCGGCGGTGGTGCACTGCTTCACCGGCACGCGCGAAGAACTGTTCGATTACCTGGACCGCGATTACTACATCGGCATCACCGGCTGGTTGTGCGACGAGCGCCGCGGCGCGCACCTGCGCGAGTTGGTGCGCAACATCCCGGCCAACCGGCTGATGATCGAAACCGATGCGCCCTACTTGCTGCCACGCACGCTCAAGCCGCTGCCCAAGGACCGCCGCAACGAACCGATGTTTCTCTCGCACATTGTCGAAGAGCTGGCGCGCGACCGCGGCGAAGATGTCGCGGTGACCGCTGCCAACAGCACGGCCGCCGCGCGCGCGTTCTTCCGGCTGCCGGTGCCCGCCACCGCCGAGTGAGTGCGGCAACGGTGTTTACGCCGCCAGCAATTCCCAGCCTTGCGCATCGCGCAATCGCAGGCCTGGCTGCGGCGCGTCCACGCTGACGCGCAGGCCGCTGGCCCACGGAAGTTGGCGTTGTTGCGGAAACCAGCGCCGCGCCTGGTCCACCACGATCAACAGCCCGTGGTCGTCGCCAAGCGCGGCAAACCCTTCCAGCGTCGGTGCAAATGGCTGCACGCCGAAGTGATGGCCCACGCTGCTGGTCACCGCAGCCACATTGTTGCTGGGCAGCCCGATCTCGCTCAGGCACAGCAGTTCGCTACCGTGAAACGCACCCTGGCCGGTGGGTGCGTCCTGCAGCGCGTTGCGGGCGATCAGTTCGAGCACGGCGCCATCGGGGCCGGCGAAATACACCGACTGCGATTGCCACACGCCATCGAGCTGGAAGCGCTCCTGGCCATGTGGATCGGTGAGCAGCGCGGCACGTGCGCCGATCCAGGCAGCTGCCGCGTCGAAGCGCGCAGGCGCCACATTGAAGGCCAGATGCACGCTGCCCACCGGCTGCTGCGCCTGCACGCATTCCAGCGTGCTCCAGCCAATGCGCACGCTGTTGCCGGCGAGCGGCAGCTGCAGCACATCACGATAGAAGCGCAGGGTGAGATCGGGGTCCAGACACGGCAACAGCAGATGACGCAGACGCATGGCAAGCACACCAGTCAGAAGGTGCACCCATTCAACGACCTCAAGCATGGTTGAGGTCAAGCGGTTTGTCTGCAATCTCTCCGCACGCATGGAGTGCACATAGGCACGTGCCCTTGTAGCAGCGCACTCGTGCGCGAACGCATTACCGGTAAAGCCACATCGCGCGCAAGCGCGCTCCTAGCTGGGTGTGCACGGCGCAGCTGCTGCGTGTGCAGCCCGCACGCATGGAGTGCACATAGGCACGTACCCTGGTAGGAGCGCACTCGTGCGCGAACGCGTTACCGGGAATGCCACATCGCGCGCAAGCGCGCTCCTACGTGGCTGTGCACAGCGCAGCTGCTGCGTGTGCAGCGCGCAAGCGTGGAGTGCCCATAGGCACGTGCCCTGGTAGGAGCGCACCCGTGCGCGAACGCGTTACCGGTAAAGCCACCTCGCGCGCAAGCGCGCTCCTACCTGGTCAATGACACTGCAACCGTCTGCAGCCACTCACCTACTCTCAAATCAACTCCGCCAACGTCCACAAATGCCGCACCAGCGGCGCGTTCTCCAGCGCTCCCGGCGAGACCGCCAATGCGAGGCGGGCCAGCGGCATCTGGCCTTCGATGTCCAGATAGCGCACACCTGGCAGCTGCAGCTGCGCCGTGGAGGCGGGCACCACCGACACGCCCAATTCGGCAGCCACCAGGTTGACGATCGAGGACATCTGCGGCGCTTCCTGGGTGATGCGCAAGGTCACGCCGGAGGCGCGGCAGGCGGCCAGGATCTCGTCGTACAGGCTGGAGCCGAAGCTGCGCGGAAACAGGATGAACGGCTCGCCGGCCAGCGCCGCCAACGGTGCACTGTCCAACGCGGCAAGCCGGTGCGCGGCGGGCACGGCAATCTTCATCGGTTCGTCGGCAAAGCGCAGCAGCTGCAGGTCCGGCGGCGTGCTCAGGCCGTAACGCACGAACGCCGCATCCAGCTTTCCTTCGGCCAGGGCCACCAGCAAACCGGCGGTGTTGGTTTCTTCCAGCAGGAGCTCCACCTGTGGCCACTGCCGGCGGAAATCGCGGATCAGTCGTGGCACCACCGGGTTGAACGCGGCCGAGGCGGTGAAGCCCAGCCGCAGCCGGCCGGATTCGCCACGCGCCACGCGGCGTGCGGTCTCGGCAGCCCGTTCCACATCAACCAATACCCGGCGCACCTCGCCCAGGAACGCCTCGCCGGCCGCGGTGAGTTCGGCGCCGGCATGGGTGCGACGGAATAGCGGCGTGCCCAGGTCGCGTTCCAGCGCCTGGATCTGCTGGCTCAGCGGCGGTTGCCCGATGCCCACGCGTGCCGCGGCGCGGGTGAAGTTGCCTTCTTCGGCAACGGCCAGGAAATAGCGCAGGTGGCGAAGTTCCAAGGTATCTGTTTCACATATGGAGGCTGCCACAATCATATATTGGACAGGGGGTAAGCCGGGGCGAATACTCGCCGTCCCACGTCTCGGTTGCGCTCCTGTGTCTTCCTCCGATTGCCGCCCCGGCGCCCTGTCCGCCGCCGCCCTGCCCGCAGACACGCCGGCAACCGGCCGCATCCGCCTGGCATTGTTCCTGGCCGGCTTTGCCACCTTCTCGCTGCTCTACAGCGTGCAGCCGGTGCTGCCGGAATTTGCCCGCACCTTCGGCGTGGATGCGGCCGCGGCCTCGTTGCCGTTGTCGCTGGCCACCGGCGCGCTGGCGATTGCGATCTTCTGTGCCGGTGCGGTGTCGGAGAACCTGGGCCGGCGCGGGTTGATGTTTGTCTCCATCGCGCTGGCCGCGCTGCTCAACCTGATCGCCGCCTTCCTGCCGCACTGGGGCGCGTTGGTGGCGGTGCGCACCTTGTCCGGCATTGCCCTGGGCGGGGTGCCGGCGGTGGCCATGGTCTATCTGGCCGAAGAGCTGCCGGCCAGCAAACTGGGCGCGGCCACCGGGCTGTACGTGGCCGGTAACGCGTTTGGCGGCATGAGCGGGCGCATCGTGATGAGCCTGCTCACCGACCACTACGACTGGCGCACCGCGCTGGCAGTGTTGAGCGTGTTCGACCTGCTGTGCGCCGTGGCGTTCGTGTGGCTGCTACCGCCCTCGCGCCACTTCGTGCGCCGGCACGGCGTCAACCTGCATTACCACCTACGCGCCTGGGGCGGGCATGTGCGCAACCGCCAGTTGTTGTGGCTGTTCTCGATCCCGTTCCTGTTGATGGGCGTGTTCGTCAGCGTCTACAACTACGCCGGGTTCCGCCTGGGCGGCGCGGAATACGGCCTGAGCCAGAGCCAGATCGGCATGATCTTCAGCGCGTACGTGTTCGGCATTGTGTCCTCGTCGGTGGCCGGTGCGGCTTCGGACCGCTACGGCCGTGGCCCGGTGGTGCTGGCCGGCACGCTCACCGCCGCGGCCGGTGTGGCGTTGACGCTGGCGCATGCCTTGCCGGTGGTGATCGCCGGGGTGGTGTTGCTGACGATCGGGTTTTTCATTGCGCACTCGTCGGCCAGCGCCTGGGTGGGCCGGCTGGGCGGTGCGGCGCGTAGCCATGCAGCGTCGTTGTATCTGCTGGCCTACTACAGCGGTGCCAGCCTGGTCGGCGCGGTCAGCGGCTGGTTCTGGCAGCACGGCGGTTGGGGTGCACTGGTGGCGTTCTGCGGCAGCTTGCTCGCCCTGGCCTTGCTGGCCGCGCAGGTGCTACGCCGCGGTGCGGACGACTCGCGCCCGTATGGGCGCTTTGCGCCACATCCACCGCGCGGGGAATAAGCGCAGCGCGGCGCTGTCTGCTCGCTATACAGTTGCTCGGCGTGCTTGCGTGCGCTCCGCCGCAAGGTCGGCACTCACGTGCTTGCGGCCTGTGATTGCGCACGTGCGCGCACCGGTTACGCGCGCCATTGCATCCGCGCGCCGCGCGACGTGCAACAACGGCAACCGTGCGTGCCGCATCACGCGCGCACCGTTAGATCGCGCCTGCATTACTGCGTTTGCGTCGCAGGCAATGCTGGTGAGCGCGGCGCAGGCGCGCTGCCGGTGCTGGGGTCGTACTGCGGATGTGCCGGATCCATGCTGCGCGGCCCGCGCACGGGAACCGGCTGCAGCGCGCTTTCGCGCCACGCGCGCACCACCAGATCGCGCAGCATTGCCGCGCCGTCGCCGGCGGTGAGGTAGACCATCGCGCGGCCGTCGGTGCGGGAGGCATCGTCGAACGCACCGGCTTTTTCCAGGCGATACACCTGCTCGACGCGGCTGGTGCCGATGGCGAGAAAACCCAGCAACTGCTCGAACACATCGCCGCCCTGATGCGCCAACGCCGGCATGCGGGTCAGCAAGTCCTGCGGAGTGAGCGCGATCTTGTCGACGTAGTCGCTCTCGAACTTGCCGTGCACCTTCGGGTCGGTGCTGTAGCCGTGTGGATTGGGCCCCTGCCAGCCATCGTGGTGGATGCTGTCGTGCTGCGGCTGCGCGCCGTCACCGATGTAGTGCGCAAACCAGCTCACCAGGAACGCGCAGGTGCGCTCCAGTTCGCGCGTGTCCTCACCGGCCGCACGCAACGCGCGGATCTGGCGCATGGTGGCAACGATGCGTTCGTAGCCTTCGGTGGCTGCATACGGCAAGGTGCCGGCCCAGCGCACATTCATGCGCTCGGCGGCGGTCGGGTCGCGTTGTGCAAGGCGCCGCTGCTCGTCGTACAAGGCCAGCACGAAGGCATAGCGCGAGCGCGGCGGGTTGGCCATGAATGCGAACTGCTCGCGGAACCAGCCGTGGTTGGGATCTTCTTCGATCTTGAGGAACGGCTCGCTTTCGCTGCGCCAGCCATCGGGCAGCACCGCACCATCGGCAATCACCTGCAGATGGCGCTTGAGAAACACCGGCCCGTCGTCGGGCAGTGCCTGGATTGCGGCGGTATCGATCGCCGCGTGAGCGCGTTTTCCCCAGGCCAGCGCAGCCGTGGGGGCGAAGCAGGCCGTCAGCAGGACGGCCGCAGCAAGCAGGGAAGGCTTCATAAGGATCCTGGTCGGGCGTGCGCCGGGCAGTGCCGCGGCGCACGCGAAAGCGGCGGTGGCCGTGCTGCTCAGAAGTGGTAGGTCACCACCAGCCGGGTGTTGCGCTCGTAGATCGGCCGCCCGTAGATGGGTTCGCGCGTGCCTTGCCCGGAGATGGTGTCGGTGCGCGGGTTGCCTTCTGTCAGCGCAAAGGTGTTGGTGAGGTTGTCTACCGCCAGCTGCACATCCCAGGGCCCGTTGCGCACCAGGATGTTGGCCGCCAGCGTGTGATAGGCGGCCAGTTCGGTGGTGTTTTCCAGGTCGGCGTAGCGCTTGCCCACGTAGGCGTAGCGCAGCGAGGTTTCCCAATCGAACGTGCCGGTGCTGAAGAGCAGCGTGGGCCCGACGTTGCCATAGAGCTTGGGCTGGCGGTTGGGCATGTTGCCGTCCACATCGACCACCGCGACTGCACCATTGGCGACCACTTCGGTCAGGTCGGAGACCTTGGTGTCGTTGTAGGTGACATTGGCATCCAGGCGCAGCCACTGCGCCGGCGTCCACACCGCAGCCACTTCCACGCCCGGGTTGGTGACGCTGCCACGGTAATCCTTGGACTCGGCCGCACCGGTCAACGGATTCACCGCGCTGGTGCCGATGTTGTACGGGTCGTACTTGGTGTAGAAGGCGGTGGCGAACACATCCAGCGTGGCGAAGTTGAGCTTGGTGCCTAGCTCGTACTGTTCGGCGGTGGGAATGTTGACGTTGCCTTCGTTGGCGCCCTCGCTGGGCGCGCGGTGCGCACGCGAGGCGCGGCCGTAAACACCGACAATCGGGGTGACGTCGTAGTTGAAGCCGGCGGTCCAGTTGGTCACGCCCACATCCAGTGCGGTCTGCGTGCGGGCACCGGTGAACAGCCGTGCGGCATCGTCGGCCAGCGTTGCGGGCATGCCCAACGTGCCGGTGGTGCGGGCCATGGCCCAGGCGCGGTAGCGATAGCGCTCGTGGCGCACGCCGCCTTCCAGGCGCAGCTTGTCGGTCACCTGCCAGGTATCGGCGATGTAGGGCGCCAGCATGCTGGTGTAGGCCTTGCCCTGGGTGCGGTCGGCGCCGTAGATCACCACGCCGTCCTGGGTGACGCCGCCGACAATCGCACCATTGGCGTCATAGCCGAGCAGGTCGATGCTGCGCGGGTTCTGGCGCATCTCAAAGAGGTAGCTTTGATAGCGCGAGTTGTAGGAACGCGCGTAATAGGCGCCATACAGGCCCAGCGTGATGTCGTGGGTGTCGCCGCCCCAGTCGAAGCTGCGGTGCAGGCGCAGATCGTCGGCGATTGAATCGGCGCGCACATCCATCGCACGGTACTGGCCCTGGATCACCAGCCCGTCGGTGCTGGCCGGATCGAAGCGGCTGCCATCGTCGGTGTACACGTAGCCCAGCCGCGTCAGGCCCGGAAACGCTGCGCTCGCGGCCGCACGGCGGCTGTTCGCATAGGCGGTGGCATCCTGCGGCGCGTTGCTGGAATACAGCGCGTCGAAGGTCATGTCCAGGCGATTGACCACCGCCTTGTTGGACAGGCTCCAGCCGTTGTCGAACGCCAGGTCCAGGTTCGCGCCCAGATGGTTGAATTTCATGTGGCGGCCGTCGGAGAGATCGCGCGCCTCGCGTTGCGGCTGGCCGTTGGCATCGCTGGAAATAATCGTGGCGCGCTGCAGTTGCGGCGCGCTCAAGGTGCCGGTGAAGCGGTCGATCAACGGGTCCAGCGACCGCGTGGTGTCGCGCGGGTCATACAGCGGGATCGGCATGTAGAACGCGTTCTTGTCGTCCAGATGCTTGGCGGTGAAGGTGATCTTGCCGTGGTCCAGCGTGTGCGTGAGGTTCATGCGGAACTGGCCGCCCTGATCGGCAGGAAAGCCCACATCCCGGTAACCATCGTTGCGGCGCACGAAGCCGCCGGCGGCCAGGTACCAGTCCTGCGCCAGCTTGCCCGACCAGTAGCCATCGAGCCGATACAGGCCGGTATCGCCCACCGTGGTGCGCACTGCGCCTTCGGGCGTGTCGCCGCCCTGGCGGGTGACGAAATTGACGATGGCTGCAGCATTGGAGGCGAAGATTGGCGAGGGCCCGCCGCGCACGGTCTCCACCGATTCGACCATCAAATCCGGGCGCACCAGGCCTTCTGTCTTGTAGAAATAGCCGTTGTTGTCCGGATACGGGCTGATGCCGTCTTCTTGGATCACCGCGAACGAGCCTTCATCGGGGATGCCGCGGATGCGGTACACGTTCTGCACTTCGCCGCCGGTGGATTCGGCGTAGATGCCCGGCATCGAACCGATCAGGCTGGTCAGGTTGAGCGGCGCCAGTTTGTCGATCTGTTCGGCGGTCATCGAGGTGATCGCATAGGACGCTTCGAACTGGCTCTGTGCCTGGCCGGCGCCGGTGACGATCATGCGGTCGAGCGAGAAGATGCCGTCGTCGCTTGTACGTGCCGGCGGTGAAGCGGTGGTCTGCTGCGCCAGCGCCGGGCCGGCAAGCGTGGAGGCAAGTGCAAGGGACAGGCAAAGACACAGCGGGGCGCGACGCAGTCCGGAGGCGATCCGGATGTCGGTGGTTGGCATGGCGGGCATGGGCGAGCGGGGGAGCGCGTCACTTTCGCGATGTCATATTGCAGATGCGTTGCGTGTGCGGCAGATCACGCAAAAAAGCCGGTGCAGTGCCTGGAAATGTGACGTGTGCAGGCTTTACTTCGCTCTGTCATCAGCGCGCCCTGCGCTGGCGCTCGCATCGGTTTTGGCGTTGCACTTTGCATCAGTGATGGTGGCGTTCGCCAAGACGGTTGAGACGCAAGATTCAGCGTGCAGGTGGAGGTGAACGCCGCGCCTCACGCGCGCAGCGTGCAACCAGGAGACGAGCGCAACCGCGATGCACGCAGATGCGCCTGTGCTTGGAATCGCACCGCGCACCCCAATTGAAGGGCCATCTCCCGTGGCGTCTTTGCATCGTGAATCGCTCTGCGTCATCCCCCGCCCCGTGCACCTCGCCACTGCGCGCGTCCGTGGCAACGTGGGGCATGAAGGACAGGCCTGTCAGTGTGTGCAACCAGCACCTGCGCGCAGCGTGCAGGCCACGGCCGCGGCACCGGCCAGCGCTCACCGCAGCGCCTGAACGTGTTGCACCGCTACAGGCACTCGCGCGGGCGTTGTTGCACAGTGACCACACCATGACCGGAGTTGCACGATGACTGTTGCGATCACGCAGACCGGCCCGGCGCTGCAGGAGTTCATCGAGCGCCACCAGCGCCTGTTCGTGCTCAGCGGCGCGGGCTGCAGCACCGATTCGGGCATTCCCGATTACCGCGATCTGCAGGGCGGCTGGAAGCGCCCGCAACCGGTGACCTTCCAGGCGTTCATGGGCGAGCTGTCCACGCGCCAGCGCTATTGGGCGCGCAGCCTGGTGGGCTGGCCGCGCTTCGGCCTGGCGCGGCCCAACGCCACCCATCACGCCCTGGCCGCGTTGGAGGCGCGCGGGCAACTGGAGTTGCTGCTCACCCAGAACGTGGACCGCCTGCATCAGGCCGCCGGCAGCCAGGCGGTGATCGATCTGCACGGCCGGCTCGATGTGGTGCGTTGCATGGGCTGCGAACAACGCATGCCGCGCACCGAGTTCCAGTTGCTGCTGGAGCGCGACAACCCTGGTTGGGCCGACCTGGAGGCCGCCCAGGCGCCCGATGGCGATGCCGATCTGGACAACGTGGCCTTCGACAACTTCGTGGTGCCGGCCTGCCCGGCGTGCGGCGGCGTGCTCAAGCCGGATGTGGTGTTCTTCGGCGAGAACGTGCCGCGCGAGCGCGTGGAGCGCGCCTTTGCGCATCTGCAGGCCGCCGATGCGGTGCTGGTGGTGGGGTCTTCGTTGATGGTGTATTCCGGCTTCCGTTTCGTGCAGGCCGCCGCACGCGCCGGCCTGCCGATTGCCGCGCTCAACTTCGGGCGCACCCGTGCCGACGACCTGCTCAGCCTGAAGGTGGAACAGTCCTGCGCGCAGGCGCTGGCGTTCCTGCAACAGCCGCCAGACCCCCTGCGCACGGCGACCGCCAGGTACCACAGTGCGCGTTCGGCATGACGCAGTGATCCATCGCAGCGGTTGTGCCCACGCGCGTGGCGCAGTGCAATGGGCATCCCTACGTCGCGTGTGGATGTCGCCTTGAGCCAGTTGTTCACCCCCATCAATTTTGGTCCGCTTGCGCTCGCCAACCGCATTGTGATCGCGCCGATGTGCCAGTACTCCGCACAGGACGGCCGCGCCACCGACTGGCATCGCATCCACCTGGGCACGCTGTCGCAATCCGGTGCCGCGCTGTTGATCCTGGAAGCGGCCGCGGTGCAGCCGCAGGGCCGTATCTCCTATGCCGACCTGGGCCTGTACGACGACGCCACCGAGCAGGCGCTGGGCGAAGTGCTGGCATCGGTACGGCGCTGGTCGCCGATGCCGATCGGCATCCAGTTGGCACATGCCGGGCGCAAGGCCTCCACCGATCTGCCGTGGAAGGGCGGTGAGGCGATCGCCCCCGACCATGCCAATGGTTGGCAGACCGTTTCCGCCTCGGCACTGCCGTTCCGCGATGGCCAACCGTTGCCGCAGGCCCTGGACGCCGCCGGCATCGATGCGGTGGTAGAGGCCTTCGTGACCGCGGCCAAACGTGCCGAACGCCTGGGGCTGCAACTGATCGAACTGCATGCTGCGCACGGGTACCTGATGCATCAGTTCCTGTCGCCGCTGAGCAACCAGCGCAGCGATGCGTACGGCGGCTCGCTGGACAACCGCATGCGGCTGACGCTGCGCATCTTCGATGCGGTACGCGCGGCGGTGTCTGACCAGATGGCCATCGGCGTGCGCATCTCGGCCACCGACTGGGTGGATGGCGGCTGGGACCTGCCGCAGAGTATTGCGTTGTCCAAGGCGCTGGATGCGCGCGGCGCGCACTACATCCATGTCTCCAGCGGCGGGCTGGACCCGCGCCAGCAGATTCCGGTGCAGGCCAGCTACCAGATCCCGTTTGCCGAGGCGATCCGCGCGCAGGTGGACACGCCGGTGATCGGCGTGGGCCTGATCACCGAACCGCAACAGGCCGAAGCGATCCTGCGCGATGGCCAGGCCGATGCGATCGCGCTGGCGCGCGGCATCCTCTACGACCCGCGCTGGCCGTGGCATGCCGCCGCCGCGCTGGGCGCATCGGTCACCCCGGCGCCGCAGTACCAGCGCTGCGAACCGCGCGAAGCGCGTGGCGTGTTCGCCAGCTGACACGCGCACAACCGACCATGGACCGATCATCTCGACCAAGCAGAGGGCATGCATGCCAATAGGATTTCTGGGGCTGGGCACGATGGGCCTGCCGATGGCGCACAACCTGCTGCGCGGCGGCTTTGAACTGACGGTATGGAACCGCTCGCCGGCACGTGCGCAGCCGCTGCGCGAAGCCGGTGCACACGTGGTGGAGCAGCCGCAGCACGCCGCGCACGGCCCGCTGCTGTTTTCGATGCTGGCCGATGACGCCGCGGTGCGGCAGACGGTGCTCGACGGCGGCGTGCTGGATGCGCTGCCGGCCGGCAGCGTGCACGTCAACATGGCCACCATCTCGGTGGCGCTGGCGCACGAGTTGACCGCACTGCATGCCGAGCGGGGTGTGGCCTACGTCGCCGCCCCGGTGCTTGGCCGCGTGGAGGTGGCCGAAGCCGGCAAGCTCAACATCCTGGCCGCTGGCGACGACGCCGCACTTGCCCGCGTGCAGCCGATGTTCGATGTGCTGGGCCAGCAGACCTGGCAGATTGGCAGCGCGCCCGAGCAGGCCAACGCAGTAAAGCTGGCCGCCAACTTCTGCCTGGCCAGTGCGATCGGCGCGATGGCCGAAGCTAGCGCGCTGGCGCGCGGGCATGGCGTGGATGCCACGCAGTTTTTGGGCATGCTCACCAGCACCTTGTTCGCTGCGCCCGCGTATCAAGGCTATGGCCGGCTGATCATGCAGCGCCAGTACATGCCTGCCGGCTTCACTGCCACCCTGGGCCGCAAGGATGTGGATCTGGCGATCCAGGCAGGCGCGGCACGGCAGGTGCCGATGCCGCTGGGCGAGCTGCTGCGCAGCGGCCTGGACGAGGCAATTGCGCACGGTGATGGCAACGCCGATTGGGCCGTGCTGGCCGAGGTCTCTGCACGCCGCGCAGGGCAGGCGTAGCACCGCCGGCGCGTGTGACTGCTGCAGTCGCGCGCGCTGTTCGCAGTGGCATCGTGCGAGCGGCGCCGTGCACCACGGTGTGGCGACGACGGCACGCCGCTCAGGCACCGCGCTGTGCCAACCGCCTTCAACGACATGCGCATCAAGCGCCCGCGTTGCGCATCTTGCGGTGTGTCCCGCAGGCATGACGCCTGGTGCGACGTGGCTGGCTTGAGGCCTGGCAGGCAAGCGGCTAAGGTGCCTGCTCGTAACAGCCGCCGCTCCAGGGAGGATGCGATGCGACACCCCAACATCAGGCCCGGTTCGACCGTGCACACCACGCGCACATCGGCCCACGCCGGTGGTGGCGCACGATGACCAGCGCACCGGTCATCCATCAGGGCCCGGTCGGCCCGGACCATCCCGAACATCCGGACCATCACCTGTTCTCACAGATCCAGGAAGCGGTGAGCGTGCTGGACACAGAACTAGGCAAGCCTACCGACGAGGCCAGCATGCGCATGGCCGCGCGGCTGCTGCCGCTGGCCAAGCAGCACGGCTTCGACCAGGTGGATCTGGTGGTGCTCAGCCGCCATCTCGGCGAGGTGGGCGAAAACGTGTTCCTCGTGCGTGGCGCCCTGGACGACCCGGCGCATCTGCGCGCCCACATCACCACCCAGGAAGCGATGGAGACCTCGGTCGATGCCTCGCTTGCGCAGCTGGACGAAATCAACCGGCGGCTGATGCTGCGCCTGCCGCCGCGCTGATCCTCATCGTCAGTGGCATGCGCACCGCGTCCTGCGATGCATGCCACCAGCGCAACACCTGCGATGCGTTGGTCAGCGGATCTGCATGCACGGCGAGCACAGTGCCACGGTGCAGAGCTGCAGTGCGGCTGGCCCAAAGGTTGCACCGCGGCGCAACGTAAAAGTTACCGACGCAAGCACTGCGCCAGCGGTGTCATCCATTGGCTATCATCTCGCCGATGCGCTCTGACTACATCCTCACCCTGTCCTGCCCCGACCGTACCGGCATCGTCTATCGCGTGACCGGGCTGTTGTTCGATCTTGCCTGCAATATCCTCGACGCCCAGCAATTCGGAGACGACGAGAGCGGGCGGTTTTTCCTGCGCGTGCATTTCGACAAGCCGCCGCGAACCGACATCGCGCAGCTGGAGCAACAGTTCTCACAGCTGGCCGCCAGTTTTGAAATGACCTGGCAGCTGCACGATGCGCGCCGCCGCGCGCGGCTGCTGGTGCTGGTGAGCAAGCAGGGCCACTGCCTCAACGATCTGCTGTTCCGCATGCATAGCCGGCAGTTGCCGGTGGATATCGTGGCGGTGGTCTCCAACCACACCGACTTCGCACCACTGGCGGCGTCCTACGGCATCGCCTTCCACCATCTGCCGGTGAGTGCAGATACGCGCGCCGAACAGGAAACGCAGCTGCTCGCGCTGGTCGAGCGCCTGCAGGTGGACCTGGTAGTGCTGGCGCGCTACATGCAGATCCTTTCGCCTGCACTGTGCCGCGCATTGGCCGGGCGTGCGATCAACATCCACCACAGCTTCCTGCCCAGTTTCAAGGGCGCCCAGCCGTATCACCAGGCGCACGCGCGCGGGGTCAAGATCATCGGCGCCACTGCGCACTACGTCACCGAAGACCTGGACGAAGGCCCAATCATCGAACAGGACGTCGCCCGCGTGGACCACGCCATGACCCCGCGCGACCTGGTGCGCCTGGGCAGCGACACCGAATCGCTGGTGCTGGCACGCGCGGTACGCCGCCATGTCGAACACCGCATCGTGCTCAACGGGCACCGCACGGTGGTGTTCCGCTAGCGGAGCGCTGCAAGGGCGTAGCTGCAGCTGTCTCTCACCGCAGCTGCAGGCGCATCACCGCGCGCTCGGGCCTGACGGCATTGGGCGCCGTTACACAGCATCTAACGAGGTTGCAGTGCGCACGCGGGCGTACTGCGATGGTGGGCTGCCAGTGTGGCGAGTGAAGGCAACGCTGAAACTACTGGCCGAGCCATAGCCCACCCGCTGCGCCGCCTGCGCCACGCCATGCCCCTGTTCTGACAGCAGCGTCTTTGCCAGCGCCATGCGCCATGCCAGCAGATACTCCATCGGCGTCACACCCATCGCACGGTTGAAGCGCGCAAAGAACGATGATCTCGACAGCGCCGCTTCCTTGGCCAATGCGTCGATCGTCCAGGCATGCGCCGGTGCGCCGTGCAGGGCGCGCAGCGCCGCCGCCAGGCGCGCATCGGATAACGCCCGCACCAGTCCCGGCGTGGTGTCGCTCGCCGTCAGCGAGCGTAATGCTTCGATCAACAGCACTTCCAACAGTCGTGCAAGCACCACCGCACGGGCGGGCCGGTTTGTGCGCGCCTCCTCACCAACCAGATTCACCAACATGGTGAGCCGCGGCTCACCGCGCACATGCACCAGCCGGGGCAGCAGCGACACCAGCAGCGCCGCATCCGGCGAGCCGAAGCTGCAATGTCCAATCACGATGCGAACATCCGCCGGGCCGTCCTGCGCGCCGATGCGGAAGCTGCCATCGTCCGTCTGGGTCGGCACGGTGTGGGCCTGCCCGGTCGACGCCTGCGCGCTGGAGAGCGTGACAGCAAGCATGGCGGGTGCCAGCACAAAGTCGCCTGCTTCCAGCACATGCGCCTGGCCATCTTCAAGCGCCAGCCGGCACTTTCCCTCGATCACCGCGCAGTAAAACGGGCCGGGCGCATCGGAGCGGTACGCCGACCACACACCAGCGCCAAGGACAAGTTTGGAGAACCCTGGTGCCGGCCTCAGCAGGAGGACGACCTCAGCAAGCGGGTCGAGCATATTGGACTCTCGCTAATGGATTAAGCACTTTGGAATATCGAAAGTGCGACCTGGGCAGCCTAACGTAGATCCCTCACACCGTCACCGAGGGCGCCTCATGCAAACCGTACTCATCACCGGCTGTTCGTCGGGCTTTGGCCTGGCAACCGCACATTACTTTCTCGAACGCGACTGGAACGTGGTTGCCACCATGCGCACTCCACGTGAGGACCTGTTTCCTGCATCGCCAAGATTGAAGGTGCTGCAGCTCGACGTCACTGACCCCGCGAGCATCCAGGCCGCGATTGCTGCGGCCGGCACGGTGGACACGCTCGTCAACAACGCAGGCTTCGGTGCGCCCGCACCGCTGGAACTGGCAAGCCTGCAGGCGGTACGCGACCTGTTCGAAACCAACACCTTTGGCACGCTGGCTGTTACGCAGGCGGTCTTGCCGCAGATGCGCGCGCGCCGCGCCGGGGTCATCGTCAATGTGTCGTCGAGCGCAACGCTCAAGCCACTTCCGCTGATCGGCGCTTACCGTGCAGCGAAGGCGGCGGTGAATGCGCTGAGTGAATCGCTGGCCGCCGAGCTGGAGGCGTTCGGTATCCGCGTGCGGGTCGTCTCGCCGGGCTCGTGCGGGGAGACGGACTTTCGTGCCACCGCCCGCGCGGGTCTACGCGGTGCTGATGACGAGATCTATGGTGCGTTTATGCAACAAACGCTGGCGCGCATGAGCGCATCCGCTGGCCCCGGAACGCAGTCGATCGACGTCGCGCGGGCCATCTGGCGCGCAGCCACCGACCCGGCTGCGCCGATGTTTATTCCGGCAGGCGCAGATGCAGAACTGTGGGCTGCCGAAGCTGCCGAGCGTGGCTAATACATCTCTCGACGGCATGCGGAAATCAGACGCTGAATCGGCCTAGCGCGGTGCCTAGCTGATCGCGCGACACGCCGTGAATCCAGTTATGGAGGGCTCGGTGAAGGTATTCATGCCACCAGACGGTCCCGCAAGAGTGAGGGCACCGCACCAAAAAAGGTGATCCGCAGCGAGGTAACAGCGGGCCATCGCTAATTACATTGGTTTGCCGTATGGGTCACAACTACAAGAGAGCGAATCAGAAGAACGGCGTGCGCTTCTAGCACCATGCGCACCGACACCCGCGACTGGTCCTTGCCCGCTCACCGTCGCGGGACCTTACGCGGCATGGATGCCGCGTAAGAGCTTACAAGGACGTACTTGCAGCGTGTCCCGCGATGGTGAGCGGGCAAGGGCCCTGCAGCAAACCCGCAGATCATTCGCTCTAAAAAAACCAACCAATCCACACCGTTCAATCACCTCTCAAGGCAACCAAGAGTGGTGAACGCAGGCGTTGTGTGGGCCCCGCCTAAGCAAGAGAAAACTGACTGCACGCAACACGCTACGTGGTCCCACACATGTTGCGATGGCCGACGCAAACGCCGGCCATCGCGGTGCACACCGCTAAACCCGCATCACTTCGCCGCGTTGGCGTTCATCACCGCGTTGCGGCTGGCGTCCAGGTATTGCGCCGGGTCGCGCATGCCGGTGGTGTGGCATTGCCCGGTGGTGTGCCCCCTGTTTACGCCGCCCGGCAGCTGCGCGTTGGCCTGCTCCACGGTGCCGTCTTCGGGGTCGTTCAAGACCAGGTCCGAGGCGGCGTTGCAGTAGTCGTTGGTGTACCAGTTGGTTTTGGCGAACGAGGTTGTGTAGTAGTTGACCTTGGCGCGCGCATCGGCGGGAATGCCGGCCAGCCAGGCCTTGGCGCCGTCGTAGGTGAGGTCGGTGTTGCTGCCGCACCCGACGCCGAACCACGAACCCACCGCAGCCAGAATGCCGGAGAGGTTGGTGCCCTGGTACGGCGTGCCTACCGACTGCATCACGCGCCCACCGGCAGCGTTATCCAGCCCGCTCCAGTAGTAGGTGTATAGATGCAATGCCGCCATGCCGCCCTGGCTGTGCGCCACCGTGGCGAACGAGGACCATTGGCTGGCGAACTGCGCCAAGCGTTGCGCGAACTGATCGTTGCTGCGGTTCTGCTTGGCATCGATAAACGACGAGGCGTTGCTGAACTGCGCTTCCGGCCACACGCCGTTGGAGCAGTACCCATGCACCAGCACCAGCCGCGATCCGGCCGCCTGCGGTTGCGCCAGTGCACTGGCAGTGGCCAGCGTGCGCGGGCGTGGCCCCATGCGCATGCTTTCATCGATGCCGGCCGTGGTGCGCGCAATACTCGCCCGGCGCAGTGCAGGCAGTTGCAACGGCAGCGTGTCGGCCTGTGCCAGCGGGATGTAATGGTCCGGGTCCTCGATGCGCAGGCCGCGCAGCGTGAAAGGCGCACGCGCACCGGCACGCGCCACCCAGCGCTCGTCCAGGCTCAACGGCAGCTGGCCTTGCTGCGGTGTGAGCATGCCGCCGATCCAGGCCACCGGAATCAGCTTGCCCTTGGCATCGGTACCCCACACCTGACCGAACACGCGGTAATGCGTGGGCGCCTGCCCGCGCGCGGCGATCGGCAGCCCGATACTCAGGCGCGTGCCGTCCGCCGCGCGCGCGCTGAGCGCGGTGCCGAGCAGGCGCACAGAGGTGTCCAGCACGGGTAACACGTGCTCGCTGGTGCGCACGAACGGCTGCCCGGCCTGGTCGCGGCCATGCACGATCACCTGTGCGATCCAGGTGCCGGCACTGGTCGGCTGAAAGCTGCCGCCATACACGCCATCGCCGGCAGCGCCGTCGTCGTGCTTGCCGTCATCGGCCATCGCAAACGTGCGTGCCGTGCCCTGTGGATCGAGCACGCGCAGGCTGGCCTGATCGATCTGCCCGGCCTGGCCGGCCAGCAAGCTCGCGCCTTGTGCATCGCTGCCGCTGAGCAGCGCGTTGAGTGTCAGCGACTGACCCACCTGCTGGTGACGATGCCGTGGATAGGAGGCCAGCTGCGTGCGCGGGTCGCCTTCCATCAACACATAGCCACGTTGCGCCGTGGGCGAGGCCGATTGCAGCGTCAGCGACCACGCGCCGTTCTGCGCAGCGTCCACTGCATAGCGCATGCCGCTGGTGCCGCTGTCGGCACTGCCGAGCTGTGTGCGTTGTGCTTGCAGCTGCGGCGCTGCTGCGGCGCGCGCGCCGGCAACGCGCGGTGCGGCCACGGCCGCGTCCCACTGCTGGTCACCGGCCAGCACCATGAAACGCAGGTGGCCGTTTTCCACCGGCAGGTTGCCCTGCCAGCGTGCACTGGCACCGGCCGGTGCAAGCTCCACCGGCAGTAATGCGCTTTTCGAAAGGATGGCCGATTCCGCCGGATCGGGCGCGCGCATCTGCGCGAACTCTTCTGGCGGGCCGGCCAATTGTTTGGGCTGTAGCTCGGCCGCGCCCAGGGGCGCGGCGATGAGCGAGAGGGCGCACGACAACGACAACAGCGACGGCGTATGCATGGCAACAGCGCTCCTTGGAGTTGCAAAGTGATGCGCTGCGATCGAACACAGCGGCATCGGATGCAGCGCCCCCCCGCTGCGACTCGGAGTCGGTTATACCCCGCACGCATGACAGCTCTGCTGTGCGCTGCAACACCTCACGCGCAACAAACAACCCTGCCGAAATAAATAGTACAGAGTGTGATCCAGGTCGTGGACGTGCCGATTCTTCGCACCGGCAGACCGCAGAAAACCAGAGGTCTGCGGTTGATGGCGAACCCCGAAACTTGGCGGGTGTCAGTCCGCCAAGGGACGCGCGCTGCGGGAGCGGTACTGCTCAACCCACGCGACAGACTGTGCGATGCCGCCAAATGGATAGAAGTGCAGGCTGACATCTCCATGCGCTTTGCTGAGTCCGGCGGTGAGGCGATCCACAAAGCGATCCGGCCCCGCAGTCCCGAACAGCTTGCCGAGCGAGATGCCGTACTTGGAGAGCATCGATGCACACGCGCCAACACCGCACCGTGCGGCATAGCGTGCGAGCACTGCGACGCCCGCAGGACCTGGCACGCCCACACGCACGGGATGGGCAATGCCACGCGCGCGCAGCGCGTCCAACCACGTCAGCACAGTGTCGGCATCGAACGCGAATTGGGTGACGATCAGTGGCGCCATGCCGCGCTCGGCGATGCTGCGGCACTTGCGTTCAAGCACGTCCCACTGCGCGCTTGCAGGCATGCTTGGGTGCCCTTCCGGGTGTCCGGCCACGCCGATGGTCTTGATGCCGGAGCGCTCAAACACGCCTGTCTCGATCAGCGACACGCTATCGGAAAACGGCCCAACCGCAGACGGCACGTCACCGGCGATCACCAGGCAGCGTTCAACGCCGGCGTCCTCGACGGCGCGCTTGACGAACGCCTGTAGCGCGTCCAGCGAGGCGATGCGCCGCGCGGACAGGTGCGGCATGGGCGCGAAGCCGAGCGCGCGCACCCTCTGTGCGGCGGCCAGTCGCGCCTCGTCATTCTGGCTGGGCAGGTAGGGAATGAACATGCTTGAGCCACGCATGATCTGCGGCGCTGCTGCAGTCAGTGCCGCCATGTCGTGTGCGCCGACCTCCAACGAATAGGCATCGGCGATGGTGGCGGCGCGGCTAGGTGGATCCCGGGACATCAACGGCGGCACCGTCCTGCGGTGGTGAGTGATTGGCTCGCGCACATCAGCGTTGATCGTGCGGGAAGGCGGCCATGCAATACGCGCGCCTGTGCGGTGGTGTCCGTCGGTGGAGTCACGGCGCAGTGGCGCTGCCATTGCCAGGCTGGCGTGCCAGTTCGATAAAGGCGCGCAGATAGTCGATGGCGATATCGGCCTCGCGCGCCCCCAGAAAAATTTGCTTGGCGATGCCGCGTGCACCCAGCCGAACCGGTACCACGTCCATCCTGGCGGCATATTCCTCCACCAGCCAGCGCGGCATGGCGGCCACGCCGCGGCCACTGGCCACCATCTGCATCATGATGTCGGTGGTTTCGATGGCTTTGTGGCGCCTGGGCGTGACACCGGCCGGCAGCAGGAACTGGCTATAGATATCCAACCGCTCCAGATCCACCGGATAGCTGATGAGCACCTCGCGTGTCAGCTGCGGCGGCGTGACGTAGGCCGCCGACGCCAGCGCATGACCGCTGGCCACCACAAGCACCTGCTCGTAGTCGAACACCGGCTCGAACGTCAGCCCTGGCTTGTACAGCGGGTCGGGTGTGACCAACAGATCGATCTCGTAGCCGAACAGGGCGCCAATGCCGCCGAACTGGAACTTTTGTTTGACGTCCACATCCACATCCGGCCACGTGGCCAGATAGGGCGCCACCAGTTTGAGCAGCCACTGGTAGCAGGGATGGCATTCCATGCCGATGCGCAGCGCACCGCGTTCGCCCTGCGCAAACTGCCCGAGGCGTTCTTCGGCCAGGTCCAGTTGCGGCAGCACCCGGTTGGCCACCGCCAACAAATATTGGCCAGCCTGGGTCAGCCGCAAGCTGCGCCCCTCGCGCAGCCAGACATCGGTGCCCAGCTGCTGCTCCAGCTTTTTCATGCTGTGGCTCAGCGCCGACTGGGTCAGGTTCAACACGCCTGCGGCGGCCGTCAGCGAGCCCTGCTGCTCGACCTGCTGGACGATGGAGAGATGGATGCGCTCAAGCATTCAGATGATCCGAATTCATGGATTGTTGAAATAACACCATTTTACTTCATCGAATGCGAGCCCTAGCATCGGGGTTCGTCGTTTTAAGGCCATCTGCATGACTGTCAACGTGCCACACCCACTCCGCATCGTTGCGGTGTCCGGCGGGATGCAACGCCCCTCCAAGGCGGCCGCTCTGGCCGAGCACCTGCTGGCATTGATCGCCGCGCAGGTGCCATGCGAGCAGCATCTGGTGGAACTCGGGGCATTGGCACCGCAGTTCGCGGGTGCGCTCTGGCGCTCCCAGCTGCCCGCAACGGTGGAGCAGGAACTGGTCGCGGTGGAGCAGGCCGACGTGCTGGTGGTGACTACACCAGTGTATCGCGGGTCTTTCACCGGGCTGTTCAAGCACTTCTTCGACTTCGTCCATCAAGATGCCTTGATCGACACGCCCGTCCTGTTAGCGGCCACCGGTGGCAGCGAGCGGCATGCGTTGGTGATCGACCACCAGCTGCGGCCGCTTTTCAGTTTCTTCCAGGCACGCACGTTGCCGCTGGGCGTCTACGCAACCGACCGAGATTTTCTGGACTATCGCGTACACAACGAGGCCCTGGCCGAACGCGCCAGGCTGGCGGTGCAGCGGGCATTGCCGCTGATCGCAGTGACGCGGCAGGCTAGCGCCATCGCAAAAGAAAACGTGGCCGCAGCCTGAGAGCCGTCCCGCCCACGGGCGCCTGGCGTGCCACCGGGTCCGTTGGCGAATCGCTTGCCGATCCGGCGTCCCGGCCTCCATCCAGCCAGCATCAACCGCTGCGCTGAAAACGGCGTTTCGTATTGATTTCGAGAACAAGGCGTCAGTGTGCAATGACTCAAGAATTGACCTTCACCATCAAGAGCCTCCGCTTCGATGAGGACTACCGTCCCGCGGCCAATACGCGCAACACGACGAACTTTGCCAACCTGGCCAGAGGGCAGCGTCGCCAGGAGAATTTGCGCAACACGCTGGCGATGATCAACAACCGCTTCAACGACCTGGCGCATTGGGATAACCCCACGCGTGACCGCTACGCTGTCGAACTCGACATCATCTCTGTCGAGATGAAGATCGGTGAGCGCGACACAGGCGATGCATTCCCGTTGATCGAGATATTGCAGCCCAGCATCCTCGATCAAACAACTGGCGCGCGTATCGATGGCATCGCAGGGAATAATTTTTCCTCCTATGTGCGCGACTACGATTTCAGCGTGCTGCTGCCAGCGCACAATCAGGACACATCCAGCTTCAGCCTGCCGGAGGGGTTCGGCAGCCTGCATGGCACGCTGTTCAAGCAGTTCGTGAACTCGGATACCTACACGGCGCGGTTCGCCAAGCCGCCGGTCATCTGCATCAGCGTCTCCAGCAGCAAGGTTTATCACCGCACCGGAAACCGGCACCCCATCCTGGGCATTGAATACAGGCAGGACGCATTTTCGTTGACAGATCAATACTTCGAAAAAATGGGCCTGCAGGTGCGTTATTTCATGCCGCCGAACAGTGTCGCTCCCTTGGCGTTTTACTTCCTCGGCGACCTGCTGAACGACTACACCAATCTGGAGCTGATCGGCACCATCAGCACCATGGAAACATTCCAGAAGATCTACCGGCCGGAAATCTACAACGCCAATTCCGCCGCGGGGACCATCTACCAGCCGAGCCTGAAGCATCAGGATTACTCCGCGACCCAGATCGTCTACGACCGGCAAGAGCGCAGCCAGCTCGCGGTGACGCAGGGCAAATTCACCCAGGAGCATTTCATCAAGCCCTACGGGGACATTCTTGAGCAGTGGGCCTCCAGCCACGCTTTCTCGTCAACACCAACGCAAGACGTCGCCCATCATGAATAAGCTGCTCCCCACCTCCACCGCCGGTAGTTTGCCCAAGCCGTCCTGGCTCGCTCAGCCCGAGAAACTCTGGTCGCCCTGGAAGCTGCAGGACGAGGAGCTGACCGAAGGCAAGCAGGACGCGCTGCGCCTGTCGCTGCAGGAACAGCAGCACGCCGGCATCGATATCGTCAGCGACGGTGAACAGACCCGCCAGCATTTCGTCACCACCTTCATCGAACACCTCAGCGGCGTCGATTTCGAAAAGCGCGAGACCGTACGCATTCGCAATCGCTATGACGCCAGCGTCCCGACCGTTGTTGGCGCGGTGAGCCGGCCCAAGCCCGTCTTCGTGGACGATGCCAAGTTCTTGCGCCAGCAAACCCGGCAGCCGATCAAATGGGCGCTGCCCGGCCCCATGACGATGATCGACACGCTCTTTGATGCGCACTACAAAAGCCGCGAAAAGCTGGCCTGGGAATTTGCAAAGATCCTCAATCAGGAAGCCAAAGAACTCGAAGCGGCCGGCGTGGATATCATCCAGTTCGACGAGCCGGCCTTCAATGTCTTCTTCGATGAAGTCAACGACTGGGGCGTTGCCACGCTTGAACGCGCGATCGAAGGGCTTAAGTGCGAGACCGCCGTCCACATCTGCTATGGCTACGGCATCAAGGCCAATACCGATTGGAAGCAGACGCTGGGCTCGGAGTGGCGTCAATACGAAGAGTCGTTTCCCAAGCTGCAGGCATCCACAATCGACATCGTCTCGCTGGAGTGCCACAACTCGCATGTGCCGATCGATCTGATCGAACTGGTGCGCGGCAAGAAGGTCATGGTCGGCGCCATCGACGTGGCAAGCAACACGATCGAAACACCGCAAGAGGTGGCCGACACGCTGCGCAAGGCGCTGCGGTTTGTGGATGCCGACAAGCTCTACCCGTCCACCAACTGCGGCATGGCGCCGCTCGCCCGGCACGTCGCACGCGGCAAACTCAGCGCCCTCAGTGCGGGTGCAGACATCATTCGTGGTGAATTGTCAGCTCAGTAGCGCACTGGTGCTTGTGTAGATCGCCTGGCGAAGGAGGTGAGGGCGGCGCGTTCCGTATGGCCTTCAGCCCGGTGAGGCCGCCGCCGCTGCGGTTCGTTTGAGCAGGCGCCAATAACAGGCGGTGAGCAGCGGCACCAGCAACGCGGTGACGATCACCGCGCTGGCCACCAATGCGGTGGCGGCCGGTGCGGCCGCTGCGAACTGCGGCGCCATCGCTGCGATCAATGCTGGTGTGGCCACCGCCGCACCGGCAGTGCTGGAGGCGGCCAGACCGGCGGTGCCATTGCCGCCGCCGATCAGGCGGTCGGCCAGGATCAGTGGCACGCCGGTGATGACCACTACTGCCATGCCCAGCAGCACGCCATGCACGCCGGTGGTGGCGATCGTGGTCAGGTCCAGCGTGTTGCCGAGTGCGAAGCCGAAGAACGGCACCAGTGTGTGCGTGGCTTGCGCGAAGAACTGCCGTAGCTCCGCGTCGAGATTCCCAAGCGCAAGGCCTGCCAGCAACGGCAGTACGGCACCGAGGAACAGACGCGGCTCGAACGAGGCGGCACCGCTGGCGCCCAGGATCAGCATGGTCACCAAGGGGCCCGATTCCAGCGACATCAGCACCACCGCACCGGCTTCCTCGCGGCTGCCGTATTGCTGCATCAACGAGGCATACAAGCCGCCGTTGGTCATGTCCATGGCCGCCACCAACGCTAGCACCGACAATCCTGCCAGCGGGCCGCTGGGCAGGCCGGCGGGCGGCAGCAGCGGTTGACACAGCACCGCCACCAGCCATGCCACGCCGGTCTTGGTCAGCACCAGCGTGCCGGACTTGCGCAGGACCTGACCGGTGGCACGTAACTGGATGGTCGCGCCCATGCAAAAGAACCACACCGCCAGAATCGGGATGGTGCCGCTGATCAAGCCGTTGCTGAAGCTTCCCAAGGTGGTGCCGGCAGTTGGCCACAACGTGTGGCAGAGCGCCCCCAGTAACAGCGGGACCAGCATCATGCCGCCAGGCAGTCGCTCGAGTGTGGCTTTGATGCGCATACAACCCTCGGGGACCAGCAGCCATGCGCGCATGCGTGGTCTGCACATGCGTCAATCGGCCATGACAACAGCATGCGGCGTCACCCGGCGTGGAACCTGCGCGCGGCGCGAACCGATGCGGCCGCGTGCGAACGGGGTGCATGCCGGCCTGCCGACACAGCGCCGATGCTGAACCTTCTCTCGTCGCTGCGGGCTGCCCAATTGTCTGCGCTGCGTGGCCTCGCTACAGTTGCGGGGTCGAAAGAGTGCAGGCCGGATGGTAGCCCGGTCATCCATCCGATCCGGGTGGCAAGCTCTCCCGCTGAGGGTATCCGCGACACCGAGACCGGCCTTGCCGGAACGAGGTGTGCCCGGTGATCTCTCACGACCCATCATCGGCGCGCCTCCACTGACCCTGGAAGGATATTGCGCATGAATCTCACCTCAAACACCATCTTGATCACCGGCGGTGCCACCGGCATCGGCTTTGCGCTCGCACGTGCGCTGGTGGTGCAGGGCAACACCGTCATCATCTGTGGGCGTAGCGCCGCTGCGTTACGCCAGGCCAAGGACACGCTGCCGGCGCTGATCACCCAGGTCTGCGATATCACCGACACCGCAAGTCGTCGTGCACTGGTGGATTGGTTGCGGGTAGATCACCCGCACTGCAACGTGCTGATCAACAACGCCGGTGTGCAGCAGCATCGTGATTTCACCGGCACCGATGCTGTGGCCAATCTCGATCAGGAGATCGCCATCAACCTGGCCGCGCCGATCCATCTGAGTGCCGAGCTGCTGCCGTTGCTGCAGCAGCAACAGCATGCGGCCATCATCAACATCACCTCGGGGCTGGCGTTCTCGCCGATGGCCGATGTGCCGGTGTACTGCGCCACCAAGGCGGCGCTGCACTCCTTCACCCTGAGTCTGCGTCACCAGTTGAAAGGCAGTGCCGTCCGCGTGATCGAGATCGCCCCGCCAATCGTCGATACCGGGCTGGGTGGCGGGACGCGCAGTGCAGGCACGGCAACACGCAACATGATGTCTGCCGAGCAGTTTGCCGCCGAGGCGATCACCCAACTTGAAGACGACAAGGAGGAGGTGCTGATCGGGATCTCGGCCGACACCCGTCGTTTGGGTGAAGCCCTGTTCGCGCGGATGAATCACCGCTAGGGTGTTGGGCAACGTCGCTGGTGGTGGTTGCGTGGTGCAACCACCACCAGCGGCTCTCGGCTGCGGTAACGATCGGTATAGCCGCTGAATGTCAGGCGCTCAGCAATCGCCCTGCTTGCAGGGATGGCGATCGCTGGCGCGCCACTGCTTCACCAGCTGGCGGCGATTGCGCTGATACTGCTCCTGCAGATAATCGATCGTGCCAATGGCCTCTGCGCGGAAGATGCGGAAATCGCCGCATGCTTCGCACCACGCGGCAATCTTCCACCGCGCGTCGACCAGGCCCAGCATGATCGGCCAGATCGTGCGTTCCGACACCACGCCGGCCGTGCTCGTGTACCCGATTCGCAGCTTGCGTTGTGCATGCAGCGCTTTGCGGATCTTGCCAAGGTCCACGATGGACTCCAGTTGGTGTCCCCGGCTGATATACAGCGCACTGTCGTCCAGCGCCGGGCGCATCTCCTGCGGGATCACGCCGTCGAGTTTTGCCAGCGCATTCTGCACCGCCTGGGTCATCGCCTCATCGCTCTGGCGGCTGACCCACTGCGCGCCGGTGACCAGCGCGCGGAGTTCTTCCTCGGTGAAGGCGAGAGGCGGGAGCACAAAGCCCGGCCTCAGGATGTATCCCACACCCGCCTCTCCCTCAATATCGGCACCCGTCGCCTGCAAGGTCGCAATGTCGCGCCGGATTGTGCGCAGCGACACGCCGAGTTCTTGCGCAAGCGTGCGACCGGACACCGTTCCGCGGTGTCGACGCAACACTTGCAACAGATCGAACAGGCGCTGGCTACGCGACATGTCAGTCCATCCTGACCAAGCCCTTACCTGGGCGTCTTTGGCCGGATTCAAGGGCATTCATCAAGCCGATGGCACCGTCCAGCGGAACGATTTCGCCGATTGGCAGGCCGAAGGTGCCGGCCGCCGCCGCGTTGGCGAGGTGGGTCAGGATGGCGGCGGAGGGTTTGCAGAACACCAGCTTGAAGCGGCGATCCACCACGGCGCGGACGAACTTCCCCAGGTCCGGTTCCAGATCCAGCACACTGCCGCGCTTGTCGCGCAGCAGCGCCAACCCTGCAGCTGCCTTCATGACGGCCGAGGTGTCGAGGATCACATCGAAGCGCTCACGGATGTCTTGCAGTCGGGTCACCCTGTAATCGTAGACCTGTTTCAGGCCCAGCGATCTGGCCCGTTCCATCGAGCCTGCGCTACAACTCCCGGACACGGCTGCACCCAATCGCTGCGCCAGCTGCACCGCCGCTTCGCCGACCGCGCCGGCGCAGCCGTTGACGAACACATGCTGGCCTTTTTTCAGGCCAGCCTTGTCGACCAGACCATTCCACGCGGTGACCCCGGGCGTGCCCAGGCTGGCGGCGTTTTCGTAGGAAACGTTGTCAGGCTTCTTGACCAGGTTCTCTTCGGTGGTAATCACCGCCTCGGCCAATGCGCCGCACTCCTTGAAGCGTGCCAGGCCGAAGACGGCGTCGCCCGGCTTGAAGCGGGTGACGCCTTCGCCCACCGCGAGCACCACGCCCGACAGATCCATGCCCATCGCACGCGGAAACTGCCGGCCGGTCACGATCTTCATGACGCCATTGCGCATCTTCCAGTCGACCGGATTGATCGCGGCGTATTTCACCTTCACCGCGACCTGGCCCTTTGCCGGCGCAGCAAGCGTGAAGTCGGCCAGCTGCATGACATCCTGGCCACCGTAGCGGTTGTATTGAAGGCGCTTCATGGGCGCGATACTCCGGTCGCAGCGGCACCTGCGGATGTGACCTTGCAAACAAGATGTGCGCGCAGTTGGTCGACTGGGCTGGCTGGATGGGCAGTAGGGTCGGTTCGGCGACCGGCGAAAGGTCCGCCGGCGCGATAGCGCGTGCGCGTAGGCGAGGGCATCAGGGCGGGCGCGTGGACATCGCGCGCGCATGACGCTGCGGGATCGGTCGGGTGGGAGCGGGTGAAGATGGTCACCAGGACATTCCTTGGAGTGGGCGCCCAGTGTAGAAAGCCGTAGTGACAGATTCTGGCACCATGCTTTCATCAGGCCTTCAATGCGCAACAGGCGTCGCCGGCACCGCGTGACATCGCCGCATACCCGCGAGAACCTGACCTCACCATTCGCTCGATCAAACAGCCGCGTACCGTAAGACATCGCTTCATGGATGCATGCGACTGCCATTCCCGCTCCCTCGTATGCGCTGTCGCAGTGCCGGCTGGGTGCTGAAAGCAGGCGGTGCCCGGCCCCCTATGCCTACCGCTCGTCGGACAGCCGCCGGTGCGGCGTCCATCGCTGCCGATCTTATGTATGATGACCATCATGAAAAAGACCTCGCCACGCTCCCGTGCATCGTCAGGCCGCAAGGCCGACAGCCATGCGCGCATTGTCGAGGTCGCTGCACGTGCCATCCGCCGGACCGGCTACGACGGCACCGGCGTGGCCGACATCATGAAAGAGGCGGGTCTGACTCACGGCGGCTTCTACGCGCATTTCGCCTCGCGCGATGCGTTGTTGGCCGAGGCCGCGGACCACGCCGGCGCGCAGACCGTGGCGACCTCGGCGCAGATTGCTTCGTCCGTGCCACCGGAGCAGGCAGCCGTGGCGCTGATGCAGGCGTACCTCTCCGATGGGCACTTGAATAACCTCGAATCCGGCTGCCCGATCGCTGCGTTAGGCTCGGAAATGCCACGCCAGGCACCGGCGGTGCGGCAGGCGGCAACCCGCCGCATCAAGGAGATGATCGACCTGGCCGCACGCCAATTCCCGGACTGGGGAACGCCGCAGGCGCATGAGCGCGCGTTGGTCACGGTGTGTGCGCTGGCAGGCACCTTGATGCTGGCGCGTGCCGTGAACGACCCTGCGCTGTCTGCGGCCATGCGCGACGCCGTGCTGGCGCACTTCGGTGCAGCCGGCGTGGAGTAGCTCCGAATTGTTTTTGCTCAATAATATGACGTTCGTAATATTTAATAGGGTTTCCGCAGCAATCGCTCACCCGCTTTTCCTTCCTTGACAGCCCGATTCCGTGGCGACGGCAGCGCCTCCAGCGCCGACCGGCCGGCACCTCACCCAAGAGACAGAGGCACCTATGAACAGCAAGATTGCACTTGTGACCGGAGCCTCCTCGGGCATCGGCGAAGCGACCGCCGCACGTCTGGCCAACGCCGGCTACACGGTCTACGGCACCAGCCGGCGCGGTGGTACCTCCACAACGGCCGGCGTGCAGATGCTTGCGCTGGATGTCACCGACGACGCGTCAGTGACCGCAGTGGTGGACACCATCCTGCGCAAGGAAGGCCGGCTGGATTTGCTGGTCAACAACGCCGGCTTCAGCGTGGCGCCGTCTGCTGCGGAAGAGAGTTCCATCCAGCAGGCGCAATCGGTGTTCGATACCAACTTCTTCGGCACCGTGCGTATGACCAATGCGGTGATCGGCCAGATGCGCAAGCAAGGCGGTGGGCGCATCCTCAATATCGGCTCGGTGCTCGGCCTGGTGCCAATCCCGTACGCGGCGCTGTATGTGGCCAGCAAGCACGCCATCGAAGGCTATACGGAGTCGCTGGACCACGAACTGCGCGACTGGGGCATCCGCGTGTCGGTCATCGAGCCGGCCTACACCAGGACGGCCTTCGACACCAACGCGCTGCAGCCCGATACACCGATGGAGATCTATCAGGCAGTGCGCACGCATGTGGCCGCGCACATTGCGCAGGTCATGCAAAAGGCCGATGCACCCAGCGTGGTGGCCGACGTGGTGCTCGCCGCGGCGCAAGATGCACGCCCGAAAGCCCGCTACACCGCGGGCAAGGTCGCTCGGCAGTTGAGCTTCCTGCGCCGCCTGCTGCCGAACCGGATGGTGGGCGACGCGGTGCGCAAGGACCTCAAGCTGCACCAGGTGGCCGCAGTGCCGGCAGCGGCACATGCCGCGCAGGCCGCGGGCGTGCGCTCGTGAGCCACCTCACCACCGTAACTAGCACGCGTCTGCATGCACGCCGGTGCGAGGTGCACCGATGAAAGCCGTCATTGTCGATCGCTACCAGAAGCGCGGGCCGGTGCGGATCGGTGAGGTGCCAGTGCCGCACGTGCGCGCCAACGATGTGCTGATCCAGGTACACGCGGCCAGCATCAATCCACTGGACCTGATGCTGCGCAATGGCGACTTCAAGCTGATGTTGCCGTTCAAGCCGCCGTTCGTCCTGGGCAACGATGTTGCCGGCGTGGTGACCCAGGTCGGCCCGGCGGTGCGCGGGTTCGCGGTCGGCGATGCGGTGTTCGCCAAGACCGAACCGGGGCGCATCGGCACGTTGGCCGAGTTCGTGGCGATCGACGCGGCAGCGGTGGCGCAGAAACCTGCGCGCTTGAGCATGGAAGAAGCCGCCGCGTTTCCCCTGGTGGGCCTGACCGCGTGGCAGGCGTTGGTAGAGACCGCTGCGCTCAAGCCGGGCCAAAAGGTGCTGATTCACGCGGGCTCCGGCGGCGTGGGCACCATCGCGATCCAGCTGGCCAAGCACCTGGGCGCGTTCGTCGCCGCAACCACCAGCACGGCCAATGTGGAACTGGTCAAGCGCCTCGGCGCCGATCTGGTCATCGACTACACGCAGCAGGATTTCGAAACCCTGGTGCGCGATTACGATGTGGTGTTGCATAGCCTGGACACGCCGGTGCTGATGAAATCGGTGCGGGTGCTCAAGCGCGGTGGCGCACTGGTGTCGCTCTCTGGCCCGCCGACGCCTGCGTTTGCGCAGCAGCTGGGCCTGGCATTGCCGCTGCGGCTCATCATGCGGCTGCTGAGCCGCAAGGTCCGTCAGCAGGCCAGGCAGCGCGGCCTGGCGTACACATTCCTGTTCATGCGCGCCGAAGGCGCGCAGCTACGAGCGCTGGCAACGCTGCTCGACAGCGGCGTGCTGCAGCCGGTGGTGGATACGGTGTATCCGTTCGCGCAGGCACAGGACGCGGTGACCTATGTCGAAACCGGCCGCGCCAAGGGCAAGGTGGTGGTGCGGCTGTAATCGCGCGGCATTCGCGCTGTAATGAGCAGGCGCGACATCACGGCGCAGTACTCAGGCGCGCTGTCACACGCTGTGGCAAGGCTATAGTGCAGCCGTGCAACGCAACTTCCTTCTGGCCAGGCGGGACAGCATGCAAGCGACCTCGACCTTTTCCACCGCGCATACCTCAGCCGCCGATTCAACGCAGGCCGTCGAGCAGTTTCTGGTGCAGCTCAACCACCCGCACAAGGACCTGATTGTGGCGGTGCGCAGCGCACTGCTGTCGGCGGATGCGGCGATTGCCGAAGGCATCAAGTGGAATGCGCCGAGCTTTCGCACGGTTGAGTACTTCGCCACGCTACAACTCCGCGCCAAGACGGGGATCGCAGTGGTACTGCACCGGGGCGCCAAGGTGCGTGCGTTGCCACCGGGCGGGCTAGTGATCGATGACCCGGCGCAGTGGCTGCGCTGGCCGGCCGCGGACCGCGCGGTGCTGACCGTGCGTGACCTTGCCCATCTCGCTGCCGAGCGCGCCACCTTTCAAGCGGTGATCCGTCAGTGGATTGGTTTGCTGTAGAGCACTATGGCGCCAGCGTGATTAAGAGCAGCGATCAAAACGACTACGCAGCTGCCAGGCAGGAGCGGCCGGTGCTCGGAATCGGCATGTACCTACGTACACACAGGTTCCTCCGCGCCGTCCGCATCCACCTGACGACTGCTCGCTACGTTTTCTTGAGCCGCTCCAAGCACCGGTGCGGACTGCAGGAGGCGGCCGTTGCGTAAAGCCGCGCTGCGTTCAAGCCTGCGATGCAGGCAACCATCGCGCCACCCCATGCAGTCGCAGGCTGGCAATGACGCGCTAATCGACTGACAACGCACCACCACGGCGCAACCCATGCGCCGTGGTGCAGCCACGTTGATCAGTAATTGACCTGCAGCTGCAGCCGCAGCAGATCGCCTTCGACCACCGGATACGGCGCGGTGGTGACGTCGGTGCGCTTCATCTTCGAATAGGCGAAGACCAGTTCCAGCGCATCCATCGGCTGCCACTCGACACCGGCTTCCACTTCGTCCAGGCGCATGCGCGGCGCATTGGTATCGAACTTGGAACCGCCACGGTAGGTCTGCCACTTGAGGTAAGGCAGCAGCGTGCCGTAGTTGAAGTCGTGCTTGAACATCGCCTGCACGTAACCGCCGCTCAACGAACGCGTGCGGATACGCCGCTGCGCCACGTCCAGCTCCGGGCCGCGGCCCACGGTCCACTCGGCCTGCAGGCCAAACGGCTGCGGGTAATAGATGATGTGCGCGGCCACGCGTTGATCGGTGTAGCCGTTCGGCTCGGTGATGGTCGGGGTGAAGCTGCGGCCACCGATGTTCACCGCTGCCGCCGTCGGCACGAACTTGCCGGCGTAGGCATCGGCGCCCACTTCCAGGTACTGGCCGTTGGCGAACTTGAACGGGTAGGTGGCGTGCACCACCGCATGCATGCCGTCGTTGCGCTCGGCGCGGTTGGCGCCCTGGCCGTTGTACACACCGGCACCGAGCACGCCGTAGTCGCCCGAGCCCTTCAGCCCGGATTTGACCAGGTCCTGGAAGCGTCCCTTGGCCACGGTGGGGCTGTAGTAGAACACCGCGCCGATATCGCGTTCGTCGCGCAGGCCGGAGTTGAGTGCGTCGGCACGGTCCAGCGTCAAGCGGTTCTGGCTGGACTGCAGGTTTTCCCAACCGTAGGGCATCTTCGACTGGCCCACGCGCACGCGGTATTCGCGCTTCTTGTCGAAGAAGATGTCGGCGTAGGCATCGCGCAGCTGCGCGAAATTGGAGGTGGTCGAACCTGTCGGGGTGCTGGCGAAATCGGGCTGGAAGTACAGCGACACGTGCTCGTTAAGATCGCCGCTGAGCACCAGGCGTGCACGGCGGATGCCCAGGCTCTGGTCATTGCCGATGAAGCGGTCGCCGGGCGCACGCAGGTCCTGCGCGTCGCCACCGATGCCCTGGTTGTAGCGGATCTGGGTGTAGCCGCGCAGGCTCAACTTGTCGTACCACTTCTTGGGCGCGTCGCTGGCAGCGGTCGGCACGGGCGCGGCCGCTGGAGCGGGCGGCGCTGCCTGGGCCACGCCGGTGCTGGGCGCGGTGGCCGGGACCGGTGCCGCGGGCGCTTCGGGCAGGGCGGACGCCGGCAGCTTGCCGTTTTCGTCCACCTGCACGAACTTGCCCAGCTTGTCGCGCCCGGGTGCTGGCTCGGCGAAGATCTGCTTGGTCTTGCGGTCGACGTACAGCTCCAGCTCGGCGGCCAGCGTGCTGCCGCTGGCGGTCGCGCTCAGGGCGCACAGGACGGTGGCGAGATTGCGTTTTTTCATGGATCCGGCTCGGCAAGGGGAACTGGGCGGCGGTGGCGTGGCCGGCCCAGGCGCTCCTGCAAGAAGGGCGCGTGCGGCCAGATGCCGGGCACCGTCATGGCGCTCCGCAGTGCTGCCGTAGCAGCGATGGGGTGCAGTTATATTTAGGTTTGATGTCAGTTTGGTGACATCGGCAGCGCCATCCGACGGATGACTGTGTCAGCTGCATGTCCGACAGATGTCAGTGCTGCGGCACGGCGCAGTGCGCGCCTGCCCAGGCCGGGCGTCCACTGCCTTGGCGCGATGGCGCATGCGGCTAGCGCTGCGGGATGCGTGACCACGGCCAGGCGGCGCGGAGGTACAGCGCTTTGGCGTCGCCTGTGTGGTCGGTGGAGCGCGGACGACGCAGGGATGCCCGCCCAGTAACGCGCGCCTATCGGATGCAGGGCCTTTGTTTCGGTGGTGACGTTCTGCGTCTCGGAGCCAAGGATCTCCGCACGACACCAGGGCGACCAAGCCTGCACGCCATCGGCAGCGAGCAGAGTTGTGTTCCTTCCGCATCGGGCGCGGCAGAGCCCCAAGCTGTATTCGCTTATCGGCCGGCGCGACACGCACGGCACAGGCATGCCGTCATGCCGGCAGCTGGGCGCCGCCTGCCTGGCGCCTTTCTGGCCGAGTGACCGGCGCGTTCGCTCCGGCTGCGTTGGCGGCAACAGGTCTCCGCCGGGCCCACTCACCGTTCGCAGGACCTGCCTGCGAACGGTGCGGGGATCAGCCCGCCGGCTGCGCCGCCAACGCAGCGGCAATGGTGTCGCGCAGCGGGGTGGTGGGGCGGCCGATCAGCTTGCTCAAGGTGCGGCTGTCGTCGAACAGGCTGCCGCCGCTTGCGGACGCCGAGCACTGCGCCAGCACCTGGGCGAAGCCGGCCGGCAGCCCGGCCTGGACCAGGGCCGCGGCATAGTCCGCCTCCGGCATGTCGTGGTAGGCCACCGGCTTGCCCGCCTGCTGCGCCAGCTCGGCGGCGTAGTCGGCCATGCTGAAGGCCTGATCGCCTGCCAGCTCGTAGATGCGTCCGGCCTGCGGTTCGGCGGAGGCCAGTACCGCCGCCGCGGCGGCCGCGTAGTCGGCACGGGTTGCGGCGCTGATCCTGCCATCGCCAGAGCTGCCGATTACCGCGCCGTGCGCCAGTTCCGGTCCGATCGAGCCGGTGTAGTTTTCGGTGTACCAACCGTTACGCAGCAGCACGTGCGGCACGCCGCTGTCGCGCAGCAGTGCTTCGGTGGTCACGTGCTCGCCGGCCAGCGAAAGCGTGCTGGTGTCCGCACGCAGCACGCTGGTGTAGGCGAGCAGGCCCACGCCGGCACGCTTGGCGGCCTCGATCACGTTGCGGTGCTGCTCCACACGCGCGCCCACCGCGTTGGAAGACACCAGCAGGACCGTGCCGACCCCGGCGAAAGCGGCGTCCAGCGAGGTCGGGTCGGCGTAATCGGCGCGACGTACGCTGATGTCGCGTTTTGCGAATGCCGACAGTGACGCGGTCTCGCGCGCGGTTGCTACGATGCGGCCGGCAGGCACACGCTCAAGCAACGCATCGACGATCAGCGCTCCCAGGTGTCCGCTGGCGCCGGTGACAAGAATCAGGGGGGAGGTGTGTGCCATGATGCGCTCCGTCAGGTATCGATAAGAGGTTTGGTCTAGTATTTAGACCGGAAGTCCAGCGAGCCTATTGTCGGGGTCGTCCCATCCTCCGCAAGGAGGCAGTTTTTCTCCCCCTGGTTACCGTGAGATGCCCCTGTGAATGCCATTGCCCTGTTTCCGCCGCCGCCGTCCCTGGAAGGGCCGTTCGACGCCACCAAGTGCCCGGTGCGCGATGTGCTCGACCAGATTGGCGACAAGTGGACCTTGCTGATCCTGCTCACGCTGATTCCTGGCCCGTCCCGTTTCAGCGCCATCCAGCGCGCCGTGCCGGATATCTCCAAGCGCATGCTCACCCAGACCCTGCGCAACCTCGAGCGCAACGGCATGATCACCCGCAAGGTCTACGCGACCAAGCCGCCAAGCGTGGAGTATGCGTTGGCCAAGCTGGGTATGGCGCTGCTTGGCCCGGTCTCGCAGCTGCTCAACTGGGCCGGCGAACACCACGCCGACATCCGCACCGCACGTGAGCGTTTCGACCGCGCGCAGACCGCCGGGCTGATGGAAGCCAACGACCCGATCGCCTGACGCTGCGCGTTGCCGCGGTCACGGCGATCGCGGTGACCACGGCAGCGTATGCGCGCCGACACTGGTGCACGCGTCAGGTCGCTCCTGCGATGCACCGGCATGCAAGGCGAACGTTGGACTGGGTGACCTAGGTGTTGGTAGTTCGATAGTCGGCTGCCCGGCGTGTATGCCTCAGCGCTCGTTTGGTCGCCTGCGGCAACGTCGCCGTGACTTGGCGTCGCGCATCGCTCTGCATGCCGCTCATACGGCTCTGACCGCGTGATGCCTTGTACTCGTTGCTGCTGTGCGCCGAGTGCTCGTCCTCGCGCGCAATCCTATGCGGTGGCGTATTGGCGCGGCCGCGACACCTGAGCGGATGGTTGTTGGCCCATTACAGGCACAGCCCAGGCAATCCAGTCGGGCCCACCACCGTTGCACGCATCGGCGGCTGCGCTAGGGCATGTGCTGCAATCGTCCTGTGAAAACGCACTCACAAAGGCGCGCGCCGACTAAACATGATTTTCGGGTTTGCACACCTGCCATCACCGCAAACCGTTGCGCTGCAACGTGCAGCGTCATCCGCTATCGCAGCGATCAGAAATACCAATCGAAGCCGGCTCAAGCGTAAGCGGCCAAGTCCGATAAGGCGACACCAGCCAGTCGGATTCAGCGCACATGCCCTTAGTCGGTTCCTCCTCACCCGCCGCCCGGCGTACCGCCGGCGTCGCCTTGCTGGCGCTGTGGTGCGGTTGGATCGCCGTTGCCTGGACCACGCCGCAGGCTGCTGCCGGTGATGCTGCCAGTGCTTGGGCGCGCGTGCAGGCCAGCCTGCCGGCGCTGTCGACCGCACCGGTGCTGGTCGGCGTCGTGGGTGCCTGCACCTGCGACGGCGCCGCCGATGCACGTGACTGGGCGTTATTGAGCCAGGCGGTTCGCGCGCGCGGCGGGCGCGTCCAGCAGATCGATGTGCCGGCCCTGCATGGCAGCGGCTATGCGGTGTGGCTGCTCGGCGCCGATGGCCAGCCGCGCTATGCCGGCCCCGCGCAGGGCAGCGCGGTGTGCGGGCGTGCCGGTGCGGCAGAGTGGCCGCGTTGGCTACCGCAGGTCCTGGCACGCCCGGCAGATGCCGCGCTGGTGGCACCGTGCGCCTGCGCTGCGGGGGTGTCGGCATGAGCAGCACCGTAACGTACGCACCCACCGCGCAGCTGGCCTCGGGCTACGCCAACCGCCTGGCGATCAAGGCCGACCGTCTCTTTCTCTGGCTCGCCACCTTACAGAGCGCTGGCTCGCTGGCGCTGGCCTGGTATCAGGGGCAGTGGATGCCCTTCCTGGCGGTCACGCTGCCCAGCCTGCTGCTGATGCTGTGGCAGGCGCGCTTCAATCCCGGCACGCGGCTGACCAGTGTGACCACCGCGCTGGTGCTGATGGCTTTGGTGGCTGCCACCATCCAGCAGGCACACGGGCTGGTGGAAATGCACTTCGGCGTTTTCGTGATCCTGGCGCTGCTGTTGTACTACCGTGACTGGCTGCCGGTGGTGGTGGCCGCCGCCGCGATTGCCGTGCACCACCTCGCGTTCTACTGGCTGCAGGCGCGTGGTCTGCCGGTGCAGGCCTTCAGTGCCGGCAGCGGGTTTGGCATCGTCGTGCTGCACGCCGGCTATGTGATCGTGGAAACCGCCTTCGTCTGCGTCATGGCCGTGCAACTGCGACGCCAGCTGGACGCGCTGGACCACGAAGCAGAGGCGCTGGCCCAGCTTGCCGACACGCTGGCCAAGGGCGACGCCTTGCCGCCGGCCATCATGCAGCAGCATTTTCGTGCCGGTTCGCTGGCGCAGGCGCTGGTGCGCATGAGCGCGCAGGTGCAGGAACGTATCGCCACGCAACAGCAGCTGCTGCAGGAAAACCGCCGGATTCGCCTGGCGCTGGATGCCTCGGCCATGGCTGTGGCCATTGTCGACACGCAGGGCGATGCGATCTACCGCAATCACTCCTTCGCACAATTGAGCGCGCGCAGCGATGCGCACACCGTGCAGCAGGCGCTTGCCGAGGCCGCACAGCGGCGTGCTGTCGAAAGTGGCGCAGGCGCGCGCGCGCTGGGCGCACTGCAGCTGCAGGAGAGCGTCACGCCCGTGCACGATCACGACGGCACGCCACTGGGCGTGGTGGTGGAATGGCAGGACCGCACCCAGGCCTTGTTGCTCGAAGCGCAACTGACCACCGTGATTGCGCAAGCCACCCGCGGCGAGCTCGGCGCGCGGCTGCATGGACATGCGCACGACAGCGCCTTGGGCCAGCTGGCCGAAGGCATCAACCGCTTTCTTGCGGTTACCGAAGACAGCTTGCAGGACATGCGGCGCATGCTGGCGGCACTGGCGCACGGCGACCTGTCGCAACGCATCGATCGCGCCTGCGAGGGCGTGTTCGACCACATGAAGCGCGATGCCAATGCCACGGCCGATGCGCTTGCTCGCATCATCGTGCAGATCCGCAGTTCCAGCGGCGCCATCAACGCGGCCACCGGCCACATCCTGCTCGGCAACGACGCACTGGAGCAGCAGGTGCGGCGCCAATCGATCACGCTGGGCGAGGCGGCGCAACAGATGCAGGCCGTGCTTGGCACCATGCAGCAGCACAGTGCGCAGGCAGCCGATGCCGATGTGCTGGCTGCCGCCGCATCGGAAGCGGCGCGTGCAGGCGGCGACACCATGGGCAAGGCGATGGGCACCATGCAACAGATGGAAGCCGCCTCGCGGCGTATCCAGGACATCATCGCCGTCATCGATGGGTTGGCCTTCCAGACCAACATCCTGGCGCTCAACGCTGCAGTGGAAGCGGCGCGTGCAGGCGACGAAGGCCGTGGCTTTGCGGTGGTGGCCAGCGAGGTGCGCGCGCTGGCACTACGCTCCTCCACCGCCGCCAGCCAGATCAAGGCGTTGATCGGCGAATCGGTGACGCACGTTGAAGCCGGTGTGCAGCAAGTACGCAGCGCCGGTGCCGGCATGCAGCACATCGTGACCACCATTGGCCAGGTGAGCAGCACGCTGAGCACGATTGCGGTCGCCTCCGAGCAAGAGGCCGGCAGCATCGCGCAAGTGCATCAGACCTTGAGTCGCGTGGATATCGACATGCGCGACGGCGTGCTACGCATGCAGGAGGCCAGCACCGCCGCGCGTGCCATGGGCGACCATGCCGCACAGCTGGAAGATGCAGTGAGCCTTTTTGTGGAAGACGCAGCGCCCACAGCGCAGAGTGCTGCAAGACAGGCACGCCATGTCGCGTGAGCAACGCTGTGGTGGTCTATCACCAACGCGGCGTCACCCGGCAATACGCGGCGTAGGCGGGGCCAAACCGCGCCGCCAATGCGCGCTCTTCCGGCAGGATCTGGAGCCGCGTGATTGCCAGCACGTAGGCACCCACTAGGACCAGGGCGGCGTCCTGCTGCAGCGACACGATCCAGCCGCCCAGCAGCAGCGCATGGCCGAGATACATCGGGTTGCGGGTGTGGCGATGCAGGCCCGTGGTTACCAGCTGCGTTGCACGCTGCGGCGCGAGTGGGTTGATCGTGGTCCCGGCCCTGGCAAATGTCAGCTTTGGAAGCACATTCAGCGCGATGCCCCCGAGCACACAGGTACCGGCCATCAACATCCGGCCCGGCAGCGGGAGCGCGATGCTCGGTAACAGCGCTGCCGTGCCGGCAGCGATCACGCCCAGCAGCACTAGCAGCACAGGCGGTGGAACGCGTGTTTCTAGCCGTTGCAGCATCCAGACGCTCTGCCGTGCTCAGTGCCGCAGGGAGGCCGGCGGTGACATGCCTGCAATCTTGCGCGTCATCGCTCGGCCGAGGTATCAGCTGCCGGAGGCCGGCGTGCCCTTGCGTAATGCGCGCAGCCTGCCGGTGAACCAGGATTGGCTCGGTACCGCCGCCGCGCCACCGCATCGCACCTCGTACGGCTTACCTGACATGCTGCTCTTGGTCGCAGCAAGCTCGATAAAGGATTCGGTGCTGGTGACCAGGCCCTTCTTCTGCAGGTAGTCGTACTTGCGTTGCAAATGCTCGCTGGCTTTGGGCGCCGAATACCACGACCCGTTGCGCGAGAACTCGCAGTTAGAGCTTTTCAACGCTGCGAACAGCTGGTTGATCTCCCGTGTCGTGGCAGGGGCTACGCCCTGCGCAAACGCCGATCCCGACACCAACAAGCAGATGAGCCATATTCTTTTCTTCATCGTGAATCCATTCGCCAAGCGTTGTTTCGGAAGATGCGAAGCATAGGCCAGAACAGCAGTGCCAGTATCGCTTTGCAGCCGCTGGCGTGCAGCGGGATCTGGCGCATGGACGGTTGAATGATTGCGTGCGCCTAAAGTGGACGTTCCCGTGGCGTCGCATGGGCGAAGGCTCACAACACCCTGCAGCACTGCGCCTCGGCGTGGCCGAAGCCTCGCCGCTCTGATGCGCCGCTCGACCGCTCTCTAGGCAGCGCGTTCGCGCAGCTGGAAGATATTGCCTTCCGGGTCAACGGCATTGCAGGCAACGAAGCCGGGGCCGCGCCACTGCGCTGGCAAAATCTCGCCGCCAAGCGCAGCTGCAAGCTCGACGAGCTGCGCGATGCTCGGGACGGTGAAAAAGAACTTGAGCGCGGTGTTCTCACGCCGGTTGGGCGGATCGGCGATGGTGATGGAGGCGGCGATTTCCTCAGGTATTGCATGGATGACAAGTTGCAACGCGGCTGCGTTCAGCACAACCAATTCCTTGCTGGAATGGATCGCCTGCATACCCAGCAGGCGCTGGTAAAAAGCCGCCACGCGCTCAAGATCCTTGGCATAGATAAACAGGCCGGCGCTGGCAGCTTGTGACATGGCATGACCTCGGGTCTGGTTGGTAGCGACTAGTCTGCCCCAACAAGGCTCCAGGCAAGAACTAAGAGCGGCTAACAAAACGTAGCGAGCAGCCGTCAGGTGGGTGCGGACGGCGCGGAGGAACCGGAGTGTACGGGGGTACATGCCGATTCCGAGCACCGGCCGCGCCCGCCTGGCGGCTGCGCAGTCGTTTTGATAGCTGCTCTAAGCCGGCCGCAGGCCCATGGAGCCTGGCTTATGCAGTAGCGTGGGCAAAAGCCTCTCGCAAAAGCTCCTTCATCTCATCTAACTCTTCGAGAAGACGAAGCTTTGCCACCACGGTAACCCGCTTCCCGTCCGTCGCCACCTTGACGAAGAGTGCATGCGCAACACGGCGCTCCAGGTGGATGGCCAGCCTGATCGCATCCGACATGATGATGGCATCGGCAAAGACCCGGTCGCGGCGAAACAGCACGTAGCGCTCTCGGGTCACCAGTTCTACCGGGCCGAGCGAACGCACAAACTGCTCCAGCGCTCCATACAGCGCCACCAGCCCGGCCGGCCGATCGCGCAGCACCTGCGCCGGGTCACCCAGTCCGCAAGCGTGCCGCTGATGTGTTCGCGTGAACGCACGCCTGCACGTCGGGCAAGCCCACATCTGTTTCATGGCGATCCAGGTGACTGAGCTGGAATGGCTGATGAGCGCGAGCTCACCTGGTGAGTGTCGGGTCGCTCTTTCATCTAAGCAAGCGCTGCTGCCGGAAGGCCAAGAGCGCTTACTTCGCCAAGTAGGGCACTAGAACGATCAGCCAGATCTCGCGACAGCTCGCGCCATCGCCGTGCTGTCTCATGTGTATGCGGACGGCGCGGAGGAACCGGAGTGTACGGGGTACATGCCGACTCCGAGTACCGGTAGCGGCCGCCTGACGGCTGCGCAGTAGTTTTGACAGCTGCTCTGATTACCAGGCAAAGCTACGCAAAATTCAAGCCTCAGCCCGCTAATACCTTGACTACCGCTACAGCAGAGACGCCGTAAGCAGATACGGCTCAGGGATCGGCTGGCGTATACCGCAGCAGATCGCTACCGACAAAGTAGTTGCCGTAGTACTCGTTCTTTCGAAGGCCCGGGTGTGCCGCAAAGTCGATATAGGGTGCAGCGCAGTGTGGGCAGCGAAACGGATTCATATAGCGATAGGCCGACCCATCCGGTGCCAGCGGCAGCCGTTCTTCCAGTGCACGCAGCTGCTCGGGGTCCGGCTCTGTCAATGCGGCCGGACTGCCGGTAATGTGGTCCTCCACCGTGATGGTGTACCTGCCGGATTCCGAGTAGAAATAGCCCGCGTTGCTGAAGCCGGCGTGGTAGGAACGGATCAGGAACGAACGTTTGCAGTGGTCGCATTCACAGGAAAGCAGCACGTTGCCGCCGGTGACTAGTCCACTGAAGTGCAGACCCCTGGCAAAAAGCCCCTTGCCTGCAAGTGCGGTACTGCTGACGCTGGCGCCCGGCAGGAAGAACGGCTGAAATCTGATCCCGTCTGCGTGCCCATTCGCAAACGCGTCTGGATCGAGCTGCTCGGTCTGGGAAATGACACAGTCTGCCTGGCACCCCAGGTTGGGATGTACGCGAATGGAGAAGTGGAACCATCCTGTCACAGCACCAAATTCATGCCGATGCACACCTCCCGCCGAGTCGGTAAATTCCAGGACGCTATCGGCTTTCAACCATGCGGAAGGCTTGATCTCACACGGGACATCGCTCTGGCTAATGCGACACAACTCCCGCCCATCGGCACGAACAATCAGTAATGGAGCGGCTTGCTTCTTGAAGATGGAGAACATGCGTTCCTTGGCGGTAATGCTGGAATGACAGATTGGAGCGCTGGCGCGAGCGCAGCAGAACAATTTTAGCTCTTCAGAACGTCAAACGCCGCGCTTGTCCTCGATGTTTTCCTCTTGAAGGCCATGCCTACACTGGCAGGCGCAGTCAACGCAAAACCGAACTGCTGGTAGAGCTTATACGCCTCACCATCCGCAATCAGGCTGACATACGCAGACGCAGGTACCTCGCGTTCTATGTAGCTTGCGATCTCACCCATGACAGCCTTGCCCAGACCACGGCCCTGATGCGCTGGCAAAACGGCGATGTCCACGACCTGATAAAAACAGCCGCCATCGCCGATGACGCGCCCCATTGCCACCGGCTCGCCATCGCAAAGCACCTGCACGCTGAACAGCGAGTTGGGCAACCCGCGCTCTGCGGCTTCCAACCCTTTCGGGATCAAGCCGCTTGCTTGGCGAAGATGACGATACGCTTCGATAGTCGGCGTTTGATGTACGACGCGATATAGAGATGATGGGAGCATGACGGGAGTGCTTTAGGGATGGTCTGAATTTGATGGTGTTGTTACCAGTTCTTGGAAAAGGCCAAGGACCGGAGCAAGCTCTGGATTATTCAAGGGCGCCATATCACGCGCGGATGCGGTGAGTGGCAAGAGCAAAGGAAGTAGTACGAGAAGTCTCATCAGAGACCTAACGGCTGAATTAAGCCGGCCCGCCAAGCGGGTTCGGCTTGAATGAATTGTTAGGCAGTGAGTGACCGCAAAGGTTGGATGGTGCAACCATGCTCCCCAGCACTGCCGCCTGGACCGAGTGTGCCACAGCTTGCGGGATGGAGCTTGCCCAGCGATGCAGTGGTGCGTGATGCCACCGAAGCCAACTGCACCGAGCGCAGCGCGGAAACGACGTGCCAAGGCGAAGCACCGAACTTACCGCAACCAGCAACGGTGATGACTGCTGTCCTGAGCCAACCGCATGCATGCCTGCGAACTCACCGAAGCGGCGACCACCAGCGCATTTGCTCCACCACGGCCTAACGCCTGAGTTAATCCGAGTTGCGAAGCGGGTTCGGCTTGAATGAATTGTTAGGCGGCAACTCATTGCGGAAGAACGCACCTGCAAAATGAGTCGCTAGGTCAGCCAGTGCAGCATTGTCAGAATCAGAAATACCGTGCGGCGCCCAAAATACCAAAGAGAAGAAACGTCGATCAATGACGTTGTCTAATGCCTCAAATGGTTTTGCAGTGGCCCTAGCCGCCGCCCGAACAGCGGGGGCGTTTGCGAGGGAAGTGTCGCGTATCTGTGGTGCGTTGTTCAGAGGTTACTTAGAACCTGTTCACAATCTTTTCTGATCAGTGCAGATTATGCGGATGCGCCAAAAAACCTATCCGAGCGACATGAGCCGGGAGCAGTTCGAACACGTGCTGCCGATCCTGG
>NZ_JARVTF010000021.1:0-110198 GCF_030208825.1 Xanthomonas sp. LMC-A-07
TATCTCCGTTGAGTGATGGGGGTTGCCTCAGTGGGCGAGCCCAGTATCGAAATCCGCGGAGGGTGTAAATTCTGCTGTTCGGCATAGTCGTGGATATGCCGGGCGGCGTATTTTGGAGTGGGCCGTCCGTCTTGGTTGCGGGGCGAATTAGGCGGTTTCTGGGGTGTCGGTCGCAGGATGGGCTTGGGCGTGGCGACGCGTCAGGTATGCGGCCTCAACTAAAGGACTTTGGAATTGCCGCTCCCATCTGGCCTCGGCTGCCCGCACTCCCGCCGAGTCCGTTGGCGGCGCACTGCAGCGGTGCGTGTTGTCGTCCTGCGTTAGCCAGTGGTGCGCACTGGGCGTGTCCCTGCCAGACCAAGCCTTGCGGCCTGCGCGCCGGTGCCTGCGGAGCGTGTGTTCTGCGTGATGTGCCGCGGGTCGAACGGTGTGTCGCAGCGCCTGTCCGGGCACCGTCGCCGGGGTGGGACGCTGCTAGAATGAACGCCCCTTTCCATCCGCCGCGTTGTCGCGGCCGCAGGAGCTAGTGAACATGGCAATCAAGGTTGGCATCAACGGATTCGGTCGCATCGGACGCAACGTGCTGCGCTCTGCGGTGCAGAACTTCGCCAATGACATCGAGATCGTGGCCATCAATGACCTGCTCGAGCCCGATTACCTGGCGTACATGCTGCAGTACGACTCGGTGCACGGCCGCTTCAAGGCCGAGGTGTCGGTCGACGGCAACACGCTGATCGTCAACGGCAAGAAGATCCGCCTTACCCAGGAACGCGACCCTGCCAACCTCAAGTGGGATGCGGTCGGCGCCGAGGTGGTGATCGAGTCCACCGGCCTGTTCCTGACCAAGGAAACCGCGCAGAAGCACATCGACGCGGGCGCCAAGAAGGTGATCCTGTCGGCCCCGTCCAAGGACGACACGCCGATGTTCGTCTACGGTGTCAACGACAAGACCTACAAGGGCGAAGCGATCGTCTCCAACGCCTCGTGCACCACCAACTGCCTGGCGCCGTTGGCCAAGGTCATCAACGACAAGTGGGGCATCAAGCGTGGCCTGATGACCACCGTGCACGCCGCGACCGCGACCCAGAAGACCGTGGACGGCCCGTCGAACAAGGATTGGCGCGGTGGCCGCGGCATCCTGGAGAACATCATTCCGTCCTCGACCGGTGCGGCCAAGGCGGTTGGCGTGGTGATCCCGGAGCTCAACAAGAAGCTCACCGGCATGAGCTTCCGCGTGCCGACCTCGGACGTGTCGGTGGTCGACCTGACGGTTGAGCTGGAAAAGCCGGCGACTTATGCCGAAATCTGCGCCGAAGTGAAGGCGCAGAGCGAAGGCGCGCTGAAGGGCATCCTGGGCTACACCGAAGACAAAGTAGTGGCGACCGACTTCCGCGGCGAGACCTGCACCTCGGTGTTCGACGCCGACGCCGGCATCGCGCTGGATTCCACCTTCGTCAAGCTGGTGTCCTGGTACGACAACGAGTGGGGCTACTCCAACAAGTGCCTGGAAATGGTGCGGGTTGTGGCGAAGTAAGCACTGCCGTCTGATGTTGTCGCAAAGGCCCCAGCTTGCTGGGGCTTTTGTTTTCTGCGTCTTTCTCTGCCGGCAGCGCTTGGTACAGCGCAAATATGTGGCTGCCCGAAGTGGACTTTATCGGCATCACGTGCGCTAATTTGCGGGCACGGCGGCCGTTCCCGTGTCGTGTTGAAGGATCGGGGAACTCCATGGATAGAGAGATACAGACATGAATAAGTTTCTTGCGGGCGCGCTGGCGTTCGGCGTTGTCATTGCGTGTGCGGTACCGTCCACCAGCTGGGCAGCCAAGAAGCAGACCGGTACGCCGGCCTGGATGAATGCCGATGGCGAAGTGATCAAGTCGTCCGATGTCGAGGCGGGCTACGGTGAGACCGTCAAGGGCGTCAACGATTACGAAGGCGAAATCACCGGTAAGCCTGCGCCGGGCAGCAAGTTCACGCAGTTGCAGATCGGCATGCCGATGAAGCAGGTCACCGATCTGATCGGTCAGCCGAATGACCAGGGTTCGTACGTGACTGGCAAGGCGTTCATTCCGTTCTTCTTCGGCGGTGACCGCTACCGGTACGAGATGGCTTACAAGGGCCAGGGGCGTCTGGTGTTTGCCGGCAAGTCGATGGATACCGGCGGCAACCTGATCTGGATCATCCATAACAAGAACGACAGCGGTTACCGCGAATAATCATAAAAAAACGCCCGGTCATCCGGGCGTTTTTTTTGCGTGTGGTTGGCGTTTTACGGTGAGGCGCGCACTAAGGCCCTGATGACTCTACACCGCGTGCGGTGCTGCCAATGCGTGGCCGCAGCCTGTATGGTTCGCGCAGCCGGCCGGATGCCGGGGTGGGGGACAGGTGGAATCGATCATCGTAATGGTGGGCCTTGCGGTCCTGGCCCTGCCGGTTGGGCTGGTGATAGCGCTGGTGTGGGTGGGCAGACTGCAGCGGCGGGTCTGGGAGCTGGAGCAGCGGGTCGCACAGTGGCAAGGCGTTGCGGCGCCTGCAGCTGCGGCACGTGCAAGCGCGCAAGCAGCGCCCAACGCACCGGTTGATGATCAGCAGCCGGTGCCCTCACAGGTCAGCATGCCGACAGAGGCAGTGGCCCCGGTACCGCGCGCCACCGCACCGGTCCCGCCACCGTCGCACAGCATGGATCCGTCGCTTGCCGCGCGCAGCAGTGCCAGTGTCTCCGAGGCTGTCGCGCGCACGCCGTCGCCGCTTGCTGCATCGGCGCAGCCAACACAGCCGCCATCCGCACCATCCGCACCGACTCCACCACCGGCGCCGAATGCGATCGAGCGCGCCGCCAGTGCGCTGAAGCGCTGGTTCACCGAAGGCAATGTGCCGGTCAAGGTGGGCATGCTGGTGCTGCTGGCCGGCGTCGCGTCGCTGCTGAAATACGCCAGCGATCAGGGCTGGATGCGCATGCCGGTGGAGCTGCGCTTGGCTGGCATCAGTGCGGTGGCCTTGGCCGGCCTGGTCTTCGGTTGGCGGCAGCGCACGGTGCGGCCCGGCTTTGCGCTGGCGCTGCAGGGCGGTGCCATCGGCGGCTTGCTGTTGACCGTGTTCGCTGCGTTCAAGTTGTACGGGTTGCTCGGCGCCGGGCTGGCGATGGGCATCAGCGTGGTGTTGATTGCCGGCATGTGCGTGCTGGCCGTGCTGCAGGATTCGCGCACGTTGGCCGTTCTGGGCGTGCTGGCGGGCTTTTTGGCGCCGATCTGGTTGTCCAGTGGCAGCGGCAATCATGTTGCGTTGTTTAGTTACTACGCGGTGCTCAATGCCGGCATCGTGGCAGTTGCCTGGGTGCGCCCGTGGCGGGTGCTGAATCTGCTCGGATTCGCGTTTACCTTCGGCATCGGCACGTTGTGGGGTGCGCTGCAGTACGCCCCGGCGAAGTTCGCCACGACCGAGCCGTTCCTGTTGTTGTTCTTCGCCATGTATGTGGCCATCCCGGTGCTGCACGCGCGGCGTGGCGATGGCAGTGCCGGCAAGTTGATCGATGGCAGCCTGTTGTTCGGCACGCCGCTGGTCGCGTTCGCGTTGCAGGCGCGCCTGCTGGAGGGCGACCGCCTGCCACTGGCGTTGTGCGCGCTGGCCGTGGCCGCGTTGTATGCGGCGCTGGCCGCATGGTTGCTGCGCCGCCCGGCGACGCGTCTGCTGGGCGAGGCGCACGCGATGCTGGCCGTGGGCTTTGCCACGCTGGCGGTGCCGTTGGCGTTGTCGGCGCGTGCCACCGCCAGCGTGTTCGCACTGGAAGGCGTCGGCTTGCTGTGGCTGGGTTTGCGGCAGCAGCGGCGGTTCTCCCAGGTCAGCGGTGTGGGCTTGCAGATGCTGGCTGCGATCGGTGTGGCCTTCGGCGTGGATGCGTGGCGCTACGACAGCGTGGCGGTTGCCAATGCCACCTGCATGAGCACCTTGCTGCTGGCGCTGGCTGGCTGGGCCAGTGCTTGGTTCCTGCGCGATGCGGGGCACCCGCGCCGCGCGCTGGTGGCGTATCTGTGGGGCCTGGGCTGGTGGACGCTGTGCGGTGTGCACGAGATCCTGCGCTTTGCCGGCGACCTGCGTAGCGAGCCGGACCTGCTGCTGGGCTTCGTCGCGCTGACCGTCTGGCTGGCGGCCGAGGTGCATCGCCGCCGGCCTGCAGCGGCGTTGGTGTGGACGGTCATGACCGGGCTGGCGCTGGCTGCGCCGCTGGCACTGTGGCAGAGCCATGCGCATACCCAACCGTTCGCGCACTGGGGCGCGCTGGCGTGGTTGGCGTTCGCCGTGGCCGGCGCGCGTGCCTTGTGGTGCCTGCGCATGCAGCACGGTGCCGGCGCGATCGCTGCGCAGTTCATCTGGTGGTTGCTGTGGCCCTTGGTGGTGTCGTTGGGCGCGGCCTGGTTGGCCGACGCCTTCCTGCTGGCCAATGGGTGGCGCTGCGCATTGCTCGCCGCGCCGTGGCTGACCGTGGCGGCGCTTGGTCTGCTGCGTTGGTCCTGGATTGCCTGGCCGCAGGGCGCGGGCTTCGCCCCTGCCCGCACTGCACTGCTGAGTTGCGTGTTCGGCGTGCTGGGCGTCGGCTGGGTGCTGGTGCTGCTGGACCCGGTGAGCGCGTCGCCGTTGCCGTGGCTGCCGCTGCTCAATCCGGCCGAACTGGCGCAGCTGGCGGTGCTGGCCTTGCTCGCACGCTGGGCCTGGTCGGCGCAGTCGCCAGTGCTGCTGCAGCGTTGGCGTGTCACTGCGCTGGGCGTGCTGGGCTGGGCCTTGCTCACCGGCAGCACCTTGCACAGCGTGCATCACTGGGGCGCGGTGCCCTGGGACACGCAACTGCTGGGCGCGACGCTGTCGCAGACCAGCCTGACCATCGTGTGGAGCGTGCTGGGCGTGCTGGGTTGGGTGATCGGCTCGCGTCGCGGGCAACGCGGCCTGTGGCTGGGTGGTGCGCTGTTGATGGGATTGGTGCTGGCCAAACTGGTGCTGGTGGACCGCCAGCATCTGGGCAACCTGCTGGGCATCGGCTCGTTCATGGCCTATGGCCTGTTGTGCACCGTGGTGGGCTATCTGGCACCGGCGCCGCCGCGTCAGGCGCCACTTGCCGAGGAGAGTGTGTGATGCGGATTCGAGGGTGGCTGCCGTTGGCAGTGGCAGGCATCGCCGGGGCGGTGCAGGCCGGCGATCTGCGGAGTGATTTCGTCCAGCAATGGCCGCTGCAGGTCGCGCAGTCCGATGCCGGCATGTATCAGCTGACGCTGGATGGGTCGGTGTACCGGGTGGCGCGCGATGCGCAACTGCGCGACGTGGCCGTGCTCGATGCACGCGGCGACGAGATGCCCTCGGCGCTGCTCCCCGCGGAAGTAGCGGCGCAGGCGGCGCCACGGCGGCAGCGCGTGCCGGTGTTTGCGTTGCCGGCCGGCGCCGAAGCGGCCAGGGGCGACCTGCAACTGATTGCCGAGCGCGATGCGTCCGGTGCGGTGCGCCGGCTCGAAGGCCGGGTGGCCACAGGCGCGTCCACGCGCGACGGTGCCGGCCCGGGCTGGCTGGTGGATGCCAGCGGCGTGCATGAGGCGCCACGCGCGCTGTGGCTCGACTGGGACGGCACCACGCCGGTGCAGGCGCAACTGCGCGTGGAAGGCAGCGACGATCTGCGTGACTGGCGCGTGCTCGCAGCCGACGCCACGGTGATGGCGCTGGACAACAACGGCCAGCGTTTGCAGCAGCGGCGCATCGCGCTGGAACAGCGCGCGCGCTATCTGCGCCTGGTGCCGGTCTCCGGCGCGCTGCCTGCGTTGACGCAGGTGGAACTGGAGCTGGAAGGCGCCGCCGCGCCTGCGCAGTGGCAGCAACTTGACCTGCTGGGCACCGCGCAGGAAACGCGGGTGGTCTACACCTTGCCAGGGCGATTCCCGATTGCGCAGGTGGATGTGCAGGGCGCCCGTGCCGAGGCCGTGGAGTGGGTCGTCGAAAGCCGCGATAGCGACCAGGCGCCCTGGCTGCAGCGTGCCGGGCCGTGGCTGGGCTATCGGCTCGGGAGCGCCAACACTGCCTCGCCGCCGCAGCCAGTGTCCGGCGGCAGCGTCCGCGACCGCCAGTGGCGATTGCTGGCCGCGCAAGGCCGCCGGACCGGTGTGCCGACGCTGCGGGTGGGCTATCAGCCGGAGCGGCTAGTGTTTCTTACCCAAGGCCAAGCGCCGTACGCGCTGGTGGCCGGCAGTGCGCGTGCGCAGCGCACCGACGCGCCCTTGACCTCGATGCTTGCCGCCTTGCGCCAGGAACGCGGTGCGCAATGGCAGCTGGCCACCGCGCGCATCGCCGGTGCGGCGCAGCCGCTGGCAGGCGCGGCGGCGCTGCAACCGGCCGCGGTGCCGCGTGACTGGAAGCGCTGGCTGCTGTGGGCGCTGTTGGTGGGTGGTGCGGTGGTGGTCGGTGGTTTTGCGGTGAGTCTGTTGCGCAGTGCCAGCGCCAACCGCGACGCCTGATGGCGAGGCGCCGTGGCGGGTTTGCCGCTGCGGCGCGAAGGTCCGACAATGGGCGTCCCCCGTCGCCAAGGCAGCCGCATTGCCCGTCGTGTTCGACCGACCACAGTTCGCGCCACCCGCATCTGCGGCGACGGCGCCTGTGAAACGCACCGCGCGTCTGCGCGGTGGCGCGCCGGCAGCCTGCAACGCGTCATCCGTTCCCTTGCCAGCACAGCGCGTGGTCGTCAGCGCGCTGCATGCCTGCAGCTGTTTCGATTCCCCATTCCCCATTCCCCATTCCCCCAACGACTTAGCGAGCTGAGCCCATGTCCATTGTCCGCATGACCGACCTCGATCTTTCCGGCAAGCGCGTGCTGATCCGCCAGGATCTCAACGTGCCGATCGACAACGGCCAGATCACCTCCGAACAGCGCATCACCGCCTCGGTGCCCACCATCAAGCTGGCGCTGGAAAAGGGCGCTGCGGTGATGGTGACCTCGCACCTGGGCCGCCCGAAGGAAGGCACCTGGAGCGAGGAAGATTCGCTGGCGCCGGTGGCCGCGCGTCTGACCACCCTGCTGGGCGTGGACGTGCCGCTGGTGCGTGACTGGGTCGATGGCGTGGACGTGGCGCCGGGCCAGGTGGTGCTGCTGGAAAATTGCCGCATGAACGTGGGCGAGGGCAAGGATGACGAAGCGCTCGCACGCAAGTACGCCGCGCTATGCGATGTGTTTGTCATGGATGCCTTCGGCACCGCGCACCGTGCGCAGGCCTCCACGCATGGCGTGATCCGGTTCGCGCCGGTGGCTGCCGGTGGCCCGCTGCTGATGGCCGAGCTCGACGCGCTGGCCAAGGCACTGGACAACCCGGCCAAGCCGCTGCTGGCGATCGTGGCCGGCAGCAAGGTTTCGACCAAGCTGGAACTGCTGGCCAACCTGGTCAACAAGGTGGACCAGTTGATCGTCGGCGGCGGCATCGCCAATACCTTCATCGCCGCGGCCGGCCACGACGTGGGCAAGTCGCTCAGCGAACCGGACCTGATCCCGACCGCCAACCAGATCGTCGCCGATGCCAAGGCACGCGGCGCGGAGATTCCGCTGCCCACCGACGTGGTGGTGGCCAAGCAGTTCCTGCCCGATGCCGAGGCGAGCGTGAAGTCGCTCGACCAGGTGGACGCCGACGATCTGATCCTGGACATCGGCCCGCAGACCGCCGCGCATTACGCCGAGCTGATTGCCAACGCCGGCACCGTGGTCTGGAACGGCCCGGTCGGCGTGTTCGAGTTCGAGCCCTTCAGCCATGGCACCGAGACCCTGGCGCGTGCCATTGCCACGTCCAAGGCGTTCTCGATCGCCGGTGGCGGCGACACGTTGGCGGCCGTAGACAAATACGCCATCGCCAAGGACGTCACCTACATCTCCACCGGCGGCGGCGCGTTCCTGGAATTTCTGGAAGGCAAAACCTTGCCGGCGGTTGCCGCGCTCGAGGCCCGCGGGCAGTGAGTGCAGCCACACTGTTCTTCGATCTGGACGGCACGCTGGTCGACTCGGAACCCGGCATCGTCGGCAGCATCGTGCATGCCTTCGACGAGGTTGGTCAGCCGCGGCCTTCCCCGCAGACGTTGCGCGCCTGGATCGGCCCGCCGCTGCGCGACAGTTTCAGCGAGCGCTTCCCCGAGGATCCGGACCTGGTGCAGCGCGCGCTGGCCGCCTATCGCGCCCGTTACGACGCGGTGGGCTGGACCGAGCTCAGCGTGTTCGACGGCATTGGCGATGTGGTCACCGGCCTGCACCGCGCCGGCCACCGGCTGGCCGTGGTGACCTCCAAGAACGAGCGCTACGCGCGCCGCATCGTCGAGCACCTGCCGTTCGGCGTGTGTTTCGAAGACGTCATCGGTGCCAGCGAAGATGGTGCGCGCCGCTTCAAGCCGGATTTGATCGCCGAAGCGCTGCGTCGCCTGCAGATCGACAAGGCCGGCTGCGTGATGATCGGCGACCGTCGCATGGATATCGATGGTGCCAACCACCACGGCATCCACAGCATCGGCGTGTTGTGGGGCTTCGGCGACGAAGCCGAACTGCGCGCTGCCGGCGCCGGTGCGCTTGCGCACACACCAGCCGAGTTGAGCGGGCTGATCCGCGCCTAGCGCGGCGTGTCTTCACTGCCACCGGCGTACGGTGGCGACCCGCAGCGTGCGGCCGTCCGCGGCAACACGCTGCGAAAGCGTACGTACTGTCCCGCACTGTCTGTGAGACATGCCGGAAAAGGAGGGGGGCTATGCCGCAATGCCATCCTCGGTACGTGACGCGTGTGTTAAGTTTCGCGGCTTTTACAGGGAGGCCATCATGAAAGAACGTCAACGCCGCACCAAGATCCTCGCCACGCTGGGACCGGCCACGGATCCGCCTGGTGTGCTGGACGCCTTGTTCAAGGCGGGCGTCAACGTGGTGCGCCTCAACTTCAGCCACGGCGACCCGTCCGGCCAGGCCAAGCGCGCTGCCGAAGTGCGTGCCGCCGCCGTCCGCGTGGGCGCCGAAGTGGGCATCCTGGCCGACCTGCCGGGCCCGAAGATCCGCATCGAGCGCTTTGCCGAAGGCAAGATCAAGCTGACCATGGGCGATCGTTTCGACCTGGTGGCCGATGTCAATGCGCCGGCCGGCGATCAGCATCAGGTGGGCGTGAGCTACCTGGGCCTGCCGCAGGATGTCACCGCCGGTGACGTGCTGCTGCTCGACGATGGCCTGGTGCAGCTGCAGGTCACCGACGTGCAGGGCGCGCGCATCGTCACCACCGTGCTCAACGATGGTGTGTTGTCCGACCGCAAGGGGCTGAACAAGCAGGGCGGTGGTCTGTCGCTGGGCGCGTTGACCGAGCGCGACAAGGAACTGATCGGCATCGTGGCCAAGATCGGCGTGGACTTCATCGCGGTGTCGTTCTGCCGTAACGCGCAGGACATGCACGACGCCCGCCAGATCGCCCAGCAGCACGGCTGCGATGCGCAGTTGGTGTCCAAGATCGAGCGCACCGAAGCGATCGAGAACCTGGTCGAAATCGTCGAAGCCTCCGACGTGGTGATGGTGGCGCGCGGCGATCTGGGCGTGGAAATCGGCGATGCCGAATTGCCGGGCCTGCAGAAGAAGATCATTCGCGAGTCGCTGGCGCAGAACAAGGTGGTGATCACCGCCACTCAGATGCTGCAGTCGATGGTGGAAAGCCCGATCCCGACCCGCGCCGAAGTACTCGACGTGGCCAACGCGGTCATCGACGGCACCGATGCGGTGATGCTCTCGGCCGAAACCGCTGCCGGTGCGTACCCGGTGCGTGCGGTGGAAGCGATGGCACGCATCTGCCTGGGCGCCGAGCACCAGTTCGAGTTCGATACCGACTTCGAAGCGGCGCAACGCAACCTGCAGCGCGCCGATCAGGCGATCGCAATGGCGACCATGTTCCTGTCCGAGCACATCGGTCTGGGCGGCGTGGTGGCGTTGACCGAATCCGGCGGCACGCCGCGTTACCTGTCGCGCTTCCGTTCCAACATGCCGATCTATGCATTCACCCGTCATGACGGCGCGCGTCGCCAGATGGCGATGATGCGTGGCGTGTTCCCGATCGGTTTCGACAGCCGTGGCCTGACCCCGCGCGAAGCCGCGCGCGCAGCGATCCGCCTGCTGGTGGAAAACGAGCGCATGGGGCCTGGCGACCGCGTGGTGTTCACCAGCGGCGAGCACATGGAAACCCATGGCGCCACCAACACGCTGCGTCTGCTGGAAGTAGGCGAAGACGGCCGCGCCAGCGGTCTGGGCGAGCTGTAGAACACCTGGCGGTGGGCGGGCGTCGTGCATGCACACATGTGCGACGCGCCCCACGCAGCCTGCAGTGACACGACGGCGGCCATGTGCCGCCGTCGTGCTGTGTGGCCGATGCGCTTGCCTCGCTCGCCCATGCCGAACCCTGCGCTGCACGTCTTCGCAGCGTGGCTGACGGACATGTGCATGCAATCTCGCGGCCCAACTGTGGTGCAGGCTGCACGGACACAGGACCGATCAGCAGGTAAACGCCGCGTTTAATGCCCTGCCAAGCCCTTGGAGTTGCGTGCCGCGCATGCCGCATCGACGTGAGATGCGGCATGTGACCATGCGCGCTGCACGCCATGATGCGAGCCCTGCCACAGATCGCGCAGCACGCTGCAAGGTGTAATCGGTTGCAGGCATTCCGTGAAGGAATGTCTACGACTTTCGTCGCTATACTTTCGTTCTCCCCCGCAGCTGCCACAGGAACTACATGAGCATCGAACAGCTTGCCGAAACCGCCCAGGCCATGGTCGCCCCGGGCAAGGGCATCATCGCCATCGACGAATCGACCAGCACGATCGCCAAGCGCTTCTCCGGCGTGGGCATCGAGAACACCGAAGAAAACCGTCGTGCCTACCGCGAACTGCTGCTGACCACGCCCAAGCTGAGCGATTACATCTCCGGCGCCATCCTGTTCGACGAAACCATTCGTCAGAAGACCAAGGACGGCGTGCCGTTTGCCAAGTACATGGCCGACCACGGCATCATCCCGGGCATCAAGGTCGACAAGGGCGCGCAGCCGCTGGCCGGCATGCCGGGCGAGCTGGTGACCGAAGGTCTGGACGGCCTGCGTGCGCGTCTGGAGGAGTACTACACCCTGGGCGCGCGCTTCGCCAAGTGGCGTGCGGTCATCAACATCGGCGAAGACATTCCGTCCGGCACCTGCATCGAGGCCAATGCGCATGCGCTGGCCCGCTATGCCGCGCTGTGCCAGGAACAGGGCCTGGTGCCGATGGTGGAGCCGGAAGTGATCATGGATGGCGACCACGACATCGAGACCTGCTACGAAGTCACCGAAGCCACGCTGCGCTCGCTGTTTGGTGCGCTGTATGAGCAGAACGTTGTGCTCGAAGGCACCATCCTGAAGGCCTCGATGGTCATCTCCGGCAAGAGCTGCGAAGAGCAGGCCAGCGTCGAAGAAGTGGCCGAGTCCACCGTGATGTGCCTGAAGTCGACCGTGCCGGCGATCCTGCCGGGCATCGTGTTCCTGTCCGGCGGCCAGACCGACGAGCAGTCCACCGCGCACCTCAACGAGATGCATCAGCTGGGCAACCTGCCGTGGCCGCTGAGCTTCTCGTATGGCCGCGCGATGCAGCAGGCCGCACTGAAGCTGTGGTCCAAGGACATGACCGGCAACTACGCCAAGGCGCAGCAGATCATTTACGAGCGCGCCAAGGAAAACGGCCTGGCTGCACTGGGTAAGTGGAAGGGCTGATCCGCCGCTGAGGCTGCATCACGCATACAAGACGCCGGCCGCGAGGCCGGCGTCTTGCGTTTGGGTTCGCCAATTTGGATGGCCGGCAGCTTTTGTCGCGACGCTTGCATGTGCAGCGCGCGACCGTCGTTGATCGCGCGACCGTTGTCCGTACTGACAGACACGCGTGCGAACTACGGCACCTGCACCTGCGCGCAAGCTACGTCTCAAGTAGGACGGCGCCTGCACGACGCAAGACACACCGCCGTGCCCCATCTTTGGAAAGCAGCTCGCTTGCACTCGTCTCGCTCACGCCGCAGCTGTTCCTGCATGCATGTGCATGGGGCAGTACAAAGTGCATCACAAGCAAGACTGTGCCTCGCACAAAGCAAGACAGGCGCCCTGCGGCGCCTGTCTGGAAGCATCACGCTTGCAGTCGTTCCACTCAGGCAGCAGCGGTTTCCTGCGTGGCGAGCACCTGCTGATAGGCCTTGTAGGTCGCTTCGTTATAGGCCACCAGCACGATGTGCTTGGGCACTTTGTGCGAGCGCTGCCAGTCGCGGGTTTCAGTGACGGCAATGCGTGCCGCCTGGTACAGCGGATAACCGTAGATACCGCAGCTGATGGCCGGAAACGCAATCGAGTGCAGCATCATCTGCTCGGCCAACTTCAGCGACTGCCAGTAGCAGTTGGCGAGCTGTTCCGGTTCATTGTGCTTGCCGTCGCGCCACACCGGTCCCACTGTGTGGAAGATATGCCGCGCTTTCAGGTCGAAGCCATCGGTGATGCGGATTTCGCCGGTGGGGCAACGCACGCCTGGGCGCACTTCCGGCAATGCCTCGCAGGCCTCCAACAGGCGCGGGCCTGCGGCGCGATGGATCGCGCCATCGACGCCACCACCGCCCAGCAGTGATTCGTTGGCCGCGTTGACGATGACGTCAACGTCGAGTTGGGTGATGTCGCCTTGCCAGACTTCGATTCTCATAGCGCGATAGTTATGGGATTTGCATGATGAGCGCGTGATGGATCAGGCGCTGCGGGACGCTCACGCTACGGGCCATTCATCTCACACGATGCGACCACATGGCGGGCTGCGCCGGAGGAGTTGCAGCATGCCAAACGCGCTGTCTGCAACGTGTCGCGATGACGATTAGTCTGGCCTATGACAGGCATCGAAGTCGTGTGGTGAAACGTGCCAAATACGACGAAAGGCAGGCAGCAAAGCACCGTGGTAGCGTGCGAATTCAGGCGCTGAAAGAGTGCGATGCCGGAGGGCTTACCGTGCGTCGACTGTCGGCGCCATCGCCAACAGCGCGGGCAATCGATTCGCTCAATCGGAACCGGTGTGGCGTGCGCCCGCAGGTTCAAGGCCAATGGCGAGCGCATGCGCAGTGATCGCTACGGGCGTGGCTGAAATGGTCGCGTACGCGCGCCTCTTCGAATGGGATGACAACCACGCGAAGCCGCCGCGGCAACGTGTACCGGTAGGCTCAAAGCCAGCGGCGTACGCGGGCGCAATAATCGCTGTAGGCGCGACCGAATTCGTCGCGCAGGCGCGCTTCTTCGAATGGGATGACCAACCACTGCAAGGCCAGCCAGGGCAGCGGCACCAGCGCCACCGCCCACAGCAGCCCCAGCTGCAGGCACAGGCCGATGTAGCTGAGGACCAGCGCCAGATACATCGGGTTGCGGGTGAAGCGGTACGGGCCGTCCAGCACCAGCCGCGAGGGATGGCCGCTGGGCATGATGGTGGTGCGTCGGCGCGCGAACAGGATGAAGCAACTCACCGCCAGCGCGAGCCCGGCGCAGGCGATGACGCCGCCGGCCAGCTCGATCCACGCCAGCGGTGTGGGGGCGGGCAACGGCAGCGCAAAGGCCTGCTGTAGCCAGGCGCCGACGCCCAGGGCAAGCGCGAAATGCGCCGGGGAGGTCATCTTCACCAGCCATGGCGCCCGCCCGCTGCGGGTATCGCTGTGTCCATACGGCCGGTTACTCACGCCTTCTCTCCCTGCAGAACAACCGCCATCGTAACGTTTCCTTGACATCGGCGGGAGGCGGCAGCGCCGCAGCGCGACGCAAATCGCAGGACACTTCATGCCAAAGGCCGCGCTGGCGGGCGCGGCCTTTGGGAAGAAACGCTGACGTCACGCTGCCTGCGATCAGGGCAGGCCGGCCAGCCAATCGTCGTCCGAGCCTTCGTTGATGTCGGCGAACAATGGCGTAGAGAAGTAGCGCTCGCCGGTATCCGGCAGCATCGCCAGGATCACCGCGCCCGGCACCGCGGTTTCGGCCACCCGCAGGGCAGTGGAGACGGTGCCGCCGCCGGAGATGCCGGTGAAGATGCCTTCTTCTGCGGCAAGCCGCCGGGCCACGCTGATTGCGTCGGTGTCTTCGACGCTGAGGATTTCATGGGCGACCTCGCGGTTGAGCACCTCCGGCACGAAGTCCGGGGTCCAGCCCTGGATCTTGTGCGGCTTCCAGTCCTGGCCTTGCAGCAGCGCGGCGCCGGCCGGCTCGGTGGCGGTGATGCGCACTTCCGGGCGGGCCACGCGCAGCACTTCGCCCACGCCGGTGAGGGTGCCGCCGGTGCCCCAGCCGGTCACGAAATGGTCCAGCCGGTGGCCGGCGAAGTCGCGCAGGATCTCGGCGGCGGTGGTGTTGCGGTGGTAGGCCGGATTGGCAGGGTTGGCGAACTGGCTGGCCAGGAACCAGCCGTGCTGTTCGGCCAGTTCCTTGGCCTTGCGCACCATGCCGCTGCCGCGCTCGGCGGCCGGGGTCAGGATCACCTTGGCCCCGTAGGCGCGCATCAGCTTGCGGCGCTCGATCGAAAAGGTTTCCACCATGGTGGCGACGAACTTGTAGCCACGCGCGGCAGCGACCATGGCCAGCGCCACGCCGGTGTTGCCGGAGGTGGCTTCCACGATGGTGTCGCCGGGCTTGAGCAGGCCGCGTTGTTCGGCGTCCAGGATGATGGCCAGCGCCAGCCGGTCCTTGACCGAGCCGCCCGGGTTGAACGACTCGACCTTGACGTACAGGGACACGTGGTCCGGGGCGAGGCGGTTGAGTTTGACCACCGGGGTGCGGCCGATGGTGTCGAGGATGTTGTCGTACAGGGCCATGGGGTCTCCGTCGGAATCAGGCTGCGTGGGCGAGTGTGGGCGCGTGGGGCGTTGCGATGGGTGAGTGCGCGGGCTGGCCGGTGAGCGGCGCGGCGCCGAACCAGTGCAGCGACTGCGACAGCGCGGCGACGTCGCCCAGGATCAACAGTGCGGGCGAGCGCACCGTATGCAAGCGCGCGGTGGCGGCCAGCTGCGACAAGGGGCCGGTGACCACGCGCTGTTCCGGGCGCGAGCCGTTTTCAACCAGCGCAAATGGCGTATCCGCGGCGCGGCCGGCCTGCAGCAGGCGCTGCTGGATGCTGTCCAGGCCGGCCACGCCCATGTAGAAGGCCAGCGTCTGCCGCTCCTGGCCCAACGCGTGCCAGTCCAGCGTGTCCAGCGAATCCTTGCAGTGCGCGGTGATCAGGCGCAGCGATTGCGCATGGTCGCGGTGGGTGAGCGGGATACCGGCGTAGGCGGCGCAGGCCACTGCGGCGGTGATGCCGGGCACCACCTGGAAACCGATGCCGTGCGTGTGCAGGAATTCGAGCTCTTCGCCGCCGCGGCCAAACACGAACGGGTCGCCACCTTTCAGGCGCACCACGCGCCGCCCGGCGCGCGCATGTTCGAGCATCAGCGCATGGATCTGCTCCTGCCGCGTGCTGTGGCCCTGCGCGGATTTGCCCACTTCGATGCAGCGCGCTGCGCGCTTTGCAAGGCGCAGGATCTGCGGGCTGACCAGGCGGTCGTAAAGGATCACCTCGGCCTGCCGCAGCGCGCGCACCGCATTGCGGGTGAGCAGGCCGGGGTCGCCCGGGCCGGCACCGACCAGCGCCACGCTGCCGGGCGTGAGGGTGAGGCGGCTTGCTGATGGCGATGGTTCGCTGGCGATGGGCGGCAACGCTGCGGCTGCGGGAGCGGCCTCATGGGTCAGCAGCCGTTGCGCGCCGGCGGCGCTGCGCAGGGCAGCGTTCACTGCCGGCACATCGCTGGCGGCGATGGTCAGCCAGACCGGCTGGTCCGGCAGCGCCAGCCACTGCGGGTCAAAGCTGCCCACCAGCCAGCGCACCTGACCGGACTGCGCCCAGCCGCGCAACGCGGGTGTCAGTTCCGGCGCGCCCACCAGTGGCATCGCGCCGGCCTGCAGCAGGCTGGCGGTGGCGCGTTCGGCAGCGCGGCCGCCGCCGACCACCAGGACGGCACGGCCACGCAGATCGGCAAGGAGCGGGAACAGGGCAGTCACGGACCGGGGCTTCGAGGGGAGGGCCAGACCGTAACGCCGGGCTTATAGCCGTCGGAAATGACTTCATGCGTCCTAAAAATAGCGTTCGGTTATAAGCTGGCCCGCCGAACTCCTCTACAGTCGAAGCCCTTGTAGCGCCTCGCGCTTTTTTGGACATAAGCCCATGACGCTGACCCAACTTCGCTACCTGGTGGCCATCGCCGATGCCGAGCTGAACATCACGCTGGCCGCGGCGCGTGTGCACGCGACCCAGCCGGGCCTGTCCAAACAGCTCAAGCAGTTGGAGGACGAACTGGGCTTTCTGCTGTTCGTGCGCAAGGGGCGCAGCCTGGATGCGGTGACCCCGGCCGGCGTGGAAGTGATCGAACGTGCCCGCGCGGTGCTGTCCGAAGCCAACAACATCCGCACCTACGCCGCCAACCAGCGCCGCGAAAGCCAGGGCCAGCTGACCTTGACCACCACCCATACCCAGGCGCGCTTCGTGTTGCCGCCTGCGGTGGCACAGATCAAGCAGGCCTACCCGCAGGTGAGCGTGCATCTGCAGCAGGCGGCCGAGAGCGCGGCGCTGGATCTGCTCAGCCAGGGCGATGCGGACATTGCCGTGGTCAGCACCGCGGGCGGCGAGCCCACGGCCGGCATCGCGGTGCCGCTGTACCGTTGGCGCCGGTTGGTGATCGTGCCGCGCGGGCATGCGCTGGACACGCGCGTGGCGCCGGACATGCAGGCGCTGTCTGCGCACCCGCTGATCAGTTACGAATCCTCCACGCGCGCCGGCTCGTCGCTGCAGCGGGCGTTTGCGCAGGTGGGCCTGGAGCCGAGCATTGCGCTGACCGCGCTGGATGCGGACCTGATCAAGACCTACGTGCGTGCTGGCCTGGGCGTGGGGCTGGTGGCCGAAATGGCCGTCAGTGCCAACGACGAGGATCTGCGCGCGTGGCCGGCTCCGGCGCCGATCGCCGAGTGCATCGCCTGGGCGGTGCTGCCGCGCGACCGCGTGTTGCGCGATTACGCATTGGACCTGGTGCATGTGTTGGCACCACAGATCGACAAGCGCGACCTGCGCCGGGTGCTGGACGGCAACCAGGCGCCGAACTGGCCGCTGCCGCCGACCTGGGAAGCGCTGACCCAGACCATCACCAGCTGATGCCGGAATTGGCCCGTGTCGCTGCACGCGAACGCGTTGCGGCAGACGCGCGCGGCCGGTGGCATGCTGGCTGCCTCAACCAACGAGGTGCGCCATGACAGCAGTGCTTCGCCCGGCGCTCAGCCGTGTGTGGTCACCCGATGCGGACGGCGGCATGCAGCTGGAGCTGTGGGCCCATGTAGAGGGCCGCGACCAGACCGTGCTGACGGTGTTGGCCGATCCGCAGGACGAATCGCTGTGGGTGGGCGTGCAACTGGGCGAGACGCGCCTTCAACTGCCGTTGGTGGTCCTGCGCCAGGCACTGGAGGCCGCCGATGCCGAAGTGCATTCGGCGGCGTGGTTCGCACGCCAGGATGAGGGCGTGTCGGAGATCTAGCCGGCAAGCAGGAGGCGTTGCCTGCGGGTGTCGCGGCAGCGGATGGAGTGATTGCGCGGCCAGTTGGCGACGATCGCATTAGGACGCGGCGGTCCTTGCCAATGCTGCATTGCAGCGCACTAGCAAATCGTAATCTCTTTCGAAATCAATGGTCTGCAAACACCGTACTGGATCAGCACGGCCTCGCTGTCGGTGATTTCCCCTCGCGCTGTCAGGGCCGTCAAGGCGGCGTCGGCCAGAGCCATCAAGTTGGGCGCGGCAATGTCGTAAACCCTTATAGCAACCATGCACGACACTCCCGGACGTCTAGGGGTGGACGGCGCAGGGCCGGCCCGGCATCCATCGCTTGGCCGGTCTGTTCGGAAGGTCGTAGAGGTTGCTGGCGCTGTCGTTCGCCATCGCGTGTTGCGCGACTTGAACGACTGGCGCACCCGGGTCCCTGGGGAGAGACCTGGCGTGCTTGGTGGCGGATTCGGGACGGGAGCCCGGGTCCGCCATTTTTTATTCAGGCCAGTGGAATGGTGACCGAAAAGCGCGTGCCGCCACTCGGGCGCGGGCGCACTTCGACCTGGCAGCCCAGGGTTTCGGCGGTGCGATGCACGATCCACAAGCCGATGCCCAGGCCGTCGCTGCCCGGGTCGGCCTGGCGGAACGCCTGGAACACGTCTTCGGGGTGCTCCAGATTCAAGCCGATGCCGCTGTCGATGACTTCCACCACCGCGTGGCCGGGACGGCGCCGGCAGCCCACCAGCACCTGGCCGCGTTCGGTGTACTTGACTGCATTACCGACCAGATTGCCGATCAAGGTGGTCAGCAAGGTGGAATGGCTGCGCACGCGCAAGGAGGTGGGCACATGCCGCAGCGACAGGCACTTGTCCCTGGCCGGCTGGCGCCATACGCCGAGCACCGCGTGGATCACGTCTTCCAGCGCCAACGGCTGCAGATCCGGGCTGGCCGACTTGCTGGCCGCCGCCAATGCGGCCAGTTCGTCCAGGCTGCGCGCCACGGTGCCGATCGCATCGCGTGCGGTGACCAGGGTGGGAATGGTGTCCACGTTGGCATGCCGGCGCATCTTGTCGATGGCATAGGCGGCCGTGCGCAGGGGGGTCTTGAGATCGTGGCCGGCGATGGCCATCAGCCGGCTGCGGTAACGGTTGGACTCTTCGGCGATCAGCAACGCGCGGCGCAACTCCAGCTGGGCCATGGTCTGGCGCGCCAGCGCGCGCAGTGCATCGACCTGTTCGTCGGTGAGCTGGCGTGGTTGCCGGTCCAGCACGCAGACCGTGCCCAGCGGCAGGCCGTCCGGGGTCTTGAGCAGCGCACCGGCATAGAAATACAGCGGCGATTCGCCGGTCACCAACGGGTTGCGCGAAAAGCGCGCGTCTTCGCGGGTGTCGGGCACCACCAGCACGTCGTTATCGAGCAAGGCATGCGCGCACATCGACTTGAACAACGGTGTCTCGCGTTCGCCCATGCCACGCTCGCTCTTGAACCACTGCCGGTCCGCATCCACCAGGCTGATCAGCGCGATCGGGGTCTGGCAGATGATCGAGGCCAGTTTGGTGATGTCCTCAAAAGCGGCCTCGCGCGGGGTGTCGAGGATGCCGTAGCTGCGCAGGGCCTGCAGGCGCAAGGCCTCGCTCGGCGGCTTGGGCGCACACGGCAGGGGCTCGGCCGCTGGATCGGACAGGACAGTACTCATGCGTGCACGGGTCAAAGTGATAGGCGCCAAGCATAGGCCATGGCTGTGCCCGCATTGTGTGCACCGCAGCCCGTCCAGGCGATCGCTGCCGGTGGCGGCCGCGGGTGAAGGGTGCGACATCGCGTCGCGCACCGGCCGCGACCATCGCCGGTTGCGATGTACCGGCTTACACTCGCCGGATGCTCCGTTCGCTCCGCCACCACCGCGTGTTGCAGTCGCTTGCCGTGCTGGCGGTTGCGCTGATGCTGGTGGCGCCGCTGATCAGCCGCTGGTGCCAGCTGCCACTGGCGCAGCCAATGTGCACCAGCCAGGCCGCTGGCGCTGCGGCATCTGCGCATGGCGCGCACCACCCGATGCCGAGCATGGGCGCAGCGCAGCACCACGTCATGGATGCGCCGGCGTCCCATCACGCGGCGCCTGCGCAGGACGCCGGTGCGCATGCGGACGCGTGCGATTACTGCGTGCTGGCAGCGCGTCTGTTGGGCGCGCTCGCGCTGGTGGTGCTGTGCCTGTTGCAGCTGCGGCCGAGCAAGCCCGCTGCCCCGACGTGGACGCATGCATGGCGCGCGCTGCGCTGGCCGGCGCTGGGCGCACGCGGGCCGCCGCTGCCCGCCTGAGGCTGGGCAACGCGCGAGCGCCCGCTGTTCTTTCCGTATCGGCGTGTGCCACCTGCTGGCGTGCGCGAGGCGTGCTGTGCACGCGATGGCGGCTGCCGCGCTTTCTCTTCCGTTGACCGTGCGGCCCTTACGGGCGTCGCGCGCGGTGGCGTTGTCCGTGCACGCACGGCAAAGGGTGTGACATGCGAGTGTGGTGGTTGAAAGCGCTGTGGTCCGCGCCGTCGTTGGCGATGGCATGCGGGATGGCGGGTCATGCACAGGCGCAGGACGCCGCATTGACCCTGGGCAAGGTGCAGGTGAACGCGCACACCACGCGCGGGCAGAGTGCGGCGAGCGTGTTGAGTTCGGTGGACGTGATCGGCGGCGCGTTGCTGCACGATCAGCATGTGGACTACAGCTGGGAGCTGCTGATGCGTGCGCCCGGCGTACAGGTCACTCCATTCCGCATGGGCACCGACGCGGGGCGGTTTTCGTTCCGCGGCTTCAATGGCGAAGGGCGGATCAATGCGGTCAAGCTGCTGATCGATGGCATTCCCAGTAACGACAATGCCGGCGGCATGCCGTATCTGGATGCGGTGTTTCCGCAGGATATTTCGGCCATCGAGATCGTGCGCGGCACCAACGATGCGCGCTACGGACTGCATGCCATCGCCGGCAGCGTGGACGTGCTGACCCGTACCGGCGGCAACGACGGGCGACTGAGCGTGACTGCCGGCAGCTTCGGCGCGCGCGAAGTGCAGCTCGGCAAGGGCATCGAGCGCGGCGCCTGGAGCCAGAATTACGTGCTGGCCTGGCGCGATTCCGACGGTTACCGCGATCACGCCGATGCACGCAAACGCAGCGTGGCCGGCAAATGGTTTTACACCGACCCGGGCGGCGCGTTTCGTGCCGGGCTGACCACCCGCTATTACGACAACCACGCACTGGAGGCCGGGTATCTGGATGCGGCCAGCGCACGCGCCGCGCCACGCAGCTCGCCCGCGTATGCGCAGGACGATCGCAGCGAACGCACGCTGCGCCAGACCGCGCTGCATGCAGACGGCACGCTCGGCAGTGATGCGCAGTGGAGCGCCAAGGCCTACCGCAACGCATACCACAACCAGCGCTGGGTGCGTTTTTCCGAAGCCGGCCTGCAACAGGAACGCGATACCGACGAGACCCATCAGGGCATGCTGCTGCGCGGCAACTGGCAGCCGGGCTGGCAGGCGCTACCGACCACGCTGGAGGCCGGCCTGGACGCGCAATGGCAGGACAACCAGTCGCAGCGCTACCGCACCGCGGCACGCGTGCGCAGCGCGCAGTTGCGCGACTGGGATTACGACCTGCGCACGCGCGGCGCCTACGTGCAGGCCGTGCTGAAACCGACCGAGCGATTGCAACTGGTGCCCGGCTACCGCATCGACCGCGTCGATGGCGAGCTGCGGGATCTGCGCGCCGGCATCACTGCGCCAAGCTACGACTACGACACCATCAAGCAGCCCAAATTCAGTGCCAGTTACCGGCTTGCCGGGCAGAGCAGCGCCTACGCGAACTGGGGGCGCACCTTCCAGATCGGCACCGGTGATGGGGCGTACCGCCGGCAGCCCGGCAACCTGGGCCCGTCGATCAACGATGGCTGGGAAGCGGGCTTCAAGTTCGCGCCCACCGCCGTGCTCGATGGCCGGCTGGCGTATTGGGAACAACGCGCGTCCGGCGAGGTGGCCACCATCCTGGGTGTGAATGGTGTGGCCGGCGTGGGCGATGTGGCCAACGTCGGGCGTACGCTGCGGCGTGGCTGGGATGCGCAGCTCAACCTGCAGCCGGCCGAGCACTGGCGTGCGTGGCTGTCGTATTCGCGGCAGAAGGCGAGCATCGCCACGCCCGATCCCAGCGCGCCAGCCACGCGCGGCCGCGAGATCGAAAACGTGCCGCATTGGCTGGCCACCGCGGGCGTGGAGTGGCAGCTCACTCCGGCGTTGCAACTCAGTGCCTGGGGCAATGCACAGGGCGACTATTACCTGGAGCGCACCAACACGCTGGGGCGCACCGGTGGCTATGCCCTGCTCAATCTTGGCGCGCGCTGGGCCGTGGATGCGCGCAATACGGTGTCGCTGCAACTGCGCAATGCCACCGACCGCAGCTACGTCTATGCCTGGTACGACAGCGGTAGCTCGGGCTATTCGCCGGGTGACGGCCGTGCACTGTCGCTGTCCTGGGATTGGAGTTTCTGATGTCAGTCTCTGCGACCGAGCACGTTGCCCCCGTGGCCGCTGCCGACGAGATCGCGCAAGGGCGTCGTTGGCGCTTGTACCGCGCGGTGTGGCGCTGGCATTTCTACGCCGGATTGCTGGTGCTGCCCTTCATTGCCTGGCTGGCGCTGACCGGTGCGGCTTTCCTCTATCACGATGCCATCGACCGCACGGCCCATCACGCATTGAAAGTGGTGCCGGTGGGCCCGGCACGGTTGTCGGCGCAGCAGTTGGTGGATGCCGCGCAGCGTGCGCAGGCGGGGACGGTGTTTCGCTACACCACGCCCGACCGTGCCGATGCCAGCGCCGAGATCGGCGTGCTACGCACCGACGGCGCGCGCGAGGTGGTGTACGTGGACCCATACAGCGGGCGTGTGCTGGGCATGCTGCCCGAGCATGGCACGCTGGGCTGGACCATTCGCCGGCTGCACAGCCTGGACCTGCTCGGTCCCCTCGCGCGTGGCCTGATCGAAATGGCCGCGGGGTGGGCGATTGTGCTGGTGCTGACCGGCGTGTACCTGTGGTGGCCACGCGGCCGCCGCAGCGGGGTGGTGAGCGTGCGTGGCCGTCCCGCGCAGCGGGTGTTCTGGCGCGACTTGCACGCGGTCACCGGTGCCGGGGTTGGAGCGGTGCTGCTGTTTCTGGCCCTGACCGGCATGCCGTGGTCGTGGCTGTGGGGCGCACAGGTCAATCGCTGGGTCAACGGACACGACTTCGGTTACCCGGCCGGGCTGCGCGTGCAGTTGCCGATGTCGCAACAGCGGCTCACCGACAGCGGCGAGCCGAGCTGGTCCTTGCGCCAGGCACGGCTGCCGCAATCGACGCTGCCGTCCGACAGACCGATGCCGATGGACATGGGCGCAGCGGATGCCATGGCACCGGCGATGGCGCATGCGGCGCATGCCGAACACAGCGAACACGCTGCACATGCCGCACACGTTGCGCGTGCCTCACAAACCGATACCGCGCATGCAGATCACGCCGCGCATGGCGGCGGCAGTGGCTTGGGCGAAGCGCCAGGTGTCGGTGCCCTGGGGCTGGATGCGGCGCTGGCGCGTTTCGATGCGCGCGGCATCGCAGCCGGCTATAGCGTGGCGCTGCCACGTGGTGCCAGCGGTGTGTATACCGCTTCGGTGTATCCGGACGATTTGCAGCGGCAGCGGGTGATCCACCTGGATCAATACAGCGGTGCGGTGTTGCTGGACATGCGCTACCGCGATTACGGCCCGCTGGCGAGGGCGCTGGAATGGGGTGTCAACGTGCACCTGGGCCAGCAATACGGCACCGCCAATCAACTGCTTTTGCTGCTGGCGTGTGCGGCCATCGTGTTGCTGTGTGTTAGCGCGGCGGTGATGTGGTGGAAGCGCCGCCCGGTCGGCGGTCTCGGTGTGCCGCCATTGCCGGCCGATCCGCGCACGCTGCGCGGCGTGCTGGCGCTATTGGTGCTGTGCGGGCTGCTGTTCCCGCTGATGGGCGCATCGTTACTGCTGTTGTGGGCGTTCGATCATTACTGGAGCGTGCGCAGGCTGCGGCGGTGAGGCGCTGGCCTGCGCACTGCTGCGCGCGGCTCAGATGTCTTCGTGGATGCCGCACTCGCGCTTGAGCCCAAAGAAGCGCGTGTCTTCTTCGCGCATGCCCGGCTCCCAGCGACGTGTGGTGTGGAAGTCACCGATCGACACATAGCCCTGTTCCCACAACGGGTGATACGGCAGTGCGTGCGCCTGCAGGTATTGCCAGACGTCGCGGTCGGTCCAGTCGGCGATCGGGCTGATCTTGTAGCGGTCCCCGCGCTTTTGCACGATCGGCGTCTGCGCGCGCCCACCGGACTGGCTGCGGCGTAGGCCGGTGAACCAGGTGCCGACGTTGAGTTCGTCCAGTGCGCGGCGCATCGGCTCGACCTTGCGCAGGTTGTTGTACTGGTCGATGCCCACCATGCCCTGTTCCCACAAGCGCCCGTGGCGTGCCTCCATCCAGGCGCGGCTGACCAGCGGGCGATACACCTGCAGGTTGAGCGAAAGGCGTTCGGTCAATGCATCGGCAAAGCGGTAGGTTTCCGGGAACAGGTAGCCGGTGTCGATCAGGATCACCGGAATGTCCGGGCGCTGCTGGGTGAGCAGGTGCAACGTCACCGCCGACTGCGCGCCGAAGCTGGACGACAGCGCCGCTTGTTGGGGGCCGTGCTGCAGCGCCCAGGCAACGCGTTCGTCGGCGCGCAGCGTCTCCAGATGCGCGTTGAGCGCGTCCAGGTCGTCCAGCGAAGGAGCGGCGATCGATGTGGCAGGCAGCGCGGTCATGCGAGCAATTCCAGGTCGAGATGACGGTGGGTGGGGTAGGGCGGCAGGGCGATCAGGCCGCTGCGATGCAGGAAGTCGCCGAAGCCTTCATCGGTGTGTTGGTCGCGCTCTGCGGCATAGCGCGCCAGCAGTGGCTCGAGCGCGGCCAGGATGTCGGCTTCGTTGATGTTTTCGCGGTACAGCGTGTTCAGGCGTTGGCCGCGGCGGTCGCCACCCAGCATCAGGTTGTAGCGGCCCGGTGCCTTGCCGACCAACGCGATTTCAGCCAGATATGGCCGCGAACAGCCGTTCGGGCAACCGGACAGGCGTAGCACGATCGGCGTCTGCGCCAGCCCGTGACGCTCCAGCAGCGGCTGCAGTGCTGCACTGAAATCCGGCAGATAGCGCTCGGCCTCGGCCATGGCCAGCCCGCAGGTCGGCAAGGCCACACAGGCCATCGCGCCGCGCGCCAACGCGGTCGGCGCCAGGTTGCCGGCGTCCAGGCCGTACTGCGCCACCAGTTGGTCGATCTGCGCGCGCTGGTTGGCCGGTACGCCGGCAATCACCAGGTTCTGATTGGGCGTCATGCGGAACTCGCCCACCTGCAACTGCGCGATCGCGCGCAGCCCGCTCAGATGTGCGGCCGTGTCGGTGTCGGCAATGCGCCCGGCCGGCAGCGACAGCGTCAGATGCCAGTCGCCCTGTTCACCCTCCACCCAGCCGTAGCGGTCGCCGTTGTGCGCGAATGCAAACGGCTGCGCAGGTTGCAAGGTGAATCCCGCGCGGCGTTCGATCTCCGCCACGATGTTCTCCAGGCCGTGATCGTCGATGGTGTACTTGAAGCGCGCGCGTTTGCGTACGGCGCGATTGCCGAGGTCGCGCTGGGTGGTGACCACGGCCGTGGCGATATCCAGCAACTGATCACGGGTGACGAAGCCGATCACGTTGGCGATGCGCGGCCAGGTTTCCGCATCGCCGTGGCTGGCGCCCATGCCGCCGCCAATGCTGACGTTGTAGCCGAGCAGCTGTCCCTCGCGCAGGATGGCGATGAAGCCCAGGTCGTTGGCGAATACGTCCACATCGTTATGCGGTGGCGCGGCAAAGCCGATCTTGAATTTGCGCGGCAGGTAGCGGTCGCCGTAGATCGGCTCGTCTTCAGCGCCTGAGCCGGACACGCGCTCTTCGTCCAGCCAGATCTCGTAATAGGCACGCGTGTTGGGCAGCAGATGCTCGGACACGCGCGCGGCATCGGCATACAGCGTGGCATGCGCCTGCGACAGCAGCGGGTTGGCCGCCACCTGCACATTGCGATTCACATCGCCGCAGGCGGCCAGCGTGTCGATCAAGGTGGCGTTGATCGCCTGCATCGTGGCCTTGAGCTCGCGCTTGATCACGCCATGGAACTGGAACGCCTGGCGCGTGGTGATGCGCAGCGAATGATTGGCATAGCGCGTGGCGATGCCATCCAGTGCCAGCCACTGGCTGGGTGAAATCACCCCGCCCGGCGTGCGCGTGCGGATCATGAACTGATACGCCGGCTCGAGCTTTTGCCGCCGCCGCTCATCGCGGATGTCGCGGTCGTCCTGCTGGTAGCTGCCGTGGTACTTGATCAGCGTCTGATCGTCCTCGCGCAACGCCCCGGTGACCGGATCGGCCAGGCTCTGCTCCAGCGACCCGCGCAAGCGGCGGCTGGTGGATTTGATGTCTTCGACGGAATGGGTCATGACGGGATTCGGCATTCGTGATTCGGGATTGGCAACAGCACAACGCGCGCAGCGTCCAGGCAACACAAAGACTTCGGACATCCGCTTTGACGAATCCCCAATCCCCACTCCCGAATCCCGGCCTCAATAAACATCGCGCGCATAGCGTCCCTCCACCTGCAGGTGGGTGAGATACGCCGCGGCCGCTTCGGCATCGAGTGCGCCGTGGGTGGCGACGATGTCCAGTAGCGCGGCGTGCACGTCCTTGCCCATGCCGATCGCGCCGCACACATACACATGCGCGCCGCCTTGCAGCCAGGCGTAGACCTCGGCGCCGCGGGCGCGCAGGCGGTGTTGCACGTACATCTTCTCTGCCGCGTCGCGCGAGAACGCCAGTTCCAGTGCGTGCAGCTCGCCGCGCTGCAGCGCCTGCTGCCATTCGGCCTGATACAGGAAGTCGGTGTTGAAATGCTGCGCACCGAAGAACAGCCAGTTGCGTCCCTTGGCGCCTGTTTCGGCACGTTCCTGCACGAATGCGCGGAACGGTGCCACGCCGGTGCCCGGGCCGATCATCAGGATGTCGCGGTCCGGATCTGCCGGCACGCGGAAGCGCTCGTTCGGTTCGATATACACCGGCGCGGTGTCGCCTTCGGCCAGTGCCGCCAGAAACCCGCTGGCCGAACCCACGTGCCCATGGCCGTGCGCCTGGTAATGCAGTTCATCCACCACCAGGTGTACTTCCTCGCCCACGCGCTTGCGGCTGGAGGCGATGGAATACAGGCGTGGGGTGAGCGGACGCAGGGCAGCCAGCAGGCCGCCGTGGTCCCAATCCGCCGGCCAGCGTCGCAGCACGTCGATCAACTGGTGATCGGAGAGCAGCGACGCCAGGCCGGCAGTCTGGGTCGGGGTGAGCAGCGCCTGCAGTTCGTCTGCATGTGCACGCTCGGCGTGGGCGGCCAGGAAGGGCCGCGAGAGCTTGGTCAGCTCGCGCCGCGTGGCAAGCCACTCGTTCAAGGGCAGAGTGTCCTCGCCGATGGTGACCGATGCATGACCATCCAGGCGCAGACTCTCCAGTACCGCATCGACCAGCGCCGGCGGGTTGCGGTGACGAATGCCAAGTGCATCGCCGGGCTCGTAGCTGAGCCCGCTGCCGTCCAGCGAGAACTCCAGGTGGCGCACCCGCTTGATCGCCGGGCCATAGACACGGAAGCCCGGGCCTTTGAAATCGCGCCCGCTGATGATCTGGTTGGCCAGCAACTCGGCGGCGAACGGGTGCTGCTGCGACCACACTGGCGCGGCCGGCTGACTGCGCAGCGGCGTGACCGTGGCCGATGGCTGGGCACTCTTGAGCTGCTCGCGCGCATGCCGCAGCGCGTGCGTGCGCCAGGGTGTGGCGACGCTGTCGATGTCCAGGTCGGCTTCGCCGCGCGGCTGCACGCGGCTGCCGCCGAGTTCGGCCAGGCGTTCGTCGATCCGCCGCGCAATGCCGCAGAAATCGGCGTAGCTGGAATCGCCCAGGCCCAGCACCGCGTACTTGAGCTCCGGCAGCTTGGGCGCGCGGCGCCCGCTCAGGAACTCGACCAGGCCAATTGCATCATCCGGCGGATCGCCTTCGCCTTGGGTGCTGATCACCACGTACAACAGGCGTTCGCTGGCCAGCTCGCGGGTGGGGTAGGCGTCGGCACGCAGCAGGCGCACGTTCACGCCGGCAGCCTCGGCCTCGGCGGCCAGTTGCTCGGCCTGCCGCCGGGCATTGCCGGTCTGGCTGCCGTACAACACGGTCAGGCGCTGGCTCTCGTGTGCCACCGCATGCACCTGGCCACCCGGCAGTACCGCCAGCGAGCGCGGCGGGTGACCCTGCGCCAAGCCGGCGGTATACCCGGACAGCCACCACAGGGACGGGGCGTCCAGACCGTCGACCAGACGCTCCAGCAGCTCCTTGCGCTCGTCGGGCAAGGGGCTGGGCGGCACGGCGGGGCTGGCGGCGGTCATTCGGTTCCAGGGAGGGCAATGGATGAACGATGTTAGGGAAGCGTTCGCTCTGCCAGAAAGGATCAGCCGTTATCGCGTTATGCCGGGTGCTTATTTCGGCCCGGCATGGGCCCGCCACACACTGCGCTGCCTTGCCCTACCATCGGCTGGTCTCGCCGCCGATGCCCAACGACACGCTGATGACCCTGCCGCCCCTGTCCCATCTCGACCGTCTCGAGGCCGAGAGCATCCACATCCTGCGCGAGGTCGCCGCCGAGTTCCGTGCGCCGGTGATGCTGTATTCGGTCGGCAAGGACAGCTCGGTGCTGCTGCACCTGCTGCTCAAGGCCTTTGCCCCCTCGCCACCGCCGATCCCGCTGCTGCACGTGGACACACGCTGGAAATTCCGCGAGATGATCGCCTTCCGCGACCGCCGTGCGGCCGAGACCGCGGTGGACCTGCGCGTGCACATCAACCCGGAAGGCGTCGCGCAGGACATCGGCCCGATCAGCCATGGCGCGGCGGTGCACACCGACGTGATGAAGACCCAGGGCCTGAAGCAGGCACTGGAGCAGGGCGGCTTCGATGCGGCGATCGGCGGGGCGCGCCGGGACGAAGAAAAATCGCGCGCCAAGGAGCGCGTGTTCTCGTTCCGCAATGCACGCCATCGCTGGGACCCGAAGAATCAGCGCCCGGAGCTGTGGAATCTCTACAACGCGCGCACCAAACCTGGCGAAAGCGTGCGCGTGTTTCCGCTGTCCAACTGGACCGAGCTGGATATCTGGCTGTACATCTACCGCGAACGCATTCCGGTGGTGCCGTTGTACTTCGCCGCGCCGCGCCCGGTGGTACAGCGCGACGGCGCCTGGATCATGGTCGACGACGACCGCCTGCCGCTGCACCCCGGCGAAACCCCGCAACTGCGCTCGGTGCGCTTCCGCACGCTGGGCTGCTACCCGCTGACCGGCGCGATCGAATCCACCGCCGACACGCTGGAAGCGGTGATCGCCGAGATGCTGGTCAGCACCAGCTCCGAACGCCAGGGCCGCATGATCGACCACGCACCAGGCGCATCGATGGAGCAGAAGAAACTCGAGGGGTATTTCTGATGGGCAGTGAATCGGGAATCGGGAATGGGGAATCGCAACAGCAGTTCGCCGCGAACGAGATGAGGGAGGAGACCGCTTTTGCAAATCCCGATTCCCCACTCCCCAATCCCGGCGCAATCGGCGCCTATCTCCAGCAGCACGAATCCAAACCGCTGCTGCGCTTCATCACCTGCGGCAGCGTGGACGATGGCAAGAGCACGCTGATCGGGCGGTTGTTGTATGACAGCAAGCGGCTGTTCGATGACCAGCTGGCCGCGCTGGAAAGCGACAGCAAGCGCCATGGCACGCAGGGCGACGGCATCGACTACGCCTTGCTGATGGATGGGCTGGCCGCCGAGCGCGAGCAGGGCATCACCATCGATGTGGCGTACCGCTACTTCGATACCGACCAACGCAAGTTCATCGTCGCCGATTGCCCCGGGCATGAGCAGTACACGCGCAACATGGCCACAGGCGCCTCCACCGCCGATGTGGCGGTGGTGCTGGTGGATGCGCGCAAGGGCGTGCTGGTGCAGACGCGGCGGCACAGCTACATCGTCTCGTTGCTGGGCATTCGCCACGTGGTGCTGGCGGTCAACAAGATGGACCTGGTGGACTACGACGCGCAGGTGTTCGCCACCATCGTCGACAGCTACCGCGCCCTGGCGGCGCAGTTGGGCATTGCCGATGTGCAGTGCATTCCGCTGTCGGCACTGGCCGGCGACAACCTGTCCAGCGCGTCCACCCGCATGCCGTGGTACCAGGGGCCGCATCTGCTGCAGCACCTGGACGGCGTGCAGCTGGAGACGCCCGATGCAGTGAGTGGGTTGCGCCTGCCAGTGCAGTGGGTCAATCGCCCCAACGCGCAGTTCCGTGGCTATGCCGGCACCATTGCTGCGGGCCAGGTACGCACCGGCGATGCGGTGGTGGTGGTGCCGTCCGGGCGCCGCGCGCATGTGGCGAGCGTGCTGGATGCCAATGGCGTGGTCGACAGCGCACGCGCCGGGCAGGCCGTGACGCTGACCTTGCGCGAAGAGATCGACATCAGCCGCGGCGACATCATCGCCGCCGTGGACGACCCGCCGGAAGTGGCCGACCAGTTCGCCGCGCACGTGCTGTGGATGGACGATGCCGCATTGCTGCCGGGCCGCCCGTACTGGCTCAAGATCGGCACCCGCACCGTCACCGCCAGCATCAGCGAGATCAAGCACAAGGTCGATGTGAACACGCAGGAGCGGCTGGCCGCCAAGCGGCTGGAGCTCAACGAGGTGGGCTACTGCAACCTGTCGCTGGACGAGCCGATCGCTTTTGCCCCGTACGCGCGCAACCGCGTGCTGGGCGGCTTCATCCTGATCGACCGGCAGACCAATGCCACGGTCGCGGCCGGTGCGCTGGAGTTTGCGCTGCGCCGCGCCGGCAACGTGCATTGGCAGCACCTGGATGTGGACCGCGCCGCGCGTGCGCGCATCAAGGGCCAGGCGCCACGCGTGCTGTGGTTCACCGGCCTGTCCGGTGCGGGCAAGTCCACGGTGGCCAACCTGGTGGACAAGCGCCTGCATGCGCTGGGCTATCACACCTTCATCCTGGACGGCGACAACGTGCGCCACGGGCTCAACCGCGATCTGGGCTTCACCGACGAGGACCGTGTGGAAAACATCCGCCGCGTGGCCGAGGTGGCACGGCTGATGGCCGATGCCGGGCTGATCGTGCTGGTGAGCTTCATTTCCCCGTTCCGTGCCGAACGCCAGCTGGCACGCGAGCGCTTCGACTCGGGAGAATTCGTCGAAGTGTTCGTGGACGTGCCGCTGGCGGTCGCCGAGGCACGCGACGTGAAAGGCCTCTACCGCAAGGCCCGCGCCGGGCAGATTCCCAATTTCACCGGGATCGATTCGCCGTACGAGGCGCCCGAGCGCCCGGAAATCCATCTTCACGCCGATGGTGAGAACGTAGAGGCGCTGGCGCGGCATGTCCTGGAATACCTGGGCCTGGAGCGCTGAGGGCAGGCTGCAACAACGCAATCAAGCGGTGGTCAGACAGGGCAGCAACAGGTGCATAGGCGCCGGCACGTACGCAGGTACGGGCCGCTTCCAGTACCGGTGATGCCGGTCTGAGCGACGTGCGCGCGCTGTGGTGGCTGCCTGAGCACCGCATCGTGGCGACGAGGACAAGGGTCTTTGGTCATGGTGCAAAGCACGCCCTTTTCGTCAACCGCATGGCGGCTGGGTCGTTAAACTTTCGCCGTACCCCGCCAGGATGTTCTGATGCTTGTTCGACCCAGCGCACGTTTTTGCGTGGCGCTTTTGTTGGCCGTCGGGCTGACCAGTTGCGCCCGCCAGACCAGTGCGCCCGCCGCCAGCAAACCGATTCCGGTCGTCGTGCAAGCGGTGAGCGTGCAGCCATGGAATTCGACCGTGCAGTCGATCGCGACCGTGCGTGCGCGCGAGTCGGTGGCGCTGACGGCCGCGGTGAGCGATGTGGTGGAGCAGGTCAACTTCGACAGTGGCGACGAGGTCAAGGCCGGGCAGCTGCTGCTGCGCCTGCGTGGCAATTCGCAGCAGGCCGCGTTGACTGCTGCCCAAGCCACCTTCGAGGAAACCGAGCAGCTGTATCGGCGCCAGCTGAGCCTGGTCGGCCAGCAACTGGTGGCCAAATCCACCGTGGACACCCAACGTGCGCTGCGCGACGCCGCCGAGGCACGCGTGCAGCAGATGCGCGCGGAGATCACCGACCGCGAGGTGCGCGCGCCGTTCACCGGCGTGCTCGGCATCCGCCAGGTCAGCCCCGGGTCGCTGATCACCGCCAGCACCGTGATCACCACGCTCGATGATGTCGAGCGCATGTACGTGGATTTCCAGGTGCCTGAGTCGCAGCTCGGCCTGGTCGAGCTTGGCAACGCGGTCAACGGCAGTGCTGCGGCCTACCCGGGCGCGCAGTTTGAAGGTGAAGTGGCGGCGATCGATTCGCGCATCGATGAGACCACGCGGTCGGTCACCGTGCGGGCGGATTTCCCCAACGACGACCGCCGGTTGCGCCCGGGCATGTTGCTGGATGTGCGGCTGTTCCAGCCAGCGCGGCAGGCGCTGGTGATTCCGGAGATTGCGGTGGTGCAGGTGGGACGCGAGTCGTATGTGTTCCGGGTCAAGCCGGACAGCAGCGTGGAGCGCGCCGACGTGCGGCTGGGCGAGCGCCGCGATGGCAAGGTGGAAATCCTCGAAGGCGTCAAACCCGGTGAGCGCATCGTGGTGGATGGCACCGGCAAGTTGCGCCCGGGCCTGAAGATCGACGCGCAGGCCGCGCCGGCAAACGCCAGTGCGACCGCCACCGCCGGTAAGCAGGCCGTGCAATGAAGCTCTCCGACCTGTCCATTACCCGCCCGGTGATGGCGGTGGTGATGAGCCTGTTGCTGATCGTGCTGGGCGTGATGTCCTTCACCCGGCTCACGCTGCGCGAATTGCCGGCGATCGACCCGCCCATCGTCTCGGTGGACGTGGAATACACCGGCGCCTCGGCGGCAGTGGTGGAAAGCCGCATCACCCAGGTGCTGGAAGACGCATTGGCCGGCATCGAGGGGATCGAAACCATCGAGGCGCGCAGCCGCAATGGTTCGTCGGACATCAGCATCGAGTTCGTGCCGACGCGCGACGTGGAAGCGGCCGCAAACGATGTGCGCGATGCGGTCAGCCGCGTGTCCGACCGCATGCCGGATCAGGCGCGTCCACCGGAGATTTCCAAGGTCGAAGCCGACGCCGACCCCATCCTGTGGCTCAACATGAGTTCCAGCACGATGGACACGCTGCAGCTGTCCGACTACGCCGAACGCTATGTCGTTGACCGCTTCTCCAGCCTGGACGGCGTGGCGCAGGTGCGCATCGGCGGGCGGCAGCGCTATGCGATGCGCATCTGGCTGGACCGCGACCAATTGGCCGCGCGCGCACTCACCGTGGCCGATGTGGAAACCGCGCTGCAGAACGAAAACGTGGAGTTGCCGGCCGGCAGCATCGAATCGGCGCAGCGCGACTTCACCTTGCGCGTGGAGCGCAGCTATCTCAAGCCGGAGGACTTCGCCAAGCTGCCGCTGAGCAAGGGCGAGGGCGGCTATGTGGTGCGGCTGGGCGACGTGGCCAAGGTGGAGCTCACCTCGGCCGAACGGCGCGCGTATTTCCAGAGCAATGGCGTGCCCAACGTGGGCCTGGGTATCGTGCGCAACTCCACCGCCAACGCGCTGGACGTAGCACGCGAAGCACGCGCGCAGGCCGAAGAAATCCAGAAGACCCTGCCGCAGGGCACCAACATCTTCGTCGCCTTCGACACCACCACCTTCATCGATGCGGCGGTGGAGCGCGTCTATCACACGCTGATCGAAGCGGTTGTGCTGGTGCTGGTGGTGATCTGGGTGTTCTTGGGCAGCGCACGCGCGGCCTTGATTCCGGCCGTTACCGTGCCGGTGTGTCTGATCGCCGCGTTCATTGCGCTGTACGCGTTCGATTTCTCGATCAACCTGCTCACCCTGCTCGCGTTGGTGCTGTGTATCGGCCTGGTGGTCGACGATGCGATTGTAGTGGTGGAAAACATCCAGCGCCGCATCGACCTCGGCGAGCCGCCGCTGGTGGCCGCCAAGCGCGGTACCGGCCAGGTGGCGTTCGCGGTGATTGCGACCACCGCGGTGCTGGTGGCGGTGTTTCTGCCGGTGGGCTTTCTGGAAGGCAATACCGGGCGGCTGTTCCGTGAGCTGGCGGTGGCACTGGCGGCAGCGGTGGCGATTTCGGCCTTCGTGGCGCTGACGCTCACGCCGATGATGTCGTCCAAGCTGTTGCGCGCGCACGACCAGGCCAAGCCAAATCGGTTCCATCAGTGGTTCAACGGGCGCATGCAAGCGGTGTCGGCCGCCTACGGGCGATCGCTGGAGCGGCATGTGCAGCGCACCTGGATCTTCGCGCTGCTGATGCTGTTGGCGCTGGGTGCCAGCGCGTGGTTGATGAGCCGCATTCCGTCCGAACTGGCTCCGGCCGAGGACCGCGGCAACTTCCAGATCATGATCGACGGCCCGGAAGGTGCGGGCTTCGATTACACCGTGGGCCAGATGCACCAGGTGGAAGACATCCTGCGCCCGTACGTGGGCGCGGACAAACCCATCGTGCGTGCCAATCCGCGCGTGCCCGGCGGGTTTGGCAGCAGCGAGGAAATGCACACCGGCCGCGTGAGTGTGTTCCTGCAGGATTGGGAAAAACGTGACCGTCCCACCACCGAGGTTGCCGACGAACTGCAGCAGAAACTCAACGTGCTGACCGGCGTGCGTGCACGTACCCAGGTGAGCGGCGGGCTGGTGCGCAGCCGCGGCCAACCGTTCCAGATGGTGCTGGGCGGCCCGGATTACGCGGAGATCGCGCAATGGCGCGACCGCATCCTGCAGCGCATGGAATCCAATCCCGGCCTGGTGGGCGCGGATTCGGACTACAAGGAAACCCGCCCGCAGATGCGCGTGAATATCGATCGCCTGCGCGCGGCGGATCTGGGCGTGTCGGTCACTGCGATTGGTGGCGCGCTGGAAGCCTTGATGGGCTCACGCCGCGTGACCACCTTCGTCGACAACGGCGAGGAATACGACGTGATGCTGCAGGCAGGGCGCGAAGGCCGGATGTCGCCCGAAGACCTCACCGCGATCCGCGTGCGCTCGATCCGTGGCGAGCTGATTCCGCTGTCCAACCTGGTCACGCTCAGTGAAGTGGCTGAAGCCGGCACCTTGAATCGCTTCAATCGGCTGCGCGCGATCACCATCAGCGCCGGCCTGGCGCCGGGCTATCCGCTGGGCGATGCCATCGCCTGGGCCCAGCAGACTGCGCAGGAAGAGTTGCCCGAGTACGCGCAGGTGGAATGGAAGGGCGAATCGCGTGAGTACCAGCAATCCGGCAGTGCGGTGCTGCTCACCTTCGGCATGGCCTTGCTGGTGGTGTATCTGGTGCTGGCCGCGCAGTTCGAGAGCTTCGCCCATCCGCTGGTGATCATGTTGACGGTGCCGCTGGCGGTGCTGGGCGCGCTGGTCGGCCTGTGGCTCACCGGCGGCACGCTCAATCTGTTCAGTCAGATCGGCATCGTGATGTTGGTGGGCTTGGCGGCCAAGAACGGCATTCTGATCGTGGAGTTTGCCAATCAGCTGCGCGACGAAGGCCGCAGTGTGCATGCGGCTATCGTCGAATCGGCATCGGTGCGCCTGCGCCCGATCCTGATGACCTCCATCGCCACGGTGGTCGGCGCGATTCCGTTGGTGGTGGCCGGCGGGCCCGGCTCGGCCAGCCGCGCCACCATCGGCGTGGTGGTGATCTTTGGGGTGTCGTTGTCTACGCTGCTCTCGCTGTACGTGGTGCCGGCGTTCTACAGCCTGATCGCCCCGTACACCAAGTCGCCCGAAGCACTGGCGCGCGAGCTGGATGCCTTGGAGGCACGCACGCCTTCGGTGGGTGGACACGCATAATCCAGTTGCCGGCAGCGGGTTTCGCTGCCGGCAATCGTTGTGCTGCCGAGCGATTGTTTGGGCATCCGGTGACATAACCCAACCAGTAACTGCGTATAGCCTGCTGCGCCGCGTACAAGCAGGCGGCACGCGTGGTGCGCGCAGGCGCCCTGCAATGCAGGCCATCCCAAGCATGCATGTGGCCACGCTGCATGCAATGACTCATGAGCTGCGGCACTGCCCCGCGTGTGATGCACCACCGGCGCTGTGTCGCCCCCAGGCATCAGCCAACATGCCGACTTTGGCGGTGCGTGGCCGCGATTGCCTGCACCGCCCGTGCAATGACTATGGTCACATGACAGCGCTGCCTGGCTGTGGTCGACTTCGGCGGTTACCTTGACCGGAATCGCTCATGCGTCGTCTTGCCTGTCTGCTTGCTCCCTCCGTCCTTGCGCTGTGCTGTGGGAGCGCCCTGGCGCAATCCGCCGGCGAGCCGGTGCCCAATGGCCGCCTGCCCACCTGGGCGGTGCCCGAGCACTACAGTCTGGCGATCAAGGTGGATCCGGAGCAGGCGCAATTCAGCGGACGCACCACCATCCGCGTGCAGCTCAAGCAGGCGTCGGACCATCTCTGGCTGCACGGCAAGGAGTTGAAGGTCAGCAAGGCCACAGTGAAGCCGGCCAAGGGCAAGGCACTCACCGCACGCTACGTCGATGCCGATGCGCAGGCCGGCGTGGTGCGCCTGGACTTCGGCCGCACGCTCAAACCGCAGACGCTCACCGTGGACATCACCTACAGCGCGCCGCTCAATCAGCAGCTGCAGGGCCTGTATCAGGTGAAGTACCAGGGCAAGGCATATGCGATGACGCAGATGGAGCCGATCAGTGCGCGCTACGCGTTCCCCGGTTTCGATGAGCCCTCGTTCAAGACGCCGTTCGATATGAGCCTGACCGTGCCCGCCGGCGATCAGGCCTTGGCCAACACCATCGCCACCTCCACCAAGCCGGCCGGCAAGGGCTGGAAGACGGTGAGCTTCGCACCGACGCTGCCGCTGCCCACCTATCTGGTGGCCTACGCGGCCGGCCCGTGGGATGTGGTGGATGTGCCGGCCATGCCGGCCACCCCGCAGCGCCCCGCAGCCACACCGCTACGTGGCATCGCCGCCCAGGGCCAGGGCCCGCGCATCACCCCCGCGCTGGACCAGACCCCGGCCATCATTGCGGCGCTGGAGGACTACTACGCCTTCGGTTACCCGTTCGACAAACTCGATCTGGTTGCCGCACCGGACTTCAGCGCCGGCGCCATGGAAAACCCGGGGTTTGTGACCTTCCGCGACTGGCTGTTGCTGCTGGACAAGGACTCGCCGGCCGAAAACGTGCAGCGCTCCTTCAACACCAACGCGCACGAGCTGGCGCACCAATGGACCGGCGACACCGTCACCATGGCGTGGTGGGACGATTTGTGGTTGAACGAAGCGTTCGCCACCTGGATGCAGCAGAAGATCACCATGCAGCTGCACCCGGAATACCGTGCCAATCTGGACCGCATCGGCGGTGCGCAGCACGCGATGGATAACGACAGCCTGGTCAGCGCACGCAAGATCCGCCAGCCGATCACCGGCAACGGCGACATCGAAACCGCTTTCGACGGCATCACCTACCAGAAGGGTGCGGCGGTGCTGGCGATGTTCGAAGGTTTTGTCGGCGAGGACGTGTTCCGCGAGGGCATGCGCGCCTACATCGCCAAGCACAAGTTTGGCAGCGCCACCGCCGATGACCTGGTCGATGCGATCGCCGAAGCCGCCGGCAAGGGCGAGGATTTCAAGGCCGCATTCCGCAGCTTCCTGAATCAGCCGGGCGTGCCGTACCTGCAGACGCAGGTGGCGCGCGAGGGCGGCAAGACCGTGGTCAAACTGCAACAGCAGCGCTACCTGCCGCTGGGCTCATCCGGTTCCACCGCGCAGCAGTGGGGCGTGCCGGTGTGCGTGAAGTACGGCAAGGGCAAGAACCAGGTGGGCACCGCCTGCCAACTGCTGGAAAGCGGCAGCGGCAGCATCGTGCTGGAAGGTGCCGGCAAGAACACCTGGGTGTTCCCGAATGCGCGTGGCGCCGGCTACTACCGTTTCAGCCTGCCCAAGAAGCAGCTGGCCGCACTCGGCAAGCAGGTCGCACAGCTCGACGAAAACGAAAAGCTCTCCTACGCCGATGCTATCGATGCGGCGTATCGCCACGGCGATGCCGACACCGAGGTGGTGCTGGCAGCGATGAAGCAACTGGCCGGCGCCGAGTCTGCCGATGTGTCCACCGCGTTGGTGGACCGCTTCGTCTGGATCTGGCGCCACCAGGCCACCACCGATGCGCAGCGCGCCACCCTGCGCAAGGCGGCCGAGCAGGCCTACCTGCCGCGTCTGCGTCAGCTCGGCTACACCCGTCGCGCCAAGGAGTCGATCGACGACACCACATTGCGTGCGTCCCTGGCCGGCTTGTTCGGCCTGCGGCTGCAAACCCCGGAGGTGCGCAGCGCGCTGCTGGCCCAGGGTGATGCGGTGCTGGCAGGTGGCGCCAATGGCCTGAACTTCGCCGCGGCCAATCCCGACCTGCTCGGCACCGTGCTGGCGGTGACCGCGCAGGAGCGCGGCGCCGCGGCCGTGCAGACGCTGATCCAGGCGCTGCGCACGCATGCCGACCCGGCGCAGCGCAACGCGATGATCGCCGCGCTCGGCGCGGTGCAGGATCCGGCGCTGCTCACCCAGGTGCGCGACTTTGCATTGACCGATGCGATCAAGGTCGGCGAGATGAAGAGCCTGCTGACGCGTGGGCATAGCTATGACGCCTCGCATGCCTCGATGTGGCCGTGGTTCACCGCCAACTTCGACCGCATCGTGCAGCGCAGTGGCTCGTTCGATGGTGGCGGCCTGCCGTCGCTGGGCGCATCCAACGGCTGCAGCGTGGAGGAAGCCGATCGTCTGGATGCGTTCTTCAAGCCACGCCTGGCCACGCTCAGCGGCGCCGACCGCGGCCTGGCCCAGACCGGCGAGGCGATCCGCCTGTGCGCCGCGCTCAAGCAGGCGCAGACCGCCAAGCGCTGAGCCTGGCGTGTGGTAATGGTGCAGCAGCGTTGCGGCGCTGCTGCATGGTGAGGCCAGTGCATGTTCGATGATCTGCAATTGCAGGGCGAAGGATTTGAGCTGCGCCGCTGGCGCCAGGACGACCTGGACGCCTTGCTGATGCATGCCAACGACCCGTTGGTACCGTGCGGGCTGAGCACGCGCTTTCCGCACCCGTATACGCGTGCCGATGGCGAGGCATTTCTGGCCGGCAAAGTGGTGGATCTGCGCGACCCGGTGCTGGCCATCGTGATCGACGGCCAGGCCTGCGGCAGCATCGCGCTGCGTCGTGCGGCCGGTGGTGCAGACGATGTCGCTGAACTGGGCTACTGGCTGGGCCGCGTGTATTGGGGGCGCGGCTGGATGACCCGCAGCGTGCAGACCTATCTCGCGTGGGCCTTGCACGCGCTGCCACTCACACGCATCGATGCGACCGTACTGGACAGCAACCCGGCCTCTGCCCAGGTATTGCGCAAGAACGGGTTCGTGGCCCAGGGCGTGCGGCGCGGCGCATTGCTGCGCCCCGATGGCACGCACGATCTGCACGTTTTCAGCCGGTTCGCCGCCACACGCTGAGCCTGTGGCGCGCGTGCACGTCGCATCGTGCAGCGCTTTCGGCCAGAATCGGGGCACTCCCCACCTCGCTGGGGTCAACGGTCGGCGCGTCGGGGAGATTGCGTGGAAGCACTCATCAATGGCATCAACGGTATCGTCTGGAGCAAGGCACTGATCTTCATGTGTCTGGGCGCCGGCGTGTACTTCACCATCCGCACCCGCTTCATGCAGGTGCGCGGATTCGTGGAAATGGTCCGCCTCACCGTGGGCGGGCAGAAATCCGATGCCGGCGTGTCCTCGTTCCAGGCCCTGGCGATGTCGATGGCCGGGCGCATTGGCATTGGCAATATCGCCGGCGTGGCCACCGCCATCGCCTTCGGCGGGCCGGGCGCGATCTTCTGGATGTGGGTGATGGGCTTTCTCGGCGCGTCCACCTCGTATGTGGAATCGACGCTGGCGCAGATCTACAAGATCAAGGATGCCGATGGCCGTTATCGCGGTGGCCCGGCGTACTACATCGAAAAGGCCATGGGCCTGAAGTGGTACGCGCTCACCTTTGCGGTGGCCACCATCATCGCCACCGGCTTTCTGATGCCGGGCGTGCAGGCCAATGCCATCGCCGATAGCGCCATCAACGCCTGCCGCGGCACCAGCCTGTGCGGCGCGATGGACGGGCAGTGGATGGGCCTGCCGATGCGCGATGCCGCCAAGCTGGGCATCGGCATCCTGGTGGCCTGCATGCTGGCGGTGATCATCTTCGGCGGCGTCAAGCGCATCGCCAACTTCGCCGAGATCGTGGTGCCGTTCATGGCCATGGGCTACATCCTGATGGCGCTGGTCATCATGGTGCTCAACGCCGAACGCGTGCCGGACATGTTTGCCACCATCTTCAGCAGCGCCTTCGGCAGCCATGCCGCGTTCGGTGCGTTGCTGGGCCTGGCGGTGGAATGGGGCGTCAAGCGCGGCATCTACGCCAACGAAGCCGGGCAGGGCACCGGCCCGCACGCAGCCGCCGCGGCCGAGGTCTCGCACCCGGCCAAGCAGGGCTACGTACAGGCGTTTGCGATCTACTTCGACACCATGATGGTGTGCACCGCCACCGCCTTCCTGATCCTCACCACCGGCAAGTACAACGTGTATTCGCCCGATGGCGCCAAGCCGGGGCTGTATGCGGGCCTGGTCGGCGTGGAAGAGGGCCCGGGCTATGCGCAGGCCGCGGTGGAATCGGTGCTGCCGGGCTGGGGTGCGGGCTTCGTGGCGATCGCGCTGTTCTTCTTCGCCTTCACGACGATCATGGCCTATTACTACATGGCCGAAACCAATCTGAGCTACATCAACGGCAACCGCCGGCGTCCGCTCACCGTGCTGCTGCTGCGCCTGGGCATCCTGGGCATGGTGATCTTCGGCGCGTTCCATAATGCGCAGCTGGCATGGGCACTGGGCGACATCGGCGTGGGCGTCATGGCCTGGCTCAACATCATCGCCATCCTGATCCTGCACAAGCCGGCGATGCTGGCCTTGAAGGATTACGAACGGCAGAAACGCCAGGGGCTGGATCCCGTGTTCGATCCTGTCTCGCTCGGCATCAAGAACGCGGATTTCTGGACACAACGATGAAACAGCATGATGGGCGTGGCGCACGGCCGCCGCGCGACACCGCCGGCAGCGGCGCAGCGCCGCTCAATCCGTGGGGCCGTGCGGCGCCACGCGCACCCGCGCCGTCTGCTCCGGCGCCGCGCACCAGCGCTGCGGCGCCGGCCGCGGCCAGCGCCAACAACGCGCGCGAGCTGCGGCTGTACGGCATCAATGCGATCCAGGCGGTGTTCAAGGCGCGCCCGCATGCGCTGCGCAAGATCTACCTGACCGAAGCGCGTATCCCGCAGTTCAAGGCCTTGCTGGCCTGGTGCGTGGCGCAGCGCCTGGGCTACCGCGTGGTGGAAGATGCCGACCTCACCAAGCTGGCGTCCAGCACGCATCACGAAGGCATCGTGGCCGAGGTGTTGCGGGTGCCGCCGCAGCCGCTGCAGGACTGGCTGGCGGCCTTGCCGCAAGGCCCGGTGCTGGCGCTGTGGCTGGATGGGGTGGGCAACCCGCATAACTTCGGCGCCATCCTGCGCTCGTCGGCGCACTTCGGTGTGGCTGGTCTGTTGTTGCCGGCCGGCTCCACGCTGGGGTTGTCCGGTGCCGCCGCGCGCGTGGCCGAAGGCGGCGCTGAAGCGGTGCCGCTGGTTCAGCTTCCCGATACCGCGCAGGCGATGGCGCAGCTGCGGCAGGCCGGCTTTGCGGTGGCCGCCACGCTGGTGGACGGCGGGCAGGATGTGTTTGCCACCGCGTTGCCGCAGCGCCTCGTCTACGTGATGGGGGCGGAAAGCGAAGGCATGGACCGGCAGTTCGCCAGCGCCTGCGATCTGCAGTTGTCCATCCACGGCAGCGGCCTGGTGGAAAGCCTCAATGTCGCCTCCGCCACCGCCGTCTTTCAAGCCGCCTGGCGCGCACGCGCGCTGACAGGAGCGTAAGCATGCGCTCGCGTGTCTGGATGTTTGCCGCAAGTTGCGCGTTGGCCGTTGCCGGCAACGCTGCTGCCCTCTCGCCGGTTGCGCCGCCGCAGGTGCAGACCGACCACGGCCCGGTGCGCGGCCAATGGCAGGACGATGGCAGCGCGGTGTTCCGCGCGATTCCGTTTGCCGCCCCGCCGTTGGGTGCGCTGCGCTGGCGGCCGCCGCAACCGGCACCGGCCTGGGCAGACGTGCGCGATGCCACGGTGGCCGCCACCCCGTGCGTGCAGCCTGCGTTGGGCTGGAACAACGCCATGGCCAAGCGCGGCACCGAAGACTGCCTGTATGTAGAGGTGCAGACGCCCGCGTTGCAGCCAGCCAAGCCGCTGCCGGTGTTCGTGTGGATCCATGGCGGCGCCAATGTGGCCGGTGGCGCCGATGGGCATCTGCCGACCAACCTGGTGGCGCAGGACATGCTGGTGGTGACGCTGCAATATCGCCTGGGTGCGTTCGGCTTTCTGTCGCTGCCGGAACTGCGCGATGGCGACAATGCCGCCGCCGGCAATTACGCCTTGCTCGACCAGATCGCCGCGTTGCAGTGGGTGCACGACAACATCGCCCAGTTCGGTGGCGACCCGGGGCGTGTGACCATCGCCGGGCAATCGGCCGGTGGCCAGGACGTGGGCCTGCTGATGCTCAGCCCGTTGGCGCGTGGCCTGTTTTCCGCGGCGATCGAACAGAGCGGCACCGCCGGCTTCGGCTTGCCGGCGCGGTCGCTGCAAGACAACCGCGCACTGGGTGTCAGCATCGCCGCACGTGCCGGCATCGACGATGCAGCGACGCGGCTGGCACAGCTGCGCGCGCTGCCGGCCGAGCGTGTGATCCAGGCCGCGCAAGGTGTGGACGTGCCCGCGCTGGATGACGATGGCTATCTCTGGTTGCAGGCGGTAGTGGACGGGCGCGTGTTGCCGCGTGCGCCAGCGGCGCTGCTGGCCGAGGGCAAACAGGCCAAGGTGCCGCTGTTGATCGGGTATGTGGTGCAGGAGCTCACCTATGGCGGCGAGCAGGGCGCGCAGGCACGTGTGCGCCGCGACTACCCGGCGCAGGCCGACGCCGTGCTGCAACGGCAGCAACGTGCGCAGGCAAAGCGCACCGCGCGCGAAGGCAGCCCCGCCGTCCAGCTGTCTACCGATCTCACCTTCCGCTGCCCTGCGGTCACGGTCGCGCAGCGGCAGGCAGCACTCGGCGCGCCCGTGTGGCAATACGTGTTCGATACCGCCGCGCCCGGTGGGCAGGTGACCCATAGTGCTGAGTTGCCCTTCCTGTTCAAGGGCCTGCCGATCGGTACGCCGCCGGTGAACCTGCAGCGTTATTGGGCAGCGTTCGTGCAAAGTGGCAACCCCAACGCGACCGGCTTGCCGGCCTGGCCGGCGTTCGCGCCGACACATGCGGCGCTGCGCTTCGATGCCAGCGGCGTGCAGCCCATCAAGGACGCGCGCCCGGCAGCGTGCGCCGGGATCGATCTGCCGTAATCGGTCGCATCACCGCCTGCGCTGCGGGCGGTGATGTGCGGTTGTTGCGGGTGAGGCTGTAGCCAGCCATGACGGCAAGCTGCATGTGGAACAAGACGAGCCATCGTGTTCTGCAACGTGCGGAAGCAACGACGCCACCGCGTTTTCGCATGGTCGTAAACAGCGATCAGTGCCGGCGCTGCCCGATGCGGTGTTCGCAAGCCTGCATCGGCGCCGAGGCCAATACACCGATACAACGCTTATTCAGCGTTCGTTGCATTGAGAAAAATTTCGCGCATAGCTGATGTGGCCGCGTCGCAATCCCTCGCGGCCGAAATCAGCGCGACAGCAACGCGGCTGCGATGCCGGCGCGCGCCAGCGTGCACGTGGCGAAGCGCACACACGTGCCTGGTTTACGATAGTGCCGCGGCACGCCTACTTCTTGTGCAGCCGGATCGCCGCGCCACCGCTTGCCGCCAGCTGTAGCTGCAATGTGTCATCGCGGGTCAGCTTGCGTGTTTCGATGTTCACCTCGGTGGGCGCTGCGCCATCGGCATAGATCGTCGCTGTCCAGGTGCCCTTGTCCAGAAACGTCAACGGGACCTGCAGCGTGCGTGCCTGTTCGTTGGTCATCGCACCCACATACCAGTCCTTGCCGCTGCGGCGCGCCAGCACGATGTGCTCGCCAATCGCGCCTTCGATCGCGCGGGTTTCGTCCCAGCTGGCAGGCACATCGCGCAGAAATTGCGCTGCGGGTACGTTTTCGTATTGCTCGGGGCTGTCGGACACCACCGCAAACGGACTCTCGTACACCACATACATCGCCAGCTGCTGCGCGCGCGTGGTCATCACCTGTGGCGCGATGTGCTGCGGCTTGAACGCGGCCGGGCGCACGTTGCGGAAGCCGCCAGGGGTGTAGTCCATCGGCCCGAGCAGCATGCGGGTGAAGGGCAGGGTGAGGTTGTGGGTGGCGGTGATGCGCGTGGTCCACTTGTTGTACTCGGCGCCGAGCACGCCTTCCTGCGTGAGGTAGTTGGGATAGGTGCGGGTGAGGCCGGTGGGGTGGTAGGCGCCGTGCAGATCCACTAGCAGTTTGTGTTCGGCGGCCTTGGCGAGCAGGCGGTGGTAGAAGTCCACCATCTGCTGGTCGTCGCGGTCCATGAAGTCGACCTTGATGCCCTTGATGCCGAGTTGCTGATACCACGCAAGCGCCTCGTCCATGTGCGCATCCAGTGCACGCCAATGCGCCCATAGCCACAGGCCGACACCCCGTTGCCGCCCGTATGTCACCAGGCCGGGCAGGTCGAGTTGTTCCACCGGGCGGCGAATGTCCGCATCGCTGTTGTATTGCCCATCGCCGGTACTGCCGTGATACCAGCCGTCATCGATCAGCATGTATTCCAGCTTCAACTGGTGCGCGTGGTCGATATACCGCTGGATGGTGGCGGTATTCATGCCAGGCTGTGCAACGCCACCGGCCAGGCTGCCCGACCACCAATCCCACGCCGATTTACCGGGGCGCACCCAACTGGCATCGAAGGCCGGCGGCGGATTCAACAGCGTGACCAGATTGGAGTCGATCAGCGATGCCGGCGTGTCGCCGAGCATGATCACGCGCCACGGTGTGGCGAAGTCGCGGCCCTGCGCATCGATGCTCACCGCCAGCGCGGGTTGATCCAGCCGTGGCGACAGCTTTGCCGACACGCCCAGCCCGCCATCGGCCCGGCCGGTAAGATACAAGCCGGCGTAATCGCGCAGGTTGGCCTCGCCAATCGCCAGTGTCGTGCCTTGTGCATCGGTCTGGCACACCAGTGGCAGTTCGAGCAGGTTGTGCGGGCGCAGTTTCGATGCGGCGATGGCGTCGTATTCGCCCTCGTGGCTGGTGCCGAAGCGGCCCAGGTTCAAGGTCCAGCACGGGTAATCACGTGGAAACGCGAAGCTGGTGAGTTCGTTGCGGATCTCGAGCTTGCCCGCCTTGGGCAGCACATAACGCAGTGCGACACCGTCATCGTAGGCACGCAGTTCGATCTCAAGCCGGTGTTGTGCGGCATCGACCAGCTGCACACGCAGCTGCCGATAGTGGTCGCGTGCCTGGCGGGTTTTTCCCACCGTCAGCGTCACGCGGCTGTCTTGATCTTCGCTGCTGCTGCCCTGCACGGTCATGCCGTGGCCGAGCTTGTTGTTGCGGCCGAGATCCAGTCCAAGCGGTGCATCGTCGAGCACTACTTTGTTGCGGTACAGCACGCGATAGGTGGGAGTGCCGCCCTCGCTCAGCGTGAACTCCACTTGCGTGCGTGCAGTGGGTGATTGCACGCGCAATGGCTGCGCAACAGCAGGAATAACGCTCAAAGACAGCAGCAGCGCCGCTGCCGGTAATGCGGACTGGATCAGGTTTCGCATGATTCCCTCCTCCTGGGTGCGCCAACCCTAACGCAGAACGGTTGTCGTCGATATCCTCCTGGGGTAACGTTACCTCGCACCGTGGCAACCGAAACAGGGGCGGCAGTTACGGGCAACATCGCGTCAGCGATGTTTACCGTTGCTTGGCAGTAGAGCTTGGGAGAGGCCTCTAATGCTGATGGTTCGCAAGGCGTTCCGCCGTGGAGCGCTGTGGCTGTTGTGTGGTTGCGTGGGCTGGACTGCAGTGGAGGCTGCACCCGCCAAGGTCGATCCGCCCGGTCCTTATGACGTGCGCGTGCTCGCAGGCGGCGTTGGCTTGAGCAAGACGCTGGCCGCTGATGCACCGATGTTGGCGGCCGACGCAGACTGGAGTGTGTCCGGTTGGGTGCGTCCTGCCATGGACGTGTCCGGTACCGTGCGCATTGCAGGTCTAGGTGATGCGCACGGCGACGGGCGTTTCTTCGTGATCGACAACGGCCGTCTTGGTTTTGCCCAAGGCGATAGCATACTGCGCAGCAAACAGGCGTTGCCGTTAGGTGCGTGGACGCAAATTGCAGCGGTGGCGCAAGGTGCACGGCTGACGCTGTATGCCAATGGACGCCAGGTGGCCAGTGGCACACGCGTGTCACGTGCGGTGGCGCCGGCGCTGGTCTTTGGCCCACGCGTGCCGGCAGATGCCGCGTCACTGCACTTCGGTGGCGACATCGCCAATTTCACTGCGCGCGCCGGTGCGCTCGATGCAGCAGCTATTGCGCAGCAGGCACGGCACGCGCCGAATGAAATATTGCAGCGCTTCGAAGATGCGTCGCCAGGCTGGCGCGTGCAGACCAAACAGATGGCTGGGCAGCTCGAACCACAGCCGTCCGCCACGCTGCCACGCAGCGCCGTACCGTTCTCCGCACCGGTGGCCAAGCCCGTCACCGACGCTCCAGCATTGCAGCCGCTGGATGCGCTGTCATGGCGCGTGGGCAGCTGGCAGCTGGCCGCTGCGCCTGACCTCGGCACGCGTGGTGGTGCCGAGCTGTCGCGTGGCGCCGCGCCGTCTGGCACCGCATGGCATGTGGCCACCGTGCCGGGCACGGTGCTCACCACGCTGGTCGATCGCGGCGTGTATCCAGATCCGGATATCGGCCTCAACAACATGGCCATCCCCGAATCGCTGAGCCGCCAGGACTGGTGGTACCGCAGCACCTTCGAGCTGCCTGCCAGCACGCAGGGCAAGCGCCTGGAACTGGTGTTCAACGGCATCAACTATGCCGGCGAGATCTGGGTCAACGGCGTGCAGGTGGGGCATACGCGTGGCGCCTTCGCGCGTGGGCGGTTCGATGTCAGCAGCTACCTCACGACTGGCCGCAATGCGATTGCCGTGCGTGTCTCGCCGCCGCCGCATCCGGGCATTGCGCACGAGCAGTCGATGACCGCCGGCGTTGGCGAGAACGGTGGCATGCAGGCACTGGATGGGCCCACCTTCATTGCCAGCGAAGGCTGGGACTGGATCCCGGCCGTGCGCGACCGCAACGCCGGGCTCTGGCAGGACGTACAACTGCATGCCACCGGCCCGCTTGCGGTGGGCGACACGCACGTGGTCACCGCCAAACTGGCGCCCGACCATCGCCGCGCCGAGCTGGAAATTGCCGTGCCATTGCGCAACACCAGCAGCGCTGCGGTGCAGGGCACAGTGCAGCTTGCCTTCGGTGATGTGCGTATCCAGCGTGAGGTCAACGTGCCTGCGGGCGGCACCACGCTCACGCTCACTGCCGCCGACACGCCGGAGCTGGTGGTGACCAATCCACGCCTGTGGTGGCCCAACGGGTATGGCGAGCCCTCGCTGTATACCTTGCAGGTCGGTGTCGCGGCGGGCGGTGTGCAGTCGGATCTGCAGCAACTGCGGTTCGGTATTCGCGAGGTCACTTACGAGCTGTCGTTGTTCGACGAACGCGGCGCACTGCGTCGTGTGCTGGTGGATCTCAACCAGGCCCGGCAGCGTGGCGAGCGCATCGTCGATGTGCGACACGCCGCCATTCGCCCGGTGCCCGGTGGCAATGCGCAATCGCTGTATCCCGGCGCACTTGCGTCGCCAGCGGTGACGCAGCTGGATGACAGTACGTTGGCCCCGCATCTGGTGCTGCGCATCAACGGTGTGCGGATTGCGGTCAAGGGCGGTAATTGGGGCATGGACGATTGGCGCAAGCGCGTCTCACGCGAGCGCCTGGAGCCGTACTTCCGCCTGCAGCGCGATGCGCACTTCAACGTGGTGCGCAATTGGGTGGGGCAGAACACCGAAGCGAGCTTCTTCGACCTGGCCGACGAATACGGCATGTTGGTGTTGAACGACTTCTGGCAATCCACGCAGAACTACAACATGGAGCCGGCCGACGCGGCGCTGTTCCTGGCCAATGCCGCCGAGGTCATCACGCGCTTTCGCAACCATCCGTCGATTGTGCTGTGGTTCGGCCGCAACGAAGGCGTTCCCGCGCCGATCCTCAACGAGGGCCTGGACGCGCTGGTCGCCGCGCTCGATGGCACGCGCTGGTACACCGGTAGTTCCAACGAAGTGAATCTGCAAGGCAGCGGCCCGTACAACTACCGCGAGCCAGTGGCGTACTTCAACAAGCTGGCGCAGGGCTTTTCGGTGGAAGTGGGTACACCGTCGTTCTCCACCCTGGAGTCCTTCAAGGCGTCGGTGCCGGCCGTGCAAGATCAATGGCCGATCAGTGACAGCTGGGCGTATCACGACTGGCATCAGTCCGGCAATGGCGACACCGCCAGCTTCATGCGCTCACTCAGCGACAAGCTTGGCGCACCAACCAGTCTGGACGATTTCGAACGCAAGGCGCAGCTGCTCAATTACGAAACCCACCGCGCCATCTTCGAAGGGTTCAACGCGCAGTTGTGGACGAAGAACAGCGGCCGGCTGCTGTGGATGAGCCACCCGGCGTGGCCCAGCAACATGTGGCAGATCTACAGCCACGATTATGACACCCACGCCGCGTACTACGGCGTGCGCAATGCCGCCGAGCCACTGCATGTGCAGATGAATCTGCCCGGCCACGAAGTCGTGGTGGTCAACAACACGACCACAGCCGTGCGTGGCCTGCGTGTGCGGGCGGAGACCTATGCGGCCGACGGCAGCCTGCTGCAACAACGCGAGCAGGCGGTGGATGCAGCAGCGGTGGCGGTGTCTGCACCCGTGCTGCAGCTGGCGCCACTGCTGGCGAACGCGAAGGACCTGGGCTTTGTGCGGCTGCAGTTGCTGGAGCGCGACGGCACGGTGCGCTCGCGCAATTTCTACTGGGTGGCGCGCGACGCCGCTGCCATGCGTGGTCTGGATGCCTTGGCGCCGGTGCCACTGGAGCTCACCACGCAGCTGCAGGCAGGCGATGCGCCGGTGTTGAACGCCACTGTGCGCAATCCTTCGCAGCACGTGGCCCTGGGCGCCAAGCTCACCTTGGTGGATGTGCAAGGCCAGCGCATCTTGCCGGCCTACTACAGCGACAACTATCTCAATCTTGCGCCTGGCGAGAGCCGCACCGTGGAGATTCGCGGGCCGGCCGAGGCCAGCTTGCGCGCCGCGCGTGTGCAGTTGCGCGGGTGGAATCTTGCACCGTCTTCGGGCGCCGCCAGCAGCAGTCCCTAGCGGCGTCCTTGCAGTTGCTATGCCGTGCCCCCGCACGGAGCTCGCACTGGCGCGTTGCACGCGTCAGACACACCGTGCCGCCCCCCGGCGGCACCATTCGAAATGGTCGTGGAGTGTTGTCATCCCTGGGAGGGGACCATGAACAAGTTGCTGTCGAATACACGTCATACACCGTTGGCCGCCGCACTCGCGGCCGCACTGACCTTGCTGGCTGGTGGCGCGCAAGCGCAGGACACCAGTGCCGGCGCAGGTGTCACCGAGTTGGACAAGGTCATGGTCAAGGGTGTGCGTGGTGCGCAGGCCGAAGCCATCGAAAACAAGCGCACTGCCGCGCAAATCATCGATTCAATTTCGGCTGAAGACATCGGCAAGCTGCCCGACGTCACCATCACCGATTCGCTGCAGCGTGTACCCGGCGTACAGATCCGGCGCTCCGCCGGCGAGGGCTCGCAGCTCAACATCCGCGGCATGCCGCAGGTGCAGACCACCATGAATGGCGAGCTGTATCTGAGCGCAGGTGGTGGCGATCAATTCGGCCAACCGAACATCGGCCGCGCACAGCCGGATTTCGTCGACATCCCGCCGACGCTGTTCAGTGGCGTGGACGTGATCAAGTCGCCCACTGCCGCCGATCTGGATGGCGGCATCAGCGGCACGGTCTCGCTGAAGACGCGTCGCCCGTTCGATCTGCCCGAAGGCTGGACCTTCAGCGGTCAGGCCGAAGGTTCCTACGGCGACCGCGTGGAAGAACTCAACGAGTTGTACTCGGGCCTGGCCAGCTTCCGCACCGAACGTTGGGGCGCCCTGCTGGCGGTGTCGTATTCCGATGCCACCCTGGAAAACAAGCACCCCAGCGTGTATTCCAACGGCGCGCAAAAATCCACCGAGCAGAACGTGGGCTTCGACTTCAACGGCGATGGCCGCATCGGCAGCAATACCGATCCGTCCAATCTGCCGCGTGATTATTTCTATAACTGGGTCGCCACCGAACTGGATAACCGCAGCACCGACCGCCAGCGCACCGGCGTCAACGGCTCGTTCCAGTTCAACATCAACGACTCATGGACGGTGCTGGCCGACGCGGCCTATACCAAGCTCGAAGACCAGGACACCTCGGTGGCCGCGCAGCTGCATACCGGTTGGGCCACCAATCAGCTGCAGCCGGGATCGGTGGTCGATTCCAATGGCGTGCTCGAATACGGCCAGTTCCGCTACAACCGCTTCCAGGCGCATTCGATGGCCGGCGTGGCCGATTCGGATTCGCTCAACACCAACCTGGAGCTACGCTTCGATGACGGCGGCCCGTTCCGTGGGTCGTTCCGCTGGGTGCATGGCGATGCGCAGCGCACCTACGACGAAGCGCGTGCCGATGCAGTGGTGACACGCGGCGATCAGATCACCCGCGCCGGCGGCGTGACGCAATGGGCAAACGCCAATGGCTTGCCAACCGTGGATGCCTCGGTGGATTTCCGCGGCACCTATCCGGCGGTCAACCTCGGCACCGATGTGTCCAACCCGGACAACTGGCAGCTGATGTCCACCTGGGCGCAGGGCAACAAGATCGAAGCGACGATGGATGCATTCCGTGCCGATGGCACCTTCGAGTTCGACGAAGGTGTGGTGCGCGGCTTCCAGTTCGGCATCCGCTATGGCGAGCGCGAGGTCAAGCTGGACACCTATCGCTACCTGTCGCCGGTATCGACCACCTGCGCAGACCCCAACCGCTCGCTGTACTACTTCAAGGACCCGCTGATCTCCGATACCTGCAGCGGCGTGTCCGAAGCGCGCCTGCTGCCGTTCAATTCCATCCCCGGCTACTGGGCGTACTTCAACGACTTCGATCCGCTCAAGGTCACCGGCCTGGGGAGCCAGGGGTTGCCGGCGATCAATCCGCAGGTCATGAAGGACCCGGTGGGGTATCTCAACAGCCTGTATCCGGGCAACGTGGCCTACCAGCAGGCTGCCGATTCGTACAAGGTCACCGAAAAAAGCACGGCGGCGTATTTCCTGGCGAATCTGGAAGGCGGCACCGGCAGCGCGGTGCCGTGGACGGCCAATATCGGCGCACGCATCGTGCAGACCAAGCTGGCGATCGATCAGTATCTGAGCAGCGGCAACGTGTTTATCGGCAATGTCGAATGGAACGGCGTCAGCCCGGCGATCGGTACCAACCGTCTGAATCGCCAATACACCGACGTGCTGCCCACCGCCAACCTGTCGCTGGACATCACCGACGCGCAGAAACTGCGCTTTGCCTACAACAAGGCGGTGGCGCGCCAGGATCTACCCGATCTCGGCCGCGGTCTGGTGAGCTTCTATGCGGTCAATGGCACGCCACCGCGTAACCCCGCGCTGCCCTCCGATGCGGTGCTGTTTCTCAATGGCCGTTCCGGCAACCCGGACCTGGATCCGTACCGCGCCACCAACTACAACGCGTCGTGGGAATGGTATTTCTCCGATGCGTCGTTGGTCAGCGTAGGTGCGTTCCTGATCGACGTGAAGTCGTTCCCCACCACGGTGACCAACATCGAGCCGCAGCCCGATGCCGACGGTGTGGTGCGGCTTGGCGGCCCGGTGGAGCGCATCGTCAACGGCGGTGGCGGCAAGATCAAGGGCTTCGAAATCGGCTATCAACAGGCCTTCGATTTCCTGCCCGGTTGGCTGAGCGGTTTCGGCACCAACATCAACTACACCTTCTCCGATGCCGATACTGACAACACCGATATCGAAGGCAACACGCTGCCGATCGGCGACAACTCCAAGCACCAGGCCAATGCGGTGCTGTGGTATCAAAAGGACAAGTTGCAGGCGCGCGTGGCCTACAACTGGCGCAGCAAGCGTTTCAGCCAGGTCAATAGCGGTGCATGGGGCGATGAGTTGGCCATCTGGAACGACGACGTCGGTTATCTGGATGCCTCCTTCAGCTACGACGTCAACGACCACCTGACGCTGTACGCACAGGCCACCAACCTCACCGGTGAAAGCGAGCGGCGTTACGCACAGTGGACCAACCACTACTACGACCAGAACATCTTCGAGCGTCGTTATTACGCGGGCCTGCGTTTGCGTTTCTGATCCGGCTGCACCCATGCGGCATGGCGCGCATCCGCGTCGTGCCGCATGTTCTTCTAGCGAGACTCTCCACGCGATCCTTGCGCGTTCTTCCCGTCGCCGTTTTCATGCGGCGCTGCAGTACGCCTGACGGAAACGTCGGGCACCCTCCCATTCGGCCGCATCGTCGGGAAGCGATGTGGCCGTTTTTTGTGCGTGCTGGCACATCCATTTGTGTCGTAATGCCTGGACTGCGCCGATGGGTGTAGCGGGTGTTCTGATCTGTGTCCGAACGCAATCTTTGGCGATTGCGCCGCTCACAGCTGCGGCGTAGTTTGCGCATGGCGAGCTTGGTTACGCCGCTCGCAAGCACAGCAGTCAATGCTGCTCGCTCACTCGCTCCCTGGAGATCATCCACTCATCACGCAAGTGCCGGAACGCGCTTATCGGTCCGGTACTCTGCCCCTGATACACGCTGAGCGTTATGCGTTTTCGTCTGGATCAAGGCCATTTGGCCTGCCTCCTTGCGTGCGCGTTGCTGATGTCTTGCTCTCGTACGCCGTTACGGATGTGCGCTGGCGGAGCGTGCCCGATCGCCTTCCAAGGAGTCTTCGATGGGTGCCTTTACAGGAATGGGAGTAGGCCAATACCACCACGGTCGTGCTGAAAGAACATCCGCAATCCCTGAGAACCAACCACGGAAAAAGGTGAATACCATGCGTTCCAATCAAGGCATCCGTCGCAACATAAAGCGCACACTGGCGTTGTCATTGCTGGTTGCAAACCCTTTGCTGATCGCGGCGGTGTCCGCGCAATCGCATGTCGATAATCCCTTCGTAGGCGCAACCGGCTATGTGAATCCGGATTACGCAAAGAAGGTGGATGCATCGATTGCGAAAGTGAAAGGTGTGCCGCTCAAGGCGAAAATGGGCGTGGTCAAAAACACTCCCACGGCGGTCTGGCTCGATCGCATCGATGCAATTGCCGGCGGCTCAAAGAACGCCGGGCGCCTCGGTTTGCGCGCGCATCTGGACGCGGCGCTGGCGCAAAAGAAGGCCAACACACCCATCACCGCCAGCTTCGTCATTTACGATCTGCCCGGGCGCGACTGCCATGCATTGGCATCCAATGGCGAACTGCCGCTCACTCCTGCAGCGCTGGAGCGCTACAAGAAGGAATACATCGACGTGATTGCCGGCATCTTTGCCGACCCGAAGTACAAGGACATCCGCATCGTCAATGTCATCGAGCCCGATAGCCTGCCCAACCTTGTCACCAACTTGAACGACATGCGCTGCGCATTGGCCAATTCCACCGGCATTTACGAGGCCGGCATCAAGTACGCGATCGACAAGCTGCATGCAATTCCCAACACCTACAATTATCTGGATATCGGCCATTCCGGCTGGTTGGGCTGGGATAGCAATCGCGGCCCGACCATTGCGCTGTACACGCGCGTGGTGCAGGGCACCGCCGCGGGCCTGTCCAGCGTCGATGGCTTTGTGACCAACACGGCGAATACCACGCCGTTGAACGAGCCCAATTTGCCCAAACCCGACTTGAGCGTGAATGGCCAGCCGATCAAATCGGCCAAGTACTACGAATGGAATCCGTATTTTGACGAGACCGATTTCACCCAGGCGCTGTATAGCGGATTCGTCGGTGCGGGCTGGCCGGGCACGATCGGCTTCATCATCGATACCGGGCGTAATGGCTGGGGCGGGCCGAATCGCCCGACTGCGGCAGTCGGCAGCGACATCACGACCTATGTGAATACCGGGCGCATCGATCGCCGGCTCCATCGTGGCAATTGGTGCAATCAGAGCAACGCAGGGATCGGCATGCCGCCCGCTGCAGCGCCCGGTGCGCATCTGGATGCCTACGCATGGGTCAAGCCACCGGGTGAGTCGGATGGTTCCAGCACGCTGATTCCGAATAATGAAGGCAAGGGCTTCGACCGGATGTGCGACCCGACCTACACCACGGCCGACGGCGTGCTCAGTGGTGCGATGCCGGGCGCGCCGATTTCCGGCGCCTGGTTCCACAACCAGTTCGTTGCGCTGGTCAACAACGCCTATCCGGACATCGCGACCGCCAGCGCCGCATCTGTTGTACTGCCACGGCGCCAAGTACCGGCTGCAACCCGTGGGCTCACCGCTACGGTGGGAGACAGCAACGTCAAGCTGAGCTGGTCGGCCGTCAGCGGCGCAGCCAGCTACACCGTGCAGCGCCGCGCCGGCACCACGGGTGCATTGACGACGGTGAGCAGCAACGTCACCTCAACCACCTATCTAGACCGCGCGGTCGACAATGGTGCCGCGTACACGTACGTGGTGACGGCCAACAATGCGGCAGGTGCGAGTGCACCGTCGGCGATGGTGATCGCGCGGCCGAACAATTAGGCATCTTGCTCTTCTCAGTGCTGTGAGTTGATGGCAACGCAGTCTGCGGTGATGGCGGTCGTGACACGATGGCCGCCATCAGCGAGCCCCGCAGCCGTACACATTGTGTCATGCAGCTGTTTTCGCGCTTTGCCTGCATGGGTGTCGTGTGTCAGCACGAAATTGCGAGCTTCGCTCTGATCCTCTGAGCCGGATTGCTGTGCTTCCCATCACTGGCATACGCCGGTGGCTGCAGTTCGCCCGGTCGCAAGCCCGGGCACCCTCCCATTTGGCCGCATCGGCGGGAAGCGATGCGGCTTTTTTTGCCTGTCTGCGTTGCATGTGCAGCCACACGTTTGCAGCCATCACCACATCACACCGCCGGCGCCGCCGTCGAACCGCGCTTCACCAGCGTGTACTTCATCACCTGATGCACGCCCTGCACTGGTGCGCCCTTGCGTCGTTCACGAATGGCGTCGGCCAGCAGCGAGACGGCGGCGCGGCCCATGGCGGTGACCGGCTGATGCACGGTGGTGAGTTCGGGCCAGATGGTGGTGGCCACCGGGGTGTCGTCGAAGCCGGCCACTGACACATCCTCGGGCACGCGCAGGCCCAGCCCGTGCGCGACCGCTACGGTGGCTGCTGCCATGTCGTCGTTGCTGCAAAAGATCGCCGTGGGCGGTGCGGGCTGTGCGAGCAATGCGCGCGCGGCGAGCAGGCCCGAGTGATAGGTGAACAACCCCTCGGCGATTAGGGTCTCATCGATCCCCAGCCCGGCCGCCTGCAGGCTGTCGGCGTAGCCACTGGCACGCAGCGCGCTGGGTGTGTGTTTCGGGTCGCCTTTGATCAAGGCGATGCGGCGATGGCCAAGCGCGATCAGATGATCGACAAGCGCGCGCGCGGCCTGGTAATCGTCGATGCGCACCGAGCTGATCTGCGCCATCGGTGCGCCACTGGCCACCGCCACCACCGGGATGCCGCGTGCATCGAGTTCGGCAATGGTCTGGCGCGAATCGCACAACGGCGGCGGTAGGATCACGCCGTCCACGCCGGCGGCGAGCAGGCGTTCGGTGGCAGCGCGCTGGCTGCGGATGGCGCCGCATTTCTCCACCAGCACCTGGCTGCCATTGAGACTGCTCTGTTCGAGCAGGCCGAGCATGAATTGATTGAGGTACGCCGCGCTCGGGTTGCTGTACAGCACGCCGATGCGCAGCAATCCACTGGTGCGCAGCGAGCGGCCGGCCAGATTCGGCCGGTAGCCCAAGGCCTGCACGGAGGCCTCCACCCGTACCCGCATGTCTTCGCCCACATGCGGGTGGCGGTTGATGACGCGCGAGGCTGTCATCGGCGAGACGCCTGCGTGTTTGGCGACATCCAGCAGGGTTGCTGCCGTGGTCGCAGTGCGTTGCCGCTTGGCCGCCATCGTGTGTGCTCGTCCTGGAGTTGAAGCGCACCGCTGGCAGTGCGCCTCAGCTTACTCGTTCGGCGGCTGCACAGACTTTGCGCGGCTGCCGAAATCGCCATCGGCTTCTGCGGCCAGATACGCGAACACGGTGTAGGCGGCCACGTTCTGCGCGAGCGCCTTCGGGTCGATCTTGTCCAGCGTGTCGTCTGCGGTGTGGTGCAGATCGAAGTAGTCGGTGCCGTCCTGCGCCAGCCACGCCCAGGCACCGCCCTTGGCGGAGATCGGCCCCACATCCGGGCCAGGGCCGCCCTTACTGGGCTCATACGCGATGCCCAGCGGTGCCAGCACCTCGGCAATCTGCTGGGTGGCCGCGCGCGATTGTTCCGGCGCCGCCGAACCGGTGTTGAAGGCGTAGATGCGCCCGGCACCGAAGTCGCTTTCAGCGCCAATCTGATGCAGCGCCATGTCCTTGGCGTCCTTGCCATGCGCAGCCGCATACGCCTTGCCGCCATACAAACCCTGCTCTTCGTTGGCGAAGGCCACCACGCGAATCGTGCGCTTGGGCGCCTGCTTGAGTTGGCCGATCAGATGGCCGGCGGCCATGGTGATCGCCACGCCCGCGCCGTCGTCGATCGCACCTGTGCCCAGGTCCCACGAATCCAGATGCCCGCCGATCACCACCACTTCCTTCGGCTTGCTACGCCCGGTGATCTCGCCGATCACGTTGTACGAAGTGGCCGTGCCATCCCAGCCGCAATCCAGCGCCAGCCGCACGCGGGTGCTACCCAGGGCCGCCAGGCGGGCCAACTGGTTGGCATCGGGCACCGACAATGCCGCTGCGGGTACCGGGGTCAGGCTTTCATCGAAACGGGTGATGCCGGTGTGCGGTACGCGATGCGAGTCGGTGCCGGCCGAGCGCATCACAAAGCCGACGGCGCCTTTGCGGATTGCTTCGGAGGGGCCCTTGCTGCGCACTGCGCCGCCGTTGCCGTAGTCCTTGCCGTCGCGCGCCTTCACCATCTGGTAGTCGACAAAGGCAATCTTGCCGGCCAGGGAACCCGCCGGCGCCGCCTGCAATGCAGCCAGATTCTCGAAGCGCACAATTTCGCCTTCCACGCTGCCGCCCGGGCTGCCGCCCAGCGCAGTGATATGCAAGGGCTGCGCATGTGCACCGATGACGGCGGCCTGCTCGCTGCGGCGCTCCCACTTGGGGAAGGTGACCGGCTCGGTCCAGACCTTGTCAAAGCCCAAGGCCTTGAACTTCGCCTTGGCCCAGGCCACCGCGCGTGGATCCGCTTCACCGCCGGCAATGCGCGGGCCCACTTCGGTGGTCAACGATTCCACCACTGCAAAGCCGGTGCTGTCGGCCAGCGCCTGCTCGCGCAACTGCGCGGCGGTGCGCAACGCGCTATCGGGAATGCTGGTGGGCGCGGCAAGCGCCGCGGAGGTGGCAAGCAGGGCGGAGATGGCGACAGCGAGGCGACGCATGCAGGGCGGCTCCAACGACAAGGGGGACCCCGAGCTTATCAGCGCGAGGTCCCCCGTCTGCGTGCGAAAAGTCATCCTTGTGTGCGAAGTGCGTGCAAGGATGTGGCCGCTTGCTTACGGCACGGTCGGATTCTTGAGCGTGTCGTTCTTGAGCGAGTCGCGGATCTCGCGCAGCAGCAGCACTTCTTCGCTCGGTCCCTTGGGAGCATCCGGCTTGCGCTGGCTGAGGCGGTTGATCAGCTTGACCACCAGGAAGATCGCAAAGGCAATGATCACGAACTGCACGACGGTGTTGATGAAGTCACCGTAGCCGATCACCACGGCAGGAATTTCCTTGCCGGTGGCATCCACGCCCGCCGGTTTGAGCACCCACGCCAGCCGCGAAAAATCCACGTTGCCGATGGCCCAGCCGATCGGCGGCATGATGATCTTTTCCACCAGCGCGGTGACGATCTTGCCGAACGCCGCGCCGATGACCACACCGACCGCCAGGTCGATGACATTGCCACGCATCGCGAATTGCTTGAATTCGCTGACCATTCCCATAGTGCACTCCAGATGGGGACGCGGACCCACTGCCGCTGCAGCGATCGTAGCCCGGCCGATGTCAGCCCGCGATGATGCCGTGGCGTTCGGCCACATTTTCCAGGCGCGCACTGAATTGATCGCCCGGCAACAACGGGCCGACGCCGGCCGGCGTGCCCATGAAGATCAGATCGCCCGCGCGCAATGCATAGAGCTTGGACAGCTCGTGCAAGATCTCCGGCACATTCCAGATCATCTGGTCCAGCAACGATTGCTGGCGCACTTCGCCGTTGACTTCCAGCGACAGGTTCAATGCATCCAGTGCACCCACTTCGCCGGCATGCACCAGCTCGCTGATCGGTGCGGAATGATCGAAGCCCTTGGCGATGTCCCAGGGCAGGCCCTTGGCCTTGGCCGCGGCCTGCAGATCACGGCGGGTCAGGTCCAGGCCCACGCCGTAGCCATAGATCAGGGCCTCGGCCTGGTCCACAGGCAGTTCACCGGCGGGTGCATCGCTGCCCAAGGCCACCACCAGCTCGACCTCGTGGTGCAGCTCCTTGGTGCCGGGCGGGTAGGGGATGTGGTCGCCATGACCCACCACGATGGCGTCGGCCGGTTTCATGAAGAACGTGGGCTGGCCACGTTCGGCCTTGGACGCCGGCGCGGTGGCACCCATTTCGCGGGCGTGATCAGCAAAGTTGCGGCCAACGCAATAGATGCGGTGCACCGGAAAACTTCCGCCACCCACCACCGGAATGCGCGGGACATCGGCAGCGGGAATCACATCGTGGGTCATGCACGCATCCTCGAAGACAGGACGCGTGAGTCTAGCTGCTTGGCGGTGCAGGCGAAAACAACTGGCGCTTCAGGCGCGCAGCAACTTGCGGCTCAGTGCGAGAGCGGCAGAGCCGGCTTGCGTACCACGTGGTACTCGGCCTCCACCACGCGGGCGTGCTGCGGCGCGCGGCGGTTGGACTTACTCAACAATTTCCAGGCCACGCCACCAAGGATCATCGCAGCGCCCACGAACACGCTGAAGAAGATCAGCACAGCCAGGATAGCCAGGCCGGCGAGGCCAGCGGCAACGCGCACCAACGGGTGACGCGGCTTGCGCGGCGCAAACAGGTGGTGGAGGTTGCCGAATTGGAAGATGCGTGCGGGCATGGCGGTGGGCTGCCGGAGGAAACGAGGGGGCAGTATCGTTGCGGTTTCATGTCATTGAGTGAAAACTTCGTTAAATCGAGTGCCGTTTTGTTGAGCCCATCACATTAGTTGTGTTGGGAACAGCGCGCTTCGCGTGCCGTTGTGGGGCCTGCACGCGGTTGTGTCTGCTAATTGCGATCGCTTGGCTGTGATCGGTTGGTTGCAGTTGGTTACGAAGCTGCAGTGTGGAGTGGGAAGGTCGCCGTGCGGCTTGGCTGACGATTCAGACGCGTTGGCTGGTAGGACTGCGCGATCGCCGAAACCGCGCGGAGCCGCAGTGACGCGGACTCCGCCGCGTTGAAATGGCGCAAGGCGCCTGGGCGCAGTCTCCATGGAGCGGCATGGCACAATCAGGTCTGTTCGCAGCGATCAATCCCATGTCGTCACTACCGCCCACCGCGCCGATTCCGTTGGCGCAGATTCCCGATGCCGGATTTTTAGAAGTCGAAGCGCTGTGGGATGGCGGACCGGAATCGGTGGTGTTGTATCGGGAGGGTGCACAGGTCCGCGCCTGGTTGAACGTGTGCCCGCACGCTGGCCGCCGGCTGGATTGGGCGCCCGGCCAGTTTCTCAAGACCAAGGAAGGCCAGTTGGTGTGCGCCGCACACGGCGCGGCGTTCGAGCTGGATGCCGGCGAATGCGTCAGCGGGCCGTGTCGCGGTCAATCGCTGGTGGCGGTGCCGGTGCGCATCGATGGCGAGCATGTGCTGCTGGGGTGAGCTGGCCTGGGCCTAGATGGGCCTCATGCGGCATTGCGAGGGCAGTGGTCTCTCTGTTGCAAGACCGCACGCTCTCCAAGACCGCACGCAACAAGACCGCACGCAACAATACTATTGGACTGCAAGACTGCTGGAGGTAGCGCGTGCAATGCACCCGCATCCTGCCAGTCACGACTATCCGCGTGTTGCGATGCCGCCGCCAGTCAGATGCTCACTGTAAAGAGTGCCCGTCGATCGCAGTGCCACTGCACTGCATTGCATGCATCGAGCGCAGCGCACGTATTCGAAAGTCGGCACGACAGCGCGCCACCACTCAGCGCGGAGGCGCAACGCTCCCCCGCTACCGCAACAGCGCGCTCAGCGCGCCGCCCACCAGAACATCAGGTTGATCATCGTCACCATCACCACGATGTAGATCAGTGACAGCGGTGCGCCCACGCGCCACAGCTCACGCGGCTGGTAGTTGGCTGGGCCGGTCACCATCGAGATCACCGGGTTGGAGGCGGTCATCAGGTTGTTCGATGCCGACAACGCTACGATCAAGGCGAATGCGGTGGGGTTGCCATTGGCCGCGAGCGCCAGGTTGACCGCGATCGGCACCATCACGATGGTCGCGCCGACATGGCTGATCACCAGTGAAAAAGCGGTCGTCAGCAAGGCCAGGCTGATCTCCAGCGCCCACACCGGCATGCCTTCCGGCAGGCGGTCGATGGTGTGGCCGGCCACCCACGCCGCGGTGCCGCTGCTGTCCATCGCCCAGCCGAGCGGAATCAGCCCGGCCATCATGAAGATGGTCTTCCAGTTGATCGAGGCGTAGGCCTCGTCCATGCGCAGCACGCCGGTCACCAGCATGCAGGCCACGCCGGTCATCAAGGTCAGTGCCACCGGCAACTTGGAGGTCAGCGCAATCAGGATGGTGAAGGCGAAGATCGCCATCGCGATCTTGAACTTGTGCGGGCGCTGTTCGCCCTTCGGGAAGTCGGTGACCGGCACGAAGTCGCGGCTTTCCGCGGCCTGCGCCAGGTCCTGCCAGATACTGTGGAACACCAGCATGTCGCCGGCGCGCAGTGCCACGTTGCGCACGTCCTCGCGAATCACCTGCTTGTCGCGGTTGATCGCCAGCAGGCTGATGCCGCTTTGCTTGCGCAGCCGCAGCTCGGCGGCGTTCTTGCCGATCAGGCGCGAGTTGGGCGGAATCACCGCCTCGGAAATGCCAGCCAGGCTTGGGTTGAACAGATCGCCCAGGTTGCGCAGGCGCGAGGACATGCGCAGGAAATGGTTCTGCGCAAAGTCGGTCACTTCCTGGCGCTTGCCCATCGCACCCAGCACGCTGCCGACCCAGATGCGCATGTCGGCCGGCGGGGCCAGGCGGGTGTCGTTGCCGGTCTTCAGCGCCAACAGCAGCGGCGCATCGTGAATGGCTTCGGCCTCGCCCAGGGTCATGCCCACCAATGGGCTTTCGGCAGTGACAGTGAGTTCGAACACATCGCCGTCGATGCCGTAGGTCTTGGCGAAATAGCTCTCGGTGCGCGAGGGCGTGACGCCCTCGTTGATCAGGCGCTCTTCCTCGATCAACTTGCGGTCGCCGTAGAACCGGAAATACAGCAAGGCAGCCACCAGCAGTGCCAGACCGATCGGCAGCGGTGCAAACATGGTCAACGGCTCGATGCTGGCCATGCCCGAGGGCAGGTTGTTGTTGGCCGACACCAACAAATCGTTGAGCAGGATCAGCGGCGAATTACCCACCATGGTGAGCGCGCCGCCCATCACGATCGCCGCGGCGATCGGCAACAGCATGCGTTGCAAGGTGAGCCCTGTGCGTGCGGCCAGCCGCGAGGCGACCGGCAGGTAGAGCGCCATCACCGAGGGGTTTTGCATGAAGGACGAATTCAGGCCGGAAATGCCCAACGTCATCATCATCAGCCGCTGCTCGCTGCCGTGCGAGCGCCGCAGCAACCAGGTGGCCAGGCGGTTCAAGGCGCCGGTGCGCTCCAGCCCCGCACCCAGGATGGTGGTGGCGATGATGCTCATCACCGCGTTACCGGAGAAGCCGCCAAACAGTTCCTCCGGCGCCACCAGCCCGGTGACGCCCAGCACCACCAACACGATCAACGCCACCACGTCGGCGCGGATGCGCTCGAACAGGAACATCGCCATCGTAAAGCCGACCAGCCCGAGGACGAGCTTCATGTCGTTGGTCAGCGTTAGCGCGGTGTCCATGAGGTGCCGGGAATGGGGAGTCGGGAATGGGGAATGGCAAGAACGGATGGCGCTGACGCGTGCAGGTTATCCGGGCGCCGCTGGTGCCTGCTCTGGCGATTCCCGATTCTCCATTCCCGATTCCCGGTCATACAGTAAATCCCACACGCCATGGCCCAGCTTCTGGCCGCGGGTCTCGAAGTGGGTTTGTGGGCGCCAGGCCGGGCGTGCGACGTGGCCGCGTGGGCCGGCGCGATTCACCAGGCCTTCGGTGGCGTCGAGCACGTCCCACATCTGTTCGGCGTAGTCGGCCCAGTCGGTAGCTGCGTGCAAGCGGCCGCCTGTGCGCAGCTTGCGCACCAGCAGCTGAGCGAACGCCGGCTGCACCAGGCGGCGCTTGTTGTGGCGCTTCTTGTGCCACGGGTCCGGGAAGTAAATGCGTACTTCGTCCAGCGCGCCATCGGCGATCTCGCGCTCGAGCACTTCCACTGCATCGTGGTGATATAGGCGCACATGCGTGGCGCCGTCATCGTCCAGCGCGTTGAGCAGCCGCCCGACACCGGGGGCATGCACCTCGATGCCGATGTAGTCGCGCGCAGGGTCGTGCTGGGCTGCAAAGCGCAAGGCCGCGCCATTGCCGAAACCGATCTCCAGCACCTTGGGCGCAGGGCGGCCGAACACGGCGTCCAGGTCGCGCGGGGTGCCGGTGTAGTCCAGGCCGAAGCGCGGCCACAGTTCGTCGAACGCGCGCTGCTGCGCCGGCGTAAAGCGGCCCTGGCGCAACACGAAGCTGCGCACCTGGCGGCGCCCCTCTTCGAGGGTGAAGGGCTTGGGCGGCATCTTGGCGCCGTCGCTGGTGAAAGGATCAGTCATGAAAATCAGCCATCGGCAAACAACGCCCCTGTCCCGCCGGGAGAGGGGTGTGAATAAATGAAAAATGGAAGCCAAGCAGGCGTCGCGCGCCGCGGCCCGCGCCAGGCGCAGGCCCCGGATGCAAGGCCATCTCGGCGCGCCTGCTCATCCGATCACGCCATCGACCGGGCTCGATGCCGAGGCGTAGCGCTTGCGCGGAATCCGGCCAGCCAGGAACGCCTCGCGGCCGGCTTCGATCGCCTTGCGCATCGCGCTGGCCATCAGGATCGGGTCGCGTGCACCGGCAATGGCGGTGTTCATCAGCACGCCGTCGCAGCCAAGTTCCATCGCAATCGCCGCATCGGAGGCGGTGCCCACGCCGGCGTCGACGATGATCGGCACCTTGGCGTTTTCGATGATTTCCAGCAGGTTGTACTTGTTCTGGATGCCCAGGCCCGAACCGATCGGCGCGGCCAGCGGCATCACCGCCACGCAGCCGATCTCTTCCAGCCGCTTGGCCAGGATCGGGTCATCGGAGGTGTACACCATGACCTCGAAGCCGTCGGCGACCAGTTGTTCGGCGGCCTTGAGCGTCTGCACCACGTCCGGATAGAGCGTGCGCTCGTCGCCCAGCACTTCCAGCTTGGTGAGGTTGTGGCCATCCAGCAGCTCGCGGGCCAGCCGGCAGGTGCGCACCGCGTCTTCGGCGGTGTAGCAGCCGGCGGTGTTGGGTAACAGGGTGTAGCGGTCCGGCGGCAGCACATCGAGCAGGCTGGGCGCGTTGGGGTCCTGGCCAATGTTCACCCGGCGAATGGCCACGGTGACGATCTGCGCGGCAGCGGCCTCGGTGGCCAGGCGGGTTTCGTCCAGGTCCTTGAACTTGCCGGTGCCGGTTAGCAGGCGCGAACGGTAGGGCTTGCCGGCGATCACCAGCGCATCGGAGGGGGCGGAAAGTGTCATGCGGCGATTATCACCGATCGAGCGTGGCTGCGCGGCACTTGCCGCGATCAACCGCCGCCCAGTGCATGCACGATTTCCACCACATCGCCCTCGCGCAGCGCATGGGTGGCGTGCAACCCGCGCGAGACGATTTCGCCATTGACCTCCACCGCAACGCGGCGCTGCGACAGACCTTCAAGATCCAGCAGCGCGGACAACAACACGTTGTCGGGAAGCGCGCGTGGAGTGCCGTTGAGTTGAATGTTCATGTCATCATTGTTGCATCGCGTGCCGCCAGGGCGCGCGTTTTGCGTTATGCGGCAATGCAGCGTGAGCGTGGACGGCGAGGGTGAAACGATGTGCCATTCGCCGGCGTACGTATGCAGGCCGGTCCGGTTCCACTCTACCTTGAGCAGGCATTCCCATGGCTTCAACCCTTCGCCCGATCCGTTCCCTGATGGCCGTGGCCATCGCGCTGGCGGCCAGCCCGGCCATAGCCGACTCGGCCTTCGATCAGACCGTGTTCTTCGGTGACAGCCTCACCGACAGCGGTTACTACAACCCGCTGCTGCCGGCCGGCTCGCGTGCGGTCACCGGCAAGTTCACCACCAACCCGGGCTGGGTGTGGGCCGAATACGTGGGCGACCACTTCGGCACCAATGCAGCGCCCAACGGCAATGGCCAGACCGGCGACAACTACGCTGCCGGCGGCGCGCGCATCCAGGCCAGTTCGGTCAGCGCGCTCGGCGCAGCGCCGTCGGTAACCAGCCAGATCAACACCTATTTGGCTGCCAACGGCGGCCAGGCCAACCCGAATGCGCTGTACACCGTGTGGGGCGGCGCCAATGACCTGCTCGCCGCGGCCACCGCGCCTGCCCAGGCGCAGGCCATCATCGGCAGCGCCGTGACCGCGCAGGTGGGCGCGGTTGGCGCGCTGCAGGCCGCCGGCGCACGCTATGTAATGGTGCCGACCATTCCGGATGTGGGCATCACCCCGCGCTTCCGCGCCGGCGGTGCCGCCGCCATGGCGCAGGGCACGGCCGCTGCCACCGCCTACAACACCGCACTGTTCAACGGCCTGCAGTCGGCCGGCCTGCGGGTGATCCCGGTCGATACCTTCCACATCCTGCAGGAAGTGGTTGCCGACCCGGGCATCTACGGTTTCAGCAACGTCACCGGTACCGCCTGCAACCCGGCGCTCGCGCTGCCGGCCTGCAACCCCACCAGCCTGGTCGCCGCGAACGCGCCCAACACCTATGTGTTCGCCGACGGCATCCACCCCACCACGGCCACCCACCAGATCCTGGGCCAGTACGCCATCTCGCTGTTGGAAGCGCCGCGCCTGCAGCAGGTGCTGACGCGCTCCGCCCAGGCCGGCGGCCGCGCACGTGCCGACCAGGTGGCCTGGCACCTCGACGGCAAGCCCGAGGCTGATGGCCTGCGTTGGTGGGGGAGCGTGCGTGGCGACATTCAGCGCTACGACGATGCGGACCTGTACGACGGCATGGCGCCGGCCGGCCTGTTCGGCGTGGATTGGACCGCCGGTGACCTGGTGTTCGGCGGCTTTGCCGGCTTCGGCCGCATGGATGCCGACTTCGGTAACCGCAACGGCAGCTTCAAGCAGGACGACACCACCCTGGGCGGCTTCGTCGGCTGGTACACCGGCCCGGTCTGGGTCAACGCCCAGGTCAGCTACAGCTGGCTGAGCTACGACGTGGACCGCGAAGTCCAGCTGGGGCCGGCCACCCGCGTGCACAGCGGCTCGCCGGACGGCAGTAACCTCACCGCCGCGGTCAATGCCGGCTATTCGCTGGGCGAAGGCAACGTCAAGTACGGCCCGGTGGTCGGCCTGACCTGGCAGAAGCTCAAGCTCGACGGCTACACCGAAAGCAACGCAAGCTCCACCGCGCTGGGCTATGCCGACCAGGACATCGACTCGCTGGTGGGCCGCATCGGCTTCCAGGTGCGCCTGGATGGCGCGCCGGTCAAGCCGTACCTGCAGGCCACCTACGACCACGAGTTCAAGGACGGCACCGAAGCCAGCGCCTGGCTGCAGTCGATGCCGGAAGTGGGCATGTATACCGTCCCGGGCCAGAACTTCGACCGCAACTACGCGACCGTTGTGCTGGGCGCCCGCACCGGCATCTGGGGCCTGCAGAGCAACATCGGCCTGAGCACCACCACCGCCCAGCGCAGCGCCCGCGACGCCACCGTGTTCGTGAACTTCAGCGGCAACTTCTGATCGCACCCGCTGCACCCGCAGCGTCAAGGCTGTCTACGACAAGGGCCGGGCAACCGGCCCTTGTCATGTACGCCACGCATTGCGCCCAAGGCCTGCCGGCGCATAAACTCTGCCCACGCCACGCGGGCGTAGCTCAATGGTAGAGCTGTAGCTTCCCAAGCTACTGACGTGGGTTCGATTCCCATCGCCCGCTCCAGCCGTGGAAGGCCGTGATGGCAACTGACGGCGCTGGCTATCCCAGAAGGCGAGCACGAGCCTCGAACGGCCCGCCAGGCAGTGTGAGGTGATGTTTGCAACCTTCTGGCCCTTAAATTTGGATGCCTTGAAGCGTATGTCTTGGTAGCTGCTGATTTGCAGCCCATAGATTTGCCTTTCCCTCGTGCGCTGTCTGATTGACTCCATGTGATGCAGCGGCTGTTAGCTGCCCGGCGATGTCACGATCAAAGCACCCATCGCAGGAAGGCAGAGGACGCTGGTGTATCTGGAAGACGCGCTGATGTCTGCACCTTCGCTCGATGTTCTTGCAGGTCAGCTAGTAATTGCCGCGTGGTTTATTGCGTTTGGTTGCTTGTTGCTGATCGTGTCGAGACGCATGTCTGTTCGTGCGCGCTATTACTTCCAAAGCTGCGTCATAGGAAGCATGGTCGTCGGGTTGCTGCTGGCCTTCCTGCTGCCGTCTTCGTTGTACGTTCTGAAATTTACGCTGATGCTTGCTCTTGCAGTCGTCATAAGTGTGATGGGGTTGAAGCATGGGCCGCGCAAATACGTATGGTTTGGTTTGCTCGCGGTGGTGCTGACCTACGCTGCTGTAGCGCTTCAATACGTGCTTATGGAAACTGCAAGATAGCGCGGCAGATCCATTGAAAGCGGCCGCGAGATGGATAGGCCTACAGTTCGAACTGGCTGATTCCACTGCCTCTTTAGGAAAGTACTCGTTACCTGATTGCTATACCGCTCAACGCTCCAGAGCGCATCGATGTGATCGCACAGCTGCGCGAAGATACGCTGATGGATGCGACCGCAAGAAACCCCACGTACTCTTGCGGTATCAGCTGCAGGGGTGCTGGCGCGCATCAGCATTCTGCACGGCCGGACACAATCATGAGAGGCGTCTGTGTCACCGGCGCTGCGCCGTTTTCAGCGGCTCAGCAGCTTGTCGAAGGCCGCTTCGTTTGATTCAAGGGTGTGCTTGCGAAGGCGCTGTGCATCAGAGAGTTGAAATGCCCGGCTTGGGTATGCGCTCCATCCGCTCAACTGCGTGACATCTGCGATTCGAACAAAAAGCTCAAACACGCCATGCGTACCACCGCCTAACGGCCGGGCCGTCATGGCGCAGTCGAACGCACTCGCGCGCAGCGGATCAATCACACGTCAGGCTCACGCACCCTGAGCGACGGTGGGCAGGTGGCACTGTTGCCCTGGGAGAAACGCATGAGCACCGACAACGACAGCAATCAAGGCCCCTCCGATCCCAACCCGCCGGATGGCGTCAAGGCGCCGGGCAAGCCGCACGCTCCTGTGCAGGAAGGCCCCGCACAAGACAGCGAGATCGATGATGACGACAGCATCGAGGACTAGGACGTTTGAGCACGCCGTCCTATCAGACGGATGCCGGGCAGGTGTGTAGGACGCTGCGGGCGCCCCTTGTTGGCGAAGCGGCCGCGCAGTTCGCTTCGCAATTTCCTTCCCCACCGTCAGGAAGCTCCTGATTGAGCGGGGTCGAGCGTACGCCCATAGTGGCAACATCCTTCGACACAAGCGCCATGGCCACCACGCACACCCAGTTGGTTGGAGCACTCCTCAAAGGCATGCGGCGCGCTGAATATGCGCGTGCCGCGTCGGTCGCCTACGCCGCCGGCATGGCGGATCAGATGAACAGCGGCTTCGGCACCCTGGACGATGCCGGCCAAGTGCTGGAGATGTTCGGGCTGGATGCCGAGCAAATTCAAGAGCTTGGCTTGATCGGTGTGGAGGAGCTCGGGGAGACGGTGTTCCATGCCTGGTCGATCAATGCCGGCGAAGTGGAGCGCGTCAGGCAGTGGTTTAGCGCGCCACGGGTCGAATTCGTCGGCAAGCATTGCAGCGAGCTGATCCGTACCGGGCGCATCGGCCCGGTTTTGACCATGGCGCGCGAGCAGGCGCTGCTGCGGCCACGCTGAGCGGGCCTGCAACTGCCGTGCTGCAGCCGCTTTACGCTGGGCGGTGCAACGGCAATACTCGCTGACCTGTCCAAGAATTTTGCTTCGCCCATGCGCCAAGGTTCGCCCGCGTCACCCTCCGCCGCCGCCAAAGCCCAACTGCTGGAAGAGCTGCGCAAGCTCGAGCAGGAAGAGGCGCAATTGAAATACGCTCAGACCCTGGAAGCGTTCGACCAGGTGATCGAGACGCTGACCCAGTTCGGTGGCCGCTTCAACACCAAGCAAAAAGCCCAGATCGCTTCGCTGGCCACGACCGGCAAAGTCAAGGGCCCGTTGACCTCTAGCGGCGAGGTGGCCGCCAAGTACTGGCTGCCGCATTCGGGCGAGACCTGGTCCGGCCGTGGTCGCACGCCGCGTGCGTTCAAGGCGTGGGAGGGCACCAGCTCCTATAAGGAATGGAAAGCCAAGCACCCGGACAAGCGCTTTCCGTTGTATCCGGGCTGAGCTGCGGTCGATCGCTGCTACTTGTGGCACACACGCATTGAGATGGAAATCAAACGGCCGCGCGGGCGAGATCGACAGCCTCACGCTTGGTAGCGCGGCCGCGCGCTGCGGGAAGGGGCAACACAGTCTGGCGGCCTCCGGCGTGACCCTTTGTCGGAAATGATGCTGGCGCTCGGCTGCGCGATAACCGTTTGCAAGCGCATCACGATCACGGTCGAACATCAGCCGCGTGCGCGTAGACAAGAGGTTTAGGTAAGCACGAGGCTGCAGACGGCATTGCATCCCGCATGCCAATCGCTGATAGGTCATCCCCTGCCCACGCCAGCCGCGCGTGCCGCCGCATGTGGCGCAAGCTGGCCGTGATCAGCGCTGGGCCGGCTGGGTACGCAGGCAAAGCGAAAAGGCCCGCAATTGCGTCGGCTGCGCCCGCGCTGCAGGCTGCCAGGTATCCGGCGCTATACAAACAACGTAGCCACAAAAAAGCCCGCCTTTCATTCAACGAAAGGCGGGCTTGCTAACGCACGCTCAGGCAATCAGCCCACCTTGCACTCGAACACCGTGATGCTGCGCGGCGGTGCCAGGAACTCGCTGGCGCCGGCCGGCATGCTGTCCACTTCCAGCGCTTCGTCGGTGGAGAGCGCAAGCTTCCAGTGCACCGGTTCGTCGGAAGAGGGCAGGGTGAAGGTCACGCCCTCGTGGTAAGCGTTGATCACGATCAGCAAGGTGGCGTCGTTGCCGCGTTCCTTGACGCCGGAGGTCTGCGCCTTGCCTTCCAGCAGCAGTCCCACCGAGCGCGCGCCGGCATCGGTCCAGTGCGCGTCGTCCATCTCGGTGCCGCCCGGATTGAGCCAGGTCAGATCGCGCAGGCCGGCTTCCTCGTTGTACTGCCCATTGAGGAAGCGGCCACGCGACAGGATCGGGTAACGCTTGCGCAGCGCGGTCAGTGATTTGACGAAGTCGGTCAGGCGGCCGTCGGTGGGGTCGTTCTCCCAGTCGAGCCAGGTGATTTCATTGTCCTGGCAATAGGTATTGTTGTTGCCGCCCTGCGACTGCGCTCGCTCGTCGCCTGCCAGCATCATCGGCGTGCCTTGCGAGAGCAGCAGCGTGGCGAGCAGGTTCTTCATCTGCCGCTCGCGAAGTTGCAGGATGTCGGCGTTGTCGGTCTCGCCTTCTTCGCCGTAGTTGCACGAGCCATCGTTGGAGGAGCCGTCGCGGTTGTCCTCGCCGTTGTCGATGTTGTGCTTCTCGTTGTAGCTCACCAGATCGCGCAGCGTAAAACCGTCGTGCGCGGTGATGAAGTTCACCGATGCCCAGGGGCGGCGACCGCGGCGGTCGAACAGGTCCGCAGAGCCGGTGAAGCGAGTAGCAAACTCTGCCAGCTTGCCGTCCTCGCCCTTCCAGAACTCGCGCGCGTTGTCGCGGAATTTGTCATTCCACTCCGACCAACCCGGCGGGAAATGCCCCACCTGATAGCCGCCCGGGCCGCAATCCCATGGTTCGGCAATGAGCTTGACTTCCGACAGCAGCGGATCCTGGTTGCAGGCATCCAGGAAGCCACCGCGTTGATCGAAGCCGCTCGGCTCGCGGCCCAGGATCGTGGCCAGGTCGAAACGGAACCCGTCCACATGCATTTCGCCAGCCCAGTAGCGCAGCGAATCGTTGACGAACTGGATCACCCGCGAATTGCTCAGGTTGAGCGTATTACCGGTGCCAGTGTCGTTGATGTAGTAGCGCTTGTCTTCTGCAAGACGATAATAGCTGGCGTTGTCGATGCCCTTGAACGAGAGCGTCGGCCCCAGTTCGCTGCCTTCGGCAGTGTGGTTGTAGACCACATCCAGGATCACTTCCAGGCCTTGCTTGTGCATCGCCTTGACCATGTCGCGGAACTCGTCGCGATGGCCGCTGGAAAGGTAGCGCGACTTCAGCGCGAAGAAGCTGATGGTGTTGTAGCCCCAGTAGTTGCGCAGGCCTTTATCCAGCAGATGCTGATCGTCCAGATACGCATGTACCGGCAGCAGTTCCACTGCCGTAATGCCCAGGTCCTTGATGTACTGCAGCACCGATGGCTGCGCCAGGCCGGCAAAGGTGCCACGCACGGCTTCCGGTACCTGCGCGTTGCGCATGGTGTAGCCACGTACGTGGGTCTCGTAGATCACCGTCTCGTTCCACGGCTTGAGCAGGCGCGCGTCGTCCTCCCAGTCGTACGTGTCTTCGACCACCACGCACTTGGGCATGAACGGCGCGCTGTCGCGCTCGTCGAAGCTCAGGTCGCCATCAGGATGCCCGACCGTGTAGCCATACAATTCATCCGCCCACACCAGATCGCCATCGAGTTCGCGCGCATATGGATCCAGCAACAGCTTGTTGTGGTTGAACCGGTGTCCTTCGGTGGGCGCATAGGGACCGTGCACGCGGTAGCCATAGCGCTGGCCGGGCTTTACGTCGGGTAGATAGCCATGCCAGATCTCGTTGGTGTACTCGGGCAGGTCGACGCGGCTTTCGTTACCTTGTTCGTCGAACAGGCACAGCTCCACACGCGTGGCGTGCGCGGAAAACAGCGCAAAGTTGGTGCCCTTGCCATCGAAGATGGCGCCGCGTGGGAACGGGCGGCCTTGGCGGATGCGGGATGGGGTGGCATAAGCCGCGCTGGCGGGATGTCGCATTGGGCAGGATCTCGTGAACCGGCACGCCGGCATTAGGGGGCTCAAGCATTGCTGGTGAGGCTGTGCAAGACACGTCACGGCCGCAGTGGGGCGGCGTGAGGGTGGCTGCGCATGCGTCGTTGGGTGATCAATCAACCATGCACGGTCAGCAACCGGCATCGTGATGCGTTGGTGCTTCGGCTCGATATCGCGCGTCATGTCGCGTCCGCTTGGTGTCACAACACGCGACGTTGCCATCACCCTTTGCTTGAGCAGCGCGCTGGCGCCCTGCTAGCATCGATCCCGGTTGAGGCCGCGCGGTTTGCGTTGCCACTTCCTCGCTGAGTCGCTTTCGCTTCCCACTCCTTGGGGCCGTCGCATACCAGTCGGATCGACGCGTGCAGGGCGCATGGCAGCCTGGCAACGATCGGCTCATTGGCAGCGGAACGGGCTTGGGGCTTTCGTCGCCATCAGATCCCGACCATGACCAGGCCGCGCCGCGCGAATGCCGCGATGAAAATCGCCATCCTCTCCCGCAACAGCAAGCTGTATTCGACACGCCGCCTGATCGAGGCCGGCCGCACGCGCGGGCACACCGTGCGCATCCTCGACCCGCTGCGCTGCTACATGCGCATTGCCGCGGATGGTTTCAGCCTGCACTACAAGGGCAAGCCGATCACCGGGTTCGATGCAGTGATCCCGCGCATTGGCGCATCGGTCACCCGGTACGGCACCGCGGTGCTGCGCCAGCTCGAATTCATGGGCACCTATACGCCCAACCCCTCCGACGCCATCCTGCGTTCGCGCGACAAACTGCGCGCACATCAGCTGCTGGCGTCGCAGGGTATCGATATGCCGGTGACTGTCTTCGGCGACAACCCCGACGACACCCAGGACTTGCTGTCCATGCTCGGCCCCCCGCCGCATGTGGTGAAGTTGAACGAAGGCGCCCAGGGCGCCGGTGTCATCCTGACCGAGAAGGCCAGCGCCTCGCGCGGCGTGGTCGAGGCGTTGCGCGGGCTGTACGCCAATTTCATCGTGCAGGAATTCATTGGCGAGGCCGAAGGCGCGGACCTGCGCTGCTTCGTGGTGGGCGACCGGGTGGTGGCAGCAATGCGGCGACAGGCCGCCGACGGCGACTTCCGATCCAATCTGCACCTGGGTGGCACCGCCGCCATGGCCGAGGCCTCCCCGCAGGAGCAGGATGTCGCGGTGCGCTCGGCACGCGCGCTGGGCCTGGCGGTGGCCGGGGTTGACCTGATCCGCTCGCAGCGCGGGCCCTTGGTGCTGGAGGTCAACTCCACCCCCGGCCTGGAGGGGGTGGAGGGCGTCTGCGGCGTGGATGTGGCCGGCACCATCATCCAGCATCTGGAGCAGGCCATCCGTTGATCGGGACGCCCGCTGTTTTAGCAGAAAGTTAACGAAACTCTAATCCTTGCCCCGCTAACGTCTGCCGACCGTAGCTCCGCTCTCGGCAGTGACGGTGATCGGGATGAACATTTGGCCCAGGTGCCTAGCCGCACCTGGGCCTTTTTGTGACGGCTTGCCGGCCCTCAGGTTCAGGTCTACATTCAGCAACAACTGCAATGGATCAGCGGACAACACGCATGACGCAACAGGGGGCGAGACCAACATGGAGAGAGGCGTCTGCACTCGGCGGCACGATCACCATTGCCGGCCAGGTTGCGCTTGGCCAGCGTGGGGGTCTGCAGCGCGCACTGCCAGCAGCCATCGTTGATCCCGCTGGCGTAGGTGTCCGGCAGTGGAGTCCGCGCTGCAACTTTCCAGCCTTATTGCCTGTCATAGCAGACGCTGTGCGTGCTTCAGCACATGCAGGCTGTTCAATGCGGTATGACCGGGCAGCGGGCCAGATGCATGTGGGCCACCTGCACGCGTTAGGCTACCGGCCCAGGCGCATGACGAATGACGGCGGCCGAATGGCGCCGGATGCAGAATGCCAACCAGAAAACGATAAGGCGCGGCGGCAACGGCAGATCGCCAACCGCCGCGTCAGTGACTCAAAACAATCGAGGTTCCAGTGCGAATTCTAGTAATCGAAGACAACAGCGACATCGCCGCCAATCTTGGTGACTACCTGGAAGACCGTGGCCACACGGTGGACTTTGCCGCTGACGGCGTTACCGGCCTGCATCTAGCGGTGGTGCACGAGTTCGACGCCATCGTGCTCGACCTCAACCTGCCGGGCATGGACGGCATCGAGGTCTGCCGAAAGCTGCGCAATGAAGCGCGCAAGCAGACGCCGGTGCTGATGCTCACCGCACGCGACTCGCTGGACAACAAGCTGGCCGGTTTCGATTCCGGCGCCGACGACTACCTGATCAAGCCGTTCGCGTTGCAGGAAGTGGAAGTGCGGCTCAACGCACTGTCGCGTCGCGGCAAGGGCGTGCACACCCGCGTGCTGGAAACCGGCGACCTGGAATACAACCTGGACACGCTGGAAGTGCGCCGCCGTGGCAAGCTGCTGCAACTCAACCCCACCGCGCTGAAGATCCTGCAGGCGTTGATGGAAGCGTCACCGGCCGTGGTCACGCGCCAGGAACTGGAAACCCGCGTCTGGGGCGAAGAACTGCCCGACTCGGATTCGTTGCGCGTGCACATCCATGGCCTGCGTGCCGTGGTGGACAAGCCGTTCGACGTACCGATGATCCAGACCCGTCACGGCATTGGCTACCGCATCGCCTCGCCCGATGCCTGAGAGCTCCAGCGGAACGCGGCCCGCCCGCAGGCGTGGCCGCTACCGGCGGCGCCTGCGCAGCCGCATCATCCTTTCATTCGTGTTGTTGGGCTTCTGCCTGACGACGCTGTTCGCCTTCGCCACCAACTGGGCACGCTCGCGCGTGGAAAACCAGCTGGTGGAGGACGTGATGAACCGCAATATCGACGCGTTCGCACAACGGTTCTATTCCGACCCGTTGCGTAACCCCGACCTGCCGGTGCAGCAGATGCGCGGCCGCGTGGTGAAGAGCGACAAGTTCGAAGCGCTGCGTCGTGAGCAGCCCGAGTGGTACCAGCTACGCGATGGCATTCATACCATCTCCGGCGTAGACGAAGGCGGCAACGCGTACTCGTACAAGCTTGCGGTGCGCAAGACGCCCAGCGAGTGGTTCTTCCTCGCGTACGACATGACCCAAACGCTCAAGGGCGAGATCCAGCTCAAGCGCACCTTGACGTTGTCGGTGCTGGTTTTCAGCGGGCTGTCGCTGCTGATCGGCTGGTGGTCCGCATCCAAGGTCATGCGCCCGGTGTCTGACCTGGCCGCGCGCCTGCGCGCCTACCGCGGCGGCACCAGCGAACCGAAGCCGTTGGCCGCACATTTCCCTGATGACGAAGTGGGTCAGCTCGCCGAAGCGTTGGACGACTACTCCGCGCGCCTGACCGAGGTGGTCCAGCGTGACCGCGAATTCAACGCCGACGTGAGCCACGAGCTGCGCACCCCGCTGGCAGTGATCCGTGGCGCCACCGAGCTGCTGCTGACCAAACCCAACCTGGATGAAAAGGTGCTGCAGCGGCTGCAACGCATCCAGCGTGCCGAACAGCAATGCAGCGATCTGATCGGCTCGCTGCTGCTGCTGTCGCGCAACGAGCGCGGGCAGGGCAGCAGCAACGTGGCCAAGGTGGCCGAGCAACTGATCGACTCACACCGCGCCCAGCTCGGCGGAAAACCACTGGAACTGCTGCTGGAAGGCGTGCGCGACCTGGTCATCGACGCGCCCGAATCCGCGCTCTCCGTGGCGCTCGGCAACCTCATCGGTAACGCCGTCAAATACACCCAGGATGGCCAGGTACGGGTACGCGTGCTGGCAGACGCGGTAGAAGTCATCGACTCCGGCCCCGGCTTGAGCGAAGAAGACGCCGCCAAGCTGTTCCAGCGCGGCTATCGGGGCACCCACGCCGGCCACTCGCAAGGCGGCGGCATCGGCCTGTCGATCGTCAGCCGCCTCTGCGACCTCTACGGCTGGCGCGTGAGTGTACGGCCAGGGCAGGAGCGTGGCGTCATCGCAACGCTGGCCTTCCACCGCTAACCAAGCCGCTTGGTAGGAGCGCACTCGTGCGCGAGGGCTTTACAAATATGGCCCGGCGACGCAACAGATAATATCTTTCCCCGCTCCACCCGCATCGCCCGGCAGTTCAGACCAGTCCAAAGGCACTCAACGTTGCAGGTCGGTCAGGTCCGATGGCATCAGCTGGCGGTAGTGCAGCACTGTCAGGATTTCCACCTGCGTTGGCGTAATGCGGTAGATCAGTCGGTAAGGGCGTTCCAGCAACTCCCGCAGTTCAGCGGGTGCGTAGCGTGGCAGCGCTCTGCCCATCGCGGGCGAATGACCCAGCTCCAATGCGCGCCGCGCCAGGGCGACTGTCACCGCTTTCGCCATGGATGGTGCATGCTCTTTCAGATAAGCCTGGATTTCCAGCAGCCTGACATGGGCGCTTGGTGTCCAATACACCCTCACGCAGACGATTCAAGCTGCCGAAGCACATCCTCAGCAGCAATCAACTGCCCGCCATCTGCCTCTTCGATCCCCTTTTCAATAGCCCGGTGCAGTGCGGCTTGGTAGATCAGGTCCTCCCAGCGTGCATCGTCCGGCAACGCATCCACCAGTTGGTGAGCTTGCTGTTTGAAGAGAGCGGACATGATAGGCACCTCACGAAGAGTTGGTTCGATTCTAGTCCCCCCGCTGCGGGAGAGCCAGAACCGCTGGGGACGATCGCCGTACGCGGAGGGCAGTCGCTCATGGCGTGTGAGCGCGTACAACCGTCACCACCAACTCGCCCTCGCGCGCAGTGATCTGCAGCTTGCAGCCAACCGCAAACCCCAACTGCTCCAGCCACAGTCCGCGCAAGCGCACGCTGGGAATCCGCTGGCTGTGCGGCCGGCCGGGTTCGGCCTCGTAGAATGCATAACCCACCGTGCAGCGCGTGGGCGTGCGCGCCTTGCGCGGTGGGCGCGGCGGCAGATCGTCCACGCGGCGCTTGGGGCGATGGTCGAAGTGGAGGTTGTCCACATCAAACGTTGGCGACGGCACCAGCCGCACGGGCTGTGCATCGATCTTGCGCTCAGGCTGCTTGGCGGTAGCGGTGCGTTTGGCATCCGGCTTGGACCGCTTCGAGGTTGGAGACTGCACCCGGCTCATCGCCTCACCTCCGGCAACACCATGGAGCGACGATGCTCACTCACCTGCAATATCGATACATTTGCCATGACAACGCCTCCTTCGAAGAACAGGCACCGTCGCCGGCTGGCGACGGGATGTCGGGAGGTTAGAAACCGTGCATAGTCGGCGGGCGTATTCCTCCCGAAGGAGTGTTGTATTAGCCGCCCTCCCGACGCAGGCAACGCGTCGGCTTGTACCTGCAGGCAGGCACAAAAAACCCACCGGTTTGACGGAGGTGGGTACCGCTATGCACGGAGTTTCTACGCTCCTTGAGGCAGAGGTTGCTACTGGTTTCTTGGGATGTCAACTGCGGGAGCGTCAGGAGTAGGTGTAAGGTGAATCCCACTTCGTCGTTGCCCGGTATTCGCCTAATGAACGGCTACAATTCTTTTTCAGTCGCCAAGAACAAGTTTGCTAGTGAATAAAGATATGAAGGTGTACAAATGGGTGAGATTTTTTTACTGGACGATTCTTAGTGCATTAGTTCTGCTTGGCGTGTTCTTCAGTCCTACCTCTGGACAATTCTTTCTCGGAGCAGCAATTTTTGTTCTGATTTCTCTGTTCGTCTGCTTGGTTAAGTGTCCCCACTGTAACCAATGTGTCGGGTACAGGTCCTTTGGGCTACTTGCAGTGATGTGGCCTTTCGGTGGCTGGTGTCTAAATTGCCAAAGAAAATTATTCGGCAAGGCGGCTTCTTCTTCGAGTAATCCATTGAATCAGGCAGGACGCCGTAAAGATGGAAATAGTTGATATAAGTACCCATTGGCCAGCCATCTCCATTGCAAGCTTGTTGTCAATGTAGACAGGTCCAAACATTAGATATAGGACAACAAGGAAGCAAGAGCTAATAAAAGAGAAAGCTATTCGATAGAGTATTTTCATTCTTCGATCTCTCAGAATGGCGTCTCGACAGGGCTGCATTCATCGCACTTGAGCCACTTCAGGCCAACAAGCTCAGACTTGCCCCACTGAAGCCCGATACCCGCATCAAGGCCGCCGCCACCCAGTGAGCATGAGGTGCCGTTCTTTGAAACGGCAGGTGTCCACTCGCTTCCCATTTGGTATGCATTGCAGCCGCCACCAAAGCCTCCTACGGAAACTCCGGCATTTTCCATAAAAAACAGGCCGACTAAATTACTTGGAACGATATCTGGTAGCTGGTCCTCCAATGTCACATTTCCAGCTGTCGATGTGACCGGAAGATACTTTAATCCCGCCCCAAATCCTGCACCCCATGCTCTCACGAGAACGTGTGCTTTTCGCCCGTTGACACATTGGGATGTGAGATCGAATACGTAAGCACCCACGGATAAAGCACCGACGCCAACAGCAGCAGGCATAGCATTGCCGCTCCAACGAACGAGTCCATTAGTGTCTTTCCACATAAGCGGACTAGATCCGGTGTAGCTATAAGTTGTCGATCCGCCGTCAAGTCCAATCGGATCACTTTGCCCATACCGCCCGGTAGCCGCCTCATAATCCCGGAAGTAGTTCTGATTCAATCCACTCGCCGCATCAAACCGCTGCCCCGGAAAGCGCATATCCAGCACCAGCGCCGCACCATCGCCATCAGGGTCCTGATTCGGCGCGGTGTTGCCGAAAGCTTCGCCCTTCAAACTCCACGTCCACACCGCCATATCGCGGGTTGGATCGATCACCACGCGCGGGCTGCCCAGGTGATCGGGCTCGATGTAGTGCAGCTTGTTGGCGTTAGCCAGCAGGCCGACCGGTAGATCGTCCAGCCAGATTGCCTGCTGCTTGGGTGCGCCGTTGTTGTCGTAGTCACCCAGCCAGTGGCCGGCTTCGTCATAGAGCGTGTAGGTGTTGGTGGTGCCGAGGAAGCGGCGCACCTGTTCGCCACGGCCGTTGTAGCGGTAGTTCATGGTCACCGCGCCGGCGCGGCGGGCCTGGGTCATGCGGCCGGTGGTGTCGTAGGTGTATTGCCGCGCGGTGCCGCCGATGGCGGTGGTGTTGCCGGTGGCATCGTAAGTTCGGGCGACGCCTGCCACGGCGCTGAGGCGATGGCTGTCGGCCGGATAGCTGTAGGCCTGCGTGGCCGTGCCGACCTTGGCGCTGAGGCGGTTGCCGGTGGCGTCGTAGCTGTAGCCATCGATCAGGGTGCCGGTATTCCCGTCCTTGAGGCCGGTCAGGCGGCCCAGGGCGTCGTAGCCCAGGCCGATCTCCGGCGTGGGATTGCCAGCGGGCGTCAATGCGGTGAGGTTGCCGGCCGGGTCGAAGCCGAAGCCGGCTTCCAGTCCGCCCGGGCGGGTGTCCTGGATCGCCTGCGGGCGGTAGTCCAGATCGTAGCGGCGGGCGAGAGTGCGGCCATTGCCGTAGGTCCAGCCGGCAGCCGGGCCGAACGGGTAGTAGCTGGCGTTGCCCAGCAGCACCTGCCGGCTGCCGCCGGCCGGGGTCACGCCGACCTCGGTGGTCTGGCCCTGGGTGTTGCGCACGTAATCGACCACCGCCCCGTCGGGATATGTCATCCGCCGCAACTGGCCGCCGACGGTGTAGTCGTAGCGCAGTACCAGCGCCTTGCCATTGCTGGTCTGCACCTTGCGCACCAGATCGCCGAAGCGGTTGTAGCAGTACTGCGTGATCGCGCCGCCATCCTGCATCTTGGTCAGGCGGCCGATGGAGAAGGTCTCCCCACTCGCGCAGGCCGTCTGCGTCACGTCGTAGGTGTAGCTGACGTTGAGGCCGCTAGTGGGGTAGGTGACCTTGGTCAGGCGATTGAGCGCGTCGTAGCCGTAGGCAGTGGTATTGCCGCGCGCGTCGGTCTGGGTGGCGCGGTTGCCGGCGCTATCGTAGGTGTAGCTGGTGACGCCGGTGTCCGGGCTGGTGAGCTTCACCAGATCGCCGAAGCCGTTGTACTCGTACCTGGTATCCAGGCCCTTGGGGTCGGTGACCTTGGTGAGCTTGTCCAGCGCGTCGTAGTCGAACGTGGTGTTGGCCTTGATGCCGGCCACATCCTGCAGCGTGCGCGAGAGGCGATTGAGCGGGTCGTATTCGCTCTGCGTTGCGGTTGCCAGTGCATCGGTCACCTTGGTGGCGTTGCCGTTGGCGTCGTACTCAAAGTCGGTTGGGTCGCTGCCCGCGGTGGCCTGTGTCTTGAGTTGGCCGAGCTGGTTGTAGACACGCGAGAGCGTGCGCTTCAACGTGCCGGCCGCGTCCTTGGTGTCTTCCTTGACGCGATTGCCGGCGTTGTCCAAGGTGTAATGGACGGTATTGCCCGCGTTATCGGTTATATCGGTCAGCCGATGCGCCGCATCATAAGTAAAGGCGGTGAACGCGCCATCGGGTTGGGTGACCTGCTTGACCAGGCCGGTGGGCCAGTAGTCGATGCGGGTGATGCGGTCATCGGCCTCGCTGGAGTCATCAGCGCCACGCACCTTGCTAGCCGTCAGCCAACCGCGTGGGTGGTAGGTGTAGTCGGTGACGATACCGTTGGCGTCCTTGACGGACAACGGACGGCCTGCGCCGTCGTAGCTCAAATAATTAGTTGCTTGGCCGGACGGCATAATTACCTGTTTTAAGTCTCCTTTTCTATAAAGGCAAGATCCTGCTACATTTGTGCATGTTGCGTCGTCGGCAGAATAATAGTCGTAGCTTGTTCGGTCAGTGGTCCCACGCTGCGGTCCATCTTTAGAGCTAGGTAGCCCAAGCAAAGGACAGGAATTTCCTGCCAGATCGCAGTATTCGTACGCAATCGACCTGTCTAAAAGACCACTTGCCTGTTCGGATAGAGAGGTAACTTGACGTCTAGAGTTGTACGTGTAAATTGAGTTCTTCAATAAAATGCCGGAATGGCTGTAGGCTCGCAAGGAAATAGGCGCCTTCTTTGATTTATCCCAATCCGTTTCGTTGCGGCGTTCAAATTTTGATTCGGGTGCTTCTAATCTAATTTTTTCGTTATTTTCATCGTCATACTCGTATTTTGTCAGGGTTCCGTTCCGCACAATGCTTGCTAGTAGTCCATTTGTGTATTTATAAATAACGGACTTTGGGGGGCACCCATCACATCCGTCACTAAATGAAGATTCAATCAAGTTTCCCTTCTCGAACTTCATTAGCGACTCTCGCCAGCCACCTGTAGGCTTATTTGCAACCGACTGAAGACTGCCGCCCATTGTGGAAAAGCTAATGCTAAAGGTGTCGGCACCGTTTGCCAGTCCAGTCTTATAAGCTTTGTTGTTTGCATCATACCAAGTAGATGAAAGCCGATTTCCTGATTCATCTACGACCCCAGTTAGCGATCCGGGGCTTGTGTAAGGATTAACATAACCTTCCTCATTGTAGAGGTAGATTTTTTGAAATCCATCTGGATAGGTTACGGATCGCAACAGCTTGGAGTCATAGTTAAAGACTATTTTTTTTCCATCAGGAGCGATGATGTGGTCAACTAGATTGTCGTTGTTGTAATGAAAGGATAACGTCCGCCCTTGGTCGTCTCGTACATTTTCGAGAAAGCCAGATGTAGAATAATTTAGTGTTGCAAAACGGCCGGACGCTTTTGAAATCCTCTTAAGTTCCCCTAGCGATGAGTATTCCTCTGTCTCTCCATTGGTAAGCGTAACAATCCAGCCCGGGGAGTCGGGTAGCTTCTCAAGAATCTCGGAACGCCCAGTATCTGGAATCCAGACTCCTTCCACCTGCGTGAACTGAATTGCCTGACCATCAGGCCTAGATAGATATGCGATAGGCTTGCCGATAGTCGGTGGCCAAATTAGAGATCGTCCGTAGGTAAATGTTATTTTTTCACCGAATATAGAAGAGCGCGCTCCGGCATAGCCAGGCTCATACTGGGAGTTATAAGTCCAGGAAAGGTCAAGGAAGCCACTCGGGGATGCCTTTATTTCTTGTATCGTCTCAAACTTATTGCCAGTAATAGCATTAATGGGGTCGCCTAGGCATTGCTCCGGGCATCCTGGCGTTCCAAGTGATTTTCGCTTTGGCGGAGGCTCGGCGCCGCCGAATGTTAGGATCGAAAGATGGAATGGAACAACCTTGATTGTGTTTTGCTCCCAAAACCAGCCTCCGCCAAGTCGACCTTCAGTCGGAGTATTGCCGCCACTCTGTCCGCAATAGTCGGATGTGTAGCCATGCTTGTTAGCCAATGCGGCGCAAGTCGCAAATGCCTCGCTGTATGTTGCGCAGTGCCCCTCATAAACGTAGTGAGTGTTAGATTCGGGGAATAATGAGTAAACCTCTTGGGTGCAGGCGGCAGAGGCATTTGTAGAAAATACGGAAATAGCGATCAAGAAAGTCGCGACAACCACTGAGCGTAAGTGATGAGTTGAGATGGACTTCTTCATTCTAAAAAAGTGTGCGATGACCCCTTCTAGATTTTTCATAGTTCTATCCTTGTAGTGATATATTGCTATTTGCCTAATGTGGTGCTGTCAATTTTGCTTAGCTTTGATATTATTTAATGCGGGGGGCATTGGTTTTAATTTGAGTGCATTTATATTTTTGCTGCATGATTCTGCGTCAGGATTCTAAGGTGGAAGATTCAATTTCCTATCGCTGCCGTTCGAAATTGCATATTTAATCTTCGTGCTTCCACTGCTAGTAGCTCTGGCTGATCGCAGTTGCTCACGACATCATCTGCAATGGCCAAGCGCTGTTCACGCGAGGCTTGCGCGGCAATCATCTGATCAGCCAGCATTGATGAAGTGCCGTCGCGCTGCATCAGGCGAGCGTGTTGAAGCGACACTGGAGCATCGATGACAAGGATGCGATCCAACCAGGGATACGTGGCTCGGCCGCCCGCCTCGGCCAGCAAGGGGATCGCAACGATGGCGTAAGCGCCTTCGGCCGCCTGCGCGGCGCGCTGCAGTTCTGCACGAATGGCAGGGTGCGTGATGGCTTCCAGCGCTTTGCGTTGACTTGGATCGTCAAAAACAACGTTGCGTAAGGCTCGCCGGTCCAGCCTGCCATCAGGCATCAAGATGTCTGGACCAAATCGGCCCACGATTGCGTCCAGAATTGGCCCTGGCTCTACCACTTGCCGCGCAACGACATCGGCATCGACCACCGGCACGCTCAACTTCTCGAACTCAGCGGCGAGTGCGCTTTTGCCGGAGGCGATGCCGCCGGTGAGGCCGACGATGAAGTTGCTCATCGTCGTGGCTTGCTCAGCGCAGGCCTGCGAAGCGCAGGTAGCCATCCACCAGGTCGTTACCCCAGAAGAACACCACCCAGCCGGCGATGGCCAGATAAGGCCCGAACGGAATCGGCGTGGCGCGGTCGCGCCCCTTGGCGAACAGCCAGATCGAACCGAGCACGGCGCCGACTAGCGAGGAGATCAGGATGATCGGCAGGATGCCCTTTAACCCACACCACGCCCCCAGCGCAGCCAGCAGCTTGAAGTCGCCGTGGCCCATCCCTTCCTTGCCGGTGAGCTGTTTGAATAGCCACCACACCGTCCACAGCGAGACATAGCCGACCGCCGCGCCCAGCAGGGCGGGCTTGGCTGGCATGTAAAGGTTGTCCATCGAACCGACCAAACCTAGCCACATCAGCGGCAAGGTCAGCTGGTCCGGCAGCAGCTTGTGGCGCAGGTCGATACCCGACATCGCGACCAGGAAGCAGCTCAGCACGATTGCGCCAAAGCCCTGCCAGCCAAAGCCAAAGCGCCAGACGCTGGCCACGCACAGGATCGAGGTCAGCAACTCCACCAGCGGGTACTGGATGGAGATCGGCTTGCCGCTGTAGCGCGACTTGCCGCGCAGCATCAGCCAGCTGAAAAGCGGAATGTTTTCCCACCACTTGAGCTTGTCGCCAGTGACCGGGTCGTGCGACGGCTCGACCACGATCCCCGGCGGCGGCGGCTCATAGATGTCCGGCAGCTCCAGGATCTCGCGCGCGTCGCGACGCCACTGCCACTCCATGCGCTTGGGTAAGCGCAGGATCACCACGTTCAGGAAGCTGCCGATCAGCAGTCCCAGTCCGGCCGCGGCGGGAAAGCCGAGACCGGGATGCTGGTCGAGAAATGCCATTACGTTTTAGACCACTGAGCCAAGTTTGAAGATGGGAAGATACATGCCAATGACCATGCCGCCCACAATTGTGCCAATAAAAACCATGATCAATGGTTCCAGTAAGCTGCTCAATGCATCCACGGCATTATTAACTTCTTGCTCGAAATATTCAGCCACTTTGAACAACATGGCATCCAGGGCGCCAGCTTCTTCGCCGATCGAGGTCATCTGAACCACCATGTGTGGGAAAAGATTGACCTGCTTCATCGCCATGTTGACAGGGTAGCCTACCGAGACATCATCGCGCATACGAAGCACAGCTTCCTCATAAACTTTATTACCGGTGGCGCCAGCCACAATGCTCAAGGCTTCAACTAAAGGAACGCCAGCTTTGAACGTAACGGCAGTGGTTCGCGCAAATCGGGCGATAGAGCTATTATGCATGATCTGGCCAATGACTGGGACCTTCAAGACCAATCTATCCATTCCATGTCGCATGCGAGGCGAGCGCTTGTAAGCAAAAATGAATCCTGCAATTGCTGCCATGCTACCAAGTAGCATAAGCCACCAATAAGACACCATGAAACGCGACGCCGCGACGATCATCTGAGTGAAAGCTGGTAGTTCTGCTCCGAATCCTTTGAATACGTCTTCAAATTGCGGGACAACAAATACAAGTAATATTCCGCTCACAATAATTGCAACGGCCATTACCATTGCAGGATAAAATAAAGCTTTCTTTATTTTTCCCTTCAGTGCTTCAATGTTTTCTTTGTAATTTGCAACTGTGTCTAAAACGGTTTCTAGAACGCCGGCACCTTCGCCTGCTCGTACCAAATTTCGATAGAGGTCGTCGAATTGGACTGGATGCCTAGAAATTGCTTCATGGAGTGAAGACCCTCCTTCAATGTCGGTCCTAATTTGACCAACCATTTTTTTCATGCGGGGATTTTTGTGCCCCTCTCCGATGATTTCAAGCGATCCAACAATAGGTACGCCCGACTTCATCATTGTTGCCATCTGGCGACTGAAAAAGGCGATATCTTTTGAAGAAATTTTCTTGCCAGCGGCGCCGAAAAGCGGCTTAGGCTTCGTCTTTACAACTAAAGGTGTGATGCCCTGCCGCCGAAGCTCAGCGCGGAGCATGTTCGCGTTGCGAGCAGGTTGTTCCCCCTTCATCTTGATGCCGCGCTTGTCCGTACCCTCCCAGACAAATGGGACCATCTCGTTTACGTTCCGGTCTATCGGCTGCTTCTTCATGCTGCTACGAGCGATTGACATAACTATTCCCCGCGACCATCCCCAGGCCGGTGCTCGCCAATAGTAGCTTGTTTGCAAGATCTCAGCATGCTCCCAAAGGGCCTGTCTTAGGCCAGGAAGGGGTCCAAAACTGACCCGTAGCGTCACTTGCGTCTGGGCCTCGCACTTCTCAGCTTGTGTACTTCCCTTGAGCGCTTGTCTCTGCAACTATTCCCACGGGGCGCATTGATGTGGGCCAACTTGGCACGGAATGTGCTTGAGCCCATTCGGCGGCAAGCTGCAAATGTGCTTTACTTCAGCAAAGCGGTTAGCAACTGAATCATTCAACTCTCTAGGGGATGTAGACAATGAAAAAGCAAAATGGTTTTACACTGATCGAACTCATGATCGTCGTTGCGATCATCGCTATTCTGGCCGCTATCGCTTTGCCGGCGTACCAGGATTACCTCGCTCGTTCGCAGGTTTCGGAAGGCTTGTCTTTGGCGTCGGGTGCAAAGACAGCTGTCGCTGAAACTTATGCTAACACCGGTGCCTTCCCGGCGACCAATGCCGCCGCTGGCCTTGAGGCTGCTGCGAACATCAAGGGTAAGTACGTTACGTCTGTGACGGTGGGGGCGGGTGGGATCATCACCGCGGCATTCAATACTGCTAATGCAAAGTTGAGTGGCAAGAATCTGGTCCTGACCCCGACTGACAATAACGGTTCGATCAGCTGGGGGTGCACCAACGGCACCACGATTGATCAGAAGTATCTGCCGACCTCTTGCCGCACTGCGGCGGCTCCGTAATCAAAGCTCATGTTGAAAGGCCCCGGCTCGCCCGGGGCTTTTTTACTTCTGACTGAGTGTTAAGCTCAAAGGGGGCAAAGTGAGGGTCCGAGGATTCACTTTGATTGAGTTGATGATCGTGGTTGCGGTTATCGCTATTCTGGCAGCGATAGCATTGCCTGCCTACCAAGACTACCTCGTTAGAGCTCAGGTGTCAGAGGGTCTAAGTCTGGCCTCAGGCGCAAAGGTGGCTGTCGAAGAGTTCCACTGGGCTAAGAGTGCGTCACCAAGCACAAATATTGAGGCTGGATTGGGGAGTCCTGAAAGCATTAAAGGGAAGTATGTCTCCTCAGTCACGGTTGAGGTCGATGGAGTTATTACTGTCGCCTTTTCTAGCGGGGATGCTAGTCGAAGCATACGAACGTCACATTTGCAATTGGTGCCTGACTGGTCGGGAGCAGGTTCGACCGTATGGCGATGCAACGGCTCCGGGACTACTATTCAGTCAAAGTATCTTCCTCAAGCATGTAGATGATTTTCGCGGTTGTGCTTGAAATCGGCTTAGAAAAATCAAATGCTTGTCCTTTCGTAGGTGCGTAATGAGCGTTGTGCTAACGGCTAATCTTGTTGGAATCACGGGCATTGCTCGACGTCTTGTGCAAGACGGTGCGCTCGAAGAGGCGGTTGCTCGTGGTGCGATGGATCAGGCAGCACTCGCCAAAGTGCCTTTACCCCAGTGGTTTGCTGAAAAAAAGCTAGTCTCTGCTGCGCAGCTCGCCTCTGCCAATGCAGTTGAGTTCGGTATGCCGCTGATGGATGTGTCGGTGTTCGACGCCAGCCAGAACGCGGTCAAGCTGGTCAGTGAGGAGTTGCTTCAGAAGCATCAGGTACTGCCGCTGTTCAAGCGCGGCAACCGGTTGTTCGTGGGGGTGAGCAATCCGACCCAGACCAGAGCGCTGGACGACATCAAGTTTCACACCAATTTGGTGGTCGAGCCGATTTTGGTCGACGAGGACCAGATCCGTCGCACCTTGGAGCAGTGGCAGGCCAGCAATGCGGCGCTCGGCTCCTCGCTCGGCGACGACGATGATGAAATGGGGGATCTGGACGTCTCCACCGGGGACGAGGACATGGGCGCCGGCGGGGATTCCGGAGTCGATGCCAAGGGCGATGACACGCCGGTGGTGAAATTCGTCAACAAGGTGCTGGTGGATGCGATCCGGCGGGGAGCCTCGGACATCCATTTCGAGCCTTATGAAGATGACTACCGGGTGCGGTTGCGGATCGATGGGCTGTTGAAGAACGTGGCCAAGGCGCCGGTGAAGCTCAGCCAGCGCATTGCGGCGCGTTTGAAGGTGATGTCGCAGCTGGACATCGCCGAGAAGCGGGTGCCGCAGGACGGGCGCATCAAGCTCAACCTGTCCAAGACCAAGCAGATCGACTTCCGCGTGAGCACCTTGCCGACCTTGTTCGGCGAAAAGGTGGTGCTGCGTATCCTGGACGCCAGTGCGGCCAAGCTCGGTATCGAGAAGCTGGGCTATGAGGCGGACCAGCAGAAGCTGTTCCTGGATGCGATCCACAAGCCCTACGGCATGGTGCTGGTGACCGGGCCGACCGGTTCGGGCAAGACGGTGTCGCTGTATACCGCGCTCGGGATTCTCAACGACGAGACGCGCAACATTTCCACGGCCGAGGATCCGGTCGAAATCCGGTTGCCCGGCGTCAATCAGGTGCAGCAGAACGTCAAGCGGGGCATGACCTTTGCCGCTGCGCTGCGGTCGTTCCTGCGTCAGGACCCGGACATCATCATGGTCGGCGAAATCCGCGACCTGGAGACGGCCGAGATTGCGATCAAGGCGGCGCAGACCGGCCACATGGTGCTGTCGACACTGCACACCAACGATGCGCCGCAAACCATTGCGCGTCTGATGAACATGGGTATCGCGCCGTACAACATCACCTCCTCGGTGACCCTGGTCATCGCGCAGCGTTTGGCACGGCGGCTGTGCAACAACTGCAAGCGCAAGTCGACGCTGCCGGAACATGCGCTGCTGGCGGAAGGTTTTACGCCGGAGCAGGTTGCGAACATCGAGCTCTATGAGGCAGTCGGTTGCGATGAATGCACGGAAGGCTACAAAGGCCGTACCGGCATCTATCAGGTGATGCCGATGACCGATGAAATCGGCGCGATCGTGCTGGAAGGCGGCAATGCGATGCAGATCGCCGAGGCTGCGCAGAAGATCGGTATCCGCGACTTACGCCAGTCGGCGTTGATGAAGGCTTCGCACGGCGTGACCAGCCTGGCCGAGATCAATCGTGTGACCAAGGACTGAGTGGCCGGGAATTGGGAATCGGGAGTGGGGAATCGGAACGGCCCGCTCTGGATATAGCGATTTAGCTCTTGATCTATAGGCTTGCGATCAGGGCAGTCGCAAGGCCTTGCCGAACGGCGCTTCCTCCTGGCGGGTAGCGCCGTTTTCTTTTGGGGCAGCTATCGAAACGCGTGCGTCGCCATAAGCGGGCGCGACCAGTGCTCGTTAGTCCTCAGGCACCCCGTGCGCGCCGGTTCCTCCGTGCCGTCCGCCCGCCTGACAGGTGCTAGCGACGTTTCGCAGCCGCTCTGAGTTGAGCACAGCAGCGTGCAAAAGATGCCGTATCCAGCAGCGATGGACGGCGGGGCCAGAACAATCGAAACCAACCAACCCGCTTTTACGGTTCCCGATTCCCCACTCCCAATTCCCCGCCCCTCTACTCCATCCCCAACTTCTTCAGCTTGTAGCGCAACGCACGAAACGTGATGCCTAGCTGGGCGGCGGTTTTGGTCTTGTTCCAGCGGTTTTCTTCCAGCGCCTTCTGGATCGCGGCGCGTTCCAGTTGTTCGATGTAGGAGGGCAGGGCGGAGGAGGCCGGGTCGATGTCGACCACCGCTTCGCGCGGTTCAACCGCAGCGGTGCCCGGGCTGGCGGCAAGGCGGTGGCCGCCATGGGCGGGCAGGCGCAGGTCAGTGGCGCTGATCTGGTCGTCTTCGGCCAGGGCAAGCGCACGTTCGAGAATGTTTTCTAGCTCGCGCACGTTGCCCGGGAAGCCGTATTGGTTCAGGGCATCGAGCGCGGACTGGGTGAGCAATGGGATCGGGCGGCCATGGCTGCGGGCCAGGCGCGCAATGATGGCGGCGGCCAGTTGCGGCAGGTCGCCACTGCGCTCGCGCAGCGGTGGCACACGCAGCTCGATCACGTTGATGCGGTAATACAGGTCGTGACGAAAACGGCCGTCGGAGACCAGGTCGCCCAGGTCCTTGTGCGTGGCCGACAGAATGCGCACGTCCACCAGCGTCTCGCCCGAGGCGCCGACCGGGCGCACCGATTTTTCCTGGATGGCGCGCAGCAGCTTCACCTGCATCTGCAGCGGCAGCTCGGCCACTTCGTCCAGAAACAGCGTGCCGCCATGCGCGGCCTGAAACAGGCCCGGTTTGTCGGCATGCGCGCCGGTAAAGCTGCCCTTCTTGTGACCGAAGAACTCGCTCTCCATCAGCTCGGCCGGGATCGCGCCGCAGTTGACCGGAATGAACGGCCCGGCCGCGCGTGCGCCTTGCTCGTGGATGGTGCGGGCCACCAGTTCCTTGCCCACGCCGGATTCGCCAACGATGTAGACCGGCGCCTGGCTGCGCGCGACCTTGCCGATGGTGGAGCGCAGGCTTTCCATGGCGGTCGAATCGCCGAGCAGGCGGCTGGCCTGTTCCGGCGGGGGCGGTGGCGGCGCCGGCCGGTCGCGGTTGTTCAATTCCAGTGCGTGCTTGACCAGGCCGCGCAGCACGCTGATGTCCACCGGCTTGCTGACGAAGTCGAACGCGCCGGCTTTCAGCGCTTCCACCGCCAGGTCCATGCTGCCGAACGCGGTGATCATCGCCACCGGCGTCTGCGGGTATTGGCGCGCGATCTCGGTCACCAGCTCGATGCCGTTGCCGTCGGGCAACCGCATGTCGGTCAGGCACAGGTCGTACGGGTTGCTGGCCAGCAATTCGCGCGCTTCGGCCAGGTTGGCGGCGGTGCTGATGCGCAGCCCCATGCGGCCCAGGGTGAGAACAAGCAATTCGCGGATGTCACGCTCGTCATCGACGACCAGGGCACTTTTCGTTTCGTTCATGTTGCGCACGATAGCCCAGCGTGATGACAGTCGACAATTACCGGCGCTGTTGGACCTGAAGCGTCATGTGTTGGGCGTGCAGGGCCGCCACCGATGTTCGTCCCACGTTCCGTGCTATGAGGCCTCGCGCGCGCGGAGATCGATGCTGATTGCAAGCCGGTTGTTGCCCGTGCAGGACAGCCGGCCTGCGCAGAGTTGCTCTGCTCGCCTACTTGCCGAATAGCCCATTCGGGCCCTGTAGCAGGATGCGGAAACACGCGCCGCCGCCGGGGACGGAGACGTAATCCAGTTGCGCCTGGTTGGCGCGGCACAGCTCCTGGGCGATATACAGGCCGAGCCCGGTGCCGTGTTCGGAGGTGGTGTAGAACGGCCGGAACAGTTGCGCTGCCACCGTCTCCGGAATGCCGGGGCCACGGTCGATCACGTCGATGGCCACCATGCGCTCGCGCCGCTCCACCCGCATCTTCACCCGTGCCGGCTCGTCCAGGACGCGGCCGTACTTGAGTGCGTTGTGCACCAGCGCGGTCAGGACCTGATGCAGGTGCTTGGGGTCGATCAAGGCGTGCACCGAGGCGCCCTCGATGCTGGCTTCCAGGATGTCGGTCTCCATCGACAAGGTCTGCCGGTATTCCACGACGAAGCGGCGCACGAACGCGGCCAGGTCCAGGTTTTCCGGGTTGGCGCGCTCGCGCCGGGCCAGGCCGAGCACGCTTTCGACGATGCCGTTGGTGCGCTGGCATTGCTGGTGGATGATCTGCAACAGGCGGCGGTCGGCATCGCCGATGTCCGGCGATTCTTCCAGCAGCTGCGAGGCGTAGTTGATGGCCGCCAGCGGGTTGCGGATCTCGTGGGCCAGGCTGGCCGAGAACCGGCCCATGGCCGAGAGGGTCAGCGATTCGGCGCGCCGCGAGACCACGCTGGCATCGTCCAGGAAGATCAGCACCAGGTCGCTGTCGGCGAGCAGGCGCACGAAGCGCGGCTGCACTTCGGGGCGGTCCGCGCCCAACTGCAGCGGGGATTCTTCCTGGCGCCAGCCGCTGCGCCAGCGCTGCAGCCGGCGCGCCAGTTCCGGGGTGAGCGCGGCCAATGCCAGGTCGGCCGGGGCGTTGCGCTGGTCGCCGTCGCCGAGCAATGCCAGGGCGGCTTCGTTGGCCAGGGTGATGCGGTTGTGGGTATCGACCACCAGCACGCCGGTGCGCATGCGGCGGATGATCAACTCGTTGATTTCGTAAAGGTTGGCGACCTGCGCGCCGCGCTGTTCGGCCAGCGCCTGGTTGCTGCGCGCGCGCGAGGCGATCTGCTGGCAGATGTAGGCCACCGCCACGTAGCTGGTGGCGAACATGGCCAGCTCGGCCACCGGGCGGGTGGTGCCGCCTTCCAGCAGCGTCCACAGGTACTCCAGCACGATCGCGGTGCTGGCCACCACCGCGACACTCATGCCGTAGCGCAGCCGCAGCAGGATCGAGCCGGCCGCGACGTTGAACAGCAGCATCATCGCGATGCCGGCGCTGGCGCCGGGCAGGGCGTGCGTGGCCAGGGTCGCGGCCAGGATGTCGGCCAGCACCGCGCACAGCACGGTGGCGGTGAGGCGGCGCTCACTGCGGCCCCAGAACAGCAGCGGGATGGCCATCGACAGATAGCCGATCGCCACGCCGGCGGCCAGGCGCGGGTAGCGTGGCTCGGGGATGGCGTCGGACAACGGGCTGAACACCAGCGCGGCGATCAGGCCGGCCACCAGCACCCGGTACAGCGAGAAGAAATACAGCTCGCGCTGCGGTGCCGACTGGATCCGGTCGATGAGCGATACGCTGGATGCCACGCCTGAACCCCCTGCTGAAACGAGCCGCGAGTATAGGCAGCTGCGCCGCCCACGGCCGCTTGCGCATGCATTCACGCATTGCGCAAGCGCACAGATCTGGCTGCCAATGCCGGCGAATTTTGCGCCGCAGGGCGTGGTCGGCCACAATAGGCGGCCCGCTCGCGTCTCCCGACGTGACCGCCCCGTCGGTCTGCGTTGCGCGCAGCGGTCGTTTCCTTTTCCCACGGTGACGCATGAATTTCCACGAATACCAGTCAAAACAGCTGCTTGCCGAGTACGGCATCCCCGTCCCGGCCGGTAAGGTCGCGTCCACGCCGGACGAAGCGGTTGAAGTCGCCAACTCCTTGGGCAAGGGCCCCTGGATGGTCAAGGCGCAGATCCACGCGGGCGGCCGCGGCAAGGCTGGCGGCGTCAAGTTCTGCAAGACCACCGACGACGTGAAGGCCGCAGCAGACAAGATGCTCGGCACCAAGATGTCCACCTACCAGACCGCAGGCGTCGAGTTGCCGGTCAACCTTGTGCTGGTGACCACCGCCGGCGAGATCGTCAAGGAGCTGTACCTGTCGATCCTGGTCGACCGCGGCACCAAGACCATCACCTATATCGCCTCGAGCGAGGGCGGCGTGGAGATCGAACAGGTCGCCGCCGAGACGCCGGAGCTGATCCACTCGCTCAACGTCGATTTCGTCGAAGGCGTGCAGGGCTACCACGGCCGCGATTTCGGCTTCAAGCTCGGCCTCAATGCCAAGCAGGCCGGCCAGTTCGCCAGCATCATGGTGAACCTGTATCGCCTGTTCAACGACAAGGACCTGGCGCTGGTTGAAATCAACCCGCTGGCGATCCTGGACGACGGCAACCTGTACGCGCTGGACGGCAAGTTCGACAGCGACGACAACGCCGCATTCCGTCAGAAGGCGCTGGTCGCCATGCGCGACAAGACCCAGGAAGACGAGACCGAAGTGACTGCTTCGGAGCTGGACATCAACTACGTCACCATGGACGGCAACATCGGTTGCATGGTCAACGGCGCCGGTCTGGCCATGGCCACCATGGACGTCATCAAGCTCAACGGCGGCGAGCCGGCGAACTTCCTGGACGTGGGCGGCGGTGCCAACAAGCAGCGCGTCATCGAAGCGTTCAAGCTGATCCTGTCCTCGGACAAGGTCGAAGGCATTTTCGTCAACATCTTCGGCGGCATCGTCCGCTGCGACATGATCGCCGAAGGCATCATTGCCGCGGTCAAGGAAGTGGGCGTCAAGGTGCCGGTCGTGGTGCGCCTGGAAGGCACCAACGTGGAAGAAGGCAAGCAGCTGCTGCGTGACAGCGGCATGGCCATCATCCCGGCCGACAACATCAACGACGGCGCCAAGAAGGTCGTTGAAGCTGTCAAGAACGCTGCCTGATCCACGACACCGAAGGAACTATCCATGTCCGTTTTGATTAACAAGAACACCAAGGTGATCGTGCAGGGCTTCACCGGCCAGCAGGGCACCTTCCACGCCACTCAGATGATCGAGTACGGCACCCAGGTCGTTGGCGGCGTGACGCCGGGCAAGGGCGGCACCACGCATATCGATCTGCCGGTGTTCAACACCGTGGCCGACGCCGTGCAGAGCACCGGCGCCGACGCGTCGGTCATCTACGTGCCGCCGCCGTATGCGGCCGATGCGATCCTGGAAGCGGCTGCGGCCGGCATCAAGGTCATCGTGTGCATCACCGAAGGCATCCCGGTGCTGGACATGCTGCGTGTCAAGAACGTGCTGACCCGTTCGCATCCGGACACTGTGCTGATCGGGCCGAACTGCCCCGGCGTGATCACCCCGGGCGAGTGCAAGATCGGCATCATGCCGGGCCACATCCACAAGCCGGGCAAGATCGGCATCGTGTCGCGTTCGGGCACCCTGACCTATGAAGCGGTCAAGCAGACCACCGAAGTGGGCCTGGGCCAGAGCACCTGCATCGGCATCGGTGGCGATCCGATCAACGGCCTGAATTTCGTCGACTGCCTCAAGCTGTTCAACGAAGACCCGCAGACCGAAGGCATCATCATGGTCGGCGAAATCGGTGGCGACGCCGAGGAAGCCGGTGCCGAGTACATCAAGCAGTTCGTGAAGAAGCCGGTCGTCGGCTTCATCGCCGGTGCTTCGGCGCCGGCCGGCAAGCGCATGGGCCACGCCGGTGCGATCGCATCGGGCGGCAAGGGCACCGCCGAAGGCAAGTTCGCAGCGATGGAAGCGGCCGGCGTCAAGACCGTCCGTTCGCCGGGCGATCTGGGCGCGGCCATTGCCGCGCTGGTGAAGTAAGCACTACCTCGCGCGCGCAAGCGTGTGACTAAGAGGCCGCCTTCGGGCGGCCTTTTTTATGCGCGGATGCAGCGTTGAATGTGACGCGGACTGTGGCCTGGTTATCGCAACTACGCAACGTGATGGCGAGGCAGACTGCGATCGACTAGGTGCGCTGCCGCGCGTGATTCACTGTTGCTGCAAGGTGTGCTGCTCCAGCAACAGCTCGACGAAGGCGCGCACCTTCGCCGGCCGAAAGCGTGCTGCCGGAAACACGGCATGGATGCCGCCGGAGGGCAGCTGCCACTGCGGCAGCACGTGCAGCAGGCGGCCGGCCGCCAGGTCGTCGGCCACCACATACTCGGGCAGCACCGACAGCCCGACGCCATGGCAGACCGCTTCGCGCACTGCGAGCGTGGCATCGAGCAAGACGCTCGCGTGCAGGTGCACCATCTGGTGTTCGCCGTCGGCATGGGTGAAGTGCCACTGCTGATACGTGCGCAAGGCGGTGTTGGCGACGAAGGGCAGCTGGCCAATCTCTTGCGGCGAGGCAATCACCGATAGCTGCCGTGCCATGGCGGCCGGGGCCACCAGCAGTTGCCGGAACGCGCCGATCTTGCGGGCCTGCAGCGCGCTCTCCGCCAGCCATCCAACACGGATCGCCAGTTCGATGTGGGAACTCATCAGATCCAGGGTCTGGTCGCTCAGGACCGCGTCCACCTTGCAGGCGGGATGGCGCCGGGTGAATTCGGCGATGGCCGGCACCACGACGCGCACGCCGTAATCCAGCGGCGCTTTGAGGCGCAGTACGCCAGACAGCTCGGTTGCGGTATCGGTGAGGCTGTCGAAGGCATCGTCCGTGGCGCGCAGGATCGCCGCGCACCGCAGGTAGAACGCCTGGCCCAGCTCGGTGGTGCGGACCTTGCGCGTGGTACGCAGCAGCAGCGAGGTATGGCATTCGCGCTCCAGCCGCGCCACCTGCTGGCTGACCACCGCCTTGGTGATCCCTAGCCGCTCGGCCGCAGCGGTGAATGAGCCGGTTTCCACCACCGCCACGAAGTAGGCGAGGCGGCGCAGGTTGCCCAGGCCACCGGGGCCGACCTCGACATGATTGTGTGTGCTTGGCATACAGTCTGTGTAGGGCGGATGGATTCAAGAGTCAACCGTCGGCCTCTAGCATGGCGTTCTCTTCCTACGGTGCGCGCACATGACCACCACCGTCTATTCGCTCTACGATCCGTTGTGCGGCTGGTGTTACGGCGCCATGCCGGCACTGGCCGCGCTGCGGGCTGCCGGCGTCAACGTGGAATTACTGCCATCGGGACTGTTCCTGGGCGCCGGTGCGCGTGCCATGGACGACACCTTCGCCGCGTATGCGTGGACGAATGACCAGCGCATCGCGCAGCTTACCGGGCAACGCTTCACCGAGCAGTATCGGCAGCACGTGCTTGCCGACCGCCAGCAGCGCTTCGACAGCGGCCCGGCAACGCTCGCGCTCACCGCCGTGGCGCAGACCGAGCCTGCGCGCGAATGGGAGGCGCTGGATGCGATCCAGCAAGCGCGCTATGTCGATGGTAAGGACGTCACCGCAATGTCGACGCTGGCCGGCATTCTGCAGGCACTGGGCCTGCAGCGCGCCGCCGCGCAGATCGCCCAGCCCGATGCGGCACTGATCGCTGCCGCCCAGGCGCGCATCGCCACTGCGCAGTCGTTGCTGCAGGCGTTCAATGCGCGCGGTGTGCCGACATTGATCGCACAGCGGGCAGACACGCGCTGGTTGCTCGATACCCGCGAGGCGTACGGCAACCCGCAGGCATTGCTCGGTCAGCTGCGCGCTGCCTGAGGCCACACGCACGCGGTACCCGTTCCACTCTCTCACCCAAAGGACTGCGCAATGGCAACCCGACGCGATGTCATCAAAACCCTGGCCGCCGCGACTGCCGCGACGGCCTTTCTCAAAGGAACTAGCGCCATGGCTGCAACCAGCACACTGACCTACCAGCACTTCCCGGCCGGCGAGCACGGCTTCTTCCGCGCGCCGGTGTTGATCTCCGGCGCCCGCGAGGCGGTGTTGATCGATGGCGGCTTCACCTTGCCGGATGGCAAGGCGCTGGCCGAGGCGATCCGCGCCAGCGGCAAGACCCTGACCACCATCTACATCAGCCAGAGCGACCCGGATTATTACTTCAGCCTGGCGCCCATCGCCGCGGCATTCCCGGATGCCAAGGTGTTGGCGGCGTCGGCCACGATTGCCGCGATCAAGGGCAACGTGGAGAAAAAGCTGGCCACCTGGGGCCCGCAGCTCAAGGACAACGGCCCGCAGTCACTGGCCGACATCGTGATGCCGCAGGCCTTCGACGGCGCCGCGCTGACGTTGGAAGGGCATGCGCTGGAAATCGTCGAGGCTGCTGGCCTGGCCAATCGCCGCTATGTGTGGGTGCCGTCACTCAAGGCGATCTTCGGTGGCGTGCTGGTGTTCTCCGGCACGCATGTGTGGACCGCCGATACCAAGGGCGCGGACGGCCGCGCGGCATGGCGCAAGACGTTGGAGACGATGGCGGCGCGCACGCCGGCGGTGGTCGTACCGGGCCACATGGCCGTGGGTGCTCCCACCGATGCCACGGCCATTGCCTACACGCGCGATTACCTGCTGGCATTCGAAGAAGCGCTTGCCAAACACACCACCAGCGCCGCGTTGATCGACGCGATGACCAAGCGCTACCCCACCGCGGGCATGGACGTGGCTTTGCAGATTGGCGCGAAGGTCGCCACCGGCGAGATGCCGTGGGGGTGATGCGATGACCACACGCCTCGACATCATTCGCGCCACCTACGAAGGCAGCCCGGACGACAACGCCCGGCACCTGCGTGCCGCATTGGCGCCCGACGCGCAGTGGACCGAAGCGGCCGGCTTCCCGTATGCCGGCACCTACGTCGGTGCCGATGCCATCTTCGCCAATGTGTTTGCGCGCCTGGCCAGCGAATGGGAGGGCTACCAGGCCAAGGTGCATACCTATCTGGCTGATGGCGATCATGTGGCGGCCTTCGGTATGTATTCCGGCCGCTACAAAGGCACTGGCAAGCACATGCAGGCGACGTTCGCGCATCTGTATGCATTCGTCGACGGCAAGATCGTGCGCATGCAGCAGGTCGTCGACAGCGCAATCGTGCAGCAGGCCGTGCAGCAGGCCGTGCAGGCGGGCTGAGCCAGCCGCCGCGGCAGATCGACCGGCGCACACTGCAAGGCGGTGCGCCGGTCGATCGCAGGCACCGCACGCGCAGCGCAGGCAGATGCCTGCAGGCTGTCGTGCTTCTGGAATAATGGGCGCTGGCAGCCAGCTCGCGCCGCGGATTGTGCGGTACCGGGTCAGTGGCGCTTTCCAGTCGCATCTGCATAGGCCCCCACATGTCCCAGACCCTTCGCATCGCCATGGCCCAGTTCGACTTCCCGGTCGGCGCGGTGGCACAGAACACCGATCGGATCATCGAGTTCATCGCCGCGGCCCGCGACGAGTTCGATGCCGATATCGTGCTGTTCCCGGAATTGGCGATCAGCGGCTATCCGCCGGAAGACCTGCTGTTGCGCCCCGGGTTTCTCGCCCACTGCGAGCAGGCGCTGGCGCGGATTGCCGCAGCCACGCGTGGCATTGTGGCGGTGGTCGGCTGGCCGCAGAGCGCCGGCAGCGTGGTCTACAACGCCGCCAGCGTCTTGCGCGAGGGGCGTATCGAAGCGACCTACCGCAAGCGCGAATTGCCCAACTACGCGGTGTTCGATGAGCGCCGCTACTTCGACGTGGACCCGGACGGCGACAACTGCGTGGTGACCGTCAAGGGCGTGCAGGTGGGCGTGGTGATCTGCGAAGACCTGTGGTTTGCCGAGCCGTTGGCCAAGACCGTGCAGGCCGGCGCCGAACTGGTGCTGGTGCCCAACGCATCGCCCTACGAGCGCGGCAAGCATGCGCAGCGCGATGCCTTGCTGGCCGAGCGCACCCGCGAGAGCGGGGCGGCGATTGCCTATCTCAATGTGGTCGGTGGCCAGGATGCGCTGGTGTTCGACGGCGCCTCGGTCGTGGCCGACGGCGATGGCACCGTGCATCCGGCCGCGGCGGCATTCGTGGACCAGTGGCTGGTGGTGGACTATGCCGCCGGCGAGCGCAGCTTCACCCCGGTGGTGTGGGTGGACGATGGTGACGAAAGCATGGACGCGCTGGCCTGGCGGGCGGTGGTGCGCGGGCTCAAGGATTACTGCGGCAAGAATGGCTTCCGCAAGGTGTGGCTGGGCCTGTCCGGCGGCATCGACTCGGCGTTGGTGCTGGCGATGGCGGTGGATGCGCTGGGGGGCGAGAACGTCACCGCAGTGCGCCTGCCGTCGCGCTACACCGCCGGGCTGTCGAACGATCTGGCCGAAGAACAATGCCGCGCGCTGGGCGTGAAACTGGAAACGATTGCGATCGAGCCGGCCTTCGAAGGCCTGCTCGCGGCACTGGGGCCGCTGTTCGCAGACACCCAGCCCGACATCACCGAAGAAAACCTGCAGTCGCGCAGCCGCGGCGTGATCCTGATGGCGTTGTCCAACAAGTTCGGCGGGCTGGTGCTCACCACCGGCAACAAGAGCGAATACGCAGTGGGCTACGCCACCATCTATGGCGATATGTGCGGTGGCTACGCACCGCTCAAGGACCTGTACAAGACGGAGGTTTTTGGGCTGGCCAAGTGGCGCAACACCGTGGGCGGGGCGCCGGTGATTCCGCCGGCGGTGATTTCGCGCCCGCCCTCGGCGGAACTGCGCGACAACCAGACCGACCAGGACTCGCTGCCGCCCTACGACGTGCTCGACGGCATCCTGTACCGCTACGTCGACCAGGAGCAGTCGCGCGATGACATCGTCGCTGCCGGCTACGCGGCCGACACCGTGGAGCATGTGCTGCGGCTGGTGCGCCTGAACGAGTGGAAGCGCCATCAGGCAGCGCCCGGGCCGAAGGTGTCGCGGCGCGCGTTCGGGCGCGAGCGGCGTTACCCGATCACCAATGGCTATTCGGGTCAGTAGCCTGTGGCATTGGGCGTCGCGCGCGCTGGCGCCGACGCCGGAGGCTGGGCGAAACGGGTGAGCAGCTCCAGCGTCGGCTTGGGGCGCGTCAGGTCGTACATCAGGCCGAAATGGCCTTCGACGCCCGCGATGCTGGTCTGGTCCAGCAGCTCGTAGACGTTTACCTCGGCCACCACGTCGGCATAGTGGTCGCGCACGGTGCGTAACAGCTGGGCCAGGCTGTCGTAACAGCCGCCATCGCCCTGGGCGCCGCCGCTGACATTGCCGGTATATACCTCGGCGCAGTTGAGTTCGTTGAAGAACACCGGCGTGTTGTAGGTCTGCGCGGCGGTGCGCAACTGCCCCAGATACAGGTCGGTCCAATAGCCGGCATCGTGGTGGAACGCGTAGTAGTGGAAGCTGATGTGGTCGAACGCAAAGCCGGCCGCCCGGGCCTTGGCCAGAAACCAGAGTGAGCCATTGCGATCGCCAGGGCAGCGCGCGGTGGCACTGTGGTCGTCGCTATTGCAGGCGGTGATGTTGATGGTGAAGCGTAGCCCTGCGCCCAGCTCGTTGGACGCCTGCCGCATGCCCTGGTACATCGTGGTCATCGCCGCGATCCTGGCATCGGCCTCGGCACGCACCAGATCCTGCTCGTTACCGATCTCCCACACCTTGATGTCGGCGGCATAACGGCGCGCCAGCTGGTAGCCGATCTCGCGGGTCATCGGGTAGACCATCGGGCGCAAGGTGATGCCGTATTTGCGCGCGAGCGGAACCAGCGTGTCGAGCGTGGCGTAATCGCGCGGGTCCACGTCGAAGCGATAGCTGCGCAGGTTACGCGCGGCCAATAGTTTGAAGCGGGCCTCGGCCTGCGTCATGTCGTAGGCGGGGCGGTTGTCGTGGGCGTTGACGCCGTAGACGATGGGGGCGGCGTGGGCGGTGGCCGCGAGCAGCAGCAGCCCGAGCGCGAACAGGATCCGTTGACCGGACATCGACATACAGCCTCCTTGGCGTGCGCCGGCAGGATGTCGTACCTGCCTTATGCCTGGAGTATAGGAAGCCTCGCCAGGTCATTCGGTGACCTGGTGCCGGGTCTCGGGCGCTCGCGCTGGCGATGTGGCCCGGATCCGGTTCGCGATGCATGAGCTCGTCCGGGCCGAGCGTGGTTGCTGCCCAGGACTCGTGCGCATGCAGCTGGCAGCCGGACACACGGTGGCTCAGGGTGAGCATGGCAGCGAAGTCGATGGCGATATCCGCTTCGCGTGACACCCAGGAAGACCACGCCACGGACGGCAGCTGGAGCTGGCCCGTACCAACGTGTCGCCTTGCGAGCACGTTCCGCCAGGGGTGCGCCGTGTCGCGATTCCACCCGGCGCTGCGGCAATAAAGCGTTGCGGCAATAAAAAAGGGGCCTTGCGGCCCCTTTCATCTCATCGCCGATCGATCTCTCAATCGCGACTCATCTGTGCATTGCGCTGGCCGGTGGCGGCGGACTTCTCGCCAGCGAACGGGTTGAGCTTGCGCACGGCCCACGGATACTTCGGCCAGTCGCCGGTCAGCCACGGGTGCTGCGGGCTGTTGAGCTCCAGCACGCGGCGCGCGTCGGCGGCCAGGGTCTTGTTGCCCAGGTGGGTGTAGGCCTCGGCCAGCACGGCGACTGCGTCGTACTGGAACGCGCTCTGCGGGTAGGTTTCCAGCAGGTAGTTGGCACGCCCTGCAGCCGACACCCAGGCATCGCGGCGCAGGTAATACAGCGCGTTGTCCAGTTCGTGCTGGGCGAAGATGTCGCGCAGCTCGATCATGCGCTTGCGCGCGTCCGGCGCGTAGCGGCTGTTGGGATAGCGGTCGGTGACGGTGTTGAAGTCGTTGTAGGCCTGCTGCGGCGAGGACAGGTCGCGGCGGCTCGGGTCCAGCGACCACACGCGGCGCAGGAACACCGTGTCACGGTTGCTGTTGGCCAGCCCGCGCAGGTAATACAGATACGAGATGTTGCGGTGCGTCGGATAGGTACGGATGAAGCGGTCGACGCTGGACACCGTGTCGTCGTGCTTGCCGGCCTTGTACTGGGCGTAGGCGGTTTCGATCATCGCCTGCTCGGTGTACGGGCCATACGGGTACTGGGCGATCAGGCGCTTGTAGCTGGCTTCGGCGCCGGCCCAGTTGCCTTTCTCCATCAGGCCGTGGCCCTTGCCGTAGAGCTGCTCAACCGGCATGCCCTCGTCGGGATTCTTGTCCTTGGCGCCGCGGTGGCAGCCGGTGACGACAAACGCCATGACCAGCATGAGGGCAATCAGGCGCGCAGGCGCGGAAAACGTGGACCGTCGGATCATGGGGTCTGGGCAGGACGCGTCAGGAAAACGAAAGGGCGATGATAGCCTAGTGGCCTGTCCGGCGACTGACTCCCGCCGCCCGGACCCCAAATTCCTTGGTTTTTGCCTGAGTACCTGCGTCCATGTCCGACCAATCCTCCGAACCCCTCGATTCCTCCCTGCGCCAGGCTGTCGTGCCGGACAGCGCCGCCGGGCGTCGCTTCGATGCGGTGCTGGCCGAGCTGTTTCCCGAATTCTCGCGCTCGCGGCTGTCGGAGTGGATCAAGTCCGGCGACGCGCTGCTGGACGGCGAGACCGCCCGCCCGCGCGACACCTTGCGCGGCGGCGAAACCGTCCAGGTGCAGGTGGTGCTGGAAACCCAGACCCACGCCGCGCCGCAGGACATCCCGCTGAACGTGTTGTACGAAGACGACCAGGTGCTGGTCATCGACAAGCCGGCGGGCCTGGTGGTGCATCCGGGCGCCGGTAACCCGGACGGCACCCTGGTCAATGCGCTGCTGTTCCGCGACCCGAACCTGGCTGCGGTGCCGCGTGCCGGGGTGGTGCATCGCCTGGACAAGGACACCAGCGGCGTGATGGTGGTGGCGCGCACGCTGCAGGCGCAGACCGCGCTGGTAGAGCAGCTCTCCGCCCGCGATGTGCACCGCCAGTACCTGGCGGTGGTGGTGGGGGCGCTGGTCTCCGGCGGCACCGCCGATGCGCCGATCGACCGGCACCCGCGTGACCGGCTCAAGATGGCGGTGCGCGACGACGGCCGCGACGCGGTCACCCATTACCGTCTGCGCGAGCGCTTCCGTGCGCACACCGCGCTGGAATGCCGCCTGGAGACCGGGCGGACCCATCAGATCCGTGTGCACATGGCGCACCTGAAATCGCCGATCGTCGGCGACCCGCTGTACGGCGGCGCGCTCAAGCTACCCAAGGGCGCCACCGACACACTGGTGGCCGAGCTGCGCGGCTTCAAGCGCCAGGCGCTGCATGCCGAAACGCTGGAATTCCTGCACCCGGTCAGTGGCGAGCCGATCCGCGCCAGCGCGCCGGTGCCGGAAGATCTGCAGCGGCTGATGAGCGCCCTGCGCGAAGACAGCGCTCGCGCCGCCGAGTTGGCGCGGCGCTGAGGTGAGCGCCGTGCCGTCGTTTGTGTTGCCGGCGCAGTGGCCGGCGCCGCCGCGCATCCATGCGTTAACCACGCTGCGGCACGGCCTGGGCGTGTCGCCGGCACCGTTCGACAGCCTGAATCTCGGCAACCGCAGCGGCCCGCAAGGGGACCTGCCAGCGAATGTGGAACGTAACCGGGCGCTGCTGACACAGGCGCTGGGCTTGCCAGGCGCGCCGCACTGGCTGCGGCAGGTGCACGGGGTGGAGGTGGTGCGTGTGGATGCGCCGCGTGCTGCGGATACAGCGCACGCGCAACTGCAGGAGCTGGACGAGCCGGTGGCCGATGCCGCCGTCACCAGCGTGCCCGGCGTGGTGCTGGCCATCCTCACCGCCGACTGCCTGCCGGTGGTGCTGGCGGCCGCCGATGGCAGCGAAGTGGCGGCTGCGCATGCGGGCTGGCGCGGGCTGGCCGACGGCATGCTGGAACGCAGCGTGGCCGCAATGCGGACCCCGCCGCCGCAGCTGGTCGCCTGGCTGGGACCGGCCGCAGGGCCGCAGGCGTACGAAATTGGCGCGGATGTCTTCGAGGCGTTTGTGACGCGTGATCCACAGGCAGCCAGCGCGTTTGTCGCCACGCGCCCGGGTCACTGGCGGGTGGATCTGTACGCGTTGGCGCGGCTGCGCTTGTGCAGTGCGGGCGTGCGGGCCCAAGCTATCCATGGCGGCGAGCTGTGTACCATTTCCGACCCGACGCGGTTTTTCTCGCACCGGCGTGATCGCCGCAGTGGGCGCATGGCCACGCTGGCCTGGATCGCACCCTGAGCACGCCCCTGTTTGCCCAGGTGCTGGGCGCGGCAGCCTTCGTCCAATTGCCGGCGCCGGTGCGCGCGCTGCACGCGGTGCAGCAGCGGCAGCGCTTCGTTGGCCGTGCGCTGGTGCGCCGCGGTGCGCATCCGCTGGTGCCGCTGCTGGCATGGCTGAGCCGCCTGCCGCACAGCGGACAGGTGGCGGTGGAGGTGGAGTTCCTGGTCGATGCGAACGGCGAGCGCTGGCATCGGCGCTTTGCTGGCCTGCCGATGCACTCACGCATGTGGCGTCACGGCGCATGGTTGCGCGAACACCTGGGCGCAGTGCGTTTCGAGTTCGCACTGCGCGCCGATGCCACCGCGCTGTACTGGCAGGCGCGGCGGGTGTGGGCATTCGGCTGGCTGCCCTTGCCGGCGCGCTGGTTCGAGCAGGTGCGTTGCCGCGAGCACGCCGACGAGGGCCGCTATGGCTTCCTGGTCGACGTGCATCTACCGTGGGTGGGGCCATTCATTCGCTACGAGGGTTGGCTTGAACCGCACTGAGCACGCCGCACCGCCTGCCACCATCGTGTTCGATGGCATGTGCCTGCTGTGCAATGGCTGGGTCAGGTTCCTATTGCGCCACGACCACCGCAGGCGCTATCGCTATGCCGCCATGCAGGGCACGGCCGGGCGCGCATTGCTGGTCCAGCACGGGTTGGACCCGGAGGACCCGCTGTCGTTCCTGCTGGTGGACGCGGCAGGCGCCTGGACCGATACCGATGCAATCGTGCGGGTACTGAGCGGGCTTGGTGGCCTTTGGCGCGTGGCTACGGTGCTACGCCTGGTACCGCGTTCCTTACGCGACATTGGCTACCGTGTGGTGGCACGCAACCGCTACCGCTGGTTCGGCCGCAGCACGCACTGCATGTTGCCCACGCCTAAGCAACGCGCGCTGTTTCTGGATTGATGCCGCCGCATGTGGGATGCGGTGCTGCGTGGGAGCGCGGCTGCGCGCGATGGGGTGTTATCGGTGAGGCCACGTCGCGCGCAAGCGCGCTCCTACGTAGGCTTGGTTTCTTGCGCGGTTTGGGACGCGGTCGCGTCGTTGATACGTGCGCAAACCTGTTTCGCAATGTCTGCAGTTATTGGATGGAACACGCGCGCGTGGACTGCGGCTGGTCACGCAGTGGCTGCTTTCGATTGCAGCGCACAGAAGGGTTTCGGGCCGCTGTTTCGAACGACATACCTGACGTAGGAGCGCGCTTGCGCGCGATGAGGCGTTACCGGTGAGGCCCCATCGCGCGCAAGCGCGCTCCTACGCGGGTTGCGATTTCTAGCGCTTTGGTGATGCCGCCGCGTTGTCGATACGTGCGTAAAACCTGTTCTGCAACGTCTACCGATACCAGTTGGCACACGCATGCACGCACCGCGGCCGGTCACACAGAGGCTGCTTTCGATTGCAGCGCACAGAAGGGTTTCGGGCCGCCGTTTCTAACGACACACATGACGTAGGAGCGCGCTTGCGCGCGATGGGGCTCTACCGGCGAGGCCCCATCGCGCGCAAGCGCGCTCCTAGGAATGCGGGTGGTGTGCGGGTTACGCCGCCGCACTTCCAAAACTGCCGCGCACCACGTTCGAGCTACCGCGGGTGTCTGATTGCAGGCGGAAGATGGACACCGCATCGGCCAGTTCCACTGCCTGTTCTTCCAGGCTGCGTGCGGCGGCGGTGGCTTCTTCCACCAGTGCGGCGTTGCGCTGGGTTACTTCGTCCAGCTGCGCCACAGTGCGGTTGACCTGCTCGATGCCGCTGGACTGTTCGGCGCTGGCCGAGGTGATCTCGCTCATGATGTCGGTGACGTGCTTCACCGAGCCGACGATCTCGCGCATGGTCGCGCCAGCGCGGTGCACCAGGCCCGAGCCCAGTTCCACCTTATCGGTGGAGTCGGCGATCAACGATTTGATCTCCTTGGCTGCATCGGCCGAACGTCGCGCCAGGGCGCGCACTTCCGAGGCCACCACCGCGAAGCCGCGGCCCTGTTCGCCGGCGCGCGCTGCTTCCACCGCGGCGTTGAGCGCCAGGATGTTGGTCTGGAACGCGATGCCGTCGATGACGCCGATGATCTCGCCGATCTTGCGCGAGGCAGTGCTGATCTGGCTCATCGTGGACACCACATCGTCCATCACCTGGCCACCGTTCTGCGCCACTTCGCCGGTGCCCAGCACCAGCTTGTTGGCCTGCTGCGCGCTGTCGGCGTTCTGCTTCACGGTGGAGGTGAGTTCTTCCATGGAGCTTGCAGTTTCTTCCAGGCTCGCGGCCTGCTGTTCGGTGCGTTCGGACAGATCGGTGTTGCCGGCGGCGATTTCCACCGCGGCGCGGCGAATGGTGTCCGACGCAGTCTGGATGCCGCCAATGATTTCGGTCAGGCGGATCACGGTCTGGTTGGTGTCGTCACGCAAGCGCGCGAAGATGCCATGCGCATCGCCATCCACGCGCTGGGTGAGGTCGCCCTCGGCCAGGGCGCTGATCACGCGCGCCAATGCGGCCAGATGCGTTTCCACCGAGTCGTAGATGCGGTTGATGCCTTGCGCCAGCGACAGCAGCACGCCGTCCATACCCTCCATCTGCATGCGGCGGCTGAAATCGCCCGCGGCGGCGGCATCGATGATCTCGATCAGCGCCTGCTCGGCGTTGACCTGCGCGGTGACATCCATCCACTGCGCGATGGTGCCGAGCTTGGTGCCGTCGGCGGCAATGATCGGGCTGTAGACGAAGTCGATCTGGCGGCCGAAGAACGGCGCACGCACGGCCTTGGAGGCGGTGAGCGCACGCATGCGGTCGATGGCGGCCTGGCTGTCCGGATAGATGTCGCCGATGCTGCCGCCGACGAAGCCTTCGGCATGGAAGCTGGGGCGGAAGCTCTGCACGTCCGGCTCGATCAGCTTGAGCATCTTGAGCAGTTTGCGGTTGGCGAACAGCACCTGGCCGTCGTCATCGGCGATGCGGATCATGGTGTCCAGATCGTCCAGCGCCTTGATCACGAACTGGCCGTGGCGCAGGCCCTGCTCCATCACGTCGAGGCGGATGGCGAGCTTGTCCTGGGTGGCTTGCAGGGTGCGCAGCAGCGGCGCGAGTTCGCCGCTGGCGCTGCGCGCGTCCAGGCGCTGGAAGCGGCCTTCGCCGATGGCGGCGACGGCGGTGACTGCCTGGTCGAGCTGGGCGGCAGTGCGCCGGCGCGACCACCACCACAGCCCCGCACTGGCGGCGCCGAGCACCAGCAGCGCCGGTAGCAGCGTGCCCAGGCTATGCCAGAAGCCGCCGGGCATGGCCGTGGCGGCGTAGACGGCAAGCAGGATCAGCAACGCGGCCTGCGCCGCGGCCGGCAACCAGGCTGTCCAGGTGGCACGCGCAACGTTCCGGCCGGTGGGCGGAGGAGAGGCGGGTGCGGCATCGAGGGTAGGCAACATAGGCTGGTGTCCGACTGGTGTTCTGGGTGGGGAGCGTGTCCGGCAGTGTGTGGCTGCAATGGGGTATCGGCGGCCGAGCCCGAATCATGACGGCGTGAAGGCGCCGTTCGTCGGAATCAGCACGTCGGTACCCTAAAAATGCCGATGTACTTGATTTGGAAGCGGTTTCAGTCTCGGGACAGGAGTGGGCGCTCTGGCGATTTCCCGCCTAAGCGCACATTTATTTGTTATTGGGATGTGAATTTTTTAAGCCTACCCGACAGTGCGCCGGATTCGAGACGACGGGTGCAGCCGCTCTTCGTACCCCCGTGGCAACCAGGCAGGAACCCGCGAAGGCGAGGCTGGGCCGACCGTCGCCGCTGCATCGCAGGTCGCCCCGCAGGCAATGGCGTACTGCGATCGCGCTAACGCGCTGTGATTCGCTTGCAACATCACGCGACTCGGGGGGAAGTACCCGTCGGAGCGCGGCGCTCTTCAGGCACGCACAAAAAAAAACCGGCCGTCTCGCGACGGCCGGTTCAACGTCACTACGCAACCTCAGACGTTATTTGGCGCTGGCGGCCGCGTCGTCGGGCAGTGCCCAGGCAATCACGCTGTCGCCGGACTTGGTTTCCATGCGGTCATGGCCACCCACCGCGGCAACGATGTACTGCTTGCCATCGATGGTGTAGCTCAGCGGCGCGGCCTGCGGGCCCGCCGGCACGCGGGTCTCCCAGACCTGCTTGCCGGTGCGGGTGTCGAAGCCGCGGATGAAGTTGTCCAGGCTGGCACCGATGAAGGTGACGCCGCCGGCAGTGGCCAGCGAGCCGCTGTTGTTCGGGGTGCCGATCTCGAACTTGGTCTTGGACGGGATGCCCATCGGGCCCTGGTCGTAACCGGTGCCCAGCGGACGGCGCCAGATCACCTGCTGCGTGCGCAGGTCAACGCCGGAGATGTAGCCCCACGGCGGTGCCACGCACGGCGTGTTGAGCGGCGACATCCACGGCTCCTTGCGCGCGCCATAGGCCAGGCCTTCCTGCGCCATGTAGCCCTTGGTCTTGCTGCTGCCGTTGAACACCGACACCACGCCCAGCTCGTTCATCACCGTGCGCGGGTAGACGTGCTCGGTGTAGGGCAGGCGATTGCTGTTCATCACCATGATGCCGCGCTGCAGGTCGACCGAGACGCCGCCCCAGTTGATGCCGCCATGGTTGCCGGTGAACGACAGCGAGCCCTGCAGGCTTGGCGGGGTGAACATGCCTTCGTACCGCAGCGTCTTGAACTCGATGCGGCAGGCGAGCTGGTCGAACGGGGTCATGCCCCAAGCGTCAGATTCAACGATGGTCTCGTAGTCACGGCTGGGCGCACCCACGGTGTTGGGCATGCCCGGCGACACCGGCTGGGTGGACGCGGTCCAGTCGCCATGGTCGGTGCCCTGCGGCACGGCGATCTGCTTGACCGGCATGATCGGCTGGCCGGTGGCGCGGTCGAGCACGAACACCTGGCCGGACTTGGTGGCCTGGATCACGGCGGGGCGGGTGCCACCGCCGGCAACCGGCCAATCAACCAGGTTCGGCTGCGGGCCGATGTCGTAGTCCCACAGGTCGTGATTGACGGTGCGGAAGTGCCAGCGCTCCTTGCCGGTTGCCGCGTCCACGGCCACCAGCGAGGCGGTGTATTCCTCTTCCTGCGGGGTACGGCCCTTGCCGAAGAAGTCGCCGGCGGCGTTGCCGGTGGGCAGGTAAACCAGCCCCAGCTCGTCATCGGCGGCCATCAGCGACCATACGTTCGGGGTGGAGCGGGTATAGGTCTGGCCGGCCGGCGGTTCGGCGGTGATGGCCGGGTTGCCCAGATCCCAGGCCCAGCGCAGCTGGCCGGTGAGCGCGTCGAAGCCGCGCACCACGCCGGACGGCGCATCGCGTTCCTGACCATCGCGCACCTGCCCGGTGGGCTGGATCACCACGCCCCGCATGACCACCGGCGGCGAGGTCGGGCCGACGAAGCCCGGCTTGGTGTTGCCAGTGCCGGCATTGAGGTCCACATAGCCGTTGTTACCGAAGCTGGCGCAGAGCTTGCCGGTCTGCGCATCCAGCGCACCCAGGCGGCCATCGACCATCGGCCAGAAGATCCGCGTCGGGCACTCGGCAGTGCCTTCCGGCGCCTGGTAGTACGACACGCCGCGGCATGTGGTGGCGGCCACGCCGGCCATCGCCTTCGGATTGGTCTGCGGGTCGAAGCGCCAGCGCTCCTTGCCGTTGGCCGCCTCCACCGCGATCACCTTCTGGGTCGGGGTGCAGATGTAGAGCAGGTCGCCGACCTTGAGCGGGGTGTTCTGGAATGCATAGCCCAGCTTGGAATCCTTCGGCTTGAGATCGCCGGTATGGAATTCCCACGCCACCTTGAGGCCCTTGACGTTCTCCGGCGTGATCTGCGCGCCGGGGGTGTAATGGTTGGACAGGTTGGAACCGGCGTAGGCGGTCCAGTTACTGGCATCGTGGTTGGCCGCCACGTTCCCGTCTGGGCTGGGTACGCTGCCACGGCTGAACGGCGTTGCCGCATCGGCTAGCTGCTTGGATGCATCGGCCAGTTCCACATTGCGCGGCACCAGCAGCGGCCACAGGATCAGCGCCGCACCCAGCACCGGCAGCACGCCGGTGACCACGACATAGCCGAGCCCGGACAACGGCTGCATGCGCCGCCGCGCCGCGCCCCAGAATGGCAACAACACCAGGCCGAGCACCGAGATCCAGGCCAGACGCGGGATCAGGCCCCAGCCATCCAGGCCCACTTCCCACAGCGCCCACACGATGGTGGCCGCCAACGTGGCGCCAAACAGCCACAGGCCAGCGCGTTTGCCCAGTGCCAGCAGCACACCGGCCACCAGCAAGGCGATACCGGCCAGCACGTAATACCAGGAGCCACCAACGGCCACCAGGCGCCCGCCTTCATAGGCGAGCGCCGCACCAAGCACGGCGAGCACCACGGCATAGGCCACCAACAGCCAAGTGCCGAGCCCGCGTTTAGAGGATTGATCAGTCATTTTGAGTTATCAGGAAGGACCCGGGCACCAAACAAACGGTGCAGGTCGTGGAGGGAGAGAGGCAGCGGACTGGCGAAAGCGGCCGCACCTGGATATGAACGCGCCGCCCCTCCCAGGGTCCTCGGCGCTAATCATGTGAATATTTTAGACCCATCCTTATCCCGTGTCCGTGACGGAATAGGAACCATCGTTCCAACCTGCACACCTGAAGCACACGAAATAGGCAAAAACTAAACGCAATTGCTGATTCGTTGACTGCTAGGCGTAAATCACCGGCCGCTTGTGCTGATTGCCGATGCTAGTGACGGTGCCGATTCTTGAATTTCTCCAATCAGCTCCGGTGACGCACACGTACCTCATATTCGTCAGCCTCGCTGTCGCTGTCGCTGTCGCTGTCGCTGTCGCTGTCGCTGTCGCTGTCGCTGT
>NZ_JARVTF010000015.1:0-74278 GCF_030208825.1 Xanthomonas sp. LMC-A-07
ACGTCAGTTGCATGGATCACTCCTCAACATCAGGCGGGTAGTGTCGCGTATCTGTGGTGCGTTGCTCAGAGGTTCCTTAGCACAAAATGCCAGCTAAACCGCTGGCATCTTTTTACGCGTTCCCACTTCAGTCCGCCGCCACCACGCCGCTACCCATCTCGGTAGCCCGCTGGCAGGAGGCGAGGGCAGCATTGCTACGGCATCCACCAATCCACGCTATTCGTCGGAGCACGTTCTTGCAGCTCCACTCCTCACGCGCTACAGGCTCAAGGCTCACTCGATGAAACAGCTAAGTCTCTCTACCCAACTTGCATTGGGGTTCGGCACGGTGGTGCTGGTGCTATTGATCGTCGCGGCGGTTGGGCTACGTGGACAATCCGACTTGTCGGCCGCAGTGGCCATGAACGACCACACCTACCAAGTGATTGCCACCGGCCGCAGCATGTCCAATGCCTCGGTCAACATGGAGACGGGTGCGCGCGGTTTTCTGCTGTCTGGCAATGATGCAAACCTGAATCCTTATCGAAACGGCATGTTGGCCTTCGACAAGGAGTTCGCCAGGGCTAAATCCCTGACCTCCGACAACCAGATCCAGCAGGAACGTCTCAAGAACCTGCACGCGGCCTATGACGAATTCAAAGGCCACGAAGACACGTTGATTGCACTGCGCAAAAGCAATGGGGAAATGTCCGAGGTGTTGACCCTGTTCAAGGCCGGCCATGAACGTGCGGCGATGGGCAAGATTCGTCAGCTGCTGGTCGATTTCGAAGGGCAAGAGAGCGGGTTATTGGTCAAGCGTAGCGCAGCGCTGGATGCCGCCAAGGTCCGCAGCCGCTGGTCGATGATCATCGGTAGTGGCATCGCTGTACTGGTTGCGTTGGTCAGCGGTTGGCTGATCCGGCGCCGCCTGATCAACCGGCTTGGCGTTGCTTCCAACGTTGCCGATGCCATCGCTGCCGGCAACTTGTCGATTGCCGTAGACAGCAGCGGCGCCGACGAGACCGGGCGTCTTCTTGCCAGCATGAGCAAAATGCAGATGCAGCTGCAGAAGGTCTCGCAGGGACAGCTGGAGATGAAACGCAGGCATGACCAGGGCGAGCTGAATTACCGTGTGGATGAGGCCGCGTTTCCTGGCGATTACGCAACAATCGTCCGTGACAACAATGATCTTGCCGCCTCGCATGTCGCCGTAATGATGCGCCTGGCACAGATCATGGGCCGCTACGCAGTCGGCGATCTCAGCGAAGACATGGACAAGCTGCCCGGCGAAAAGGCTATGCTTACCAACACCATGGCGCAGGTAAAAACCAACCTCAGCGCAATGAACCACGAGATCAAGCATCTAGCGCAGTCCGCCGCCAACGGCGACTTCAGCGCACGCGGCGATGCCGAGCGCTTCCAGTACGACTTCCGCGTAATGGTGGACAGCCTCAACACCTTGATGTCCACCGCCGATGGCAACCTGCAGTCGCTCTCCAGCCTGTTGCAGTCGATCGCTGCCGGCGACCTCACCGCACGCATGAGTGGCGAATTCCGCGGCGTGTTCGCACAGATGCGCGATGACGCCAATGCCACTGCCACACAGCTGGCCGAGATTGTCGGCAGCATCAAGACCTCGGCAGTATCGATCAAGGGCGCGGCCAGCGAAATTGCCGCCGGCAACCAGGACCTGTCGCAGCGCACCGAACAGCAAGCTGCCAATCTGGAAGAAACCGCGGCCTCGATGGAAGAGCTCACCTCCACCGTCAAGCAGAATGCCGAAGGTGCGCGCCAGGCTAATCAGCTGGCCATCGGTGCGGCCAGCGTGGCTGTGCAGGGCGGCGAAGTGGTCGGCAAGGTCGTCGAGACCATGTCCGGTATCGAAGCCTCGTCGAAGAAGATCGCCGACATCATTTCCGTCATCGACGGCATTGCCTTCCAAACCAACATCCTGGCGCTGAACGCCGCGGTGGAAGCGGCGCGTGCGGGCGAACAAGGCCGCGGGTTTGCGGTGGTGGCATCGGAAGTGCGCACGCTTGCGCAGCGCTCCTCGGGCGCCGCCAAGGAGATCAAGGACCTCATCGACGACTCGGTGCAACGTGTGGCCGAAGGCTCCGCGCTGGTGCACACCGCCGGCAAGACCATGGGCGAAGTGGTGGCCAGCGTGCAGCGCGTCACCGACATCATGGGCGAGATCTCCGCGGCCTCTCAGGAGCAGTCGGCCGGCATTGAGCAGGTCAACCAGACCATCACCCAGATGGACGAGACCACTCAACAAAACGCCGCGCTGGTGGAAGAAGCCACTGCCGCCGCGCGCTCGCTGGAAGACCAGGCCGTGCAGCTCACCGAAGCAGTGGCCGTGTTCAAGACCGACAATCGGGTGGTGGCCGCGCCGGTTCGGCATGTGCCAAGCCCAGCGATAAACCCCGCAATTAAGGCGAAAGTGGCAGCTGCCGGCCGTACGCCGGCGCCCAAACCACGCGCCGTCGTCACCACTGCCAGCAACGAAGGCAGCTGGCAGGAATTCTAGGGCCGTCGAACCGCATGCGGTGAGCAGGCAACACACAGCCTGCTTTCCGCTGCACGGTGCTCTTCGTTTCATCGGGGAGCGCTGTGGACTTCGGCCTTGGCTAGTTGCCGAATAAACCAGCGTAGGCGGGAAGGCCTCACGGAAGCATCCACTCCTGCGGCAACGTCGGTCTATGGTCGCCGATCCATGGCCGAGTGTCGGAGGATTCAGGTGGTGCCGGCATGATGCGACGCTAGTGTTCTTGCACGCAGCTCAGCGACGCCACGGACGTTGGCCAACTGCGCTTGGCACGTACTCGCACTGTGTCCATGCATCGCATCAGATGGATGTAAACATGTCGATCCCGGAACAACCCATCACTGCGGCGCTACCGGCAGACGTACGTATTGTGGAGGTCGTGCTTGTCGATCAGCCAAGCTCATCGAACGCATTAACTGAGGGCAGTGCACTTGGCTCGTGCCCTGGCAGCAGATGCCTCGCTTACATCGCCGATGGAAGCAGGAGTAGCGCTCTGCACTTCGCTATCAGTGACTGACAAACGCCTCGATGTTCTGCACGAGATTGCGGCAGGTGTAGGGTTTGCTCAGGAAGCTCGTGCGCGGCGGCAAGCCCTTCGGTGACGATCCCAGGCCCGAGGTCAATATAGCCGGGAGGTTATTGCCGTCGGCCCGGAGGTAGGCAATGAGTCCATACCCATCCAGGAGACCGGGCATCTGAAGGTCGGTGAACAGCAGCGCGATTGCAGGGTGCGCATCGATCAGCTCGAGTGCTTCTTGCGCATCAGCGGCGGCGACAACGCCGTAGCCCTTGTCTTCCAACAGCAGCATGGCGATCTCGCGCAAGCCAGCATCATCGTCGACCACAAGGATCAACCGTTCGATTGGAGCGGGCATGAGGCAGGACTTCTTCAGATCGACTCGCAACAATACGTCGCGCAAATGAAGGCTGCGTGATCTACTGGTAAGCTATGAACGCAATGCAAGACTTTCCTGACCATCGTTATCGGCAAATGGTCGAGCTATCTCTGGATTCCATCAAGGAAATTTCGCTCGATGGCCGCGTGGTATTCGTCAACTCGCACGGCTTGGCCAGGGTCGCGGCGCGCAATGCGGACGCCGTCATCGGCAAACAGTGGGCATCGCTGTGGCCGGAGGAATTCAGGCCCAGGATCGAAGAGGCGCTCGCTGCGGCGGCGCGTGGCGAGTCGCAGCGGTTTGAAGCCGAATGCACCACCGACGATGGCCACCGGCACTTCTGGCTGGTGTCGACAAACCCGCTGCGTGCTGCCGACGGCCATGTCGAGGCGGTGCTGGCGGTCAATCGCGATATCACCGAGCGGCGCCAATCGCAGCAGGCGCTGCGCACGCTCAATGACAGCTTGCGCACCCAGCCCGAGCTGCTGGGCCCGCAAAGCGAGCTTGCAGACGCGATTGACCAGGAGCTGCAAAGCTATAGAAATGCCTCGGCGCCGGAGATCGAAGGTGAGCTCGACATCGCACGCGCTGCGCAGCGTCTGGCCGAAGCGGTCGCCGAGCGTGCGCAGGAAGGAGAGGCCGTCGGCCAGCTCCTGGCCGGCGTCGTGCACGACCTGAACAACGTGCTGCAAACGGCCGGCGCGGCCATCGAGATGGTGCAGACACGCGCCTCGGTCATCGGCCAGGACAAACAGCTTCTGGGGATGGCACAGAGCGCGCTGCAAAAAGGCTCGATCATGGCGCAGCGCCTGTTGGGGTTTGCGCGCCACCATCCGTATGCCCCCGAGTGCATAGACCTGGGCGACCTGGCAGAACGCCTGATGCCGCTACTGCAACAGGCGGCGGGAAGTACCGTTGCGGTCGAATTACATCAAGAAGCGTCACAGCGGTTCGTCCTGGCCGATGCGCACTCGTTGGAGCGCGCGCTCTTGAACCTGGTGATCAACGCACGCGATGCCTGCGCGGAAAGCGGCCACATTCGCATCACCTTGGGCAACCAGACGACAAGCGATGCCACCGACGCCGACGATCGTGCGGCAGGCGATTACGTCACGCTTGCCGTGCAGGACAATGGCAAAGGCATCGCACCTGACGTGCGTGACCGGCTGTTCGATGCGTACTTCACCACCAAGCCGGTAGGCAAGGGCACCGGCCTGGGGTTGGCCCAGGTTGACGGTGCGGTTCGGCAAGCCGGTGGTTTCATCGACGTCGAATCCGAGCCGGGCCATGGCGCCTGTTTCATCCTGGGCTTCCCCGCGGCGGATACGCAGTGCCTTGCCGCCGACGCCGCGAATAAGCGCGGCCAACCACCTGGCTAACCATCGCAATCGCAAGCGATGGTGCAAGGCGCACGAAGTGCTCGCGGGCAAGGCGCCCATGCCTGGCAGGAAATGACGGATCAGCGACATTGCTGACAGCGCAGGCGAGCCGAAGAATCGCCGCTCATTCACCGACCTTGGCCGCCGCAGCTTCACAATCGCGACCGACACCACCGTGGCCCAGTTCGACGCCGCGCGGCCGGAAGGCGCGGACTATGTGATCGTGCCCGCGCAGGCCGCAAAACCCGCCTCCTCGCACGGCTGAGACAGCAGGCGGGGCAGGGCGCGACCAAGCGTGAGGTCGATGCCCGCGGTCACGCCGGCGGATGACCACACACGCCCATGGGCGCCCGGCATGATCTCTCGCAAAACGAAGCCAAAGTGCTGGTAGAACACTTGCGTGGGCTGGCTGGTGTCCAGCACAGCGTGCCAGAGACCGGGTTTGAGAAATGGCTTCAAGGCGCGCCAGAAACAGCTGTGCCCCAGGGCCCCGCCGATGCAAGTGCGTGCGACCATGCCCCGGCACAAGCTTGCCGTAGCGACATCCTCGTGCACGTAATAGCCGGCGCAGGCACCACTGACACGATCGTTTCCAATAACCTGCTACCGCCATTCGGCAGCATCGCGCGCAAAGAATTGGGAGACGTCGATGCGTTCGTCCTCGCAAAAAGATGCACAGACATTGCCATTCAAAAATGGCAAGGCATGCGGCGAATCACGCTGATGACAGAGCCTGATGAACTCCATTCGTCCAGGCAGATGCACGAATATGCGAAGAGGAAATCGCTTGCCGAGATCGCACAGCTCTTGAAGACCGGCTGATCTGCCCCGTGCAACGGTACTGCAAGCGAGTGCCTCTGGCGCCTGACCCAATGTCAGCCACTGTCCTGAAGCCTTCACATGTCACCTGGCGCTAGCGCGCATGATCCTGGCTCTAGCGGCGCTCACGCCGCACAGGTCCTGTCTCCATGCTTCCACCACGGAAGGCTTCTGCGTTTTCTCTCTGGTGGCAGTCGATTATCCAACCAGCAGCACCACCAACACAGTCGGCGCGTAATGCTGGAAATCCCAGCGCAGCCCTGCTCGGCGATGAACAAATGGAGGGGCTGGCACGTGCGCTGGCAACCTCGCATGTGCTCTACACAGGGCCGGCACGGGAGTTGCTGCTATCGGGGCTCAAACGCAATCAGCGGGCGCTTGGCAGTGCAGCAGCGCAGCTGAGCCAGATGGTTGCTGAGGGGGTGCGCATGCACCCTGCCGGAGAGTGGTTGCTGGATAACTATTATCTGGTTGAAGAGCACATGCGCCTGGCGCGACTGCATCTTCCGCCAGGCTACAGCCGACAACTGCCGCGTCTGCAGACGCCAACCGCGACTGGCCTGCCGCGTGTCTACGAGCTGGGGCTGCAGGTTGTTGCGCATGGCGATGGCCGTGTGGACGCAATTACGCTGAGTCGCTTCATCGCCGCCTATCAGCAGGTCGCGCCGCTCAAACTTGGCGAGCTATGGGCGGTTCCAATCGTGCTCCGGCTGGCCTTGATCGACAACGTGCGCCGCATTGCCGACGACATCATGCACGATGGACGCGATACCCATCTGGCCACGCAGTGGGCAGCGTTGCTCAACGCCACCGCTGCAGCGCAGCCCAAGGATGTCGTGGCCGTTGTGGCCGACATGGCACGCTCGCAGCCGCCCGCCACCGGTGCATTCGTGGCTGAGCTCACGCGTGGTATTCAAGGCCGCGGCCCCATGTTGTCGATGGCCAGTGCATGGGTGGAGCAATGGTTGGCCAGCGAAGGCCACAGCGTGGAGGGATTGGTGCATGCCGAGAGCCAGCGCCAAGCCGCCGAGCAGGTGGCGATCAGCAACAGCATCGGAAGCCTGCGTTTTCTGGATGAGATGGATTGGCGCGAATTCGTCGAGAGCATGAGTTTGGTCGAGCAGACCTTGCGCAAGGATCCCGCCGACGTCTACGCGCGCATGGATTTCCAGACCCGGGATGCCTACCGCCACGTAGTGGAATCGCTGGCGCAACGCATGCCCGGCGACGAGACAGAAGTGGCACAGGTCGCGTTACAGCTGGCGATGCAGGCCGACGACCGGAGCTCGGTCGCCGCACATGTGGGCTATTTCTTGGTGGATGCGGGGCTACCCACGCTGCGTGCAGCACTGCGCGCGCCACATGCGCCTGCGCAAGCGCTGCCGATCTCGCACCGGCCGCAGGCACGCAGGGTGCCGCTGCCAATCTATCTGGTGCCGATTGCACTGATCTCGCTGCTATGGGCCGGCCTCCTGATGCGATGGCTGCCGGCAGTGCCGTCGGCTGTGTGGTGGTCTGTCGCTGGCCTTGCAATGCTGGCCGCCAGCGAGCTGGGGATCGCGCTGGTCAACTGGGTGGCAACGCTATGGGTGCGTCCGCATCCATTGCCTCGCATGGAGTTGCGCCTGGGCATTCCGCCGGACTGCCGCACGCTGGTGGTGATGCCCAGCATGCTGGCGAACGCGGAGGCGATCGATGAGCTGGCTGCCGCGCTTGAGGTGCACGCGCTGGCTAATCGCGATGCGCAGCTCTACTTTGCCCTGCTCACCGATTTCCTGGATGCGCCAGAGGCATCGCAGCCGGCCGACGCGTCGTTGCTAGCGCGCGCGGCGCAGCACATCGAGCGGCTCAACGAACGCTACGCCGATTCGCACGGCGACCGATTTTTCCTCTTGCACCGGGCACGCCAGTGGAATGCAGGCGAGCGCTGCTGGATGGGCGCAGAGCGAAAGCGCGGCAAGCTGGAAGCCCTCAACCGGCTGCTATGTGCCGAGGACGTGGCCCTGCAAGCTGCGGTCGAGTTCTTGCAGGTGCAGGGCGATGTCACCGCATTGGTGCACGTGCGCTATGTGATCACCCTGGACAGTGACACCCAGTTGCCTAGGGATGCTGCCCGTGCGCTCGTGGGTGCCATGTCGCATCCACTGAACGTGCCGCGCCTGGACGCGACCGGCCAACGCGTTGAAGCCGGCTACGGCATTTTGCAGCCTGGCCTTGGCACCGGTATGAGCGAAGGCGGCGAGTCGCGGTTTGCACGCATGTTCGGCATCGAACCAGGCATCGATCCCTATACACGTGTGGTGTCGGATGTGTATCAGGACCTGTTTGGCGAAGGTTCGTTCATCGGCAAGGGGATTTACGCGGTGGCGACCTTTGAACAGGTCCTGGCCGGTCGCTTCCCCGACAACCGCGTACTCAGCCACGACCTGCTGGAAGGCTGTTACGTGCGTGCCGGCCTGCTCAGCGATGTGCGCCTCTACGAGCGCCACCCACAGCGCTACGCCACGGATGCCAAGCGCCGTGCGCGCTGGGTGCGCGGCGACTGGCAATTACTGCCGTGGCTGCTGCCGTGGGTGCCTGACCGCGACGGCCGACATGCGCGTAATCCGCTGTCGTGGCTATCGCGTGGCAAGTTGCTGGACAACCTGCGCCGCAGTCTGGTGGCACCGGCCGCCTTCGCCCTGTTGTTGACCGGTTGGTTGGCATCGCCGACACCCGTGCGCTGGACGCTTTGGTTGCTGCTGCTATGGCTCTTGCCAGGGCTGGGTTCGGCAGCGTATGCGCTGGCCCATCCTCCCGAGGGATTGGCATGGCACCACCATGCGCGCCAGGTGGCGGTGGGGCTGCGTCAGTCGATGCTGCGCATTGGCGTGGTGCTTGCCTGCCTGCCATTCGAAGCCGGACTGCAGCTGGCAGCCATCGCGCGCTCGCTGGTGCGCATGGCAATGACCCACCGCCATCTGTTGCAGTGGGCGCCGTCCAGCGAGGTGGAACGTGGTGCGCGCAGTGGCGACGCAGAGCATCGGGTCATGGCAGGCGCTGCCTGCACCGCGGCGCTAGTCGTTGCAGCGGTGGCATGGATGGCCCCGTGGGCATTGTGGGCCGCGTTGCCGCTGGGGCTGAGCTGGATGGCAGCGCCTTGGTTGATGGCGTGGCTGGGCGAACGTCCCGCCGCGCCGGTGGCACAATTGTCGCAGGAACAGCGCATGTTTCTTGGCGGATTGGCAAGGCGCACCTGGGCATTCTTCGAGACCCATTGCACGGCGCAGCATCACTGGCTGCCGCCGGACAACGTGCAGGAGTATCCGGAGACCGTGGTGGCCAGCCGTACTTCGCCGACCAATATCGGCCTGGGCCTGCTCGCCAACCTGGCCGCCTACGACCTGGGCTATCTGACCATGGGCGGGGTGATCACGCGGGTGACCAACACGCTGACCACGTTAGAAGGGTTGCCGCGTCATCGCGGGCATTTTTACAACTGGTATGACACCGAAACTCTGGCGCCGCTGTCGCCACGCTACGTGTCCACCGTGGACAGCGGCAACCTTGCCGGGCATCTGCTGACCCTGCGCCAGGGCCTGCTGGCGCTGGCAGATGCGCCGCTGCTGCACTCAGCGCTCTTCGATGGGCTGTCTGACACCGTTGCCGTGCTGGCGGAGCAGCCGCGTGGTGATGGTGACGGTGCCGCTCTGGCTGCAATGACCCACGCACTGGATGGGGTGCGTGAGCTACCGGTGCCGACGTTATTGCAAGCCAAAGCGACATTGCAGCTGCTGCTGGCGCAAGGCCAACTGATGCGGGCAGCACGCCAGGGTCGCGGCATCGAGGCGCCCGATCCTTGGCTGCAGCGTTTAATGGAGACCTGTGACGCGGTGCTGGCCGAGCTGAGCCATTGCACCTCTGCAGAGGCCGATCCCGAGACAGATGCGCTGGCAGCGCACAACAGCCATGTCGCAACACTGCGGCAGCTGGCCGCAACCGATGGTACGCCCAGCACGCAACGTTGGGCCTATACACGCCTGCAGGAACTGGAGCAGCTGGCGCAGGTCGCAGGCCGCTTGGCGGAGATGGACTACGACTTCCTTTATCGCCCAGCGCAGCAGTTGTTGTCGATCGGCTACAACGTCGACGAGCGCCGCCTGGATGCGGGGAATTACGATCTGCTCGCTTCGGAAGCGCGTCTGGGAATCTTCGTGGCGATTGCGCAAGGCAGGTTGCCGCAGGAGAGCTGGTTCGCCCTCGGGCGCACGCTGACCGATACCGGCGGCGAGCCGACGCTGCTGTCGTGGAGCGGCTCGATGTTCGAGTATCTGATGCCTGATCTGGTGATGCCAAGCTACCCGCAGACGCTGTTGCATCGCTCGATGCGCGGCGCAGTGCAGGCGCAGATCCGGTATGGCGTGGCGCGCAATGTGCCCTGGGGCGTGTCCGAATCCGGCTACAACACGGTAGATACGCAGCGCAATTACCAATACCGCGCCTTTGGAGTGCCTGGGCTCGGACTCAAGCGCGGCCTGGGCCAGGATCTGGTGATCGCGCCTTACGCCAGCGCAATGGCGTTGATGGTCGAACCGGATGCGGCGTGTCGCAATCTGCAGCGGCTGCATGGGTCGGGATTTTGCGGGCGCTTCGGTCTCTATGAGGCGATTGACTACACGCCGGCGCGCGTTCCGCGTGGCACCCAGCATGCGGTGGTGCGCTCTTTCATGTCGCACCATCAGGGCATGGCGCTGCTTGCGCTCGACCAGGTGCTGCGTGATGCGCCCATGCAAGCCCGCTTCATGGCCGACCCACAATGCCAGGCAACGGCATTACTGCTGCAGGAGCGCGCGCCGCGCGCCGGTGTTTACCTCAAGGGATTGACCGACGCCGAAGATCGACCAGTGCCCAGCGAGGCGGGGATGGCGTTGCGCATCTATCGCGATCCGGACCTGCCGCAACCGGCGCTGCAGCTGCTCTCCAATGGGCGTTATCACGGAATGCTGACCTCCGCCGGCGGCGGCTACAGCCGCGCGCGCGACATGGCCGTCACACGCTGGCGCGAGGACGGTACCCGCGATCATTGGGGCACGTTCTGCTATTTGCGCGACGTGGACAGCGGTGCTACATGGTCGGCCGCACATCAGCCGACCTGCGTACCGGTGGAGCGCTACGAGGCGATCTTTTCGGATGCAAAAGCCGAGTTCAAAGGCAGCCACCAGGGCTATGAGAGCCATCTGGAAATCGCCATCTCCGCAGAAGACGATGTGGAGCTGCGGCGACTGCGCATCCGCAACCGGTCACGGCAGACCTGTGTCATCGAAATCACCACCTACGCCGAAGTGGTGTTGGCACCGGCCGCCTCCGACGAAGCGCATCCGGCGTTCAGCAACTTGTTCGTGCAGACCGAAATCCTGGCCGACAAGCAGGCACTGCTGTGCACACGGCGCCCGCGTGGACATGACGAAGCGCAGCCGTGGATGTTGCATCTGGTTGCCGTCCACGATGCGGATGTGGCGTCGATCTCCTACGAGACCGATCGCGCCGCGTTCGTCGGCCGTGGCCGCAGCACCCGCAACCCAGCGGCGTTGAGCGGGCAGGGCATGTTGTCCGGCGCCGCAGGCTCGGTGCTTGATCCCATTGTGGCCATCCGTTGCCGCATCGCGTTGGCACCAGATCAGCAGGCGCAGGTGGACATGGTCTACGGCGTTGGCACCCAGCGCGAGGCGTGCAGCGCACTGATCGACAAATACCGCGACCGCCGCCTGGCTGACCGCGTGTTCGATCTGGCACTGACACAGAGCCAGGTCACGCGCCGACAGATCAACGCCTCGCTGGAAGACGCGATGCTCTACGAACGGCTTGCCGCGCGCGTGCTCTTCGTCGACCCGCAATTGCGCGCCGATAGCGAGGTCTTGCTGCATAACCATCGAGGACAATCGGCGCTGTGGAGTCATGCCATTTCCGGCGACCTGCCGATCGTCCTGCTGCGCATCGCCGACCCGGACAATGTGGCGTTGGTGCAGCAGCTCGTGCAGGCACATGCGTATTGGCGGCTCAAGGGGCTGCGCGCGGATCTGGTGATCTGGAACGAAAGCCAGTCCGGTTACCGGCAACAGCTACAGGACACCATTCTGGGGCTGATCGCCGCCGATCCGGAAGCCAATGTGCTTGACCGCCCAGGCGGCATTTTCGTGCGTGCCATCGAACACATTTCGCAGGAAGACCGGATCCTGCTGCAAACCGTGGCGCGCGCAATCCTCAGCGACGCCAACGGCACGCTTGCCGCACAGTTGGAGCGCCTCGCCGGCCGGCGCGCGCAGCCGCCGCTGCTGGAACGCCTGCCGCAGCAGGACGATCTCACCGATCAGCCTAGCGCGTCGGTGCTGGACGTTGCAGTCGCGCAGGCTGAGGCAGGCCAACTGCTGTTCGACAACGGCCTTGGTGCGTTTGCCGCCGATGGTCGCGAATACTGCATCACCCTGGACGAGGGCACGACCACGCCGGCGCCGTGGTGCAACGTCATGGCCAATGCGCAATTCGGCACCGTGGTCAGCGATAGCAGCGCCGGCTATACCTGGGCCGAGAATGCGCATGAGTTCCGGCTGACGCCCTGGCATAACGACCCGGTCGGCGATACCTGTGGCGAAGCGTTCTACCTGCGCGATGAAGAGACCGGCCAGGTGTGGTCGCCGATGGCGCTGCCGTGCCGCGGCAGCGGGCGTTATACAGTGCGCCACGGCTTCGGCTACAGCGTCTATAGCCATACCGAACATGGCATTGCCAGCGAGCTCTGGGTGTTCGTCGATGTAGAGCAGCCCATCAAGTTCAGCCATCTACGGCTGAAGAACCTCTCCGGCCGCGCGCGTCGGCTTAGCGTGACCGGCTATGTGGAATGGGTACTCGGTGACATCCGCACGCGCTCGCAGCTGCACGTGGTGAGTGAGGTGGATTTGGCAACCAGCGTGCTCACTGCACGCAACCCATACAACACCGAGTTCGACGGCCGCGTCGCCTTCTTCGATGCCGATGCACCCAGCCGCAGTATCACTACCGACCGCAGCGAGTTCCTGGGCCGCAATGGCGACATGCAGGCGCCGGCCGCGCTGTCCCGGCAGCGGCTATCCGGGCGGGTCGGCGCAGGACTGGACCCATGTGCGGCGATCCAGATCCCGGTGACGCTGGAGGCCGGGCAGAGCGTGGAGACGGTGTTCCGGCTGGGCGCGGCCAGCAGCCGCGATGCGGCGCTGGACGTGGCGCGGCGCAGTCGTGGCGTGGCCACCGCACACGCGGCATTGCTTGCCGTGCGCACACATTGGGAGCAGGTGCTGGGCACCGTCCAGGTGACCACGCCCGACCCGGCACTGGACCTGTTGGCCAACGGCTGGCTGCTCTATCAGACCATTGCCTGCCGGTTCCTGGCGCGCAGCGGCTATTACCAATCCGGAGGCGCTTACGGGTTTCGCGACCAGTTACAGGACAGCATGGCGATGGTGCACGCGCAGCCAGAGCTCAGCCGCGCGCACCTGCTGCGCAGCGCCGCGCGCCAGTTTCCGCAAGGCGATGTCCAGCATTGGTGGCATCCGCCACAGAACCGTGGCGTGCGCACACAGTGTTCGGACGACTTCTTGTGGTTGCCGCAAGCCATTTGCCGCTATCTGGACACCACCGCTGACAGCGGCGTGCTCGATGAACTGGTCGGCTTTATTGACGGGCGTGCACTCAAGGCCGACGAAGAGTCGTATTACGACTTGCCTGGTGTGACGGGCGCGCTGCAGTCGCTCTATGCGCACGGCGTGCTTGCACTGCAACGCGGCATGGCACATCTGGGCGAGCGTGGTTTGCCGTTGATCGGCAGCGGCGATTGGAACGACGGCATGAATCGCGTCGGCAAGGAAGGGAAGGGCGAAAGCGTGTGGCTGGGGTTCTTCCTCTACGACACACTGCTGCGTTTTTCTGCCGTGGCGGTGCAACACGGCGACCACGCCTTTGCCGCTACCTGCCATGCACACGCGCAGCCCCTACGTATTGCGCTGGAGCGGCATGCCTGGGACGGGCAATGGTATCGGCGCGCCTGGTTCGACGACGGCACGCCGTTGGGGTCGCATACGTCTGACGAGTGCCGCATCGATTCGCTGTCACAGAGTTGGTCGGTGTTATCCGGCGCGATGGATCCGGCACGCAGTGCACAGGCCATGGATGCAATGCACCAGCAGCTGGTCGATGCGGACGCTGGCGTCGTCAAGTTGTTGATGCCGCCATTCGATCGCACCGGACATGACCCCGGCTACATCCGCGGCTACGTGCCCGGCGTGCGCGAAAACGGGGGGCAATACACCCATGCAGCGGTCTGGGCGGCGATGGCCTTCGCGCACCTTGGCGATAGCGCCCGGGCCTGGGAGCTCGCCGGGCTGATCAACCCCATTCACCATGCGCTGGATGCGCAGGCAGTGCAGCGCTACAAAGCCGAACCTTACGTGCTGGCCGCCGACGTCTACGCGGTGGCCCCGCATACCGGTCGCGGCGGCTGGAGCTGGTACACCGGTGCAGCGGGCTGGATGTATCGGTTACTGACCGAATCGCTGCTCGGTCTGCAGCGGCGCGGCACGCGTCTACAGATCACACCGTGCATTCCGGCCGCATGGCCGGGCTACCAGCTGCGTTATCGGTACGGCACGAGCACCTATGTCATCGACATCACCCAGCGTAAAGGCGGAGATGCCAGGCTGGAGGTGGATGGAATACCCCAGGCAGCGCTTGCTTTCACCCTGATCGATGACGGCGCGGTCCACGCTGTCACTCTGGAGTGGCCGGGAGACGCGACATGAGCATCCGCACCAATACCGATCACCAGCTGTCCGATCTGGGCAAAATGCTGGCCGTATGGCCACAGCGGGTACGCGACCCCAGCCAGTTCTGGCCGCAATTTGACGCGCTGGCGCAACGGATTCTCGATAGTGCTACCCAAGCCGATGTCGTCCGCGTGCGGCGTGAGTTGCAACGCTTATTGCACCGCAACGGGCTGAGCCGTGCGCGATGGACATTTTCAACGACTAGTTCCAAAGGACCGCAACGCATCTGGACGAGGGCGCTGCTGGTTACGGAGTGAGTGGGTACGATTAGCCTGTGTTATCGCGGGTTGGGTCCGCTGCATCGGCCGAAAATTGCCCAATCTGGGATCGGACTGAGTTTGGCCTACCGTGATCGCGGCGTTGTCCCCGACGTATCATGCGACGGGCACAGGGCCAATACCGAGGAAGGAACCATGGAGAGCATGCCGGTTTGGGGATGGACGGTCGTTCTGCTGACGGTCGTGATCGCAGCCATCGTCGTCGGCCTGATCATGTGGCAGACCTTGGCGAAGGCGCGGGATCTGCAGGCAAGGATTGACGCGCTGTCCGGGGAAGCTGCGCGCTTGCCCGACGCTATCGAGCGAAGCGGGCGGGCTGAGAAGCAGGTCGGCGAACTGACGGAATCGATCAGGGCGGCGACGGCGAGGGAAGCCGCGCTCGGCGCACAGCTTGAAGAAGCCAGGTTATCCGTGGAGAAGCTGACCGGCACAGTTGCCGAGCGCGACCGGGTACTGACCGAGGTGCGCGAGACCCTCGAAGCCTTGCAGCGGACCACGGCAACGACGACGGCCAATCTCGTTGCAAAATTGGCCGAAGCCGACCAACTTCGCCTTGAGCGTAACGGTGCGCGGGAGAGCCTTGAGCAGACGCGCCAGGCCCTGGAGGAGTTGCAACGGTCGGCAGCGGTTATCGACGCTAATCTCACCAGCCAAACCACAGAAACCAACGAGCTTCGCCGTGAACGGAGCGACCTTCGTCAAAGCCTCGACGACGCCAACGTCGCCCTACGAGATCTGAGAGCCGAGCACGCAACCGCTGTGGCCGTTCGAGATGCGGCGCTCGAAGCGGTTGAGCAAACCAAAGCGTTTCTCGCCACGGCCGAAACCCAGATGCGCACCGCTTTTACCGAAGCGGCGAGCCGCGTCTTTGATGAGAAGTCTGTCGTTCTCGACCAGCGGATCAAAGCAAGTGCGGACGCATCGAAGGAGGGGCTCGAAACGACCCTCAAGCCATTTGCAGAGAAGGTCGCCACTTTCCAGGCAAAGGTGGAACAACTCGGGTCGGAACAGGCCAGGGAGCATGCCACCCTCGTCGGAACCATCGGCGAGTTGAAAGGCCTGAACCAGAACATGGCGACCGCGACCGAGGCCCTAACCCGTGCACTCAAAGGCAACTCGAAAACCCGGGGTGACTGGGGTGAACTCATCCTCGATACGGTGCTTAAAGCGTCGGGGCTAGTAGAGGGGAGCAACTACATCTCGCAGGGACACGGTGTGGATGAAGACAGTGGCCAGCGCGTGCGACCGGACGTGGTGGTGACCTTGCCAGACAAGCGGAAGATTGTGGTCGATTCCAAAGTCAACCTCATTGCCTGGAGCGATGCGCAAAATGCCGATTCCTTTGAGGATCAGCAGGAAGCCTTGGTACGCCATACGGCCGCACTCCGAGCCCATGTGCGTGATCTCGCGGACAAGAACTACCCCCGCGCCATGGGCCCCGAGACTCTGGACCTGACAGTCCTTTTTGTACCCATCGAGGGTGCGTTGTCGTCAGCGTTGTCGATCAGTCCAGACTTGCAGACCGAAGCTTTCAACAAGCGCGTGGTGTTTGCATCCCCGAACACCCTGATGGCGATGCTCCGTGTCGTTGAGCGGCTGTGGACACGCGACAAGCTACAGCAGCAGATCAGCACCATCGGCGAAGAGGCGGCAAAGCTGCTGGACTCGCTTACCGGGTTTATCGAAGACTTTGAGTCTATAGATGAACGCCTGAAGAAGGCAGGAGATGCTTACAACAAGGCGAAGAATCGACTTAATGATTCCCCCCAGTCCGTGGTTGCTCGCGCCCGCCGGTTGGTCGGAGCGGGAGCTAAGGGGAAGAAGGCGCTGCACGAATCGCTGAAACCGCTTCATGGTGAGGAAGAGTCGCCACTTTCACTCGAGGGCGACACTAACGCGTTATTGGCCACAGTTCCCTAGCACCCGTGGATATCGAACAATCAAAAGTACACGTCCGAGAATGCCATCAGTGATGCCGTTAAGCGGGTAACCGGCAAATCACCCAAGGGATACGGGCTATCGAATGCTGCACCCGCTGCGCTGCATGACGCGCGGGGTGGACGGGCGCGCCGTGCAAATAGCGCCACCTAACCGATGATGAGCTCGCGGTTGAGGTTGCCGGCGACCAAAGACCAGATGCCTGGGCTCTTGAAAAACGGGTGCCAAGCCGGCGGCGCGATGAACGACACGTCCCGGCCCTTGGTCCGGATGGGGACGACCGTGCCAGCAAGGTCTGCTTCGGCCGCGCACGCCTGCAAGGACACGAATTAAAAAAACTGACAACAACAGTTGATAGGTCGCCAGCACGCACAGGGGCGTCAACATCGCACTTCGCATAATGTATATTATGTCAGAACAACGTCTACAGGAGCATCAGTTCAAACCATTGCGTACGACAACCCAGTCAAAGCCATCAGATGGCCGCAGTAATACATGTAGAACGCTCTACCCGTCCGCGGGATGGCCCATGACAGGTAAGCCAAACCTGCAATCGGCAGCGCAAGCAGCGGCCACAACGTCCGGTTCACCGAGCACAAGAGCACTAGCGGGATCACCAAGAGCACGACAACCGACGCTGCCCTGGGCCATCGCCAGCCCCCGGGATTGCGCCAGAACAGCCAGGCACCGAGTACAACCGCCAGACCGTTCCACCGATAGTCAACCAAGTAAGGTGCCGGCAACAGGCAGAAAGCCAACACAACCCATTTTCGTTCTTCGATCGCGCGGATACAGACAGCTGCCAATGCGAAGGACAAGAGAATATTGAGCGGCAGTGCCCGATTGAATGCGATCGCCGCAATCGGTGTCGCAATGAGTCCCCACAAGAACAAGCGCTTGATCAACTTGGCGACATCAGCACCCGGCTGCGCCAAATTGTAGGCAAACACCAGTGCGAACAATGGAAATGCCACGCGGCCCAGTTCTGCAATGACCGGCACATAGCCCAGGTGCAAAATCTTCAAGGTGTGGTCGCCTGTCATAAACAGCAGCGCGAGCCACTTCACCAATTCACGGCCTCCGCTTGTCATGCGATCCCTCCTTGTTCGACGACGGCTCGATGAGCTAATGCGGATTTACTGATCAACTTATCTAACTCTGGAGCTGCCAGCAGTTCTGCAGCACCGGCCACCAACCCCAGCCATTCTTTGCAGCCCTGCTATCTCACAGCCCCATTGTCTTCCTGCAACTCCCGCTTGAACGGCACATCCGGTGGCGGCCTTGCGGTGGCTGGTTGATCGTTGAGATTCGGGTCGCTCAGGCCGCAGCCGCCGCCGAATTGCAGCAACGACACCACGCAGCTGATCTTGGTCGTGGTGCCGGGAATGGGAATTTCGATCTTCTTCAATCCGCGCCGCACCCATTCCTGCAGCAGCGTCTGGTTCGGCATCCAATACTTGTCCAGCGACGTCGGCGTGTAACCGTACGGCGGCCGCTTGAGCCAGGTGCCGCCTTGCGCAATCTGGTCACGCGTCCAGGTGTCGGTGTCGCTGCCAGGCGGGCCGCGATCGCCAGCGCCATTGCCGGCCTCGCCACCGGCGGCAACCCGTACGCTGCCGTCGTTATTGAACATGCCATCGCGTTTGCCATCGGCGCCGGTTGCCTGCCCGGCACGGTCGCGGGTCGATTTGCTCCAGTCGTCCGCGTTGGCAGCCACATCCCATCCGCCACTGCGATCAACTGGTTTCGGGCCGGCACCGCCGGTGGCCGCCGGCTTGCTGGATGCGGCGGCCGCTGACGCCGGTTTCGCAGATTGCGCAGCCGTCTGTTGGTTGGTCTGATTAGCGGATGACGGCGCGCTGGAAGGTGTCGGCGCCGCAGGCGATACGGGGGCCGTCGCGGCCGAAGGCGTCTGCACGACTGCCGGTTGCGCCGGGGGTGTCTGCGCCGGCGTCGGCTGTGGCGCCGGGTCCGGCACGTTCGGCAGCTCCGCAGCACGCACCGCCAGCTCGGGCATGCGAACCGTGGGAACTACCTCACGTGCACGCACGGTGGGCGCGGTGACCCTAGCCTGCTCGGGCACGACGATCTCGCGCTCGCGCACGGTGGGCGCCGCGGCAGCGCGCACGGCAATGGCCGTAGTCGGTCGCTGCAGTTCGCGCACCTGTGGCCGCTCGGTCACCGTCTGGATCTCGCGCTGACGTACCTGTGGTGCAGCCGGCTCGATCGGGCGTGGCGCCACAGTGATGGTGGGCGGCGGCGGGACGACGAAATCCGTGGTCGGCACCGGTGTTTCAGTCACTTGCAGCGGCGATTCCAGCGTGACCTGCGGTACCTGCACACGGACCTGCGGGATATCGGGCGTACTGGGTTCCGCCGCAGCGGCCACAACAGGTTCGGGCGCGACGTCCGGCACGTCGGCTGCCGGCCCCACCGGCTCGGCCACTGTGGATGCGGCGCTTGCCGGCGACGCTGCTGCTGACGACGCGGCTACCGCAGATGCCGCCGCTTGCTGAGCGCCAGATGCAGCTGTGGCTGGCGCAGCGTCCGCCACCGGCTCGCCTTCGCCACCGCCCTGCTCTGCGGCGCCCTCTCCTACATAGGTCAGGCGCACCCGGGCCTCGTCGCCCTGTTTGGTGTCGTCCGGGGCCCAGCGCACGCTGACTACCCACAGCAACAAGGCGACAAATCCAAGGTGGATCAGCGCACTGCCGAGTACCGCCCCCCAGTGCAGCGGGCGCTCGTCGCGTGGACGCGGGTCCCAGTGTTGCCACCACAGGCTGCGGAATGCTTGGAACGGACTCAGTCTTCCCGCCATACCGTCGCGAGGTCGCGGCGCAGGACGCGCCAACAGCGCGTCCGTCAGTTGGTCGTCATCAAACCGTGCTGGCGTACCCAGCCGCCCCCGCATCCAGATGCCCCAGCCATAGGGCAACCCGGTCCGCCGATCCAGAATGAGCTTGCCCGGCATGCGCGCCAACAGCGCCTGCAGGAGATCGGCAGCGGTTGTCACCGGTGGTGCGGAATCAGGCCGCGCTGTCGCGCGGAATGTACGGCGCGTCGCCGGTGGCGTGATCGGTCGCGTCGCGTACGGCAATCACGCCGGGCACGCGCCCCATCAAGGTCTTCTCGATGCCCTGCTTCAAGGTGACATCGGCCATGCCGCAGCCGTGGCAGCCGCCGCCGAAGCGCAGCAACACCACGCCCTCGGCCGAGACTTCCTGCACCGCGACGCGCCCGCCATGCGAGGCTAGCTGCGGGTTGATCTCGTTCTCTACCACCCAGCGCACGCGTTCCACCATCGACGCCGACTCGGCCGGTGCCTCGCCCTTGATCTTGGGCGCCTTGATGGTGAGTTGCTGGTTGCCGGTGGACTGGGTGACGTAGTCGATCTCGGCGCCATCCATCCACGGCACGCTGGCGGCCACCACATACAAGGTGAAGCCATCGCAATCGATGGCCCATTCGTCGCCGGACAAGTCGGCCGGCTCGGCGAACTCGAGTTTGGCGTCTGCACGCGGGGTGCCCGCGTCCACCGCGCTCAGGCGCACGCCCATGCCGGGCACACCCTCGCGCTCGATGAGCTTGCGGAAATAGGTCTGGGCTTTGTCGGATATCTGGATCATGCGGGTTATTCTACCGCTCAATGCGCCCCCGCTCATGGAACACCGTGATCCTGGTGGGTGCTTCTGTTCGCCACTTCGCGAGGCCGCCTGTCATGACCGATCTCATCCCCCTGGAACAGGCCCATTGCCTGCCCCGCAAGGGCAGCGACCACAAGCTGGGCGAAGCCCGCCTGGCCGAGCTGTTGCCCCAGGTCCCCGGCTGGGAGCTGGCCGAAGCCGGCATGGCCATCACGCGCACATTCCGCTTCGCCGACTATTACCGCACCCTCGCCTTCGTCAATGCGCTGGCCTGGATCGCCCACCGCGAAGACCACCATCCGGACCTGGGCGTGCATTACGACCGCGTGGTGGTCCGCTATTCCACTCATGACGTGGGCGGGCTGAGCGAGAACGACTTCATTTGCGCGGCCAAGGCAGCGCAGCTCTTCGATCAAGGAATCACCGCATGAACCAGTATCGCGCCCTGCTTGCCGGCCTGTGCGTCGCCGGCGCCCTCGTCGGCTGCGGCAAGCCATCGCAAGAGGCCGCCACGCCCGGCGTGGCTCCCACCGAGCTGGCCGCCCTGAAGACGCCCCCGCCTGAATACTCACCGCAGCTGGCCTGTGCGGGAATCGGTGGCAAGACGGTGCTGCGTGTGGTGGTTGGCCCGCAAGGCTCCCCTACCGATGTGACTGTCGCGCAGAGCAGCGGCCAGCCGGTGCTGGATGAGGCGGCGCAGACGCGCGTGCGCGAATGGAAGTTCAAGGCCGCCACCCGCAATGGCCAGCCGGTCCCGCAGACCATCCAGGTGCCGGTGGACTTCAAGCCGCCGGTCCCCAAGCCTGAAGAATGCTTCGCCATCGAAGAGCGCGCCCGCCGCGGCGGCTGACCACCACGCATCCATCATCGCGCCATGGCCATCCTGCAGCGGCGGATGGCCGAGCGCAGACACGCGCAGCTGAACTCGCCACGCACTCCGCCGGATCGCCATTCTTTTCGACGAGGTCGTCGCGTCAATGCTTGAAGTGTCATCGCACAATGTCTGGACCGCGCTTGCGGTCACTCTGGCCGCCGGCCTGGCGACCGGCCTGGGCAGTCTCATGGTCGTCTTCGCCAAGAAGCCCAACCCGCGCCTGCTGGCCTTCGGGCTGGCGTTTGCCGGCGGCGCCATGGTGTTCGTGTCGTTGTCGGAGATCCTCAACAAGTCGATCGCCTCGTTCTCCAACGCCTACAACGACAAGCTCGGCTTCACCTACGGCACGCTGACCTTCCTGGGCGGAATGCTGCTGATCATGGTGATCGACCGCCTGGTGCCCAATCCGCACCAAAGCCTGTCCACCGACGACCCGCAATTTCGCGACGACAACCGCGCCTACATCCGGCGCGTGGGCCTGCTGACGGCAGTCGCCATCACCGCGCACAACTTTCCCGAAGGCCTGGCCACGTTCTTCGCAACGCTGGAAAGCCCGGCGGTGGGCATGCCGCTAGCGTTCGCCATCGCCATCCACAATATTCCCGAAGGCATTGCGATCGCCGTGCCGGTGTACTTCGCTACGCGTAACAAGTTCTATGCCTTCGGCGCGAGCCTGTTGAGCGGCCTGGCCGAGCCAATCGGCGCGGGCATCGGCTACCTGCTCCTGTCCAGCGTGCTGTCCGAGGCCGTGTTCGGCGCAGTGTTCGGGGTGATCGCCGGGGTCATGGTGTTCCTCGCCCTGGACGAGTTGTTGCCTGCCGCCAAGCGCTACGCACAAGGACACGAGACGGTCTACGGCCTGGTGTCGGGCATGGGCACGCTGGCGATCAGCCTGGTGTTGTTCCGTTATGCGGCACCTTGAGCCTGCAGCCAATTGCCACTGCTGATGAGTGCTGCCCTGCCCCACAGCTGCCTGGTCTGCTGCTACAGGGATGCAGCGATGCCGATATAGCGCGCCAAATCGGCGCGCCTGACGTGCACACGCGAACTCACGCGAGGCGTGCTCTAGCCAAGACCCACGAAAAGGCACCGGAGGCAGCTAGCGGGCTAGACCCGCTAGCCGTTCCCCGGTGACAGCGGAGGCATGGACCTCAAGCATTTCATCCCGTCCCGTTGCCATGCCCGGGACATCGATAGATCTGACGTTGAACCTGCAAAGGCTGCGTACGCGCCGTACATCAAGCACGAAGTGCAAGCGCCTCCACGTGCCAGCGAGGAACCCATCGCCTCATGCGAAGCCGCGACTCAACCCAGCCGATCCAGCGCCTCAGCCAACTCCGGCGCCAACGGTGCGTTGAGCACATACGGCGTCTTGCCGTTGTCCAGCGCGAACTCCAGCGAGGCGGCATGCAGGAACAGGCGGCGCAGGCCGACCTGGTCGCGCAGGCGCTTGTTCACCTCGGGGTCGCCGTACTTGTCGTCGCCGGCAACCGCATGGCCTAGGTGCTGTGCATGCACGCGGATCTGGTGGGTGCGCCCGGTCTCGATGCGCACCTCGCAGTAGGAATGCCCGCCGCGACGCTCCAGTAACCGGAAGTGGCTCAGCGACGGCTTGCCGATCGCATTGACCTGCACATGCCGCTCGCCGCCCTGGCGCAGGCCGATGTGCAGCGGCGCATCCACACTCATCATCCCGTCGGGCATCCGCCCTACCAGCAGCGTGAGGTAGCGCTTGGTGATGCTGCGTCCGTCCACCCTGTCGTCTTCGCGCATCAAGGCCTGCAGCTCGGTCAGCGCCGAGCGCTTTTTGGCCACGATCAATAGGCCCGATGTATCGCGATCCAGACGATGCACCAGCTCCAGCGTCTGGTTCGGACGTAAGGCGCGCAAGGTCTCGATTGCCCCGAAACTGATCCCGCTGCCGCCATGACTGGCCACGCCGGTGGGCTTGTTGAGCGCCAGCAGGCGCGCATCTTCGAACACGATGGCCGCTTCCAGCCGCGCCTGGAACGCCGACGGCGGCGCGGCCTTGTCGCCCTCTTCGGTGAGACGCACCGGCGGGATGCGCACCTCTTCCCCGCCCTCCAGCTTGCGCTCGGCCTTGGCCCGCCCGCCGTTCACGCGCACCTGCCCGCTGCGCACCAGCTTGTAGATCAGGCTGCGTGGCGCGCCCTTCAATTGTCCCAGCAGGAAATTGTCCAGCCGCTGCCCAGTGCGGTCTTCCGGAACTTTGAGAATGCGCACGCCCACACGGTCGGCGGGAGGCTTGGGGGGCTGGGGGTCGGTCATCCGGCTATTTATTCTGTTACACTCGGCGAGCGAGATAAGGGTTTGATTTCGTTGGAAGTTGATTGGCCAGAAGCCTGACTTCCGATGATTCCGGCACAGTGCGCGACCACCGCCCCCGGGGCGGCCATGTTAGCGGCTCACCGGCCTACCCGGCCATCGCCAGCGGTTTTTTGGCCGTTGCGCTGAACATGTCCCGTGCGCTGTCCCGGTTGTCCGGACGCAGCTGCCGGCCCTGAAACACCTATAAAAAACTTAAGAGAAGCGCTCCCGCGGCCTGCCGTGGTGTTGCAGCGCTGGAAACCCTAGCCAGGCCTGTCCGCGCGTTGCGCGAAAGGCCGGCGACCCGTTCCAGAGGCGAAACGTCACGGCGTTCCGCGCGGTAGAGCGCGCGAGGAACGCAACAATGAAGCGAATGCTGATCAACGCAACGCAGGCCGAAGAGCTGCGCGTGGCGATTGTGGACGGCCAGACCCTGTACGACATCGACATCGAACAGCCGTCCAAGGAACAGAAGAAGTCCAATATCTACAAGGGTCGCATCACGCGGCTCGAGCCCTCGCTGGAAGCGGCGTTCGTGGACTATGGCGCCGAGCGCCATGGCTTCCTGCCGCTGAAGGAAATCTCCCGCGATTACTTCCAGGCCGGAGTCGACCACAACAAGTCGACCATCCGTGAGCTGCTGCGTGAGGGCCAGGAAGTGGTGGTCCAGGTCGACAAGGAAGAGCGTGGCAACAAGGGCGCCGCCCTGACCACGTTCATCTCGCTCGCCGGCCGCTATATGGTGCTGATGCCGAATTCGCCGAGTGCCGGTGGCGTCTCGCGTCGGATCGAAGGCGAAGACCGTGCCGCACTGAAGGACGCGCTGGACAAGCTCGACATCCCCGACGACATGGGCGTGATCATCCGCACCGCCGGCGTCGGCCGCGATGCCGAAGAGCTGCAGTGGGATCTGGATTACCTGCTGCAGACCTGGAAGGCGATTGCCGAGGCCGCGCTGAGCAAGCCGGCGGCGTTCCTGATTTACCAGGAATCGCGCCTGATCATCCGCGCCCTGCGCGACTACCTGCGCGCCGACATCGGCGAAATCCTGGTCGATACGCCGGAGCTGTACGCCGACGCCCAGGAGTTCATGCAGCAGGTCATGCCGCAGAGCCTGCGTAAACTCAAGCACTACACCGACGACATCCCGCTGTTCAACCGCTTCCAGATCGAGTCGCAGATCGAAGGCGCCTACGAGCGCAATGTGCGCCTGCCGTCGGGCGGCTCGATCGTGGTCGACCAGACCGAAGCGCTGACCGCCGTCGACGTCAACTCCTCGCGCGCCACCAAGGGCAGCGACATCGAGGAAACCGCGTTCCAGACCAATCTGGAAGCGGCAGAAGAAGTGGCGCGCCAGTTGCGCCTGCGTGACCTCGGCGGTCTGGTGGTCATCGACTTCATCGACATGGCGTCCACCAAGCACCAGCGCGAAGTCGAGAACAAGCTGCAGAACGCGCTCAAGTACGACCGTGCGCGCGTGCAGCTGGGCCGGATCTCGCGCTTCGGCCTGATGGAGATGAGCCGCCAGCGTCTGCGTCCGAGCCTGGGTGAGTCCAGCCAGATCGTGTGCCCGCGTTGCGACGGCCATGGCCGCATGCGCAGCGTGGAATCGCTGTCGCTGTCGATCATCCGCGTGGCTGAAGAGCACGCCATGAAGGAGAACACCGGGCAGGTGCTGGTCCAGGCTCCGGTGGAGATCGCCAATTACCTGCTCAACGAAAAGCGCAGCGCATTACGCGAGATCGAGCAGCGCCATGAGTCGCCGATCATCATCGTGGCCGACGAGCAGCTGCATACCCCGCATTACGAAGTCACGCGCCTGCGCGAGAACGAGCTGGGCGAAGACAGCGGCAAGCCAAGCTATCAGCGCGGCACGCCGCGCAAGTTGCCGGTGCATGCCCTGACCAAGGCGCAGTTGAATATCCCGGTCGCGCCGGCGGTGACTTCGATCAAGCCGAGCCAACCAGCTCCGGTACGTGAAGAGGCCCCTGCCCCGGTCGCCGCGGCGCCCGCCCCGGCACCGGTGGTGGCATTGCCGCTCCCCGCGCCGGTCACCGGCGTGGTGGGCTGGCTGAAACGCATCTTCGGCGGTGTCGATGCCCCGGCCGCAGCGCCGGAAGCGTCGCAGCAGCAGCGTCCGCGTCAGAACGACGCCGCGCGTGGCAACCGCAATGATCGCGGCGAGCGTGGCGGACAACGCCGCGATGGTCGCGATGCACGCAATGGCAATGGCGGCCAGCACCGCGGCAATGGCGGCAATGGCAATGGCGCTAACAAGGAGCGCCGCGACGAGCGTCGCCAGCCGACCGCGCCGCAAACTGGCAGCCAGCCGCAGCAGCAGCAAGTGCAGGTGGCCAAGCCACCGCGCAACGAGCCGCAGGCACCCAAGCAGCCGCAGCAGGGTCAGCAACCGAAGCAGCCAAAGCAGCAGCAAAACCAGCAGCCGCGTCCTCCGCGCCAGCAGGATGGTGCGCCGGCTGAAAAGCAGCAGCGTCCCGCACGCCAGGACGATGCAGCAGTGGCACAGGCCGTGACCGCGACTGCAGCGACCGCCACCACCGCAAGCGTGGCAGCGGCCATTGCCGATACCGCCGCGCCGGTGTCCAGGACGGTGCCAACGCACGAGACCGACGCCGCACATCCGGTCGACGTGACGGTGACGCCCGCCGCCTCCGAGGCAACTGCCGATGCCGCCGCCGAGGGCCATGCCCAGGACGCACCGGCAGGCGATGACGGCGCCAATGGCGAGGGCGGAAGCCGTCGCCGTCGCGGCCGTCGCGGTGGTCGCCGCCGTCGTCGTGGTGCAGGCGCCACGGGTGAAGGTGGGACCGGAGCTGATGGTCTTGAGTCCGATGATCTGGACGGCGATGCCGACGGTGATCTGGATAGCGACAACGACGATGCCGGTACGCCAGCACCGATGTCGTCCGTACCACGCGCCGGGCAGCCCGAGTTCGACTTCGATGACGATGCCGGCACACCGCCCGCTCGGGCTCAGGCAAAGGTTGAGCGCAGCCCGGAGCAGCAGACGCCGGTGACGCCACGTCCGGTTCCGAAGGAGCGAGCCGAAACGCAGCCGCCGGCTGATACGGCAGCGTCAGCGGCACCGTCGGTCGACAGCGCACCGACTACCCCGCAGCAGCCGGTGATCACCGCGCAGTCGGCACCGGTTGCCTCGCCCGAAACCGCCGTCTCGTCGCAGGCGGGATCCTCGCAGGCAGCGTCGCAGGAACCCGCTGCAGCACCGCATGCCGCTTCGGCATCGACCGAGGCTGCGCCGGCACAGGAGCAGCAGCGCGCTCCCGTGCAGGACGCCCCGCGTGTTGCTCCGGAGGCAGCGGCTCCGGCTCCGGCTCCGGCTGCGGTGCAAAGCGTTCGTCCTGAAGTGACTGCCCCGACCTCCCCGTTGCAGCCCGCAGCACCGACTCAGCCTGCCGCGACAGCGTCGGTTGAGCCGTCGCCTGCAGCGCAGGTCACGCCGGCGCCCGTTGCGCCGGCCGAAGCTGCCGTGGTCACGGTCACCGCACCGCATGCCGAACCGTCCAGCACGGCCGGCAAGGACGTGGATGTCGCGGTGACCTCGACCGCCGCGGTTGCGCAGCCGGCCACCGACACCGCGCCAGCGGCGCCGGTGCGCAAGCCCTACGCGCCGGTGCAGACCACACTGCTCGATGCGTTGGCTCCGCAAACGCCGCAAGCGGCAGCTCCGCAAGCTCAGATCGAGACTGCTCCGGTAGCCAAGGTATCTGAGCACTCCACGCCGGCCGCTGCTGCGGCACCTGTGGCTGCGCAGCAACCCGCAGAGGCACGGCAGCCGACGGTGGTCGTGTCGGAGGCGTCCACGCCGGCAGCAGCATCGTCTGTTGACGCTGCTGATGCAGCGGACGACAAGGACGACACCGAGGCCGCAGCGTCGAAAGACGATGCCAACAAGCCGCGTAGCGATCACTGATCGTTCCGCGTGACTGGCGCTGTCCTGGGCAACCCGGATGGTGGCGACAAAAAAAGCGGCCTTCGGGCCGCTTTCTTTGTGTCATCAACTGACAGTCGCGAACTGCATGGAGTCTGCAGCTGCCTGGTACGCGAACTTCAAACGTCGACAGTTATTGCCCATTGACGCTTCAATCAGGCCGCGCCCTGAGCATGTCGAGACACAACGTCGCCGTTGCCACCTCCAGCAGACAGAAGTTCAGCGCTTTGATCAGATCGGCGAGTACCTGCACCGTCACCGCATCGGTAAGCAGTCGCTCCGCGGGCCTACAGCCCTGCGCGTCTACCGATCTGAGACGCTGATACCCCACAGGACGACAGCGCCCCAGGGACGCTAAGCGCAGAGCACGACTAACGCTCTACCACTCGCACCAGCACAGGAACATGCCAGCCCATCTCTCAATGACTTTCCATAAGGCACGAATGTTCCAACGTAACGCGACCACCAAAGTGACGCGCCACGAATTGCCTCTCGATTGATCAGCCAGACACCGCCGACGACACCACATCACCTCAGCGGCGGCATGCGTTCACAGCGTGCGCGCGGGATCGGTCAGGCCGTACTGATTGGCCAGGCGCGCCAGGGCGATGTTGTCCTGGATGCCGACCTTTTCGAACAGGCGCGCCTTGTGGGTGTTGATGGTCTTGGCGCTGAGATTCAGGCGCTTGGCGATGTCTTCCTGGCGCAGGCCCTGCGTCAGCAGCAGCGCCACCTCAAGCTCACGTGGCGACAGCGCATCGAAGGGCGAACCGCCGCCTTCCAGGTTGGACAGCGCAAGGTTCTGCGCGATGGTGTTGCCGAGATAACGACGGCCCAGCGCCACTTCACGCACGGCGCGCAGCAACTCGTGCGCGTCGCCGCCTTTGCCGACATAGCCGGACGCACCGGCTTCGAGCAGCCGCTTGGGCAGCGGGCCATCTTCCAGCACCGACACGATGATGACCCGCGTGCCGTAGTCGCCTTTGACGATGCGCTCAGTGATCTCCAGCCCGCTGACTCCCGGAAGGTGCAGATCGCATAACACGATGCCCGGCTTGAGCTGGCGAATCTGCGGCAGCGCCGCTTCCCCGCTCTCTGCTTCGCCCACCACTTCGATGTCCACTTCCTTGGACAGGATCATCTTCATGCCGGTACGCACGAGTGCATGATCGTCGATCAGAAAAACTCTGATTGTCATCCGTGTAGTCCTCGCTGTGCGGCTGGCTGGTGCAGCCTAGCTCCGTGAATAATTCAGGGCAAGCTCGATGCGACGTATTACGTGGAAGTTAGACGCGTGTACTGCGCCAGATCCCGGCGGACCCGCGCTCAACGCGTGCTGCGCCGCGCTCCACGTGACCAGCATCGTGCCGTGACGCACGCGTTGCAGGCATCGGGCAATACAGTCGTGCCCGGTCAGATTTTCCCTGCGTCTGCGCAGGCTACGCCATCGACCAACGGGCGGAGTTCCGCATCGAGGGCGACGCGCTCATCGAACACGAAGCATCGACCGTCGTAGCCCTCACCACCGACGTCCTCGAAGTACCCCAGGATGCCGCCTTCCAGCTGCAGCACGTTGTCCATGCCCTCGGCATGCATCCACAGCGCAGCCTTTTCGCAGCGGATGCCGCCGGTGCAGAAGCTCACCACCGTGGCATCGGCAAGCGCTGCACGGTGCGGCTGCAATGCCTCGGGCAGTTCGGTGAACTTGTCGATCGGCAACGTGAGTGCGCCCTGGAACGTGCCATACGCCACTTCCTGGGCATTGCGGGTATCCAGCAGCACCAGCGGGCGGCCGTGATCGTCGTGCCCCTGCTGCATCCATTTCCGTAGCACTGCAGGCGCGACCGACGGCGCGCGGCCTTGCAGCGGCGAGGCATCATCGCGGCGGAAGCTGATGATTTCCGGCTTGACCTTGACCTTGAGCCGCGCGAACGGTTGCTCAGCGCTATGGCTGTATTTCACGCGCATCTGTGCAAAGCGCGCGTCTGCATGCAGCCAGGCATAGAAGCCTGCGATCTGCTCGGCATCGCCGGCCAGAAACAGGTTGATACCTTCTTCGGCCACCAGCACCGAACCCTTCAGCGCATGCTGCTGGGCGCGCTCCAGCACGCTGTCCGCCAGCTGTTGCGGGTCGTGGATCGGGGCGAACTGATAGGCAGCGGTATTGGTGATCATGGCGCTATTTTAAGCCCGATCCGCTGCGGCGGGTTATCCGCGCAATAGCAGGAACGGCAGCAATACCAGCGAGGCGATCACCAACATGCCGACCAGGGTAGCCAGCACGAACAATGGCCGCCGACGCAACAACGCGCCGAAGGTTTCCGCGGTCCCCGACGCCAGCGCCTGCTGCCGCTGCGCACGCGCATCGGCACCGCGCCGGGCCTGGTACGCATCCATCAGTGCCTTGGCACGTGGATAGTCCGCATCCTCGCTAAGCCAGATGCCGCCGGCGGAAATGCCCCAATTGCTGGGGCGCGTTTCGTAGGTCTGCACCAGGTTGTCGCGCATCAGTGCCCGCACGTCGTCGGCTTCGTCGTCGGGGACATTGCGTAGGTTGAGCAGCAGTTTCGCCATGACGCGATGATAGCGGGAGCCAGGTGCGATAATGCGCGCCTCACTCCTGTGGATCACGCCATGCGCCTCTTTTTGACGCTTTGCGCCGCCCTGCTGCTGGCGAGCTGCGCCCCTGCCCTGCCCCCGTCCGGTGGCACCATCGCCGCGTTCGAGCGGATCGATCGCACCGTCGGCACCGGCGCCGAAGCCACGCCCAATGCGTTGGTCACCGTGCACTACACCGGCTGGCTATACGACGAGAAGGCGGCCGACAAACACGGCAAAAAGTTCGACAGCTCACTGGATCGCGCAGAGCCGTTCCAGTTTGTGCTGGGTGGCCGCCAGGTCATCCGCGGCTGGGATGAGGGCGTGGCCGGCATGCGCGTCGGCGGCAAGCGGACCTTGATGATCCCGCCGGAGTTCGGTTACGGCGACAAAGGTGCCGGTGGGGTCATTCCGCCGGGCGCCTCGCTGGTGTTCGACGTCGAACTGCTTGGCGTGCAGCCGCGCTGAGCACGCACCTCATGACCGATGGAAACACACCGCGGCTCGCGGTGATTGGTGGCGGCCCGGCCGGCTTGATGGCGGCCGAGGTCGCGCGCGCCGCAGGGCTTGTGGTGGATCTTTATGAAGCAAAGGGGTCGGTCGGGCGCAAGTTCCTGATCGCCGGCAAGGGCGGCTTGAACCTGACCCACTCCGATCCGCCGCCTGTCTTCGCACAGCGCTATCGCGAACGCAGCACCGAGGTTGGGCACTGGCTGCAGGCGTTCGACGCCGAGGCACTGCGCGCGTGGGCGCGCGACCTGGACGTGGAGACCTACGTTGGAAGTTCTGGCCGCGTATTTCCGATGGACCGCAAGGCCGCTCCACTGCTGCGCGGCTGGGTGCGACGGCTGAAGGAACAAGGCGTGAGCTTCCATGTGCAGCATCGTTGGCTCGGCTGGGATGACGATGGTGCGCTGCGCTTCGCCACACCAACCGGAGAGCAGGCATTCGCGGCCGATGCGGTCGTCCTGGCACTGGGAGGCGGCAGCTGGCCGCAGCTGGGATCGGATGGGCAATGGATACCCCTCCTGGAGCAGCGCGACATCGCGGTGGCACCATTGCAGCCGGCCAATTGCGGCTTCGATATCGCATGGACGCCGCATTTTGTGCAGCGCCACGCCGGTGCGCCATTGAAGGCGGTGGTTGCCCAGTGGCAAGGGCGCGATGGTGCGACACAGGCGCTGCAGGGCGAATGCGTGATCACCGCAACGGGGATCGAAGGCAGCCTGATCTATGCGCTGTCGGCGGACCTGCGCACGCAGATCCAGACGCATGGCACGGCGACGCTCTGGCTCGACCTGGTACCCGGCCGCACGCTGGAGCGGCTGCAGGTGGATCTGCAAAAACCGCGCAACGGGCGCAGTTTCAGCGAGCACCTGCGCCGCCAGACCGGCATCGACGGCGTCAAGACTGCCCTGCTGTTCGAACACTTAGGCAAGCAGGCCGGCGATGACCTCACGCGCGTTGCGCAGGCGCTCAAACAGCTACCGCTACGTTTGCTCCGGCCACGGCCGTTGGCGGAAGCGATCAGCACGGCCGGCGGTGTACGTCTGGAGGCACTGGATGCGCAGCTGATGGCGCGTGCGCAACCGGGGGTGTTCTGCGCCGGCGAAATGCTCGACTGGGAAGCCCCGACCGGCGGTTATCTGCTGACGGCGTGCTTTGCCAGCGGCCTGCGCGCGGCGCAGGGCGCGGTGCAGTGGCTGCAACGCGGCGCTACAGCCGAGCGTTGATCGACGCGCGCGGCCACACCGATTTGACGTCATAGAACACCGCGCCCGGCTTGCCGAGTGCGGCGATGCGCTGCGCATCGTAGTCGCGGTACTGCGCGTGCGCCACCGCCAGGACCACGGCATCGTAGGCGCCCTCTTCCGGCGTCTCGCACAGCTGCACGCCGCCGTGGCGCAGCGCGTCTTCGGGATCGGCCCACGGGTCGCAGGTATCGACCTGCGCGCCGGCGGCCTGCAGCAGCTGCACCAGTTCCAGGGCACGGCTGTTGCGCAGATCCGGGCAGTTCTCCTTGAAGGTGGCGCCGAGCACCAGCACTCGCGCCTGCGGTGGTGCAATCCCTTGCGCCGCGAGCAAGCTGCAAACGCGCTCAGCCACGTGGCGGCCAACGCGATTGTTCACCTGCCGCGCAGTGTGGATCAGGTCCGGGTGGTAACCCACGCTCTCGGATTTGTGCAGCAGGTAATACGGGTCCACACCGATGCAATGCCCGCCGACCAGACCGGGCCGGAATGGGAGGAAATTCCACTTGGTGCCGGCGGCTTCGAGCACATCGAGCGTGTCGATGCCGAGCTTGTCGAAAATCAGCGCCAGCTCGTTGACCAGCGCAATGTTGACGTCGCGCTGGATGTTCTCCACCACCTTGGCCGCTTCGGCTACGCGGATCGATCCAGCGCGCCACGTGCCGGCCGTGATGATGCTGGCGTAGAGCGCATCCACCGCGTCCGCGGCGTCGGGTGTGGAGCCGGAGGTGATCTTGCGAATGTCGCGCAGCCGCCGCTGCCGGTCACCCGGGTTGACGCGCTCGGGGCTGTAGCCACAGAAGAAATCGGCGTTGAACCGCAGCCCGGAGGCTTCTTCGAGCAGCGGCACGCAGACTTCTTCGGTGGTGCCGGGGTACACGGTCGATTCGTAGATCACCAGATCGCCTGGCTTGAGCGCAGCGGCAATCAACGCGGTGGCACTGCGCAATGGTTCGAGGTCCGGCTGTTCGAAACTGTCGATGGGCGTGGGTACGGTGACGATGAAGATCGTGCAGCCCGCAAGTTCTGCAGCGTCGGCGGTGTAGCGTAACTGCCGTGCAGCGGCGAGTTCCGCATCGTCCAGTTCCAGCGTGGCATCGTGGCCCTGCTGCAACTGCGCCACGCGCTGCGCATCGATATCGAAGCCCAGCGTGTCGCGCCGCTCACCGAACGCGACGGCCAGCGGCAGGCCAACGTAGCCCAGGCCGATGACGGCGATACGCGCCTGAAGCGGGTCGAACGGCGGGGTGCGGGACATGCGGTTCCTTCGATCATGCGCGGCACGGCACCGCGCGCCAGTGCGGCGGCAGCATAGCGCAGCCGGCAACCGCCCGGTCAGCCGCTCTGCACGCGATGGAGATTCACAATCGCCCCGCAATCAGGCACGCTATCGGTCTGCCCGGGTGGCGAAATTGGTAGACGCAAGGGACTTAAAATCCCTCAGCCGCAAGGCTATGCGGGTTCGACCCCCGCCCCGGGCACACCTATCGCACGCTCCATCAGATCGCTTTCGAGTAGCGCACGGCCTGCCCCACAGGTTGCAGATAGCGGTCAAAGCACATGGCAGCCAGGCGGACCAGCGGCCACCCTGTTGCGGTGACATCAACGCACAGGCCGCGCACCTCCACCAGGCCATCGGCGGCAAGCACCTCCAGCGCAGCCAACGCGTCATCGAAGCATTGCCGCGCATCGCACTGATGGCGTTGCGCCACGGCAGCCAGATCCACACGTCCGCAGCACAGTAAGGCCTGGATGACCTCCGCGCGCAGCAGGTCGTCTGCACTCAGTTGCATCCCGCGGCACACGGGCAAGGCACCGCGATCGACCGCTGCTTCCCACGCAGCCAGTTCGCGTGGATTCTGGCTGTAGCTGTCGCCAACATGGCTAATCGCACTCACGCCCAAGCCGATCAGATCGGTATCGGCATGCGTGGTGTAGCCCATGAAATTGCGCTGCAGATCGCCGCGCCGTTGCGCGATCGCCAGGTCTTCGCTGGGAAGCGCGAAGTGATCCATGCCGATGTACTGGTAACCCGCCGCCGACAACGTACGTACGGCGAGCCCGAGCAGCGCCAGCCTCTCTTGCGCGGAAGGCAACTCCTGCACATTGATCTGCCGCTGCGCCTTGAACACATGCGGCAGGTGCGCATACCCGTAGATCGCCAGCCGGTCTGGCCGCACCGCCAATACGCGGTCCAGCGTGCGCGCGAAGCCCGCCTGCGTCTGCCGCGGCAAACCGTAGACCAGATCCACGTTCACCGAGGCGATGCCTGCCTGCCGACATGCAGCGATGAGTTCCAATGTCTCCTGCTCGCCCTGATGGCGATTGATCGCTGCCTGCACGTCCGGATCGAAGTCCTGGATGCCCAGGCTGACCCGGGTGAATCCGATTTGCGCCAGCGCGGCAATGTCGTCAGGTTGAACAGCCCGAGGATCCAGTTCGATCGAGATGTCGCGACCGGGATCGATACTGAAACGAAAGATGCGACGCAGGCCATCGAGCAAGTCGCCCAGCAGCGCAGGCGAGAGAAAATTGGGCGTCCCGCCACCCAGATGCAGCTGCACGACCGTTCGACCGCGCTCCAGATGCTCGGCGGCGCTGGTCGCCTCGCGGAGCAGCCGCGCGACATAGGCCTGCCCCTTGCTCGCGTCGCGCGTGATGATCCGATTGCAGCCGCAGTAGAAACAGGGACTGCTGCAAAACGGCACATGCACGTACAGCGATACGGCGCGCCCAGGGCGCTGCTCCTGCGCGCGCAAGAACGCCGCCTGCAACTCCGTGGCACCAAACCCGGGCTGGAAGTGCGGCGCGGTGGGATAGGAGGTGTAGCGCGGGCCTGGGCGGTCGTAGCGTTGCAACAACGCGTGATCGAAGTTCCAACGGGCATGCGCGGCAGCGATATCGGGTTCCATGCGCGCAGCGTGCCGTACCTGCGACAGAGGCGCCTTGATCAGAATCAATCTGCCATCACGTGGCGCAGGGAGTGGCACGCCCGCTGAAATCACATTCGCCCTGCAGCGCTGTCAGCGTGTGGTGCAGCCAGCTTGCACAGCAACTGGCGCATCGCTCATACGGTGCCAGTGGGCGGCGCAGTGAATTTTAGATCCCGCAGCATTCAGTTGCCCGACCATCGCTGCACGACATGCAGCTCATCCACGCCACGTGCAACCCAAATAAAAAAGCCATGGACTGTAAAGTCCATGGCTTGAATTTGGAGCGGGAAACGAGACTCGAACTCGCGACCTCAACCTTGGCAAGGTTGCGCTCTACCAACTGAGCTATTCCCGCGTGGAGCGATATTCTACAGCTTGTCACCGTTTTGCGCTAGCCCTATCGCCGCGTTGGAGGCAGGGAAAACACACACGATGTGGAGGCCTGGGCCGGAATTGAACCGGCGTACGCGGATTTGCAGTCCGCTGCATAACCACTCTACCACCAGGCCGAAACATCAAACCCAAGGCATCCTGCCCTGAAACAACACGACCCCGCGCACGGGGCCGCGTTTACATCTTGGAGCGGGAAACGAGACTCGAACTCGCGACCTCAACCTTGGCAAGGTTGCGCTCTACCAACTGAGCTATTCCCGCTTGGGAGGCGAAATTTTACAGTGAACGGGATAGCTGTCAACTGTTGCTTTCGACTTTTTTCGGTTTGTTGGTAATCGCGGCCTTTTCATCGGCACGCAAACTTGGCCATGCGGCCTGCAGATACTGGAAACCCGACCACAACGTCAGCAATGCGGCGATTGCCAGGGTCCAATATCCCGCCTGGAAGATCAGGTTGCCCAGCCAGATTTCATGCGTGGGCATCTGCCCCGGCGTGACCGAATACAGCAAACAGAGCAACGCAACCATCTGTGCGGTGGTCTTGACCTTGCCGATCATCGCCACGCGCACCTTGGCACGCTGGCCGATCTCGGCCATCCACTCGCGCAATGCAGACACCGCGATTTCGCGCCCTACGATGACCGCCGCCCAGAACGCCATCCACGGTGTGGGATGCCCTTGCACGATAAGGAACAACGCCACGGCGACCATCAGCTTGTCGGCCACCGGGTCCAGAAATGCGCCAAACGCCGAATACTGGTGATAACGCCGCGCGACCCAGCCATCCAGCCAGTCGGTGATCGCGGCCAGGGCAAACACACCGGCCGAGGCGAAATTGGTCCACTTGTACGGCAGGTAGAACACCACGACCAACACCGGGATCATCACGATCCTCAGCAGTGTCAGCCACGTGGGGATGGTCAACTTCATTACGGACTCGACTCGCCTGCCGCATCGGGGAGCGCCAGCCCGTGCAGGTTAGCGTAGATTCGCGCGGCGAGTGCGGCATTGACCCCCTCCACCCGCGCAATCTCCGCTTCGCCGGCCGCCTTGAGACCGACCAGGCCGCCGAAATGCTTGAGCAGGCTGGCGCGCCGGCGTGGCCCGATGCCGGGAATATCTTCCAGCTTGCTGGTCATGCGTGCTTTCTGGCGGCGTCCACGGTGGCCGGTGATGGCAAAACGGTGCGCTTCGTCGCGAACCTGCTGAATGAATTGCAGTGCGGGCGATGCGGCGCCGGGGCGCAGCTCGCGGCCATCGGCCAGGATCAGCGCTTCGTGCCCTGCCCTGCGCTCTTCACCCTTGGCCACGCCAACCAGCAACACATTCTCGATGCCTAGGTCGGCCAATGCGGCTTGGGCCTGCGCCAACTGGCCGGCGCCGCCATCGATCAGCAACACGTCGGGCAGCACGCCGTTTTCTTCCACCGCGCGACGGAACCGGCGCTCGATCGCCTGGCGCATGGCGGCGTAGTCGTCGCCGGGGGTGATGCCGGAAATGTTGAAGCGCCGGTACTGCCCGCGCACCGGGCCGCTGGCATCGAAGACCACGCACGAGGCCACCGTGGCTTCGCCCATGGTGTGGCTGATGTCGAAGCATTCCACACGCTTGACCTGCTCGGCCAGGCCAAGCATTTCGCGCAAGGCTTCGCTGCGCGCGTGCTGCGCGCTCTGGCTGGTGAGTTCGGTGACCAGGGTCAGCTGTGCGTTGCGGCTGGCCAGCAACAGGTAGCCGGCGCGTTCGCCACGCACGCTCCACTTCAGCGCAACCTTGTGTTCGGCTGCGGCACTCAATGCTGCCTCGATCAGCTCGGCGTCGGGGATCTCGCGGTCCAGCAGGATTTCGCGCGGCGGTGCATGTTCGGCGTAGTACTGCGACACGAACGCGGCCAGGATCTCCTCGGCGCTGTCTTCGCCGTTGGTCTTGGGAAAGAACGAACGCGTGCCCAGGTTGCGCCCGTCGCGGAAACTGAGCAGCAGCACGCAAGCCTGGCTGGACTGTGTGGCGCACGCCAGCACGTCCAGATCGGCGGCGCGCCCGTCCACGTACTGGCGGTTCTGCATGCTGCGCAGCGAGGAGAGCAGATCGCGCAGACGGGCGGCACGCTCGAATTCGAGCGCCTCGCTGGCCTGCTGCATCGAGTGCATGATTTCTTCGCCGAGCTGGTCGCTCTTGCCTTCCAGGAACATGGTGGCGCGGCGCACGGCTTCTTCGTAGTCCTGCGCCGCCACCAGATCCACGCACGGCGCACTGCAGCGCCCGATCTGGTACTGCAGGCACGGCCGCGAGCGATTGCGGAACACGCTGTCCTCGCAGCTGCGCAGCTTGAACAATTTGTGCATCAGGTTGAGCGTTTCGCGTACGGCGGTGACGCCGGCATACGGGCCGAAGTAGCGCCCGTTCACCGCGCGCGGGCCACGGTGCAGCGCAATGCGCGGCCAGTCTTCGCGGGTCAGCAACACGTAGGGATAGCTTTTGTCGTCGCGCAGGGACACGTTGTAGCGCGGCGACAACGACTTGATCAGCTGGTTTTCCAGCAGCAGCGCTTCGGCCTCGCTACGGGTGACGGTCACGTCCATGCGCGCGACCTGCGACAGCATCGAAGTCAGGCGTGCGTTCTTGGGTGTGCCGTTGAAATAGCTGCCCACGCGCTTGCGCAACGCGCCGGCCTTGCCGACATACAGCAGGCTGTCGTCGGCCGCGTACATGCGGTAGACACCGGGTGCGGTGCTCAGGCGGGCGGCGAAGGCCTTCCCATCGAAATCAGCTTGTGGCCTTGCGCTCATTCGTCTATCGAAACATCACTCAATGCGCCTGTTGCCAGGTCGTAACGCAGCACGGCGTGCGCGTCGGTTTCGGCGATCCACACCGCGCCGCCGGCAACGGCCAGCCCTGCCGGGCCATGTAGGCGCCGCGGCAGGGCGACCGTGGTCAGCTCGCCGCCGCCCAGGCGCAGGCAGCGCAGCCGACCATTGCCGGTGTCGGCCACCCACAGCATCGGCGAATCGGCGGCCAGCGCGATTGCCTGCGGAAACTGCAGGCGTGCAGTGCTACGTGGGCCATCGTCTTCACCGAACTGCCAGGTGCCCTGCCCACCAACCAGGGTCTGCACCAGGTCGCCACGCAATTGCATGGTGCGGATCGACGACCCCAGCCCATCGCAGACGTAAGCCACCTGCTGGACCGCAGCCAGGCCTGCCGGCTGTGCGAAAGCAGCGAGATGGCCGCTGCCGTCGCGGATTTCAAGGGAGCCGGTGCCGGCGCGCGCGGTCAGCGCGGCGCGGCCCAGGTGATAGCTCCAGATGCGGTTGTCGCCGGCCATCGCGATCAGCAGCTGGTTATCGGCAACCGCAAGTCCTTGCGGGTAGTTCAGCGGCGACGCGCCCGCACTGGCGAGCGGGCCTTCGATCGGTTCGCCGCTGCGCCCGGTGCCGCACAAGGTGTCGACCTGGCCGCTGCGCAGGTTGATCCGCCGCAAGGCGTGGTTGCCCGTATCCGCCACATAGAGTTCTTCGCGCTCAAGCGCCAGGCCCTGCGGGCGTCGAAATGCCGCTTCGCCCACGCCGCCATCGATGAGGTCGGCATTGCCGTGGCCGAACTGACGCAGCACGCGGCCGCTGTGGGTGCATTCGAGGATGCGGTGGTGCCCGGTGTCGGCGATATACAGCCGGTCTTCGGTCGCCGCCAGGCCGGTGGGGAAGCGCAACGCCAGGCGCGGCTCAGGGTCGCGCTCAGCCACACCGTGCAGATCGGCATCGGATGGCGGCTGCTGGCCTTCGCACAACGCGGCCAGTGCCTTGTCGAGATCGCCGGTGACGCCGACCAGCCGCTGCCGCTCGCGGCCATAGGCGTCGAGCAACACCAGGGTGGGCCAGGATTCGATCCCGAAACGGCGCCAGGTTTCCCAGTCCTTGTCGAGCAGGATCGGCGCACTGACGCCATGCCCGCGCAACTGCTTGAGCGAGCGCTGCGGCATGCGTTCGCTATCGAAGCGCGGCACCTGCACCACGATCACCTGCAGCCGGCCGGGGCTGCGCGCCTGCCAATGCGCAAGCTCGGCCAGCCGCTCCGCGCACCACACCGAGCTGGCATTGACGAACGCCAGCACGAGCGCGCGGCCGCGATGCTCCTGCAAGGTGGAGGGCCTGGCGTTGAGCCAGGTGGGAAATTCCGGCAGTTCCTGGGTGAGCTGGGCAGTCATGCCGTGATTATGCCCAAGCCCGGTCAGCCGCGGGTGAGTCTGGCCACGGTCTGGCGCGCGGCGGTATCGACCAGCCGCCAGGCCAGTTCGAACTCCTGCTTGCCGCCGGTGTACGGGTCGGGGATATCGCTGCGCTCGTCCACGCCGGCCCACGGCAACCACAGCGCAACCTTGTCGCGCAGCGATGCGGGTGCAAGCCGCTGCAGATCGCGCAGATTGCTGGCGTCCGCACACAGCAGCCAATCGAAGCGTTCGAAATCGGCCAGCTGCACCTGACGCGCGCGCAATCCGGAGATGTCCACGTCGTGACCGCGTGCGCAGCGGATGGCACGGGCGTCCGGTGGTTCACCGGCATGCCAATCGCCGGTGCCGGCCGAATCCACTTCCACACGGCGTGCCAGCGGCGAGGCGTCCAGACGCGCGCGCAAGGCGCCCTCGCCCATCGGCGAGCGACAGATATTGCCCAGGCAGACGACCAACAGCCTCATGCAGACGCCAATTGCGCTTGCGCGCGCTGCAGGTCTTCCGGCGTATCGATGCCGGGTGGGAACTGCTCAGGCGTCAGCGCCACCGCGATGCGGTAGCCGGCTTCCAGCACACGCAACTGCTCCAGCGATTCGATGCGCTCCAGCGTGCCCGGCGGCATGGCTGCGAACTGCTGCAGAAACCCGGCGCGGTAGGCGTAGATGCCGATATGCCGCAGCCAGTGATTGCCGGCCGGTACCGCATCGCGCTGGCTAGCAAAACTGTCGCGATGCCACGGAATCGGCGCACGGCTGAAGTACAACGCATCGCCATGGGCGTTGCGCACCAGCTTCACCACATTGGGATCGAACAGGTCGTGTGCGCTGTCCACCGGCGCGGCGAGCGTGGCCATCTCCGCGCCGGAGCGTTGCAGCACCTGGGCCACTGCACGAATGCCGGCAGCCGGTGCGAACGGTTCGTCGCCCTGCAGGTTCACCACGCAGGTAGCCGCATCCCAGCCGGCAATCCGCGCGCACTCGGCCAGCCGGTCGGTGCCGGACAGATGCACGCTGCTGGTCATCGCCACACGCACGCCGGCCAGGCCCTGGATGGCCTCGGCAATGCGCGCGTCGTCGGTGGCTACCCAGACCTCGCGAGCACCGGCTGCCAGCGCACGCTCGGCCACGTGCTGGATCATGGGGCGATCGCCGATCAGCTGCAGCGGCTTGCCGGGCAACCTGGTGGAGGCATAGCGCGCCGGGACGGCCACCACGAAGGCGCTGGACGCGTCGTCCGACGCGATGGGAGACGCTGCAGAAACTGGTTGCACGGTGTCCTCGCTGGTTGGAAAGGATGGAGGCTGCATCGACCGGCGGTTATCTCGCTGCTGCCGAGGCGCGGCCGACGCCGTCAGGCATCGGAATGGCGGCTGGCCAGTTTGTCCAGGCGATCGAGCAGACTCACCCAGAAGGCCGCCGGCAGCTCCGCCCTCAGCGGCACGCTGTACAGCCACTCGTCGGCGAAGGGCCGGCACTTCACCGCGTCCTTTTCGGTCATCAGCACCGGCAGGCGGCTGCCGAAGCTGAAGTCCTGCGCGCGGTACACATGATGATCGGGAAACGCATGCGGCACCACGCCGATGCCGCGTGCGCGCAGCATCGCGAAAAACCGCTCCGGGTGCGCAATCCCGGCCACGGCATGCACGCGTTGCCCAGCCAGCGAGGCAAGTGGCCGTGCACGTTTGCCATCCATGGGCTGCACGCTGTCGATGCTCAGACGCATCTGCCATTCGCCGAACCCGGCATCGGTATCGGCCACTGGCGTGGCGACCGCCGGTACCACTGCATCGCTGCCCTGGCCCAGATTCACCACGCGGAAATCGCACTCGCGCGCACGCGCTGCGGGTTCGCGCAATGGCCCGGCGGGCAGCATGCGTCCGTTGCCATAACGGCGCTGGCCATCGACGACTTCAATTTCGACATCGCGTGCCAGCCGGTAATGCTGCAGCCCGTCGTCGCACACGATGATGTCGCAGCCGGCCTCGACCAGGGCACGCGCCGCGGCCAGACGATCAGTGTCCACGCGCACGCGCGCTCCGGTTTTCCAGGCGATCAGCACCGGTTCGTCGCCGCCGAGTGCTACTGGCGTGTCCGCATCGACCCAGCGCGCAGTCCCGGCGTCATCGCGGCCATAACCACGGCTGGCGACACCCGGGGTCCAGCCGGCCTGCTGCAGCCGGCTGACCAGAGTAATGGTGAGTGGCGTCTTGCCGGTGCCGCCAGCGGTGACGTTGCCGATCACCACCACCGGGACCGGCACGCCATGGCGCTTCAACCAGCCGCGCCGATACAGGCTGCGGCGCACGGCGGTGACCGCGCCATACACCGGCGCAAGCATGCGGGCCGGCAGCGGGATGGGCGTGTTGTCATACCAGTAGCCCGGCGTGCGGGCGCCGCGCTTGCTCATGCCTGACGTTCGCGAAACTGCATGCCGTGCAGATGCGAGTACAGCCCGCCCAGCGCGAGCAGTTCCTGATGCGTACCACGCTCGACGATGCGGCCCTGGTCCATCACCAGCACCTGGTCGGCATGCTCGATCGTCGACAGCCGGTGCGCGATCACCAAGGTGGTGCGGTCCGGCATCAACTTGTGCAAGGCGTCCTGCACCAGCCGCTCGGATTCGTTGTCGAGTGCAGCGGTCGCCTCGTCCAGGATCAGGATGGGCGCGTCCTTGAGCATCGCGCGTGCGATCGCCAGACGTTGACGCTGGCCGCCGGACAGGCGCCCGCCCTTGGTACCCACGTGCGACTGCAGGCCCTCCGGCAGCTGCGCGACAAACTCCATCGCATTCGCGCCCTGGATGGCGCGCTCCAGTTGCCCGGCATCGCACTGGCGCATTTCGCCGTACGCCACGTTCTCGGCGATGCTGCCGTCGAACAGCATCACCTGTTGGCCAACCAGGGCAATCTGGCGGCGCAGATCGGCCAATGCATAGGCCTGCACAGGGTGACCGTCGAGCAGGATCTGCCCGGACTCGGCCTCGTAAAAGCGTGGAATCAGCTTGATCAGGCTGGATTTGCCGCTGCCGGAGCGGCCGACGATCGCCGTGACGGTGCCCGGCTGTGCCACGAAGCTGACATCGGCCAACGCAGGATTGGCCTGCCCCGGATAGCGTGCGGTGACATCGCGGAATTCGATCAAACCCTTGGCGCGCGTCAGCGGCACCTGGCCCTGGTCGGGCTCGTCAGGGCTGTCCAGCACCGAAAACAGGCGTTCGGCAGACGCCAGGCCGCGCTGCACCATGTTCTGCACATTGGTGAGCTGCTTGAGGCCCGGAATGATCGTCAGCATCGAGGTCATCAACACCACGAAATCGCCAGCCGTCAGGCGCCCGGCCAATGCCTGCGCGCCAGCCACGAACAACAGCGCGGACAGACCGATCGCGCCGATCATCTGCACGGTGGCGGTGGAAATGCCGCGCGTGGATTCGACCTTCATGGCCAGCCGGAGATTGCGGTCGGCCAGGCCCGAGTAGCGCTCCATCTCGCTCTGCTGCGCGCCGTAGATCTTGACTTCCTGGTGGCTGGACAAGGTCTGGTCGGCGGCCTGCAACAGATGCGCGCCACTCTCCTGGATGCTGTGACTGATCCGCCGATAACGGCGCGCCACCTTGTCCATCACCCAGGCAAGCACCGGCGCCAGCACCAGAATGGTGAGCGTGACCTGCCAGCTATGCCACAGCATCAGCGCCAACGCGCCGATCACCTGCAGCGACTGCTGGATCATCACCTTCACGGCATCCACAGCGGCCTGCGCGACCTGATCCGAGTCCGAACCCAGGCGGATCAGCATCGAGGGCACCGGTTCGGAGTCGAAGCGCGAGCCCGGCAGGCGCAGATACTTGGACATGACCTTGACGCGCAGATCGCGCGCGATGCTGCGCGCAGACTTGCCCATCGCCATATCGGTGATGTAACCGGCCGCACCGCGGATCACGAACAACAGGATGATCTGCACCGGTAGCCAGCGGCTGACTTCGGCGTTCTTGTAGATGAAGGTCTCGTCGGTGATCGGCTTCATCAAGGCCAGAAAGCCGGTGGTCCCGGCGGCCTCGATCAATGCGGCGATCAACGCGGCCACCAACAGCAGCCGGTACGGTTTTGCGAATGCCAGCAGACGCCGATAGGTCTGCCAGGACGACACCTGCGGCACGTTCTCGTTGATGGTCTTCACTGCCGCGTTCCGTTCTTGCCCGCTTCCGGCGCTGTCGCAATGGCGATGCGGCGGAAACCGAGTTGGCCCAGCGCGTCCTGCGCTGTCACCACAGCTTGATACGGCGTGCGCGCGTCGGCACGCATCAGCACGGTCTGCTCGCGGTCATCGCCGGCAACCTGGGCGATGGTCTGCTTGAGCGAATCCACATCCGACCGCAGCACTTCCTGGTCGTTGATGAAATAGCGTCCATCGGCATTGACCAGCACGCTCAGCGAACGCGGCGGCGCGCTGGTGTTCTGGTCGCTGGCAGTGGGCAACTGCAGTTGCAGCGTGGAGCGGGCGTCGAAGGTCGTTGTTACCACGAAGAAAATGATGAGGACGAGGATGACGTCAATCAATGGCACCAGGTCGATCTGTGGCTCGTCCTGGCTTCGGTCACTGCCGATGCGCATCCGTCAGCCCTTCGCCATGGCGGGGTTGCCGGCCGGCACGGGCGCCGCAGCTGCGGTGCCGCCTGGCACGGGGCGGCCTTCCATCGTGTCCAGCAGCAAGGTCGCTTCCTGCTCCATCTCGATGATGTAGCCAGCAATACGCCCCTTGAAAAACCGGTGCGCCATCAACGATGGCACCGCGATGATCATACCGGTCGCCGTGCACACCAGCGCCTTGCCGATACCGCCGGCCAGCTGGTTCACGTCACCCACGCCGTGATCGAGAATGCCCAGAAACATCTGGATCATGCCGACCACGGTGCCCAGCAGGCCGAGCAGCGGCCCCGCCGAGGCGATCGTGCCCAATGCATTCAGATAGCGCTCCATGCGATGCACCACATGGCGGCCGGTGTCTTCGATGCGCTCACGAATCAGGTCACGGCTACGCCCACGCACATCCAGCGCGGCTGCCAGCAAGGCGCCCAGCGGCGAATTGCGGCGCAGCGACTCGATATGGGTGGGGTCCAGCTTGCCCCGCGCGGCCCAGTTGCGGACTTCCTCGCCCAGACCCGGCGGACTCACCTCGTTGCGGCGCAGGGTCCACAGACGTTCCAGCACGATCGCCAGCGCGATCACGCCCAACAACAGCAACGGCACCATCGGCCAACCGCCTGCCTTGACCAGCTCCAACACGATTCGATTCCTCCGGCAACGCGGCCGCCTATTCGCTGGCCGATAGGATAGCAGCCGACCGCCGCCGTTCCGCAGCATCCCAGAGCCGTGGCTGCCAGCGGCGACGCTCGCGGACCTGCAGCCCCCCGCGGCCCAGCCAGACCCGCACCGCACCGGTCTCGGCGGTATCCAGCACCTCGGCACCGGCGCCCTGCCAGCGCTGCACGGTGTCTGCGCGTGGGTGGCCGAAACGATTGCCATGCCCGGAGGACACCAGCGCAAGCCGCGCCGCGGTGGCCGCCACGAAGCCGGCATGCGAGCCATCGGCGCTGCCGTGATGCGGCACCACCACCACATCGGCGCGCAGCTGCGATTGCCCTGCATGCAGCAGGCGGTGTTCGACGATGCTGTCGATGTCGCCTGGCAGCAGCGCACGCCCGTAGCGCGTCTCCACCAGCAGCACGCAGCTGGACTGGTTGCGCAGGTAGGGAAAGCCCGCAGTGGGATGCAGGAAACGGAACCGGACGCCCTCCCACTCCCAGCGCTGCCCGGCCTGGCAGCGGCGGCGCACATCCAGCGGCGCGCCAGGTGGCGCGAAGGTATCGGCCACCGGCAATCCGGCGCGCACCGCAGCGTAGCCGCCGGCGTGATCGGCATCGGCGTGGCTGAGCACGATGGCGTCCAGCCGCCGGAGCCCCAACGCCCGCAATGCCGGCAGCACCACCCGCTCGCCGGCGTCGAATCCATCGCGGACCGCCGGGCCGGTATCGAACAGCAAGGCGTGCCGCTGGGTCCGCACCAGCACTGCCAGGCCCTGCCCGACATCGAGCACCTGCAGATCAGCCTCGCCGGCTTCGGGCAGGGCACGGTCCGGCCACAGCAGCGGCAGCCACAACAGCAACGCCACTGATTTGGCCGGCGTTCCCCGAGGCATCAGCAGCCAGAATGCGCCGACCAGCGCGGCGACGAGCGCAATGGCGTCGGATTCGGGCACCCACCACAACGCCACCTGGGTGCGCCCAAGCCAGACGAATGCAGGCCAGGTCAGCTCGAAACACCAGCCGGCCAGTTGCCAGGCCCAGACGCCCGCACCCTGCCAGGCCGCTTCCAGCGCGGTGCCAAGCAAGGCCAGCGGCACCACCACGAAGGTCCACCACGGGATCGCAACCAGATTGGCCAGCGGCCCAACCAGCGACGCCTGCCCGAATAGGCTGACCGTCAGCGGCAACAGGCCAATGGTCGCCACCGCCTGCGCCGACAGAAATCCGCGCAGCATCGAACGATCGTCAGCCGGCAGGCACCACACCAGCCACGCAACCCCGGCGAAGCTGAGCCAGAAGCCGGCCACCAGCACGCTCAACGGGTCCCACAGCAGCACCGCCAACATCGCCAGCGCGAGGATATGCGCGGTGCTGGCGCGGCGACGCAGCACACGGGCCAGCGCCACCACCGCGATCATCAACACCGTGCGCACCGTTGGTAGCGCAAGGCCGGCGAGCACTGCATAGCAGGAGGCGCCGAGCAACGCCGCCACCGCAGCGGCATGCAGCCGTGGCACGCGCGTTCCCAGGCCAGGCAAGAGGCGCCACACCCCAGTGATCAGCAGCGCGCAGAACGCGGCGACCAGGCCAACATGGAAGCCGGAGATCGCAATCAGGTGACTCAGCCCGGTCGCACGCAAGGTCGCCCACGCGGCATCGTCGAGCCCGCGGGTGTCGCCCAAGGCCAAGGCACGCAAGTAAGGCGACGCCGGCCCGGAGATGGTGTGCGCGATGCGCGCTGACATGCGCTCGCGCCATGCATCCACGCCACTGGCCGGCGCCACCTGTCTGGCCGCAGCGGGCATGCGCACATAGCCGGTTACAGCAATGCCTTGCGCCAGCGCCTGTCGCTCGGCGTCGAACCCACCCGGATTGCGCAGACCGCGCGGCGCACGCAGCTTCAGGCGCAGCTGCCAGGTGGCGCCGGCCGTCAACGCGGCGCGTGGGCCGATGGTGTCTGCACCAAAGTCGTCGTACCAGCTCACCTGCAGGAGTGCGCCACGCAGCGCTTGCGGCTGCGCAGGATCATCAGCCAGACGCAACTGGAAACGCGTGCGGCGTGGCTCGGCGATAGGCAGGCCCATCACCCTGCCCTGCACCACCCATTCGCGCGCTTCATCGGCCGGCAGTAGCTGCGCCCGCAGCACTCCAGCCGCTTGCCAGCCCATCAGCCCAAATCCAGCCACGCACACCGCGCTCAGCAACAACCAGCGCCGCGGCCACCAGCGCAGCGCCGCAAGGCCGACCGCGCCGGTGAGAAGGCAACTACCGTAGACAGTGCGCGGCAGCACCGCCGGTGACCAGGCACATGCCACAACGCCCAGCAATAACGCGGCTGCGACCGCAACGGTGGCGCCAGCGAGCGGCCTCACCGCGTGCGTTGCATCGTTCATGTCCATTGCCCGCGCGCTGCCGATCCATCGCTCAACGTAACGATCGTCTGCCACGACGGGCAGCAGCGTTCAGCGTGTTGCCGGGTAGGGAGATGGCGCGAGAGCTTGCAGGCAAAGCAACCGCTCGAAGCGCTGCATCACGACCACCGCTTCCGCATTTGAACCGATGCACGCGGCCGAGCGCAGGTGAGCAGGACCGCGGATGCTTCCAGCGATCAATCCGCGTCACGCTGCCGCCGCTGGCACCTCGACCGTCCACACGCGCTGAAACCGGCCACGCGGCACACTGCGCACAAACGCGGCACAGCAATGATCCGTTCTACAAACGCGCTTCATTTCGTAGTGAAATCAAGCCTGCGTTCGCCCTGATTTCATGGCCGCATCGCTATGGTGGACGCTGTTTTTCGAGGAGTTCCCCCATGCGTAAAGGTACTGCACTGATCGTCGGCGTGACCGGCATCTCCGGCTACAACCTCGCCAATGTGTTGCTCGCCGACGGCTGGACCGTCTATGGCCTGGCGCGCCGCCCGCTGTCGCACGAAGGCGTGATCCCGGTAGCGGCCGATCTGCTCGATGCGGAGGCAACCAAAACTGCGCTGCAGGGGCTACCGATCACGCACGTGTTCTTCTGCACCTGGACGCGCCGCGATACCGAGCGCGAGAACGTCGAAGCCAACGGCGCGATGATGCGACACCTGTGCGATGGCTTGAGCGAGGCGCCGCTTCAGCACATGGCGCTGGTCACCGGCACCAAGCACTACCTGGGTGCTTTCGAGAACTACGGCAGTGGCAAGGCGGAAACCCCGTTCCGCGAAAGCGAGCCGCGCCAGCCCGGCGAGAACTTCTATTACACCCTCGAAGATCTACTGTTCCAGCATGCCGAACAGCACGGTTTCGGCTGGAGCGTGCACCGCTCGCACACCATGGTTGGCATTGCCAACGGCAGCAACGCGATGAACATGGGCGTGACCCTGGCGGTGTACGCCTCGCTGTGCAAACACACCGGGCAACCGTTCGTGTTCCCCGGCTCGCAGGCACAATGGAACAGCCTCACCGATGTGACCGATGCAGGCCTGCTCGGTCGGCAACTGGCGTGGGCCGGCCTGAGCCCGGCAGCGCGTAACCAGGCCTTCAACACCGTCAATGGCGATGTCTTTCGCTGGCGCTGGATGTGGGGCGAGATTGCGAACTTCTTCGGCCTGGAAGCGGCGCCCTGCCCGCAGACGCCCGAACCGCTGGAGGTACGCCTAAGCGACACCGCACCGGCGCAATGGGCGGAATTGGCCGCAAAGCATGGCCTGGTGGAGCGGGACGTCAACCGTCTCGCCTCGTGGTGGCATACCGATGCCGACCTCGGCCGCGAGATCGAATGCGTCAACGACATGACCAAGAGCCGCGAACTGGGCTTTCTGGATTTCTACGACAGCCGTGCCGCATTCCTGGAACTGTTCACCCGGCTGCGCGCGCAGCGAATCATTCCCTGACGACGAACCGCTCCCGGCTGCTTAGAGGCCTGGACGCATTGGAAGGCTAGACGTCCGGTTACACGCTTGTGGCCGGACGTGCATGGCGACAACACCGTCGCATGTGCTTGGCGATTATTGGTTGGCGCTGAGTGCTTCGTGCTCGGCGCTGGGTTTGGGTGGCTAAGTGCCAAGTGCTAAGTGTTCGAGCAACGTAACCCGCACAACGCCTGCCGAATTACAGTGCGATCAGGCAGCCCACGATGCAGCACAACAGACATCACCAACCGCGCCGCCCATTCCCATCCTGGCGGCAATGATGTCTACCTCAACGCGTTGTCGAGGGAGTAGTTCAGCCACGTAGGCGCATCGTTCGATGCGCTCAAACTTCGAGCTCAACGCAAAGCGGAGCCGACGCGCGCAGTACGCCGGTACTGTGATCGCTCCGATTTTGTAGGAGCGCGCTTGCGCGCGATGAGGCGTGACCGGGAAATCCACATCGCGCGCAAGCGCGCTCCCACGGTGGCAATGAGCCGCGTCCTTTCTCGCAATGACTGCAAGAGTGCCTGCGCCCCATCTTGCCAGCCTGCGTACCACCACATTGTTCGGCACCCTCTTTGCACCGAACTCGGCAAGAGACCTCACACCGCCGAAGGCGCCAGTTCGCGCAACTTGCCTTGGTGCAATTCAAGAACGCGGTCCAGACGTCGCGCCAGGCTACGATCGTGCGTCACCAGCACCAGGCTCGTGCGCTGGGCGCGATTGAGTTCCAGCATCAGCTCGAACACGGTGCCAGCCGTCTTGTCGTCGAGATTGCCGGTGGGCTCATCGCCGAGCACGCAGCCGGGCTTGTTCACCAACGCCCGCGCCACCGCACAGCGCTGACGCTCGCCACCGGACAATTCGCTGGGCTTGTGCTCCACCCGGTGCCCCAGGCCGACCGATTCAAGCAACTGCAGTGCCTGCCCGCGCGCGATCGCCACGTCCTGCCCGGACAACAGCACCGGCATCATGACGTTTTCCAGCGCAGTGAATTCCGGCAACAGATGATGGAACTGATACACGAAACCGAGCGAGCGGTTACGCAGCTTGCCGCGCTCGCCATCGGACAGCGCAGACATGCGCCGACCCGCGACATACACCTCGCCGGAGGTCGGAATATCGAGCCCACCGAGCAAGTGCAACAAGGTGCTCTTGCCTGCACCCGACGCGCCTACGATCGCCACGGTTTCGCCGGTCGCCACCGACAGATCCAGGCCATCGAACACCGGCGTACGCATCTTGCCTTCGGCGTAGGTCTTGCCCAGCCGTTCGGCGCGAATCACCGCCGCGCTCTGGTCTGCCTGCGTCTTTCCAAGCACGGACTCTGGAACATTACTCATAACGCAGCGCCTCCGCGGGCTGGGTGCGCGAGGCGCGCCATGCCGGGTACAAGGTGGCCAAGAAGCTCATGACCAGAGCGACCACGGTGATCACCACAACATCCTGCGTCTGCATGTCGGTCGGCAAGCCGGTGATGTAATACACGTCTTCGGGCAGCAATTTGACGCTGAACACCGCCTCGATGGCACCCAGGATGCGCTCCAGGTTGAGCGTCAGCACGATGCCGCCGATCACGCCCATGATCGTGCCCATGAAGCCGATCAACGAGCCCTGCACCATGAACACCTGCATCACCCCGCCAGGCGAGAGCCCGAGCGTGCGCAGGATCGCGATATCGGCCTGCTTGTCGGTCACCAGCATCACCTGCGAAGACACCAGGTTGAAGGCGCCCATCGCCACAATCAGCGACAGCAGGATGCCCATCACCGTCTTTTCCATCTTCAACGAGTGATAGAGGTTGGCGTTTTCCTGGGTCCAGTCGCTCACGCGATACGGCCCGCGCAGTTTCAAGGCCAGATCGCGCGCCACCGTAAACGCCTGATCCATGTCGTGCAGTCGCAGACGCACGCCGGTGACGCCGTCCATGCGCAACACGCGTGCCAGATCCTCCATGTTCACCACGGCCAGGCCACGATCGATCTCGTTGTAGCCGGCCTCAAAGATGCCGCTGACGGTGAAGCGCTTGAGCCGTGGCATCGCGCCCAACGGGGTTGCCTGGGTATCGCTGAGCAGCACCACGATGCTGTCGCCGACATCCACACCCAGCCACAGCGCCAACTCCTTGCCGATGACGATGTTGTAGGAGCCCGGCGTCAGGCTGTCGACCGAGCCTTGCTGCATCTTCTTGGCCAACACCGAGACCTTGGCTTCTTCGGACGGAATCACGCCGCGCACGATTGCCGGTTGCTTGCGCGGGCCCTGCAACAGCGATTCGGTTTCGATATAGGGCGCGGCACCGGCAATGCGCGGGTCCGCGCTGGCCACTTCGACCGCGTGGCGCCAATCCTGCATCGGCGCGCCTTCGGCGCTGACCGTGGCATGGGCGGCCATCTGCAGCAGGCGGTCGCGGATTTCCTTCTGGAAACCGCTCATCACCGCCAGCGTGGTGATGAGCACCGTCACGCCCAGGGCAATGCCGAGGATCGACGCCATCGAAATAAACGAGATGAAGCCATTGCGTCGCTTGGCGCGGAGATAGCGCAAGCCGATGGCAACCGGGATAGGTTTGAACATGCGGTTCAACCAGGAAAGGGACGCTATGGTGCCACTAGCGACCGCCGGGACGAAATGGCACGGGCCTGAGCGGCCAGACGCAGTTCACGTCGCTGCGCGGTTGGCAGCGTGTCCGGCCAGAAATGCAGCCGCACGCGGCGGCCTCCCGGATGCGCCCACGACACCACCGCCATCGGCCCGCGCCACGTTACCTGAAGCGCATCCACGCGTTCTCCATCCACGCTGGCGGCCGCATCCGTCCACGGCACAACGAGTTGCCGCACTGGCGAGCGCAACAGCAACCACACCGCACGCATGCCGATCACTCCAACATACGCAGACAAGCCCACGGCCAGCCAGACCTGCACGCCGGACCGCCAAACGGCCCACAGTGCGGCAACGGTGATCAGGCTCAACGCGCAGGCGAGCCCGCGCGAGGGGCGCCAGTCAAGCCGGCATGGCGCGGATATCGGCGATGAGGGCGGCGTTGTCGGCATCGGGGCAAGCCTCGTATCCCATGAACCAGCGCCACAACTTATCGTCTTCGCAATCCAGCAGCTGTAGGAAAACCGCGCGCTCGGCCGCAGGGGCCTGCGCCCATCGGCGGTCCAGATACCGGCCGAACAATTGGTCCAGCTCGCGCATGCCACGCCGGCAACGCCAGCGCAGTTTTTTCAGCAGTGTGTCTTCATCCATCTCTTTCTCCACCCCGCGTTTTAGCGGGCCGAAAACGACAGCGGCACCAGACCTGAGGGCCGGTGCCGCTGTGGCGACGTCCTGCCTGAGCAGGACATCAGCGCCAGGATCAGGCGCGGCGCGCCATCATCAACTTCTTGATCTCGGCAATGGCCAGCGCCGGGTTCAGGCCCTTCGGGCAGGTCCGGGCGCAATTCATGATGGTGTGGCAGCGATACAGCTTGAACGGATCTTCCAGATCGTCCAGGCGTGCACCGGTGTCTTCATCGCGCGAGTCGATGATCCAGCGGTAGGCCTGCAGCAGGATCGCCGGGCCCAGGTAACGCTCGCCATTCCACCAGTAGCTCGGGCAGCTGGTGGAGCAGCATGCGCAAAGGATGCATTCGTACAGGCCGTCGAGCTTCTTGCGGTCTTCCGGCGACTGCAGACGCTCGCGGTCCGGCGGCGGCGGGGTCTGGGTACGGATCCACGGTTTGATCGAGGCGTACTGCGCATAGAAATGCGTCAGGTCCGGCACGAGATCCTTGATCACGCTCATATGCGGCAGCGGATAGATCGGCACCTCGGCCTTGCCACACGCGGCAATCGCCTTGGTGCAGGCCAGCGTATTGGTGCCGTCGATGTTCATCGCGCACGACCCGCAGATGCCTTCGCGGCACGAACGGCGGAAGGTCAGGGTCGGGTCGATCTCGTTCTTGATCTTGATCAGCGCGTCCAGGACCATCGGCCCGCACTTGTCCAGATCGATTTCGTAGCTGTCGGTGCGCGGATTGGCGTCGCCATCCGGATCCCAGCGGTAGACCTTGAAGGTGCGCTTGTTCTTGGCGCCTTGTGCAGGGTAATGCTTGCCCTTGCCGATCTTTGAATTCTTGGGGAGGGTGAACTCTGCCATAGCTGCTCTCGTTGGCTCAGGCGATGCGCGGTGCGATGGGAGACCGCAGCGTGCGCATGAAATTGAAGACGATGGATGCCACCACCGATGCGGGAGTGCAGCGACCGGCGGACTGCCGGCTCTGCGCGTGTGTCATGCCGCGTTCGCACTGTGGCGCCACGCTGCCGCCCTGCCCTTCAGGGCCGGACGGCAGGTGCGATGCAGGAACGAAATGCGGCATCTGCATCGGCACTCAGTAGACGCGCGGCTTCGGCGGAACCACGTCCACTTCCTTGCTCAGCGTGTACATGTGGACCGGGCGGTATTCGAAGTCGCACTGGCCCTTGTCGTCCACGGTGACCAGCGTGTGCTTCTGCCAGTTGACGTCGTCGCGGTCCGGGAAATCCTCGTGCGCGTGCGCGCCACGGCTTTCCTTGCGCTGCTCGGCCGAGTTGATCGTCGCCACTGCATTGAGCAGCAGATTGTTCAACTCGTAGGTCTCGATCAGGTCCGAATTCCAGACCAGCGAGCGGTCCGATACCTTGACGTCCTCGAAGGTGGCGAAGATCTCGGCCATCTTGTCGACGCCTTCCTTCAGCGTCTTGCTGGTCCGGAACACCGCTGCGTCCGACTGCATGGTGCGCTGCATGTTGTCGCGGATCACCGAGGTCGGCGTGGAGCCATTGGCATGACGCAACTTGTCCAGCAGGCCCAGCGCCTTGTCGCAGGCATCGGACGGCAGCGGCTTGTGCGGCTGGTTGGTCTTGACGGTCTCCGCGCAGCGGTTGGCCACCGCACGCCCGAACACCACCAGATCCAGCAGCGAGTTGGAGCCCAGACGGTTGGCGCCATGCACCGACACGCAAGCCGCTTCGCCGATCGCATACAAACCGGGCACTACCGCATCCGGGTTGTCGCCCTGCTTGCGCACGACTTCACCGTGGTAGTTGGTTGGGATGCCGCCCATGTTGTAGTGCACCGTCGGCAGCACCGGGATTGGCTGCTTGGCCACGTCCACACCGGCGAAGATGTGCGCGCTCTCGGCAATGCCGGGGAGCTTGTCGTTGATCACTTCCGGGCCAAGGTGAGTCAGGTCGAGCAGGATGTGGTCCTTGTGCTCGCCAACGCCACGGCCTTCGCGGATCTCGATGGTCATCGAACGCGACACCACATCGCGCGAGGCCAGATCCTTGTAGTGCGGTGCATAGCGCTCCATGAAGCGCTCGCCGTTGCTGTTGCGCAGGATGCCGCCTTCGCCACGCACGCCTTCGGTGATCAGGCAGCCCGCACCGTAGATACCGGTGGGATGGAATTGCACGAACTCCATGTCCTGCATCGGCAAGCCGGCACGCATCACCAGGCCGCCGCCGTCACCGGTACAGGTGTGGGCAGAGGTGGCGCTGAAGTAGGCACGGCCGTAGCCGCCGGTGGCCAGCACCACGCCGTGGGCGCGGAACAGGTGCAGCGAACCTTCGGCCATGTCCAGCGCGAGCACGCCGCGGCACACGCCTTCTTCGTCGAAAATCAGGTCGAGCGCGAAGTACTCGATCATGAAGCGCGCGTTGTGCGCCAGCGACTGCTGGTACAGCGTATGCAGCATTGCGTGACCGGTGCGGTCGGCGGCGGCGCAAGTGCGCTGCGCAGACGGACCTTCGCCGTATTTGGTGGTCATGCCGCCGAACGGGCGCTGGTAGATCTTGCCCTCTTCGGTGCGCGAGAACGGCACACCGTAGTGCTCGAGCTCGATGATGGCCGGGATCGCCTCACGGCACATGTACTCGATCGCGTCCTGGTCGCCCAGCCAATCGGAGCCCTTGATGGTGTCGTAGAAGTGATACCGCCAGTCGTCTTCACCCATGTTGCCCAGCGCGGCGGAAATACCACCCTGCGCGGCCACGGTGTGCGAACGGGTCGGGAAGACCTTGGTCAGGCAGACGGTCTGCAGGCCCTTCTGGGCCAGGCCGAAGGTCGCGCGCAAGCCGGCGCCGCCGGCGCCCACCACGACCATGTCGTACTTGTGTTCTGTAATCTTGTAAGCGGACATCGAATTATGGATTCCTGTTGGGTCGCTGGCTCAGGCGATGCCTAGCGCGATACGCGCCACGGCAAACACGCTGACGATGGCACCGAGAACGGCGACAAAGCGCACGAGGGTCTGCGCCGCAAGGGCGAGCAGCGAGTTGTGCACGTAATCCTCCAGCACCACCTGCATGCCGAGCTGCGCATGCCAGAACGAGGCAATGAGGAAGCCCACCAGCAGGATCGCGTTCCACGGCTTGGCAACCGCGGCGCTCGCCGCTGCGTGGTCGGCACCGATCAGGCTCAACACGAAGATCAGGAACCAGATCGACAGCGGCACCAGCGCGGTGGCGGTCAGGCGCTGCACCACGAAATGCTCGGTGCCGGTCTTGGCGGCGCCCAGGCCACGCACGTTTTTCAACGGGGTTCTATAGCGGCTCATACGGCACCTCCGGACAGCAGCACGTACGCCCAGATGGCGGCGGTCAGCACGAAGCTCAAAATCACCGACAACCAGCCGATGCTGACGAACGAGCGCACGGCATAGCCCTGGCCGAAGTCCTGCAGGATGTGGCGCAGGCCACCAAACAGGTGGAAGGCAAAGCACCAGGTCCAGCCGAACAGGAACACCTGTCCATACCAGGCTGCTGCCATGTCGCGGAAGCAATTCCAGTGGTCGGGGCCAAGCATGAGGGTCAGCAAGGCGGCGGCAATCACCAGGGCGCCGATGGACAGAACAATGCCGGTGGCTCGATTCAGGATCGAGGTCACCATCTGTATCTGCCAGCGATACACCTGAAGATGCGGGGAAAGTGGACGTTCGCGGGTCGCCATTCGCTGGGCTCGTTTTCTCGGCTGGGCGGCACTAGGCCGCTGTGGCTAAAAGCTGCTCAAAAATCGATGCAGCGTCCATTTTTTTCCCAGTCGCCGTAGCGCGTTGGCTCAGGGCCGTCGCGCCCACCAATCTCCTTGGGCAGGGGTTTCTTCTCGGGAATGTGCTCCTGAGGAGAAGGCTGCGTCTCGGAATCCTGCGCTGGGGTGGGGGTTGGATGGCCTATCATAGTGGTCTCACAACATTGCGATTTTAGTCCTCCCCTTCCATGGCTGACAACCTGAATCTTATTCCACAGGGTTTTGGCTCCCTGCACGACATGCAATACGTCCGCTTGAGCGGTTCGGATGCAGTGGCGTTCGCGCATGCCCAATTTGCCAATGACGTGCAAGCGTTGGCGATTGGGCAATGGCAATGGAATGCGTGGCTGACAGCGAAGGGGCGCGTGATCGCCATCTTCGCACTCTTGCGTGATGAGGATGCGCAATTGCTGATGCTGTTGCCCGATGGCAACGCGGCCGAGATCGCCGCGCAGCTCGGCCGTTTCGTGTTCCGGCGCAAGCTGCGCATCACCGCCATTGCGCTGGCCGCGCAGGGCGCGTTCGCCGCACCCGCTCGCGCACAGGCGGCACATGCCGACGTGGGTGTGGATGCGATCGAACTGGACATGGGCAGCGCTGCCTTGCCGCGCACGCTGGTGTTGTGTGCGCCGGACACATTGGCAGCGCCTATCGAACTGCCGAACATGGATGGCGCATGGCGTCGCGCAGACCTGCAGCTGGGACTGGTGCGGCTGCTTGATGCGCAGCGCGAACAGTGGACGCCGCAACAGCTGGCGTTGGACCAGCTGCATGCGTTCAGCGTCAAAAAGGGCTGTTACCCGGGCCAGGAAATCGTGGCGCGCACGCATTTTCTGGGCAAGGCCAAACGCGCAGTGCATTTGCTTGAAACCGACGCTGCGGTTGCGCCGGGCGATGCGGTGCGCCTGGACGGCGCTGAGGTGGGCAGTGTGGTCAGTTGCGCCGAGAACGTGGCGCTAGCGGTGCTGCCGCTGGAGCTGGCAATTGGGGAAGGCATGACGCTGAGCGCCGGCACCTCCCCTGCCCGACCGCTGCAGATCCTGCCCGGGCTGGGGCGCTGAGGGCAGCGATTCTACTCCACAGGCTGGTGCGACGTTTCGCCGCAGCCACTGGCATGCACGCGGCGGACTGCCGTTCGCGGGCATCCAGCGAGTCAATGCATGCGCAGCGTCTGCCGACCTCTTCGCGAGGCCGGCAGCGCACTCGCGCAGTGTCACGAGGCCGAAGTCGTCAGGCGTTCGCCGCTGGCCGGGTCGAAGAAATGCAGAGCTTCGCTGCGCAAGGCCAGACGCAGCGACTCGCCCACCGCCGGCAACGCCTGCGGGGTGACGCGGATCACCAGCGGCTGCCCGCCGCGGTCGAGATTGAGGAAGATCTCGTTGCCTACCGGTTCGATGACATCGATACGTGCATCGAATCCCAACTGCGCGTCGGCTGACGGCTGCAGGTGCTCGGGACGCACGCCCACCACGACCTCCTGGCCCAGCCAGCGCTGATCGATCTGCGCCGCGCCCAGCGGCACGCGCCAGCCATTTGCCATCACCAGATGCAGGCCGTCCTGGGCATCCAGCCGCCCCTGCAGCACGTTCATTGCCGGGCTGCCGAGGAAGCCGGCCACGAACAGGTTGGCCGGGCGCTCGTACAGCGCCATCGGGCTGTCGATCTGCTGAATTACGCCATCCTTGAGCACCACGATGCGCTGGCCCAGGGTCATCGCTTCGACCTGGTCGTGGGTGACGTAGATCATGGTGGTGCCGAGCTTGCGATGCAGCTGCGCGATCTCGGTGCGTACGCTGTGGCGCAGCTTTGCATCCAGGTTCGACAACGGCTCATCGAGCAGGAACACTGCCGACTCGCGCACCATTGCGCGCCCCAGCGCCACGCGCTGGCGCTGGCCACCGGACATCGCCTTGGGCAGCTTGTCGAGCATGGGCGTCAGGCCCAGCAACTCGGCCGCATTGTTCACCCGCTCGGCAATCACCTGCTTGGGATGGCCGCGCAGCTTGAGCCCGAACGCCAGGTTTTCGGCCACGGTCATGTGCGGGTACAACGCGTAGCTCTGGAACACCATGGCGATGTCGCGATCCTTCGGCGCCACGTCGTTGACCACGCGGTCGCCGATGCGCAGCGTGCCCGCACTGATGTCCTCCAGCCCGGCGATCATGCGCAGCAAGGTGGACTTGCCGCAGCCGGACGGCCCGACCAGCACCATCAGCTCGCCATCGGCGACTTCGAAGCTGGCCCCTTGCACGGCAACCTGCCCGTTCTCGTAGACCTTGCGGACACCTTCCAACTGCACTTTCGCCATCTTTCGGCCTCAACAGGAGTGGTGCGCCCCACCCTCGGCCCTCCCGATGGTAGTGACGCCATAGCGCTTGCAAGGAAATCTCCTGCAAACGAATGCATTGGTTTATTCTGACATGTAATCGTTTTCACATGGCAACATCGATCTCGGGAGGGACCATGCCGCCACCAACTCACGCCGTCCATCTGGACAGCGTTTCTAACTGCGCCAGGCCGATCATGCCGCCGCGCAGGTGCAGGTATACCGCTCCAGCGCTAACCGCTGACCGTCACTTGCTGCAACAATCGGGGATTGGGCGTCAGCGTCCATCCCCCGCTGCGCGCACGCAAGTGTCGCCAGGAACAGACGTACCGACCGCCGGCATCTCCGGCGCCTTCCCGCCAAGCCGCTGATAACGATGTCTCCAGAATCTGAAACTCGGTCCATGCACAACACCCTGATCCTGTTCGGCGCCACCGGCGATCTCGCCCAGCGCTATCTCTTCCCATCCCTGCTGCGCCTGTTTGTCGACGGCCTGTTACCGGAGGACTTCCGCATCCGTGCGCTGGCCCTGTCGCCGCACGACACCGACGCCTTCCGCGAGGTCCTGCGCCCGCGCCTGACCCAGGCGCTGCCGATTGCCACCGCCGCGCAGATCGAGGCGCTGCTGCAGCGCATCGACTACCGCTCGGTGGACCTGCGCAACGCCGAGTCGGTGGCCGAGGCCGTGCGCGAACTGGCCAGCCGCCAGTGCGTGAGCTATCTGGCGATTCCACCGGGCCTGTACATCAGCACCTGCCAGGGCCTGGCCCTGGGCGGCGCGCTGGCCGCACCGCACCGGTTGATGCTGGAAAAACCGATCGGCCACGATTCGGACAGCGCCCGCGAGATCCTGCAGTCGATCGGCGCACTGATCGACGAAGACCGCGTGTTCCGTCTCGACCACTACCTAGGCAAGGCCGCGGTGCAGAACCTGGTGGCGCTGCGCTTCGGCAACACCTTGCTGGAAGCGGTGTGGAACCGGACCTACATCGAATCGGTGCAGATCCTGGTGGCCGAGAGCGAAGGCGTGGACGGCCGCGATGCCTACTACGCCCGCTCCGGCGCGCTGCGCGACATGGTGCAGAGCCATATCCTGCAGTTGCTGTGCCTGGTGGCCATGGAGCCGCCGGCCTCGCTGGAAGCCGACCGCATCCGCGACGAGAAGGTCAAGGTGCTGCGCGCCTTGCGCCCGATGACCGCCGAGCACGCCGCGCACGACAGCGTGCGTGGCCGCTACACCGCCGGCACCATCAACGGCGAGCCGGCGCAGGCCTACCACCCGCCGGAAGGCAGCGATGTGGAAACCTTCGTCGCCGTCACCGCGCACATCGACAACTGGCGCTGGGCCGGCGTGCCGTTCCACCTGTGCACCGGCAAGCGCCTGGCCGAGCGCTCCACGCGCATCGTGGTCACGCTCAAGCCGGTGACGCATTGGTTGTTCGAGCGCCCGGACCGCCAGAACGCGGTGCCCAACCGCCTGACCTTCCAGCTGCAGCCGCAGGAAAACATCGAGCTGGGCCTGATGAGCAGCCTGGCCGGCCCGGAATGGGGCGCGATCGAACTGCAGCCGCTGGAACTGGAGCTGTCCGTGCCCACCGGCCTGCACCGCCGCATCGCCTACGAACGCCTGTTCGTGGATGCCTTCAATGGCAACCCGGCGCTGTTCGTGCGCGATGACGAGGTCAAGGCCGCCTGGGCCTGGATCGACAGCGTCAGCGATGCCTGGTCGGACGCGCAGCTGCCGCTGCAGCCGTATCCGGCCGGTAGCTGGGGCCCCGAGACTGCCGCACCGTTCCTGCCCCCGGCCACCGACGCACAGGGAAATAACGCATGACCGCTCCTTCCAAGCCGGTGCTGGTTGCCGACATCGGTGGCACCAACGCGCGCTTTGCGCTGGCCGACATCGATGCCTCGGTACCGCTGCTGGAGGACACCTGCCGTGAGTTCGCGGTGGTCGAGTTCGGCTCGCTGGGCGAGGCCGCGCGCTATTACCTGGACCAGATCGGCGTGCAGGCCACCAAGGGCGTGTTCGCGGTGGCCGGCCGCGTGGATGGCGACGAAGCCCGCATCACCAACCATCCGTGGGTGATCTCGCGCTCGCGCACCGCCACCATGCTGGGCTTCAGCACGCTGCACCTGATCAACGACTTCGCCGCGCAAGCCATGGCGATCAGTCTGCTGCGCCCGCAGGACGTAGTACAGGTGGGCGGCGCCAGCTGGCGCCCGGCACCGATCGAGCAGCCGCGCAACTACGGCGTCATCGGCCCGGGCACCGGGCTGGGCGTAGGTGGCCTGATCATCCGCAATGGGCGCTGTTTTCCGCTGGAAACCGAAGGCGGCCACGTCAGCTTCCCGCCCGGCACGCCGGAAGAGATTCGCGTGCTGGAGATCCTGTCCGAGCAGTTCGGCCGGGTCTCCAACGAGCGCCTGATCTGCGGCCCGGGCCTGGTTAACATCCACCGCGCGCTGAGCGAGATTGCCGGCATCGACCCCGGCCCGCTGGAGCCCAAGGACATCACCGCACGCGCCGCCGCCGGCGACCCGCGTGCCTCGCGCACCATCGATCTGTTCTGCGCCATCTTCGGCGCGATCGCCGGTGACATGGTGCTGATGCAGGGTGCCTGGGATGGCGTCTTCCTCACTGGCGGGCTGGTGCCCAAGGTGCTGGATTCGCTGCAGCATTCCGGCTTCCGCCAGCGCTTCGAACACAAGGGCCGTTTCTCCGCGATCATGTCGCGGGTGCCCTCGCTGGCGGTGATGCATCCGCATGCCGGCCTGCTGGGCGCGGCCGCCTACGCGGTGGACGCCGAACGCGCATTGCCGGGAGAGCAGCGATGAGTTTGCAGGACAACGACCGCATCAGCCTGGTGCGCTACGACGACCTCGACGAATGGACCGAAGCGGTGGCCAGCGAAATGGCCGACCTGCTGGAACAGGAAATCTCGCGCCGCGGCCAGGCGCGCATGCTGCTGTCCGGCGGCACCACCCCGGCACCGGTGTACGAATCGCTGGCGCATCGCCCGCTGGATTGGTCGCGGGTCGAAGTGGGCCTGGTCGATGAGCGCTGGCTCTCGCCACAGGACCAGGACAGCAATGCCTGGCTGGTCAAGCAGAGCTTCCTGGACCATGCACCGGCGGCCACTTTCATCCCGTTGGTGCGCCCGGGCAAGCAGCTGCCCGAGTGCGTGCATACCGCCAACCTGCAGGCCACGCATGCCGAACCGGCCTGCCTGGCGGTGATGGGCATGGGCGGCGACGGGCATACCGCCTCGCTATTCCCCGGCTCAACCGATCTGCCCAAGGCCCTGGCCAGCCCGCAGCCGTACGCGTCGCTGGACGCCACCGGCTGTCCCGGTGCCAACCAGTGGCCGCTGCGCATCACCTTGACCCCGGCCGGGTTGGCGCCGATTCCCACGCGCCTGCTGTTGCTGCGCGGCAAGCAGAAGCTCGATGTGCTGCAGGCGGCACTGGCAGGCGAGGACATCAGCGAATACCCGATCCGGGTCGCGCTGCAGCAGCCTGGCCCGCGCCTGCGCGTGCATTGGTGCAGTTAGTGGATGTCGGGACCCCGGGTGGGTGGCTTGGTCATGCTGATGGCGTGCAAGCACTCGCCCACGTTGCGACACCGCGGCAGCCCGCATCGCCTGGTGCCGGGCTGCCATCGAACACCTTCCCCCTGTTTCTCATAGCCGGTAGCCAATGAGCCTGCATCCGAACATCCAAGCTGTCACCGACCGTATCCGCAAGCGCAGCGCGCCCTCGCGCGCGGCGTACCTGGCCGGCCTTGATGCCGCCCTGCGTGAGGGCCCGTTCCGTAGCCGCCTGAGTTGCGGCAATCTCGCGCACGGCTTTGCGGCCTCCGAGCCGACCGACAAGTCACGCCTGCGCGGCGCGGCCACGCCGAACCTGGGCATCATCACCGCCTACAACGACATGCTCTCGGCGCATCAGCCATTCGAGCATTACCCGCAGATGATCCGCGACACCGCGCGTGCGCTCGGCGCCACCGCGCAGGTCGCCGGCGGCGTGCCGGCGATGTGCGACGGCGTGACCCAGGGCCGTGCTGGCATGGAGCTGTCGCTGTTTTCGCGCGACAACATCGCCCAGGCTGCGGCCATCGGTCTCAGCCACGACATGTTCGATGCGGTGGTCTATCTGGGCGTGTGCGACAAGATCGTGCCTGGCCTGTTGATCGGCGCATTGGCCTTCGGCCACCTGCCGGCGCTGTTCATGCCGGCCGGCCCGATGAGCCCGGGCATTCCCAACAAGCAGAAGGCCGAGGTCCGCGAGCGCTATGCCGCAGGCGAAGCTACCCGTGCCGAGTTGCTGGAAGCCGAATCCGCCTCCTACCACTCGCCCGGCACCTGCACCTTCTACGGCACCGCCAACTCCAATCAAGTGCTGCTGGAAGCGATGGGCGTGCAATTGCCCGGCGCCTCGTTCGTCAATCCCGAACAGCCGTTGCGCGATGCACTGACCCGTGAGGGGACCGAGCGGGCGCTGGCGATCTCCGCGCTAGGCCAGGACTTCCGCCCGTTCGGCCGTTTGATCGACGAACGCGCGATCGTCAACGCCGTGGTCGCCCTGATGGCCACCGGCGGCTCCACCAACCACACCATCCACTGGATCGCCGTGGCGCGTGCGGCGGGCATCGTGCTGACCTGGGACGACATGGATCTGATCTCGCAGACCGTGCCGCTGCTGACCCGCGTCTACCCGAACGGCGAAGCCGACGTGAACCGCTTTCAGGCTGCTGGCGGCACGGCATTCGTGTTCCGCGAACTGATGGACGCCGGCTACATGCACGACGACCTGCCCACCGTGGTCGAAGGCGGCATGCGTGCCTATGCCAACGAGCCGCGTTTGCAGGATGGCAAGGTCATCTATGTGCCCGGCACGGCGACCACCGCCGATGACAGCGTGGCACGCCCGGTCAGCGATGCATTCGAATCGCAAGGTGGCCTGCGCCTGCTGCGCGGCAACCTGGGCCGCTCGCTGATCAAGCTGTCGGCGGTCAAGCCCCAGCACCGCAAGATCGAAGCGCCTGCCGTGGTGATCGACACCCCACAGGTGCTCAACAAGCTGCATGCGGCCGGTGTGTTGCCGCACGACTTCGTGGTGGTGCTGCGTTACCAGGGCCCGCGTGCCAACGGTATGCCGGAGCTGCATTCAATGGCCCCGTTGCTCGGCCTGTTGCAGAACCAGGGCCGTCGCGTGGCGCTGGTCACCGACGGCCGTTTGTCTGGTGCGTCGGGCAAGTTCCCGGCCGCGATCCACATGACGCCGGAAGCGGCGCGCGGCGGCCCGATCGGGCGTGTCCGTGAAGGCGACATGGTGCGCCTGGACGGCGAAGCCGGCACGCTAGAAGTGCTGGTTTCGGCCGAAGAATGGGCATCGCGCGAGGTTGCACCCAATACCGCCGTGGCCGGCAACGACCTGGGCCGCAACCTGTTTGCGATCAGCCGCCAGGTCGTCGGCCCGGCCGACCAGGGCGCGATCTCGATTTCCTGCGGCCCGACCCATCCGGACGGTGCGCTGTGGAGCTACGACGCCGAGTACGAACTGGGCGCCGATGCGGCCGCTGCCGCCGCGCCGCACGAGTCCAAGGACGCCTGATCCCCTTCCCTCTCTGCGACCGCCCAGGCGGTCGCCGTCTCCAGGAGTTGCAATGACGATTGCCCAGACCCAAAACACCGCTGAACAGCTGCTGCGCGACGCCGGCATCCTGCCGGTGGTGACCGTCGACACGCTGGACCAGGCGCGTCGCGTGGCCGACGCGCTGCTCGAAGGCGGCCTGCCTGCCATCGAACTGACCCTGCGCACCCCGGTCGCGATCGAAGCGCTGGCGATGCTCAAGCGCGAACTGCCCAACATCGTGATCGGTGCCGGCACGGTGCTGAGCGAACTGCAGCTGCGCCAGTCGGTGGATGCCGGTGCAGACTTCCTGGTCACGCCCGGCACGCCGGCGCCGCTGGCACGCCTGCTGGCCGACGCGCCGATCCCGGCCGTGCCCGGCGCTGCCACCCCGACCGAACTGCTGACCCTGATGGGCTTGGGCTTCCGCGTGTGCAAGCTGTTCCCGGCCACTGCCGTGGGCGGCCTGCAGATGCTCAAGGGCCTGGCCGGCCCGCTGTCCGAGCTCAAGCTGTGCCCCACCGGCGGCATCAGCGAAGCCAATGCGGCCGAATTCCTGTCGCAGCCGAACGTGCTGTGCATCGGCGGCTCGTGGATGGTGCCCAAGGACTGGCTGGTGCAAGGTCAGTGGGACAAGGTCAAGGAAAGCTCGGCAAAGGCTGCGGCAATCGTGCGGCAGGTGCGTGCGGGCTGATTTTCTGGGCTGCATCCCGCGTGTTGGGAAAGCTGATTGGCTTGAGAAGGCTGGTTGGCTGACGAAAGTTGATTGGCTGAGCAAAGCTGATCAGCCGGCGCTTTAGTTTTGATTGAGGAAAGCCCGGTTTGCTGGCGCTTTGATTTTTGTTTGAGGAAAGCTGGTTGGCTGGCGCCTTAATCTTTTGAGTGGAGCGGCCCGCGGGCGCCGGGGCAGGACACGCCGTGAACCCATCCATGGGGGCTCTTACACGACATCCTTGTCGTGTAAGGTCCCGCCCCGGCGCCCGCGGACCACTCTTCGAATGTTCCTGTGTTGGCGGAACGGAAAGCAGCGATTTCCGCGAGACCTGCTCGGCCTAGGCTTTGATCGTTGCTTCGTTGCTTCGTTGCTTCGTTGCTTCGTTGCTTAGTTGCCTCGCTGCCTTGCTGCCTGAGGCGGAGGCGGAGGCAGAGATCTATTTGCCTGCCGGCCAAAAATCCGAGCACTTTCGGCCTTGCCGTCTTCCCTCAAGATCAGCTAGCTCAGGGCAACGACGCGCCGAAGCGGCAGTGTGGCCGGGGATCGGCGGAGAGCGGCACAGGGATGTGCCGCGGCGGCGAGTCAGACAGGGATGTCTGCCGAGCCGAAGAGCCGATCCCCGGTCGCGCTGCCGCCCCTACCGAAGCCAGCAAATCACAGGCAGCTTGCCCGACCGTATTCGGGGAACCGTACCCTCACCCCAACCCCTCTCCCGACGGGAGAGGGGCTTGAAGCCGCCCGTTCTGACTTCCCTCAAGATCAGCTAGCTCAGGGCAACGACGCGCCGAAGTGGCAGCGTGGCCGGGGATTGGCGGAGAGCGGCACAGGGATGTGCCGCGGCGGCGAGTCAGACAGGATGTCTGCCGAGCCGAGGAGCCGATTTCCGGCCGCGCTGCCGCTCTCACCGAAGCCAGCAAACCGCAGGCAGGCGCGCTGCCTGGTCGTATTCGGGAAATCCGTACCCTCACCCCAACCCCTCTCCCGACGGGAGAGGGGCTTGAAGCACCCTTGCTGCCATTCGGTGTGCAGCGATTGCCAACCATCAGCCGTCTTGGCTGACTCAAGACTCCAACGCAGCCTCCGGCGGCATCGCCTTCCGTACACCACGCGCGCGCTGCACCAATGCCGCCGCGCCGCTGCTAATGTCATCCAGGATGACGTAGATGGTCGGCAGGAACAGCAAGCTCACCACTGTCGAAAATGCCAAGCCGCCAGCGATGGCGCGCGCCATCGGGAAATACGGCGGGCCGTCGCTGAACATGGTGGTGCTGGTCAGCGAGATCGGCACCATCGCCAGGATCGCGGTGCCCATGGTCATCATGATCGGCCGCAAGCGTTCACGTGAGCCTTCGATCAACGCCTGCGTGCGCCCCATGCCACGGCGGCGCAGATTGTTGATGTGCTCGATCATCACGATGCCGTTGTTCACCACCACGCCCATCAGCACCAGGATGCCGATGAAGGACATGATGCCGAACGAGGTCCCGGTGATCCAGAACAGCCAGAACACCCCGAAGATCGAGAACAGCACGCCGCTCATGATCGCCGCCGGGAACAGCAGCGACTCGAACACCGCCGCCATCACCACGTAGATCATCACCAACGCAATCACCAGATTGAACACCATCTGGCCCATCGCCTCGCCGTCGTCCTGATAATCGCCCCCGTCGAAGGTGTAGCTGTAACCGGCCGGAAACTGCATCGCCTTGAGCGGTTGCTCCATCGCAGCGCGCGCTTCAGGCACGGTGACTTTCGTGCCGAGATTGGCTTTGATGGTCAGCGTTGTCTGCCGATTGGTGCGGCCGATCTGGGTGGCGGCCGGGCGGATTTTTACATCCACCAGCGACAGCAACGGCACGCTGCGCCCATCCTTGGTACGCACGGTGAAGCCTGCCAGATCTTCGGGTTTGCTCTGCTCGGCGCCGGCAAACCGCACCCACACGGGCACTTCGTTGTCGCCGCGGCGAAACTCGCGCAGCGGCGTGCCACGCAAAGCCAGCCCGACAAAACTCGCCACCTGCTCCGCACTGAAGCCGAACGCGGCCGCGCGCTCGCGATCCACGCGAATGGCCAGCTCGCTGGTGCGATCGCCGGTATCCACGCGTACGTCGCGCAATTCCTTGCGCTGCGCCAGCAGCGGTACCACCTCGTCGGCCAACTCCTGCAGTGCCTGGGTGGAATCGCCCACCAATTGCACCTGCACGCCCTGATTGCCGCTCCCGCCATCGCCCTGGTTGCCGATGCTGTAATCGGCGCGCGCAGAACGCGGCAACTCCTTGCGAATCTGCTCCAGCAGCGGTGGCAGGTCCTTGACCTTGGTCGCGTCGAAGGTCACCACGGTGTTGCTGCCTTCCACCTCGCTAAACCACGAATAGATCTGGGTGATGTGGTATTTGGCGCGGTTGGCTTCCAGGTGGTTTTCCACCCGCGCGATCTCATCGCCCAGCTGCTCGCGCGTATAGGAGCCCTTCCACTGATACTGGATGTAGCCCTCGTTGCCGCCGTCGCCACCGAACATGTCCACCTTGGTGAGCTTCATCGGCACCAGGCTGATCGCACTGACCAGCAGGATGCCGGCCACGCTCCAGCCGCGGTGCGCCAGCGTCCAGGCCAAAACCTTTGCGTAGCGCCGCTGCAGCCGTGCGATCACGCCGCGCTCGGAGGTCACCAGCGGCGGCGTTTTCATGCGCGCCGACAGCATCGGGATCAAGCTGATCGCCACCAACCACGAGGCCAGCAACGACACCGAAATGGTGATCGCAATCTGCGCCATGAAAATGCTGATGTTGTTGGTTTCGCCAAACAGGTTCGGCACGAACACGATGCAGTGGCACAGCGTGCCGGCGCTGAGTGCGATCGCCACGCTGCGCGTTCCCAACAACGCTGCCAGCTGCGGCTGACCCGGCATGCGCTCGCGCTCCTGGTAGATGCTTTCCACCACCACCACCGCGTTGTCCACCAACATGCCCACGGCCAACAGCAAGCCCATCATGGTCAGGATGTTGAGCGTGACGCCGACGAAGTACATGAAACCCAGCGTGATCGCAAAGCAGATCGGGATCGCCAGCGTGACCATCAGCGTGGACGGCCAGTGGCGCAGGAAGAAGAACAGCACCGTGATCGACAGCAGCAGGCCAACCGCACCGGCCTCGGCCAATTCCGCCAATGACGAGGTCACCGCCTTACCCTGGTTGTCGATCACCTTGACCTGCACGTCGCGCATGGCCGGTTCGGCGCGGATGTCTTCGACTTCCTTCAATGCCGCCTTGGACACTTCCACCAGGTTGGCGCTGCGCTCCTTATAGATGTCCAGGCCAATCGCCGGGCGCCCATCCAGGCGCCGGCCGTAGTTCATGCGTGTGGGCTTGAGCCGCACCTGCGCAATGTCGCCCAGGCGCAGCCCCTTGGCGTTGAGCACCAGATCGCGCAGCTCCTGCAGGTCGCGCAATTCGCCCACCGGTTGCACGCGGATGCGCTGGCCGTTGTCGTCGATCTGCCCGGCCGAGACCGAGAAATTGAGCTTGCCCAGCCGCTCACTCAGATCGTTGAGGCTCAGGTCATGCGCCGTCAGCCGATCCGGCGCGATCGCGATCTCCACCTCGTTTGGTGGCGCGCCGGAGATTTCCACCTTGGCCACGCCCGGAATCCGCTCGATGCGCCGCTTGAACTCGCGGTCGAGCATGTCGTACGCGCCGGTCAGATCGGCCTGGCTGGCCAGCCGCACCTTGAGTACCGGCTCATCGCTACTGGACCATTTGAAGATATGGAAGCGTTGCAGATCCTCGGGGAAATCGTCGCGAATGGCATCCAGCCGCTCGCGCGCGTCGGAGGCGGCAATGGCGATATCGCGGTCCCAGTCGGAGAACTCGATGAAGATATTGGCGCCGTCGGCGGTGGCGGTCGAGCGCATGCGCTTGATGCCGGTCATCGTGGCCAAGGCTTCCTCGGCCGGCCGCACCAGGTTGCGCTCCACCTCGTCCGGTGTGGAGCCGGTGTACGGCAACTGCACGAACAGGAACGGCGCGGAAATATCCGGCAGCGCCTCCAGCGGCAGGCGAAACGCGGCGATCAGCCCCACCACCACCAGCGACACGAAGCACATGATGGTGGTAACCGGGCGACGGATGCTGAAGGCGGCAACGCTCATACCGCCTCCAGCCCGTCGCTGTGGCTGGCTGGTGCGCGCTGACGCGCCATGCGCCGGCCGCGCTCCAGGTAGCACGCATCGGCACGGCGATCCAGCAGGTCGTAGACCACCGGAATCACCAGCAAGGTGAGCAGCGTGGACACCAGCAGCCCGCCGATCACGGTGATGGCCATCGGTGCCCGCACCTCCGCCCCCTCGCCCATCGCCACCGCCAGCGGCAAAAAGCCGAACAAGGTACACAGCGTGGTCATGATGATCGGCCGCAGGCGCGAACGCGCCCCTTCGATCAGCGCCTCACGCTTGGCCACGCCTTCCTCGCGCAGCTGGTTGACCTTGTCGATCAGGATGATCGCGTTCTTGGTCACCAGACCCACCAGCAAAATCAGGCCAATGAACACCACCACCGATACCGGCTTGCCGGTCATCAGCAGTGCCAGTACCGCGCCGACCATCGCCAGCGGAATGGTGAACAAGATGACGAACGGGTGCAGCAGCGATTCGAACTGCGAGGCCATCACCAGGTAGACCAGGAAGATCGCCAGACCGAACGCGAACAGCAGCGACTTCACCGACTGCGCCAGTTCCTCGCCCTGCCCGCCAATGTGCATGCCCACGCCAGCGGCCAGCGGGTCGTTACGCACCAACGTTTCCACTTCGCGCACCGCACCGCCCAGGTCGATGTCGCGCAGGCTCGCCGACACGATCGCCACGCGGGTCTGGTCGGCGCGATGAATCTCGCTCGGCCCGGTGGTCGCCACCACCTCGGCGACCGCGGCCAGGCGCACCGGTCGGCTGCTGCCCGGGTTGACGATCAACTGGCGGATCGCGTCCACGCTGGCACGGTCGCTGTGCTGCGCACGCACCAGCACATCGATCTTGCGATCACGGAAGCTGTAGCGGGTGGCCACATCGCCGCGCACCTTCTTGACGATCACATCGGCGATCTGCCGCGTGGTCAACCCCAACGCACCGGCGCGCTCCTGGTCGAAGCGGATCTGGATTTCCGGGAAGCCCTCTTCCACGGTCGACTTCACGTCCGCGTAGTGGCCGTTGGCACGCAGCATCTGCGCCAGTTTCTGACCGGCCTGCTCCAGCTCGCCCAGATCCTGCCCGCGCAACTCCACTTCCAGCGGCGTGGAAAAACTAAACAGCGCCGGCCGTGCAAAATCCACCTGCGCGCCCGGATGCGCCGTCATGCTGCTGCGCAGGCGCTCGGTGGCCGCTGCCTCCACCGCGGGGCTGCCGCCACCGGCCATCACCACCGTGAGCTTGCCGATGTTCTCGCCACTTTCGGTGGGGTTGGCATCCAGCCGCGTGCCGGCACCGCTCACCCCATACAACGAGGCGATGCCCGGGTCCTTGTCGTGCGCCAGTTGCAGCTCGCGCACCAGAGCGTCGGTCTGCGCCAGCGGCGTGCCGGAGGGCAGCTTCACGGTCATTTCGAAGCGGTCCTGCGCCAGCTGCGGGATCAGGTCCGCGCCGAGCATCGGCACCAGCAGCACGGTGCCGACGAACGCGGCGCCTGCCAGCCCGAGCACCAACCAGGGCCGACGCAATGCCGCCGGCAGCATGGTCAGGTACCCGCGTTCGGCACGGCCATACGGCGCCATCGCGATATCGCTGGCCTTGCGCATCACCGGTGCCACCACCCGCGTGGCGCCGCGCCAGACCTTCACCACCGCCCAGGCGGCACCGAAAAACGCATAGCGCACGCTGGCACCCGCGCCGCGGCGGCCAGCCGCTACCGGCTTCAACCAGCGCTGCTGCGGCTGCCACTGCGGGTGGCTGGGTTCGTCCGGGAAGGCCATGGGAGGCGCGCCTTTCAGCGAGCTCAGCATCGGGATCAGCGTCATCGACACCACCAGCGAGATCGCAATGGCGATCGCCACGGTCAACGCCTGGTCGCGGAACAACTGCCCGGCAATGCCTTCGACAAACACCAGCGGCAGGAACACCGCGATGGTGGTCAGGGTCGAGGCCATCACCGCCATGCTCACCTCGCGGGTGCCCACCATCGCCGCATCCAGCACGCTCAGGCCACGCTCGCGCGCCTTGGCGATGCTCTCCAGCACCACGATGGAATCGTCCACCACCAGGCCGGTGGCCAAGGCCAGCCCACCCAGCGACATCACGTTCAAGCTCAGGCCCAGCTGGCCCATGAAGAAGAACGTGGTGATGATCGACACCGGCAGCGACAGGCTGATCACGAAGGTGCTCCAGCCATCGCGCAGGAACAAGAAGATGATCAGGATCGCCAGCACGCCGCCGATCACCGCATCTTTCTTGACGTCGCTGATCGCGTGCTCGATGAAGTGCGACTGGTCCTCGATGGTGGTGATTTCCACATCGCCGGGAACGGTCGCCTTGATCTGCTCCAGGCGCTTGCGCAGCGACGCGGCGGTCGACACCGTATTGGCATCGCCCTCCTTGTAGATCGCCAATTCCACCGCTTCCTTGCCGCCCAGGCGAATGATCGCCTCGCGTTCCTTGTAGCCCTGGCGCACCTGCGCCACGTCCTTCAAGCGCACCGGCATGCCGCCGGCGATGCTGCTGGTGGACGAGGCCGAGGTGCTCTGCACTTCGGCCGCGGCCGCCAATGCCGCCTGCGAACCAGTGGACGCCGCAATGGCATACATCTGCTGCATCGCTGCATCGGCTGCGCTGCTACTGCTGCTCTGCGTGGTCACCAGCATGTTGCGGATCTCGTCCAGATCCACGAACTGGTTGACCGTGCGCACCAGGTAGCGCTGCGAGCCTTCTTCCAGCCGGCCGCCGGAGATGTTGACGTTCTCCTCCTTCAACCGGGTGATGACGTTGTCGATCGGCAGGCTGAGCTGGGCCAGTTTCTGCTGGTCGATATCCACCTGGATCTCGTCTTCCAGACCACCGCCCACCTTCACCGCCGCCACGCCAGCGACCGGTTCGAGCTTCTTTTTCAGATCCTCGTCGGCATAGCGACGCAGGCCGGTGAGCTGACGGATGGCGTCGGTGTCTGAGGCCGGCGCCTGCTTGGGCGACAGCACCAGGCGCATGATCGGCTCGGTCGATGGATTGAAACGCAGCAGCACCGGCGGCTTGGCTTCCAGCGGCAGCGACAACGCTTCCATCTTGTCGCGCACTTCCAGGCCGGCCTGGTCCATGTTGGTGCCCCAGGCAAACTCCAGCACCACATCGCTTTGCCCGGTGCGCGAGATCGACTTCAGCTTGCGCAGGTTCTTGACCACACCGACCGCTTCTTCCACCGGCTCGGTCACCAGCGTCTCGATTTCCGCCGGTGCCGCACCGGTGTATTCGGTGCGCACGGTGAGCGTGGGATAGCTCAGGTCCGGCAGCAGATTGACCTTGAGGCTACGCAGCGCGATCAGGCCGAACAGCAGCATGGTCACCGTGATCATCGCGATGGTGACGCGGCGGCGTGTGGCAAACGCCACAAGGCCGCCGCCCGGCGCTACGGATAGGTGCGGGTCGTGGACCGGGCCGGTGGGATGGTCGGTCATGAGCGCTTCTCGTCGCCGGCCGTTGCCGGTGCGGCAGCTGCAACCGGCTTGCGATCGGGCTGGCCGATGATCTGCACCGCGGTGCCATCGCGCAGCGCCACCTTGCCGGCCGTCACGACCTGGTCGCCTTCCTTCAAGCCCTGGCGCACTTCCAGCCATGGGCCTTCGGCATAGCCCAGCTTCACTGGCACCCGACTGGCCTTGCCATTGCGCACCACGAACACCGCCGGTTCACCGTCGTCCAGCAGCGCCAGCCGCGGAATCACCAGGGCATCCTTGCGCTGGTCGTAGTCGATGCGGATGCGCCCGAACATGCCGGGCTGCAACGCCTCGGCGCCAGCGCCGAACGCGCACACCACGCGAAAAGTGCCGCTGCCCGAATCCACCACCGGCGCGATGCGGTCCACCTTCCCCAAGAACTGCTGCCCCGGCAATGCGTCGGCCAGCAACGTCACCGGCTGGCCGGACTTGAGCGTAGCCAGCTCGCGCTCGGGCACGTTGAGTGTGGCTTCCAGTTGCGAGTCGTCGACGATGCGGAAGATCGGCGTATTGATCTGCACGAAGTTGCCGGTCTTGATGGAGCGCGAGGCAATCACCCCGGAAATCGGCGCCTGCACGGTGGTGTACGACAGCTCCAGCGATGCCAGACGATGCTGCGCGCGGCTGTTTTCCACATCGAACTTGAGCTGGTCCACATCCGCAGCGCTGACCAATTGCTGGCCGACCAGTTGCGTGGCGCGGCGATAGCTGTTTTCCAGCTTGCGCAGCTGCGCCTCGCTTTGCGCCACCGCCAGATGCGCGCGGTCCGGATCCAGCCGCACCAGCGCCTGGCCTGCCGACACCTTCTGCCCTTCCTCGACCATCACCGCCAGCGCCACGCCGGAGGTCTTGGCCACCACCTGCGCTTCGGCACGTGGCTCCAATGCCGCAGTGCCGGTGTAGCTGGCGGCCACCGCACGACGGGCTGCTTTTGCGGTTTCCACCGGCACGGCATCTGCGGCCTTCTGGCTGTCTGCCGGCTTGGCAGCACTGTCGCCAGCCTTGCAACCGCCCAGCAACAGGCTCGTGGTGATCAACAGCGCAGCGGCGCAAGGTCCGCTGCGGCCGGGCAAGAAGGAGAGTGGCGACATCGTCGTGTCCTAGTGGATGCGTGAACAGGTGTTGTAGGCAAGTAAACCACCCAAGCCATCATGTCGCCAATGCGCCAAAGGTCATGGTCTGTTCAAGATTGCCTATTCACCCGGTTTGCGTGCGACCAAATCGCAGGCATACTCGGTTCGGCCCGCAACGCCCCCACGTGCGGACGCTCATACCAGTCTTCCGGATACGAAACCATGCGCCCGCAGCCGCTCGCCGCTTGTCTCGCTCTGGTCGTCTTCCTGCCGTTTGGGGGCGCATCAGCAACACCATCGGTTCCGACACCGCCTGCCCCTGCAGTCGCGGCGCCGACGCCTGCCACACCCGCGCCCTCGGGCAATGCCGGGAATGGCCGCCAGCTCGCGTACACCTGCCAGGGCTGCCACGGCGTGACCGGCTACAAGAACGCCTACCCGAGCTACCGCGTGCCCAAGATCGGCGGCCAGTCCGCGCAGTACCTGACCCAGGCACTGACCGAATACCGCCAGGGCAAGCGCAAACACCCGACCATGCAGGCACAGGCGCAAAGCTTTTCCGAGCAGGACATCGCCGACATCGCCACCTACCTGTCCACCCTTAAATAAGCGCCCACATGCCGAACGCCCTGTACGCTCCGCGTCTAGCCATCGCCTTGGTCGCTGCCCTGTCGTTGGCGGCCTGTTCCCAGTCCCAGGTGGAATCCACCGATCACTCTGCCGGCGACGCCGGTCATGCCAGCGGCGAGCACGGCTCGGGGTCTTCGGCCGGGCTGCCGACCGGCCGCGCCGCAGCCGGCGACAAACTCGCGCATACCAAAGGCAAGGCCACCGGCCAGAGCTGTGTCGATTGCCACGGCGCCGATGGCAATGTGCCGCTGGACCCGACCTATCCCAAGCTCGGCGGCCAGTACGGCGACTACCTTGCACATGCATTGCAGGCCTATCGCAGCGGCGATCGCCAGCATCCGTTGATGACCGCGCAGGCCACCGCGCTGAGCGACCAGGACATCGCCGATCTCGCCGCGTACTTTGGCGCGCGCCAGACGCAGCTGCGCGATCTGCACGGCGTCAACTGAGCACGGCGCACGTCGCGTCTCATTCGGCATGAAAAAGCGCTTGCGCGAACGTTAACGCATCGCTATCATTTCGTTCTCAGTTTCGTGGGGCCATAGCTCAGCTGGGAGAGCGCCTGCATGGCATGCAGGAGGTCGGC
>NZ_JARVTF010000004.1:0-45178 GCF_030208825.1 Xanthomonas sp. LMC-A-07
CATCAACCGCAGACCTCTAGTTTTGGCTGGCACTGAATTACGGGGAGTCGACACCACCCCTTCGCTTCCGCCGTGCAATGGGATCCGAAAAGCGTCCCCAACGCGGAGATTGCGCCATGTCATTCTCTTCACGATGCCCGTCACCTAAATTTTTTCACGATCTGGAGGGGTTGATCAGGTTGATCAAATAATCTTCCTGCACTTCGGGAACTGGCTGCAACCTAGGAAGTTCTCGCTGGTGCGCCGATTTATTCTTTGCACAAGCGCGCTGCCGCAGCGGGGGCAGCTGGGGGCGATAATGGTCTCAGAGACAACGGATCCAGTCGAAGCAAAGACAGGTTCGACGCGTGTTGTTGGTGACGTCGGCTGCGCTGTCCCTTGTTGCTGCACCGTTCGTATCATTTCTAGCAGCTTTTCACCGCCAATCAGTTCAATTGACTTGCCTTGAGCGAAGCGCTCTGCGTCTTTTGTATAACTGCCGATACAGACAATCTTCACCGAGTGGGCTTGGTGATGGGTGAGTAGGCCAAACATTTCTCGCACGACGCTGACGCCGACCTGCTGGCGCTTCCATTGCTTGCATTGCACCAGCGTGCGGCGACCGTCCTTGCGCAGGATCAGGTCGATGCCGCCGTCGGCGCCGCCCAGGCCGGTTTCTTCGACGCTGTAGCCCTGGCGGCGAAACGCTTCGCCCACCAATAGTTCGAACTGGCGCCAGCCGCCGGCGGCCAGGCTCTCCAGGCTTGTGCGTGTTTTCAGAAAGCGCCGCCGGCTGCGTGTGCCCAGATAAGAGAACAGCGCAGCAAGCCAGCAGACGCCGAGCAGCGTCCACGCCAATGGCGCGAACATTCCACTCGATTGCTGGGCAATTCCCTGCAACAGCATTCCGCCGTGGTGCGAGAACCACCAGCCAAGGCCGTAGCGCACGCCAAGATACGCAACGATTCCCGCAACAACGCCCACCGGCCACGGCAACGTAGCCAACGCTTCAAACCCGCTCTGTTTCTTTCTGCGTCCCATGCAAGAACCCCCGTTCCAGCTTTGACCATAGCCGCTGCAACGGGTTTTGTCAGCAGACCATCGGTGCTGATGCGCGCAATGTCGCATCTGCTATCGGCGCGAGGTTTTGAGCGCACACGAGCCTGATTTCGGCGCTGCAGCTTGAGTTCGCTTGCACGTGCATCAGCTTACTCGCACGCGCATGAGCATCGATGCCCTCAACCAGGCCGCACCAGAGTGCTGTGTGGGTTGTCCAATCGCGTGTGTCATGGAAAGCGCTCGAACGTCACGTGACGTTGGCGAGGCGCGGCACAGTTGCAGATGGCGTCGTTGCGGCGAGGTACGATTCCCGCCTATTTGCTTGAGTGCGCTTTCGCCACTTCCATGTCCGTTCCACGCCCCATCCGCGATGGCATCTCCGCCAGCCAGTTCCAACTTCCCGCTGGCCCCTGGCAGACGGTGTTTGAGGCGCTATGCGCGTGCTTTCCGGGCGTGGCTGCTGCCACGTGGCGTGACCGCTTCGCGCGCGGGCGTGTGCTGGATGCGCAGCAGCAGGCACTGGAGGTTTCTGCGCCCTATCGGCTGGGTGCGGAGATCTACTATTTCCGCGAGGTGGCGGATGAGCCCACCATCTCGGCGGTAGAGACGGTGGTGCATGCCGACGGGCAGATTGTGGTTGCCTGCAAGCCGCACTTCCTGCCGGTCGTCCCCGCAGGTGCGTATGTGCGCGAGACGTTGCTGGCCCGGCTGGTGCGGCACCTTGATAATCCGTCGCTGGTGCCACTGCACCGCATCGACCGCGATACCGCTGGGCTGGTGCTGTTCTCAGCTAATCTGGCAACACGCGGGATTTACCAGGCGTTGTTTCGTGAGCGACGCATCCACAAGCACTACCTGGCGGTGGCGCCGCCACTACCGGGGCTGACGTTTCCGTACGTGCATCGCAGCCGGCTGGAGCCGGGGGAGCCGTTCTTCCGCATGCGCGAGGGAGTGGGCGAGCCGAATAGCGAGACGGTGATCGATGTGGTCGCGCACGGAGCAGACACGTGGACATATCGGCTGGAGCCGGTCACTGGCCGCAAGCATCAGCTGCGCGTGCACATGGCCGCGCTGGGCGCACCGATCCTGCATGACCGCTTTTATCCAGAGCTGGAAGATCAGCGGCCCGATGACCCGGAGCGGCCGCTGCAGTTGTTCGCGCATACGTTGGCGTTCGATGACCCAATCACTGGTGAGTCCCGACACTTCACGGCAACGGTCGAACCCATGAAGCCAGCTTGAGACGCGAGCCTCTGCTTCGCTAACAAATCCAGGCGAAATATCTGGTTTTCAGATATCCGAAAGAGCGCGCTACGGTGGCCTTGCGGACATCCCGTCCGCTCACGTCGAGGACGGACGCCATGACTGCTTCGAAAGCCCTTTGACTACCGCTCGGCGACGCGCCACGCGAGCGGCCAAGCTGCAAACGCACGAAGAGCCCTTCACCTTCGGCGTCACCCTGCAGCAAATCGACCAGTTCCATACGCTGCTGCGCACGATCACCGCGCAAAGCGACATGGCGGCGGTGTGCAGCGGCAAGCCGCTGGACGCCACCAGTCTGTCGGTTCTGGGCGAGAGCATCTTCAATGCCGCCCGCGCGGTACGCAGCGTGGTCGACGAGATTTACGAGCAGCGGCTCGGTAGCGACGGTGTTGATCCGGTGTCGCACGCAATGCAGCGTCAAGCTTAAGTCTTCCCGCCGCGCCGCGCCTACGGTCTGCGCGCCCACACTCCTGCCGCATGTCCATGCTAGCGTTCCGCTGCCGAGAGCAGGCTGGCCGAAGGAGCGGGGCATGCGAGTCGATCCGATGCGCGAAGGTGTCGAGATAGCAGGTAGCAGCCCGGTTGCCCGTGTGGCATGGGCGTTGTTGTGGCTTGCGCTCGCCGCGTTCGCGGCCGAGTTTGTGCGCCACGTGTACCTGAAGTACGCCGCGCTGGAGTCGCCGGCATACGCCATGTTCCTGACCCGGCGCGGCTGGCTGTGGTGCCACCTGGGTGGCGGTGCCGCTGGCATCGCACTCGGCACGCTGCAGTTCGCCACGCAAGGCTGGCGCAGGCACGCCTGGGTGCACCGCTGGGTCGGGCGTGCGTATTTCGTCGGCATGCTGGTGGCGATGCTTGGCGCCACCGGGTTGATCGCCACCTCGCCGGCGCCGATGGCGATCCGCGTAGCCTTCGCAGCGACGGAAGCGGCGTGGCTGGTGGTGGCGTCCGTGGGCCTGGTGGCCATCCGTCGCGGGCGGGTTGATCGGCACCGACGCTGGATGGTGCGGGCGTATGTGGTGACCCTGGCGCCGGTGGTATTTCGCATCGCGCTCTATGCGGCGGTGGGGGCCGGCATGGTGCCTTCGCCGGGCACCATTGCGGCGCTGCTGTGGGCCAGCTGGGCGGTGCCGTTGCTGATCCATGTGACGGGGAGCGCAATCGCCAACGCCACGCGCCGGAACGCGCGACTCGCCGGCCTCGGCATCAAAGCCGGCTGAAAAACAGTCCGGTGTGAAGCGCAGGCAGGGCTTAGAGCACCTTCACGTCGATGGCTAACGCGCCAGCGTGCACTCAGCAGTTGTCGAAGCATTAGATCTCATTGAAGACCGCGCAGCGGAACTGCTCCATGCGCTCTTTGCCAAGCGCTGGCTCCAGTTTCTGGAGCCCATCCAGCGCGCTTTCTACATCGAACGGTTGCCCTGCGAGCGTGGCAAGTGCCTGGTTATGCAGCCGGTACGCAATCCACGCAGCACTTCCCAACGTGGTTTGATCGTCAGGGTCGACGTAGCTGGACAGAAGCAAGCGCAGCTCGTAAAGCGCTGCGGCAAAGAGTCGTTTTTCCAAATCGATGTTGTCGCTCATGCGTGTTGGCTCGCTACGGCTATCCATTCCAATGGCTGGCATCAAACGCCCAGCGTGCGCGCACCGTGCGTTGGCGACTCTTGCTGTTGAGACAATGTTTGCGCGTTCTGCTGCTGCAATTGTTGGCGCTGATCAATCTGCGCCAACTCCCGGAACGAGGTTTCCACCGGCGTGTTGACTGCTTGATCCGTTGGCATATGCGCGCGCAGGTGTGCCGGGTTACTCGGATCGCCCTGAACAACGAACACATGTTGGCCGGCCCGTGCTTCGCTCCCAACGCTGCTTAGCAATACGTGGTCTACACGGTTGAGCCCATTGGCTGCCGCAAGCGTGGTCAGGCTCGCACTCATGCATGCGCTGCTTTGGTCGGGTTGCCGTCCAAGTTGGCGGTCCAGTGCGTCGACCCCGGTGCTGCACTGCTGATGCAGCGCAAACCGTGGGTGGCCGGGTTGATCGGGCGTAACAGCGGCCGCTAGCTGTGTTGCCTGCTCCTGGGCATTGGACGGCGTGCTTTCGGATAACAGGTAAGGGCTGCGAACGATCGGCAGGTTCCGGTACGGGTCATCGGGATGGAACTCGCTCCTCAACTCCTGCCGGTCCAACCTGAGTTGGCGCGTCTCGTTGAGCTCCTGCAATTGGTCGGCATCTCGAATTGGTTGATACGTTGGCGTCTCTCCTGCTGAGGTCACCTGGGTCCATTGTCTGGAGCGCGCGTCGTACAGCGCGTAGGAACTGACCGCCCCAATCCGGTCTGGATCCGTATTGGGCAGCGCCTGGGTCGCCAATGTCCTTGCCCCAGCCATGCGCCCCATGTACCCCGCCGCATCCAGCTCCTGGTCGTTGTAGGTGTGCATGGTGTCCCAACTGGTCGTGCGCATGCGCGACAAGCCAAGGGCCGTGTTGTCCAGCATCATCGTCCAGGCCTGTTCTGCCTCACCTTCGCCGCCATGGCGGCGTGCTGCTTGCAGAAACTCACGAGGCGTCCAGGCGTTGGGATCGATCTGGCGCGCTTGAAAGCTGCGGTCGTGCACATCCTGCACATCCCGGACAGGGAGGTTGAGTGCAAGATCCGGGCGCCCGGCGCGCATCTGGCTGACGCGCTCATCCAGATCGCGCCGCATGAGGTCCACACCGAACCCATTCCATTCGCGCTCACTCATCCGGACGCCGCCATCGCGTGCGCGGGTATCAGCGAAGATATTTGCGGTCGCTCCAGGGGCGTTGTCGTTGCGCACCACGCCCAGGGCAAGCAGGCCGTAGCCATCGTTGCCGTCCTTGTGGGCGAGATAGTTCCAGTAAAGCTCGCGATTCTCTTCCCGCGCATAGGAGGAAAGGATTCGGAGATCGTCTTGCGTGAGTCCTGGCATGTATCAATTCCTTGTGGCCAGCGATTGCTCAGGCGCCAACGGGGGCGGCCATGAACTCCTTCAGTGCGCTCCGCGCGCGGTCCTGGATCTTCTTCCAGTCCTTCAATGCAGCGCGCACATAGTCAATTTCCACTGCGACCTTCATTTCCGGAATGACGAAGACATGCGTGCAGGTGGGTAGTTCGTGTTCCTTGCTACGGGCAAGCTTGCCGTCGCGATATTCCACGCCCGATTGCTCAACCTCGCGTGAAGTGCACTTGATGATGGTCTCGATGTTTCCCTGGGCGTCGCGGCTGACATACCAGTCCTTGTAGTAGCTTGCAGCCATGATGGAGTTGGACGGTTTCAGCCCTTGTGCCAGGTAGTGTTCGCGGTAGGCCGCGACATTGGCGTAGTAAGGCGTTAGTCCGTCAATTTCCTCCCCCTTTGTGCGGGTGTTGATATCTGCTTCGGGCGTGTCCTGCGTTGAGCCGTCCGGTGTGTACTGCCGCCGAAGAAATGCATCGGGTTCCACGTGGTCAAGATAGCGATAGCCAATGTTGACGGTGCGGGTGGCCACATCCAGCTTCAGGTGGGCACGCTCGCCGGGAGCAAACGCGTTCAACTCCGGGTATTCCAGATACAGCCCGAAGCTGCCATCGAAGTTCGGCCCCATCTGGTCGTCGAAATAGTTGGCAGGAATCTGCAACTTGTACGGACCCAGGCACGCCTCCATGACGGGCGGTGGTCGAGTGCCGGGATCTTGCGGGCCGCCACGTTGCCTGACGCATCCTTGTTCGTTAGTCATGGTGCTGGTGCCTTTCTGTGGTGCGCTGCAGCCTGGGACGGAAAAGCCCAATGCCATGAGCGCAAGGCCTGCCAGGGCCAATGGGTGTCTCATGGATCCCTCCTTTGCTGCGTGCTCGAGTTGAGTATAGGTAGAGCTGGAAGCAGGTGAGGGAGTGTGTATCCGCCTGCAACGAGCGCGGTGCTGCGCCCGCGCGTCAGCTCAACGCACCTTGTACAACACCGCCGCACCCGGCCTGGGCTCGAACATCGGCACGGTCTGCTGGGTGAGCGCCTTGCCCTTGGCGTCCCACACCAGGGTCTCGACAGGGTAGTCCTCGCTGCGGGTCATGTTGCCGATCTGCTTGACGATGACCGCCGAGCTGGCGGCCACGTCCGGGTTCCAGGCGAACACGCCCAGGCGGCCGTAGAACACGGCCGGGGCTGCGGCATCCAGGCGGCGGTCCGGGCACATCACCAGGCCGCGTTCGAGCATCACGCGCAGCGCGCCGACGGGCACGGCCTTGACGGTGGGCGACGTGCGGTCGGTGCTGTGGCCGGGGCAGACATTGGCCGAGCGGGTGAGCATGTCTTCGACCACCTGGCGGTCGGGCTGGGCAAACGCCGGCAGGGCGGCGGCGGACAGGGCAAGTGCGGTGAGCGCGGGCTTCCAGGGCATCTGACAACTCCTCATGAGGTGACACTCCAATCCTGCAGCCCTGCAAGCGCGGGCTGCTGCCAGTAACGCGCCCGGATCCTAGCAATCCGTTCGTTAAGCGCCGGGAATGCGGCGCGCCGCGCCAGCGACGTAGTGGCCGTCACGCAGCGCACGCCGCACCTGGGCAGCGCCGCCACCGGGTGGTGCCCATGGCCGTGGCCGGCCGGCGCGAATGACAACGCAAGCTGACGCCTTCACCAGCTGTCGGGAGACTCCTGATTGAGCGGCGGCGGTGCGGCAGATAGCGTGCGCTCTATCACACTGGTGGACTGTCCCATGGAACGCGCCGACCTCATTGCAGCACTGCTCACTGGCATGCGGCGTGCCGAAGATTTTCGCGCGCAGGCGGCGTCGTACCGCACCGCGCACAGCGAGCAGATGGAGCACGACCACGGCAAGGCCGCCGATGCCGAGCTGGTGCTGTCGCTGTTCGCGTTCACGCCCGACCACCTCAAGCTGCTGGGCAGCGCCGGCATCGAGGCCCTGGGCGAGATCGTCTGCCACGCATGGGCCTTGAACGGCGGCAATAACGAGGCGCTGATCCGCTGGTTCCGTGAGCCGATGAACGCACTGGATGGCCAGACACCGGCATCCATGGTGCGCGCCGGGCGGCTGCAGGTCTTGCTGCTGGTGCTACGGCAACAGGCGCAGTGGGAGTTGCCGAGGCGCTCCGCGTGAGTCGCTGAGGTGTAACAGCGCCGCTGCAGGGCCGGCGCCTGGATGGTGCGCGTCACGACGTGCCGCTGCGGGCGGCTGATGTCACCCGGTGCGGGTTGATGGGCGTGGCGCGTTGTCACCCGTGCACGCGAGTGAGTGTGGGGCTAACGAAGAACTGTGCTGCACCGTGAGTGGTGCTGATGCTGGCGGTACGCGGTGCAGCAAGCCGCAATGCCGCGTTCGTTGCGCGTGTGGCTGCGCAGCGTGCTGTTATTGCTGGTTTGATGCGTGTTGTGCGTTGTTACCTGTGCACGCGAGTGAGTGTTGTCTAACGAAGAACTGCGCTGCACTGTAAGTGGTGCTGATGCTTGGCGGTACGCAGCGCAGCGAGCTGCAACGACGCGTCGTCGCGGGTGTGGCTGCGCCACGTGCTGCTATTCGCGATGCCAGTGCACGCAGCGATCGGGCGATCTGCTACGTGCGCTGCCACCGCGATCGCCATGTCCTACACGCCGGCCGCAGGTCGCACGCACGGCCGGAACACCCAACCGCTCAGGCATCAATGCAGCGGCACGCTTAGCGCTTCGGTCGCGCCACTGCGTACATCTCCCAGGCGATCTTCTTCATCAAGGCGTTGCTGTCCTCGCCCTCTTTGTACAGATCGAAGTGGGTGCGGCCTTCCAGATAGCGGAAGTCGCTCTTGGCGCCCAGGCCGTCCAGCACCGCCTGGAATTTACGCGCCGCGCCGTCCAGGTAGAACGTATCGGCGGTGCCCACGATCAGGTGGATCTTGCCGTCCAGGTCGGGCTTGAGCGTGGGCCACTGCGCGGCCACGCGTGCGGAAATGTCGTAGTGGGTGCGCCAGTAGGCCACCACGGCCGGGTCCACCTTGCCGCTGTCGCGGTCGAACATCGGCACCGGGCGCCCGTCGGCGCCGCGCGGCGAGAACACCCACTCGAACGAGGTGAGCTGGCCGCCGTAGGGGCCGAGCACGCGTTCGAGCTTGGCGAAGGTTTCCAGGTTAGCCAGCACCTTGCCCTGGTCACGCACCAGCGGGAACTGGCTGCCATCGGCGCGCCGGTAAACGTTGGCATTGGGTGCGTACAGATCCGGGCCGGTGAAGTCGTGGAAGTCGCTGGAATCCGGCGAAGTGGACCAGGTGCCGCCAAATAGCTTGGGGTAGCGCGTCTGCAACCACAGCGTGGCCCAGCCGCCGGACGAATGCCCGTTCAAGAACCGGCCGCTGGCCTTGCCATCCATCTTGTACTGCTTTTCCAACGCCGGAATCAGTTCCTCGGTGAGCGCGGTGCCCCAGGGCCCGTTGTTGACCGAATCGGCGAACTCGTGAGTGCCGGTGGGCGTGGCCTGGTCCAGAAACACCCAGATCATCGGCGGCATCTGCTTGGCCGCCATCGCGCTCCAGGTATAGGCGATGCTGCCGGCAAAACTGTTATAGCCGCCGCCGAAGCCGTGGGTGACATACACCGTGGGATAGCGCGCGGCGGCCTTGGCGTCGTAACCGGGCGGTGTCAGCACGCGCGCACGGATGGACGTGGGCCGGCCCCAGAACGCACTCAGCGCCGGGCTCACCATCGACGCATCGGTACTGTGCAACTTGGCCTCGGGCACGGCATCGCGCACTGCCTGCGGCGCCCGTGGCGACACCTGCCAGGGGTCGTCGGAGACCGGCACCTGCGTGCTCAGGGTCAGCGTGGGCAGCGCGGCGTTCTTGCCCAGCGTGGCCGGCATGACCGCGCTGAGCAGGTCACCGCCACTGCGGCCGCTGTAGCCGTAGTTGTGGTCCGCATCCAGCACCGCCTGCAGCAGATACTCGCCAGCCGGCAACGCGGAAAACGCGCTGGGGAAGGCGAGGTTATCCAGGTCGATCTGGACACTGCCGCCGGGCGCCAGGCCGGTGACTTCCTGCGCCGCCACTGCCACCGCGCTGGGGCGGAACGGGCTTGCGTCCACCTGCTCCACCTTGCCGTCCTTGCTGCGCTCCTTGGCCGCCGCCTGCGCGTCCTTGGCCAGGGTGGCGAACACCAGCAAGCGGCCAGACGCGGCCTGGTCGCTGGCGCCGCCCAGGGTGACGCGCAGCAAGCGATGGGCCGCCACCGGCGTGGCCGCCTGCGCGCAACAGGCACACAACAGGCCAAGGGCCAGGCCCACACGCGGGGCAAGACGATGCAGGAGCATGGAGATCCTTTGGTAGCGGGTGGATGGCGTGGGCGACACCGCCCTGGGCAAACTGTAGCCAGTTTCCTGCCGCTTACGTGCTCTGGGGGCGAGAGGACGTCGCTCGGGGCGACTTGCCGTTTGTGCGGACCTGTTCCAACCGCGAATGCAATGTGGACCGCTTGCGGCCCTCGGGCATGACGGCAATGCCGAAGCGTAATTCGGCCACGGTCACGACCGACAGGAACAGTGTCTCAACCGCCTGCGCATCGATCCAGCCGACAACGTGCGGATTGGGCTGAGGCCGCCAGAGCTCGGAGATGACACTGGTATCGAGCAGGATCACTTCAAACCGATCGGCTTGATCGCGGCCTTGTCGCGTAGCTAGGCGAAGGCGTCGGCTTCTTTTGCCGTCAGGCCAGCGTCGCGGCCGATGTCCACAAGCAACGCGCCCAGTTTGACCCGGGCGGCTGGCCTGGCTGCTGATTCAAGGATCGCGCGGATCTCCGCCTCGGTGCTGCGCCCGTGTTGGGCAGCACGTGCCCGGATGGCGCGATGCACCTCCTCCGGGATGTTGCGGGCGGTGAAAGAAGGCATGTCGCCCTCCCGGTGAAATCAGGTTGCTTGCACTTAGAAAAGTGCAAGCACTAGGCAGCGTCAACCTGCCCGGTATCGATGCAGCCATTCCAGCACGTGCAGGTAAGGGGAATCCGGGCCCACCAGTCCCACCGCTTACCGATACGGTCCAGGCCCGCGCCATACCGGTTCGCCCTGGCGGTAGACCTCCATCATGTTGATGACTTCGCGGGCGTCGCCAATGCTCTTGAGCTCCGGCGAATCCGGCGGCAGCAGGCGGCATTTGCTGGAGCCGCGTTTGAGCGCGACGTCCAGCGGGCAGACCATGCGTTGCTGGGTGCCGGGCAGGATGATGGCGATCTCCTGCATGCCTTGCTCCTTCCAGGCGCGCAGCTGGGTTTCGCTGCGCACTTCGTAATACACCTGGAAGCCGCCCACATCCATGCTGGGCTGGGCGTTGTTGCGGTCGTTGCGGCGGCCCTGGCTGATGGTGGAGGTGTTGGCGGTGCCGTCTTCGGCGCCGTCGGCCTCTTCCTCCAGCATGCCGGGCGGGCTGCCGGTCCAGGTCTCGGGGCGGCGCTGGGTGGAGGCGGCCGGCGGCGCAGGCGGTTGCGGCGGGGTGGGACGGGTCTGGCGCCGGGTCTGGCGGCGGCGTTCGGCCAGGCTGCCGGGCGCGGTGTCGCCCTGCGGCGGCACCGGGTTCTTGGCCTGCTGCACCAGCGTGGACTGCACCGGCGAGGCAGCCGGCGGTGGTTGCACGGGCGTGGGTGTGGGCGATGGCGGTACCGGGGTGGGCGAGGGCACCGGTTGATCGGGCTGGGAGGTGTCGCCGACGAAGTCCACCTTGGTGCGGCCACCGCTGGCCGAGCCCTGTGGCGGGGTCATGCTGGGCGTGGAGGCCGACAACAGGATCAGCAGCATCAGCACATGCAGCAGCGCGCTGATCAGCGCGGCAATCCACGGTTCGATGCGCTCGATCACCGGTTCGGTACGCGGCAGCCAGTCCTGGGTCTCCAGGCGCACATGCAGCAGCTGCAGGGCGTCGTCGCGCACGCGGTACACCAGCACGTACGGGGTGTGCTTCACCGTCCATTCGCGGGTACCTGCAACCCGGCCGGCACGGCCACGGCCGGGTTGCTCGGCCAGGGTGCGGGTGGCTTCGCGCACCTGCCGGGCCATCGCCGCGGCCGCGGTGGGGTTGAGCGCGTGGTAGTGATCCTGGGCGTGGGCGAGCTGCGTGGCGGCCGGGACGGTCCAGTCACGCCGCAACATCAACACCCCATCTGGCGAACATCGCCGTCACCTGTGCCGGGCTGGCGATCTGGCCCTGGTCGGCAGCAGCCATGCCTGCGTGCACCGCGGCCTCGAAACCGGCGCCGTCCACCGCGCGCGCAAGGTCGTCCCACCCGGCGGCCTCGGGCAGCGCGTCGATCAGCTGGTGCGCGTGTTGCTTGATGGGGGACATGGCACTGCGGTGGGGGAACACTGGCGGCAAGTCTACCGCCGCCGCCTGGATCCGCGTGTGGCAACGGCTGCCGCAGGCGGGCGTTGCGTTCACCGGCTGGCCGCGGTGTGTGCGGAGCCGCCCCGCGCGTTGCCGGGTAGCTGGGGGTACAGCGGCGCGGATGGCTGCAGAAAGTGACACTTGGCACCTTGTTCGTGCCCGGGCCGGGTTTCATTCTGCAGCTCTCGCTTTACCCACCTCACCTGCAAGGATGTTGCATGCCCGCCTTCGCCATTGCCCCGCTGACGCCCTATCTGTCGATGGCTGCGGTTGCCTTTTTCTACTACCGCCGCATCCGCCGCAGCTTCGGGCGCCAACCCTGGAAGCCGGTGGCCGCGACCTTGCGCACCGCCCTGTTGCTGGTGGCCGCTGCAGCCTTGGGCTATGCCGCCTACGGGTTGCCTGGGGTGGCGCCGGGTGTGGCGCTGGGCGCGGTGGTCGGCGCCGGGCTGGGTGCGGTGTCGTTGCGTTACACGCATGCCGAATGGGTGGACGGCCGCGGCTGGTACACGCCCAATCCGTGGATTGGCGGCGCGCTGATGCTGGTGTTGCTTGGCCGCCTGGCCTGGCGCTGGGCCGATGGCGCCTTCAGCGGCGGCGCGGCGGTGGCCGGGTCGCAGGCCAGCCCGCTCACGCTCGGCATCGCCGCGGCGCTAGTGCTGTACTCGCTGGTGCACGTGGGCGGGGTGTGGTGGCGCTTGCGTCAGCTGCGGCTGCAGGCCTCGGCGTACTGAAAAAGCCGGCGTTGGTCGGCGTGCCGCTAGTTCACACCTGCGAGCGGATCGGAATCACCAGCTTTTCGGCCAGCTTCTCGCGCAGCGGGCGCGCGCGCCAGCGTTCCAGGCTGTAGGCCTGCGCCTGCTGCAGGTCGCGCTCGAACACCGTGGTCATGCGCGCGGCCAGCGTGCGGTCGTACACGTTGAGGCTGGCCTCGTCGTTGAGCCGGAACGAGCGGATGTCGAAGTTGGTCGAGCCCACCGACACCAGCAGCCCGTCCACGATCAGCAACTTGGTGTGCAGCATGGTGGTCTGGTATTCGTGGATCTCGATACCGGCTTGCAGCAACGGCTCCCAGCTGGCCTTGGACGCCAGCCGCACCGAAATCGCATCGATGTGCGGGCCGGGCAGCAGCACGCGGATGCGCACCCCGCGCGTGCGCGCTTCCAGCAGCGCGCGGGTGATCAAGGCATCGGGCACGAAGTACGCCGCCGCCAGGTCGATGGAGGTGGACGCCGCGGCAATGGCCACCAGGTACATCAGGTGCATGCTCTCGCTGCCACCGGAGGGCGAAGCCACGAACAGCTGCGCGTCGCTGTCACCGGCAGGTGTGAGCGCCGGGTAATAGTCCGCGCCGTTGACCACGCGGCCGGTGCTCTTGATCCAGTTGTCGTTGAAGGCGGTCTGCACCTGCGCCACGACTGGCCCTTCGATGCGGTAATGCGTATCGCGCCAGTGCTCCGGGTCCTGCGCATCGCCCATCCACTGATCGGCCACACCCACGCCGCCGGTGAAGCCGATGCGGCCATCGATCACCAGCAACTTGCGATGGGTGCGGTTGTTGATGCGGTGCAGGTTGTACCAGGCCAGCGGGCGGTAGCGGTGCACTTCCACACCGGCCTCGGTCATGGTGTCCACCAGCGCGTGATCCATCTTCAGGCTGCCGCCCCAGTCGATGGTGACGCGCACCTCCACCCCGGCACGCGCGCGCTCGGACAACGCTTCGCTGAACTCGCGGCCGATCTCGCCCGACCAATAGATATAGGTTTCGAAGGTGATGGTGCGCTTTGCTGCGCGAATGGCGGCCAGCATCGCGGGGAAAATCTCGTGGCCGTTCTGCAGCACGTCGACCTTGTTGCCGGGCAGGATCGCCGGGCCCAGCAACACCGACATCTCGCGCTTGAACTGCGGGTCGGCCACGTCGTACAGATGCTTGGGGATGTGCTGGAGCTTCTTTTCCGGCGTGGCGAAGTTCAGCGCCAGCAACCCACCCACCAGCGTGGCAATGACCGAAGCCACGATGATCCATGTCATGCATCCACTCCCGTTTCCCGCGCCGTCGCGGCCTCAAGCGGCCGGCATTCTGGCAAGCCGGCGCGGTGGAGGTTGTGAAGGGGAGCGGCAACTGCGTGCTGGTGGAGAGATGCGAGCGGCCCTTATCAGCGCTGCGGCTTGCGCTAGTGCGCCGTCGCCGGTGCATCGGTGGAAAACGCGATCGCGCGTTGGGCTTCGAGCGCGGCCAGGCGCGTGCTGAGGGCGGCGTGGATGGCGTGATACGCCGCGGTGCCCATGACCAGGCGTAGTGGCGGTGGGGTCTGTTCGGTGCAGGCGATCATGGCGTCCACCATGCGCTGCGGGTCGCCGGTGATGACCCAGCTGCCGTCGTCCAGCGCGCGGAGCAGTGCGTCGACCGGGGTGTTGGCATAGTCGGGCGGCAGTGCGGTGCGTTCCAGCGCGGCGCCGAAGTTGGTGCGCGCCGGGCCGGGTTCGGCCAGGGTGAACTGGATGCCGAAGCCGGCCACTTCCTGGCGCACCGCTTCGACATAGCCTTCGATTCCCCACTTGCTGGCGTGGTACAGGCTGAAGCCGGGATAGGCGATCTGCCCGCCCTCGGAGGACACCTGCACCACGTGCCCGCCGCCTTGCCGGCGCAGGTGCGGCAGCGCGGCCTGGATCACGCTGATGGAGCCGATGAGGTTGGTGTCGATCAACGCGCGCACCTGCGTCTCGGTGGCGGCCTCGGCCGCGCCCAGCGTGCCGTAGCCGGCGTTGCTGACCACCACATCGATGCGGCCCAGCGCCGCGAATGCCTGTGCCACGACCGCCTGCACCGCGGCGGTGTCGCGCACGTCCAGCTGCAGTACGGTCAATGCGTTGCCGTGCGCTGCCTGCAGATCGGCCAGGGCGTCCGCCCGCCGCACGGTGGCGGCGACGCGATCGCCGCGCGCCAGCAGGGTCTGGGTCAGACCGCGGCCGAAGCCGGAGGAGGCGCCAGTGATGAGCCAGGTCTTGGACATGGGAATGGCCTGTGGTTCGGAGAGGAACCCCACTCTAGGAAGCGCGGATTGCTGGGTCTATGGCATAGAATTCGAATGAGTTGATGCGGTTTTGCCACCAATGCCCAAGCCCTCGTTCAACGACCTTGCCGCGTTCACTGCCGTGGCCACGCACCGCAGCTTCCGGCGCGCGGCTAGCGAGGTCGGGTTGGCGCCGTCGTCGCTCAGCCATGTGATCAGCGCGCTGGAGCGCAACCTCGGCGTGCGCCTGCTGCACCGGACCACGCGCAGCGTGTCGCTCACCGAAGCCGGCGCGCGCCTGTACGCAAAGCTGGTCCCGGCGCTGCAGGACGTGGACCAGGCGTTGCTGGAGCTGGACGATTTCCGCGGCGGGCCCACCGGCACCGTGCGGATCAACGCGCCGGAAGTGGTGGTGCAGTTGCTGCTGCAGCAGGTGGTGCCGCACGTGCTGGCGCGCTACCCGGCGCTGTCGGTGGATCTGGTGAGCGAAGGCCGGCTGGTGGATATCGTGGCGGCCGGGTTCGATGCTGGCATCCGCTTCAGCGAGTCGGTGCCGCAGGACATGGTGGCGGTGCCGTTCGGTGGGCCGGCGCGTTTCGTGGCAGTTGCCGCACCGGACTATCTCGCACGCGCCGGGACACCCGACACGCCTTATGCCCTGCAGCGGCACGCCTGCATCCGCCACCGCATGCCCAGCGGCAAGCTGTACCGCTGGGAGTTCGAACGGCGGGGCGAGGACGTGGTGATCGATGTGCCCGGGCGGCTCACCCTGGACCAGATCCCGCTGATGTGCGAAGCCGCCGAAGGCGGGCTGGGCATTGCCTATGTGCCCGAATACGCGGTGCGCGCAGCGCTGCAGCGCGGCACGCTGGTGCAGGTGTTGGAGGCGTGGTGCCCGGCGTTTCCGGGCCTGGTGCTGTATTACCCGGGGCGACGCCAGGTGCCGCCGGGCTTGCGCGCGTTGATCGATACGCTCAAGGAACTGCTGCCGCAGGAGGCGTGAGCGCGCGCATACGGCCTCGAGCGTGTGGCTGTTTGCATGCCTGCGCACGCGTCAGCACCGCACCGCGCAGGCAGCAGATGCCAGCCATTTGCGGTGCTATCGTCCGCGCCATGGGCACCGCCGCCATCCGCTTCACCGCCACCTTGCTGCAACCGGCAATGCCGGCCGATGCCGCGTGGGTGTTTCTAGTGCTGCCTGCCAACGCAAGCGGCGCATTGCCGACGCGCAGCATGGTCAGCGTGCGCGGCCGCCTGGCCGGGCATCCATTGCAGGCCACGCTGCAACCGGACGGGCAGGGCGGGCATTGGCTGAAGCTGGACGCCGCGCTGCAGCGCGCCGCCGGGGTGGCCGCCGGCGACACGGTGACGCTGGAGATCGCACCGGTGGAAGTGGAGCCCGAGCCGGTGGTGCCCGACGATCTGCACGCCGCACTTGCCGCGCACCCCGCCGCGCAGGCGACCTGGAACGACATCACTGCGGTGGCGCGGCGCGACTGGATTTTCTGGGTCACCTCGGGGAAAAAGGCCGAGACGCGAAGCAAGCGCATTGCCACCGCCTGCGACATGCTGGCGTCCGGCAAGCGGCGCGCGTGTTGCTTTGATCGCTCGGGCATGTACAGCAAATCGCTGAGCGCGCCGACGCCGAAAGCGAGCTGAAGCGTCACGCCTCATGCAGTGGCGCGTGGCGATGGAACAGGCGCAGCGCCACCTGCAACGTAGCGGTTTCCAGCCGCACACACCGGCGGACTAGCCGCTTGCGCGGCGCCTGCCTATGCGCCGAAATGCTTACATGCGTCACACAAGCGCGCACCTATACTCCGGGGCTGTCCCACCAAGAGGTTCTGACCGCATGAGCGCACCCCCATCGTCTCCGATTGCCGCCGGTTCTGGCGCAGCGCCCGGCAGCCTTCGCCGCTCGGTGTCCAACACGCTCAAGGGATCGGCCGGCAATCTCGTCGAGTGGTATGACGTCTACGTCTACTCGGTGTTCGCGACCTATTTCGAATCGCAGTTCTTCTCCAAGGAAGACAAGAACGCCACCATGTTCGTGTGGGCGATCTTCGCGATGACCTTCCTGATGCGGCCGATCGGCGCGTGGTACTTCGGCCGCTTTGCCGACCGCTATGGCCGCCGGTTGGCGCTGACCATTTCGGTGTCGATGATGGCGCTGTGCTCGTTCGTCATCGCGATCACGCCGACGGTGTCCACCATTGGCATTGCCGCACCGATCATCCTGTTGCTGGCGCGCCTGTTGCAGGGCTTTGCGACCGGTGGCGAATACGGCACCAGCGCCACCTACATGTCCGAAGCGGCCATTCCCGGCCGGCGCGGATTCTTGTCATCGTTCCATTACGTCACCCTGGTAGGCGGCCACGTGCTGGCGCAGACCACGTTGTTGGTGATGCTGCATTTCTTCGATGCACCGCAGGTGTCGGAGTGGGGCTGGCGCGTGGCGTTCGGCCTGGGCGGTATTGGCGCGTTGGTGGTGTTCTGGCTGCGCCAGACCATGGACGAGTCGCTGAGCTCTGAGTCGATTGCCGATTCGCGCACCGGCAAGGCCAAGGCGTCCGGCTCGATGCGCGAGTTGTTCGTCAACCAGTGGCGCCCGCTGCTGCTGTGCTTCTTGATCACCGCCGGCGGCACGATCGCGTTCTACACCTACTCGGTGACCGGCCCGAAGATGATCCAGACCGCGTTCGCCGGTGGCGACGTGATGGCCGGCACCATCATCAACCTGGTTGCGCTGACGGTGCTGATGCTGATGCAGCCGGTGGGTGGCTGGTTGTCGGACATCGTGGGCCGCAAGAGCCTGCTGGTGTTCTTCGGTATCGGCGGCGTGCTCTACACCTGGTTCCTGGTGATGGAGCTGCCCAAGCAGACCGACTGGCTCACCGCGTTTGCGATCCTCACCGTGGGCTTTGTGATCCTGACCGGCTACACCTCGATCAACGCGGTGGTGAAGGCCGAGCTGTTCCCCACCCATGTGCGCGCGCTGGGCGTCGGCCTGGGCTATGCGCTGGCCAACTCGGCCTTCGGCGGTACCGCGCCGCTGCTGTACCAGGCCTCGTTGAAGACCGGCCACGTGAGCGAGTTCGTGATTTACGCCACGGCGGTGATCGCGGTGTCGCTGGTGGTCTACATCTTCTTCCTGACCAACAAGGGCAGCAATTGGCTGGACCACGAAGACGTGATGCATACGCGCAAGCGCTGAGGCGCTGGCGTGCTTTGGGATCCTTCTCCCATCGGGAGAAGGTGCCCGAAGGGCGGATGAGGGTGCGCGCCTCAACACATCGCTAGGTTGCGGCGACGGTCACTGGGTCGCCACACGTCGTTGAAGATGAGGCACCTGCTGCGTCAGATGGCGTCTTGAGATAGTGGTGAGCGCGCTGTCTGGTCCATGAGCCGCGCGGTGGTTGATGACGATCTGCACCGCACGTGTCGGTGCTGTCTCTTGCGTACTCATGACTCGCCACACGCGGCTCCGTGTCGCAACACCGGCACGCACGGCAACGCGCGCCAGTGGCATGCAAGCACTGCTTGATCGCTTTGAAAAAAGCCAGCCTCACGCCAACTGCGGATGCCCTGTCGCGTGGTCCGGCACGGTTGCGTCAACGAACAGGCTGGAACGCAGGCCGATCAAGCCGAGCAAGGCTTCATCTCGGTGCGTGCCGGCCGGCACTTGGCCAACGCGCGCCAGCGAGGCGTCCAGGCGTGTGCGCAAGGTATCGGGGCCGGGCAGCGGGCGCTTGTGCGCCACCTGCTGCCGGTAATGCGCAGCGACATCGGCCAGGATCGCGTCCACCGCGGCGATGCTCGCTGGCGGCAGGCCATGCCGGGCGCGGCGCAGCTGCAGGATGTTCAAGCCCACGCGGATTTCGGTGAGCATGTCCACCGACGCCAGGTCGCTACCGGGCGGTGCCACCGCCAGGCGTGGCGCGAGCAGGCCGAGCAAATCGAGCATGCGTGCGGCGAACTGGTGGCGGTCCTGCGCACCACGGCCATCGGCGGCGGCGGCCAGCGTGCGCCAGCCCTGCCGCACCAGCCGGCGCGCGCTCCATTCGGCACCCACCGAGCGGAACAGCCGCGTCAGCACCACGGCAAATCCAATGCCCAGCACCATCGCCACCGCAGCGTTGACGAAGCTCTGGATGTTGGCGTTGTAGGTGTTCTGCAGGCTCAGCAGCGCGGTGAGATTCACCACCAGCGGCAGCGCGATCAACATGGTCTTGGGCCGATGCAGCAACGCGCCCAGTGGCAAAAACACCGCGGCCAGTACCAGCACCAGCATCGGGAAATCGTGGATGGCCGGGAAGATGCCGAACAAGTAGATGCCTGCCACCACGCTGGCCACCACCGCCCAGGTGAGAAAGGACACCATGCTGGGCGCGGGGTCGTCCTGCGCGGCAAAGAAGGCGGCCGTGACCGCCGCCATCATCGCGCCATTGCCGCCGCCTTCCCAGCCGATGCCGATCCACAGCACGCAGTACGCCATCAGCGCGAAGCCGGCGCTCAACGCAGAAAACGCCGCCATGCCGTAGTCGATATGCCGTGCGTCTCCTGCCGTGGCCGGTGCATCTGCGGTGGGGCGGCCGGAGGAGCGGGTGAGGCGTTGCAGCAGCGATGCGGGCTGGTCATAGGCTGCGCTGGGTGCGGTGTCCGCGTGTGCGGGAGCACTTGCCGATGCGTTGCCGCCAGACCCGTCTACGCGTTGCGGCAGTATCGATCGCAGGCGCACCTCGGCGCCGGCCCCGGCTTCGGCTTCCGGCACAGCGCGATCGCGTGCTGCAGCCGCCAACGCAGGCAGCGCCGTGCCCTGCAGCAAGGCGGATTCCAGCGCGCGGCAGTCCTGCCACAGATCCAGCAGTTCCTCCAGGCGCAGCAGCAGGCTGGCCAGCAGCAGATGCTGCAGGTCGTCATCCACCGCCGGGCGCAGTGCAGCGATGCGGGCACGCAGGCTGGCCACCGCCGCGTCGGCATCGGCGTCGCCTGCAGAGATCATTTCGGGCTGCTCAGCCGCGGTCTGTGCGGCATCGGGCCCAGCGCGCTCCACCCAGGCGCCGATGTCCTCCAGCAGCGCGATCAGCTCGCCCGGCAGCGCGCGTGAGGCTGCGTGCAAGGCATCCAGCCGGTCGGCGATCGAGGACAGCACCGGCAGCAGCAGCAACATGCGCGCGCGCAAGTGTTCCAGCGCGGGGGCGGCCCCGGCGTGGCGCGGGTCGTCATGCCGCACGAAGGCGATCAAGGCCTCGAACTGCACCAGGTCGGCGGCCAGCCGGTTGCGCGGCGCCTGTGCCGGGCCGCGCTGCAGCACCTGCCGGCACCATTGCGCCGCGTCCTGCATCCAGTTGCCGATGCGTGCGGTGAGCATCGGCCGCACCGAGGCCGGGAACACCAGCGCGGCGAACAGCACCGCCATCACCGTGCCCAGAATGATCTCTTCGCTGCGCGCCACCACGGTGTCGAAGATGCCTTCCGGCGCGGTCACCGCCGGAAAGCCGATAAAGGCGGTGGTGTAGCCGGCCAGCAGGAAGGCATACCCGCGCGGGCCACGATTGAGCAGCGCCAGGAACAGGCAGGCCGACAACCACAGCGCCATCGCCGCGCTGAGCAGCAGCGGCGTTTCCACCAGGTTGGGCAGCATGACCAGCGTGGCCGCGCCGGCCAGCAGGGTACCTAGCACGCGGTATACGCCCTTGGCGCGGGTGGGGCCGAGCAGGGGCTGGGAGACGATGTACACCGTGGCCATCGCCCAGTACGGGCGCGACAGATTGCCGGCCAGGCCCACGTACAACGCCGCGATCGCCGCGGCGAAGGTCTTGGCCGAAAACAGCCACGCCTGGCGGTCGCGCAGCAAGGCGTTCATCGCGCAGCGGTCGCGTCGGTGGCCGGTTCCCAGCCACCGCCCAGGGCCAGGAACAACTGGATCTGGTCCTTGGACACCTGCGCCTGCGCATCGGCCAGGGTCATGTCGGCGGTGGCCAGGGTGCGCTCGGCATCCAGGCTGGATAGGTAGGGCGTGCGCCCGCCCTGGTACAGCCGGCGGTTCTGCGACGAGGCCAGTTCGGCCTGTTGCTGCGCCTGTTCGAGCAGGCGCAGCCGGTCCAGGTCCTGCGCATAGCGCGAGAGCGTGGTCTGCACTTCGCGCAGCGCCTGCAGCACGGTGTGGTCGAACTGCGCCACCGCTGCGTCGGCGCCCGCCTCGGTGGCGCGCACGCGGGCATGCGCGCCGCTGGACGGCAGCGTCCAGGAAATCAGCGGGCCGATCGACCAGGCGTGGGTAGCCGGCTCGCCGATATCGGCCAGCAGGCCGGTGGCGCCGATCGAGCCGCCCAGGCGGATGTCCGGATACAGCTCGGCGGTGGCCACGCCGATGCGCGCGGTGGCCGCGGCCAGCCGGCGTTCGGCCTGGCGGACGTCCGGGCGGCGCGCCAGCAGGGTGCGGCCGTCGCCGATCGGGATCGGCTGTTGCAGCGCCGGTGCGTGCGCGCAGCTGTCCACCCCGGCCGGCAGTTCGCCGGGGGTCTTGCCCAGCAGCGCGGCCAGCGCGTAGCCGGCGGCCTGGCGGCGTGCACGCAGCGGCGGCAATGCGGCTTCCAGCATCGCCACCTGCGCGGTGGCGCGGGCCAGATCCGGCGGGGTGCCGCGGCCGGCGGTGATCAGGCGCTGGGTCACCGTGCGGCTGCGCTGTTGCAGCTGCAGCGAGTGCTCGGCCACATGCAGCTCGTGGTTGGCGTTGCAGATCTCCACATAGCTGCCGGCCACCTGCGCGGCCACGCTGACGCGGGCCAGGTCGATCGCCGCCTGCGCGGCCTGGGTGTCGGCGTGCGCGGCTTCGGCGCCGCGTTGCAGCTTGCCGAACAGATCGAACTGGTAGGACACGCCGAACTTGCCGTCGGCCAGGTTGAACACGGGCAGTTTTTCTTCCTGCAGGAAGGCTTCGGCCGACACCTGCGCGCGGCTGACGCCGGCTTCCACTTCATAGTCGAACCCGCCGGCGTCCAGCGCCTGCTCGTACACGGCGGCGGCGCGGCGCAGGTTGGCGCTGGCCACCTTGAGCTCGACGTTGTCGCGCAAGGCCTGTTCGACCAGGCCATTGAGCATCGGGTCCTGATACAGCGCCCACCAGCGTGCCGGGAGTGGCGCCCCGGGGCGCACCTGCGCGTTGCCGGTGTCCAGGAACGGCGCGTTGGCGGCCGGCCGGTTGTAGACCGCCTCGCGCGGCAGCGTGTAGTCGGGGCCGACGGTGCTGCAGGCACTCAGTGCGGTCAACGCCGCGGCCAGACCCAGGTGACGCAACGCGGCGCGGCTCATGGCGCGGACTTCGCCTGCACGCGGGCAGGCGCACTGGCCGCTGCCGGGCGCGCGGCATCCGGCAGGATGGTGACGGTGGCGGTGCGCCCGGCGATCAGCTGCACCTGCGCCGGTACCGCATCCAGCGCAATGCGCACCGGGATGCGCTGCGCCAGCCGCACCCAGTCGAAGGCGGGAGTGACGTTGGGCAGGGCGCCGGCGCTGCCGGTGCGGTAGCGGTCTTCGATGCCGGCGGCGATGCTCTGCACGTGGCCGTGCAGCGTCACCGGCTCGCCCATCAGGTGCACGTCCACGCGCTGGCCCGGGTGCACGCCCTGCAGGCGGGTCTCCTCGAAATAGCCATCGACGCGGAACGAGCCGGTGTCCAGCACTGCCACCACCGGGCGCCCGGCGCTGACGTAGTCGCCCACGCGCACAGTGCGGTCGCTGACATGGCCATCGGCCGGGCTGCGCACTTCGGTACGGTCCAGGTTGAGCTGGGCCAGGTCCACCGCCGATTGCGCGGTGGCCACGGCCGCCTGCGCCTTCTGCACGTTGGAGCGGCGCACTTCGGCGTCTTCGGCGGCCACCAGGTCCTGCAGGCTGCGGTCGCGCGCGATCTCGCGGCGGAGCTGGGTCAGGGTGGCCTGGCGTTCGGCCAGTGCGGCGCGGGCCTGTTCCAGCGCAATCGCATAACGCGCGCGGTCCACTACGAACAGCAACTGCCCGCGCGTGACCGCCTGGTTATCGGCCACCGCCACCTGCTCCACCAGCCCGGACACATCCGGCGCCACCTGCACCACATCGGCGCCCACATGCGCATCGCGCGTCCACGGTGCATCCATGTAGTACCGCCACAGGTGCTGCAGCACCAATGCGGCCACCACCACCATTGCCAGGGTCAGCAGCGCCGGCCCCGCCGTCTTGATCAGCTTCTTCACGATTGCATCCAACGCATGAGGGAAAACAGGCCGCCCAGCAGGGCGATGTACAGCGCCAGGTTGAACAACGCCGGGTGCCAGATGTGGCGATACGCCCCGGCCCGCGTCAGCAGCGCGCCAACCGCGCTGTTGAGCAGGTAGGCCAGCGTCATCAACGCCAGCAGGGTGGGTACGAACACACCGTAGAGACTGAATTCTCCGTACATCGGCCACATATCCTGGGGAAGGGGAACAACGACGCCCGGCGCGGCCAGGCCACGCGGCAACCACGGCGGGTCGTCGGCACAACTAGGGCAGGCGCGCGTTCGCCTCGGCGATCAGGCCCCACAGCTTCAACACCACCTCCACCTCGGCATCGCTGAGCGCGCCGAACACCTCGGCCCGCAGCGCCACCAGGCGCGCCTCGATCTGCCCGACCAACGCCTGGCCGGCCTCGGTCAGCCACAACTGGTTGGCACGGCGGTCGCTGCTGTCGGCTTCGCGGCGCACCAGCGCCTGCGCGCACAACTTGTCCAGCAGCCGTACCAGCGAAGGGCCTTCCATGCCCAGCTGCTGGGCCAGGGCCACCTGGCGGATGCCGCCGCCGGAGCGGCCAATCATCAGCAACGGCCCGGTGCAGGCGCTGGACAGGCCGAACTCGCCAAATGCCTGGTCGGCCAGGCGCTGCCATTGGCGGCTGGCAACCAGCAGGCCGGCACTGAGCTGGGCGCGGGGAGGAAGATAGGTAGTCATCACAATAGATAGGATGCTATCAATTCAAGAATGAATCAACTGTCAACTAAACCCCCGGCAGGCGGCGCGGGCCACTGCTGGGGCCGCCGCCCCGTCCTCGGGTACCATGCACGCCCCCTTTGGGTGCATGCGCATGAGCCAGTCCGACCAGCCCGATTCATCCGTTACCCAGGCCCAGGCCGAAGAGGCCGTGCGCACCCTGCTGCGCTGGGCCGGTGAGGATCCCGCCCGCGAAGGCCTGCTGGACACCCCGCGCCGGGTGGCCGAAGCCTATGGCGACTGGTTCAGCGGCTACCGCGAAGAACCGCGCGCCTACCTGGAGCGCACCTTCGAAGAAGTGGCCGGCTACGACGAGCTGATCGTGCTGCGCGACATCTCCTATGAAAGCCATTGCGAGCACCACATGGCGCCGATCATCGGCAAGGTGCACGTGGGTTATCTGCCGCGCGGCAAGGTGGTGGGCATCAGCAAGCTGGCTCGCGTGGTGGAAAGCTACGCGCGCCGCTTCCAGGTGCAGGAAAAGATGACCGCACAGATCGCCCAGTGCATCCAGGACGTGCTGCAACCGCGCGGTGTGGGCGTGGTGGTGGAAGGCGCGCACGAATGCATGACCACCCGCGGCATCCACAAGCGCGGCGTCAGCATGGTGACCTCCAAGATGCTCGGCAGCTTCCGCGAGGACGCGCGCACCCGCGCCGAATTCCTGCAGTTCATCGAAGTGGGCGGCAAGCGTTGAGGCAGCTCCGGCGGGCGTCATGAAGCATCAGGCACGGATTGCCGGCTACCGCCACTTGCGCGACCAGCCGGCGTGGAAATTGCTCGCCGCCGATCACGCACCGGAGCTGATCGGCCTGCTGCAGACCCTGTTGATGGACGGCGAACGCCGGCTGCCATCGGCGGTGCTGCATGCGCGCCTGCAGCGCCAGCTGGATGCCTTGCGCGGCGACGAACTCTCCCGCGAGCTGCCGCGCACCGCGCAGGCCTACCTGGCGCACTGGCTGGCGCAGGGCTGGCTGGAACGCCGGCTGCCCGAAGGCGCGGCCGAAGAAGAATACGAACTCTCGCGTGCCGCCACCCAGGCCATCCGTTTCATCGCCGGCCTGCGCGAGAGCGGCAGCAGCGCCACCGAAAGCCGGCTGTCGCTGGTGATCCAGCAGCTGGTGCAACTGGCCGGCCAGACCGAAGCCGACCCGGACGCGCGCCTGGCTGCACTGCGCGCAGAGCGCGAGCGCATCGATGCCGAAATCGAGCGGGTGGCCGCCGGCCGCGTCGGTGCGCTGGACGGCAAGCGCGCGCTGGAACGCACCCGCGACCTGATCCATCTCTCCGATGAACTGGCCGAAGATTTCCATCGCGTGCGCGATGACTTCGAACAACTCAACCGGCAATTTCGCGAACGCATCATCGACGACGAAGGCGCGCGCGGCGATGTGCTGGAGCAGTTGTTCAACGGTGTGGACGTGATTGCCGACAGCGAGGCCGGACGCACCTTCGAGGCGTTCTGGAGCCTGCTCAACGACACCCAGCAGAGCAGCCAGCTGGACCAGGCGCTGGACGCACTGCTGGCGCGCGGCTTCGCGCGCAAGCTTGACCGCCGCGAACGCGCCTTCCTGCGTGGGCTCACCGGCACCTTGCTGGAGCGCGGCGGCGAAGTGCACACGGTGATGCAGCACTTCGCGCGCAGCCTGCGCGGGTTCGTGCAGAGCCGCGGGTATCTGGAACAGCGCCGGCTCAACCAATTGCTCAAGCAGGCACAGGGCGAAGCCTTGCACCTGCGCGAGAGCCTGCACGCCACCACCGCCACCGGCTACACGCAGGCATTGAGCGGCAGCCGCCTGCGCTCGTTGTCGCAGTGGCGCCTGCACGACCCACGCCTCACCCAGGTCGATGGCCGCGTGTACGCAGCTGACGCGGCAGAGATCTCGCTGGACAGCGTGGGCGATTTGGTCGCGCAATCGGAGATCGACGTGCGCAGCCTGCGCCGCGATCTGTACGCGCTGCTGGGCGAGCGCCCGCGGCTCACCATCGGCGATGCGTTGCAGCAGCGGCCGGCGGCGCAGGGGCTGGGCAGCGTGATCGGCTATCTGTCGCTGGGCACGCGCCACGGCCTGGTGATCGATGGCCACATGGAAACGGTGCAATGGGAAGGCGGCGACGGCACGTTGCGGCGCGCGCGCATTCCTTTGGTGTGGTTTACCCGGGAGAAACGCAATGAACTGGTCTGAGCAGGCCGCGCTGGACACATACGACGACGATGACGCCGACGCACACGCCAGCGCGCTGAGGCTGCCGGCCAGCGATGCCGCCAGCGCCGCGCAGGGTGGCGCGTTGTTCCTCGGCGACACCGGCACGCTGCCATTCGATGCGCGCCGCGCGCTGTGCCAGCTGTTGGCCGGCCCCAGCATCGACGCGCAGCGGCACGGCGGTTTGTGGCCTGCGCTGCTACGCAACGAGGTGGCAGTGCGCCAGGTGCTGTGCGAGCTGTTCCTGGAGCTGGTGCTGGACCGCGAAGGCGGAGTGGCATTCACCCGCCAGGCCGACACCGCCGAGCTGGAATCGCCCACCTTGCTGCGCAGCGCGCCGCTGACCTTCATCGAGTCGGTGCTGCTGCTGTTCCTGCGTCAGCAACTGGCCGAGGCCGATACGCGCGGCGAGCGCGCGGTGGTGGACGAGACGCAGTTGGTGGAGGCGTTGTCGGTGTACGAAAAGAACGTGTCCACCGACAGGGCCGGGTTTACGCGGCGGGTGATGACGGCCATCGGCAAGATGCGCGAGAACCAGTTGCTGTCGCGGTTGCGCGGCAGCGAGGAGCGTTACGAGGTGTCGCCGGTGTTGAAGTTGTTGTTCTCGGCCGAGGATGTGCAGGCGTTGGTGGAGGCGTATCGGGAGTTGCGCGAGGGGGAGGTTGCGGCGGAGTGATGTCGTCTGCGCCTGGGCCGGGATTTTCCTTCTCCCTCCGGGAGAAGGTGCCCGGAGGGCGGATGAGGGTACGGCGTCGGGCGATGGTTGGTTTGTTGTGGGTTGTGGGTTGTGGGTTTGCTTGAGGTTGGGTGGAGTAGAGCGAAGCAAGGCTTTCACGCCCTTGCGGGCGCGAGTCACTTTCTTTGCTTGTGCAAAGAAAGTAACCAAAGAAACACACCCCGTCCTCGCGCCTTCCGCGCTGCGCGCTCCAGGTGCGCAAGGCCGGCAGAAATTTTTGTAAGGGACATCCCTGTCCCTTACAAAAACGTCGCGCATCCCTGCGCGCCGCCCTGCGGGTTGTATCTGCCGGCCTTGCCGCTGCGGTATGGGGGCCCGGAAAGCAAACTGCGTAAGCAACGGCAACGGCAACGGCAACGGCAATGGCAATGGCAATGGCAATGGCAAGAACAGCAGCAACGGCAGCAACGGCAGCAGTAGCAGCAGTAGCAGCAGTAGCAGTAGCGGCAAGGACGCCAACAACAGCAACAGCGGCGAGAAGAAGAACACGTGAGGTTTTGTAAGGAACGCAGTGGCGTTCGCAGCAGACGTCAATGCAGTCGCAAAGAGCGATGTAGTAACGAAAGACGGTGCAGTGGGCGAGAGGGAGCAGTGGTGGTCGGTTCATGCCAAGCGTGTTGATGGTGCAGGCATTCGAAGAAAAACCTGCTGCCGCGCGTTTCTTACCGTCGCCTGAAAGACTAGGGCACCCGCTCTTGTAGGAGCGACCTTGGTCGCGAAGCCGTCCACGCACCCCATCCGCCGTTCTGCCACGCTCGTCCCGCAACACGCAACACGCAACACGCAACACGCAACACGCAACACGCAACACCGCACCACAAGAAATGCATCACCGGTCGTATTGGTCTGTCCTTGGTGTCTCTGTCGTTCCGTTTTTGGTGAGTGAGCAATGAATTCCCAGTCCAACCTGTCGCCGGCGTCGCCGGGTGCTTCCTTGTTTGCCGAGACGCTGGCCGAGCAGCGTGCGCAGCAGTTTCGTATGCGGCGGTTGCAGGTGCACAACTGGGGGACGTTCAACGGGTTGACCGAGGTGCCGATCGCGGAAAAGGGCTTCCTGTTCGTGGGGCGGTCCGGGTCGGGCAAGTCGACGTTGCTGGATGCGATGTCGGCATTGTTGACGCCACCGAGCATCGTGGACTTCAACGCAGCCGCGCGCGAGGCCGAGCGCAGTGGGCGCGACCGTAGCCTGGTGTCGTATGTGCGCGGTGCCTGGGCCGATCAGCAGGACAGCGCGTCTGGTGAGATCGCCACGCAGTACCTGCGCAAGGGCGCGACCTGGACTGCGTTGGTATTGGAGTATCGCAACGCGCAAGGCGAGGCAGTGAGCCTGGTGCGGCTGTTCTGGATCGCCGGCAGCGGCAATGCTGCGGCGGATGTGCGGCGGCATTACATGGTGGTGCCGCGCGCGTTCGATGTGGCCAGCGAGCTGGAGGGTTTCGATCTGGATCTGCGCAAGCTCAAGGCGCGGCTGGGCGAGGACGTGGCGCATTTCGACGGGTTCGCCGGCTATGCAGAGCGCTTCCGGCATGCGCTGGGCATCGGCAACGACATGGCGCTGCGGCTGCTGCACAAGACCCAGTCGGCCAAGAACCTCGGCGATCTCAACGCCTTCCTGCGTGGCTTCATGCTCGATGAGCCGCGCACCTTCGAAGCGGCCGACCGGCTGGTCGAAGACTTCGCCGAGCTCGACGGTGCGCACCATGCGGTGGTCACCGCGCGGCGGCAGGTGGAGACGCTCAGCCCGGCGCGCGAGCACCATGCCGCGCTGATGGCCTTGCGCCGCAGCGTTGGCGAGTTGCGCGAGTTGCAGCTGGGCGTGGACAGCTACCGCGAACAGCAACGGCTGGCCTTGCTGGAGGCGCGCCTGCAGGAGGTCGACAGCCAGGATCGCGGCCTGGCCGGCGAAGAAGGCCAACGCCGTGAGTCGTTGGACAACCACGAACAGAAACTGGCCGGGCTGGAGCGCGAGCAGCGCGCCGCCGGCGGTGAACAGATCGAAGAACTCGAACGCGAGCGTGTGCGGGTGGAACGCGAGCGCGATGAGCGCCTGCGTCGCCGTGCGCAGATCGAGCAGGCCTGCCGCCAGCTTGGCACCGCCTTGGCGGCCGGTGCCAGTGGGTTCGCCGCCCAGGTGGCGCATGCGCAGGGCGTGCTCGATGGCGGCAAGCAGCACGCCAGCGCACTGGACGAGGCGATCGCCGAGCGCATGGGTGAACGCCGCGACGATGAGCGCCGCTTTGCGGAGATTCGCGCCGAACTCGACGCGTTGAAAAAAGCACCGTCGAGCATGCCCGCACCGATGCAGGCGCTGCGCGCGCGGCTGTGCGACGACACCGGCATTGCCGAATCGGCGCTGCCTTTTGTCGGCGAGCTGTTGCAAGTGCGCGAGGACCAGGTGGCCTGGCGTGGCGCGATTGAGCGCGTGCTGCACGGCTTTGCGCAGTCGCTGCTGGTGGACGAGCGGCATTACGCGCAGGTCAGCGAATGGGTCAACCGCACCCACATCGGCACGCGGCTGGTGTACTTCCGCGTGCGCCGCAATGACGAGCTGCATTCGCGCCGTGTCGATCCCAACGCGCTGCCCGGCAAGCTGCAACTGCGCGAGCATGCCTTCACCGAGTGGCTGCGCAACGAGCTCACCCGTCGCTTCGATTACGCCTGCGTGGACAACGCCGCAGCGCTGCGCAATGCCGACCGCGCCATCACCCGGGAAGGGCAGGTCAAGCATCCCGGCGACCGCTACGAAAAGGACGACCGCCACGCCGTCAACGACCGCAAGCGCTGGCTGCTCGGTCACGACAATCGCGACAAGCTCAAGGTCTTCGAGCGCGAAGCGCAGGCCCTGGCCCAGCGCATTGCCAGTTGCGACGCCGACGTGGCCGCGCTGCGCAAGCAACGCGAGCAGGACCAGGAAAAACAGCTGGCCGCGCACACCCTGGTGGAGCGCGACTGGGACGAGATCGACGTCGGCCCCAAGCTGCAACGCCTGAGCGATATAGACGAACAGCTGCAACAGCTGCGCGAAGGCGATAGCGGCCTGCGTGCACTGGGCCAGGCGATCGACACCGCGCGCACGCTGCGCGATCAGGCCAAGCGCACGTATGAAGACGTACGGCTTGAGCGCGCGCAGTTGGCACGCGAGCGCGTGCGGCTGGAACAGCAGCAGGCCGCCTGCGCCGGCCGTGCCGGCACCGCTGCGCTTACACCCACGCAGTTGCAGGGCCTGCAGGAGCGCCTGGCCGCGTTGGCACCGCTGTCGCTGGACACTCTGGAAGCGCATTTCCGTGTGGTCGAACGTGGGCTGGCCGAGCAACTGGCCGAAAGCCAGGGCCGCGACAGCCGGCTCAGCGCGCAGCTGCTCGAATGCTTCCGCCGATATTGCCAGCAATGGCCGGAAGACAGCGGCGACTTCACCGTGAGCCTGGCCAGCGCCGATGATTTCCTCGCGCGGCTGGACCGGCTGGAAAGCGATGGCTTGCCGCGTCACGAGCACCGCTTCTTCGACCTGCTGCAGACCCAGAGCAAGAACAATCTGCTTGCCTTGCAACGCCACACCGCCGAAGCCCACAAGGGCATCAAGCAGCGCATGGACGAGGTCAACGCCAGCCTGGAGCAGGTGCCGTTCAATCGCGACACCATCCTGACCATCGAGGTCAGCGACCGCCGTCTGGCCGAGGTGCAGGAATTCCAGCAGCAGCTACGCGCCGTGTTGTCGCATCAGCAGACCGAAGACCGCGCGCTGGCCGAAGCGCAGTTCGCCACCTTGCGCACGCTGGTGGCGCGGCTTGGCGCGCAGGAGCCGGAGGCGCGGCGCTGGCGCGAGCAGGTGCTGGATGTGCGCCTGCATGTGGAATTCATCGGCGTGGAGCTGGATGCACAGACCCGCGCGCAGGTGGAGATCTACCGCAGTGGCGCCGGCAAGTCCGGCGGCCAGCGCCAGAAGCTGGCCACCACCTGCCTGGCGGCCGCGCTGCGGTATCAGTTGGGCGGCGAAGACGGCGAATTGCCGCGCTATTGCGCCGTGGTGCTGGACGAAGCCTTCGACAAGGCCGACAACGAATTCACCGCGCTGGCGATGAACATCTTCGAAAATTTCGGCTTCCAGATGGTGGTGGCCACGCCGCTGAAGTCGGTGATGACGCTGGAGCCCTTCATCGGCGGTGCGTGTTTCGTGGAAATCAGCGGCCGCCACAATTCCGGCGTGTTGTTGATCGAGTACGACGAACAGGCGCAGCGCTTGAAACTGCCGGAGCGCTCGCGTGGGGAAGACGCGGCGGTGCCGGCCGAACAGGGTGGCGCTGTGGCACCAGGCGAGCGCGCAGAACGTGCTCCGGTGATCGCTGTGGAGTCTGACCACCCGGCAAGCGTGCACCTAGCGGAGACCACTGCAGTGCTTGCGCAGGGCAATGCCGCCGTGGACGGACACTCGCGCGGCAACAAGAGCACACGCGCGGCGGCCACCGCATCGACCGCAGCGCCAGTGCCTGCGCCCGCTGGCAAGCGCAGCACGTCTGCAGCTGCAACATCAGCGCCGGCCGCGCCAGCCACGCGCACGGCGGACGCGTCGAACGCACAGCGCAAACAGGCTGCAACGCCTGTCACGCCGCCGAAGCCAACCAAGCCGGCGAGCACGCGGCCTGGGTCCTCCGGCAAGCCCGCTGCCAAGCGCACAACCACCGCGAAAGCGGCGGCCGTGCCGAAGGCCTCCAACGCCACGCCGGCCGTCGCGGCCAAGCGCACGGGCAAGGCGCCGAAACGCGTGAGCAAGCCAGCATCCGCTCAGCAGGTGGCCAAGCCGGTATCGAAACCAAAGCCCACGGCCAAGCCCGCGACGGCGGCTTCCGCGAAGGGCCGCGCCGCGTCCACGCGCAGCTCTGCTCCCAAGGCACGCAGCAAACGCTGAGCGCGGGCCCCGCGACCGCACCAGCGGGGCGGTCGCGAGGGCGCGGTGTCTACGCGATGCGGCCGCACACCTGCAGTCGCGTCGCGCCTGCAACGGCGACAGGGATGGACGCGCGCACGCGGGCGTTGCAGCGTCGCCAATGACCCCCGCTGACTGGATGGCACGCCTGCGTCGCACGTCGTGTGCCGCGCCGGCTTCAAGCGAGAGCCGGCCCACGGATCCGCCGCCGCTCCAGGCAGGCCACGCCCGCAGCGATACCTGCATGCTGTGTTGAAGCCTGCAGACACGCACACACGTGATGCCTCACGCGGAAGACATCAACGCACCCATCAAGCCAACCGGCACCGCCAGCCGAACCCAAACTCCCCCGACATTCGCGGATAAGAATCGTTATCATTGATGGCCGGATGTGTCCGCTCTGCGGCGTATCGCCCCAGCAGAAGAGCCCGATGACCCCACTCCCTACGCGTCGCCACCTGTTGTTCGTGTCCCTGGTGGCTGCATTCCCGGCCGCCGCCCAGGACGCCAGCCTGCTCGACGCCATCGTGGTCAGCGAAAAGCGCGCCCTGTATCGGCCCGAAAAAGCCGCCGGCGCCACCCGCACGCAGACACCGGTGGAGCGCATTCCGCAGGCCATCCAGGTGGTGCCGCGTTCGGTGATCGACGAGCAGCAGCTCACCCGTTTGGTCGATGTGGTGGCCAATGTCTCCAACGTGCAGCCCGGCGGCACGCAGGGCAATCGCTCGGAAACATTCGTGATCCGTGGCTTCGAAGCGTCCTCGTACGCGGTCGACGGCATCCTGCTCAATCCGGCGCAGAACTTCACCGAAACCGTGCGCGATCTGGCCAATGTCGCGCAGGTGGAAGTGCTCAAAGGCCCGGCGGCAGTGCTGTATGGGCGTGGCGAACCGGGCGGGGTGATCAACCTGGTCACGCTGCGGCCGGATGCGGTGTTCGGCGGCACTGCGTCGGTGCAGGTGGCCGAGCACGGCCTGCGCCGCGTGCAATCCAGCATCACCGGGCCGCTGAGCCCCACGCTGTCGGCGCGCCTGAGCGCGGCGGCGCAGCAGACCGGCAGTTTCCGTGACGCCCAGGCCGATGGCGACCGCGTGTTCGTGTCGCCGTCGCTGGCGTGGCGGCCGAATGAGCGCGTGCGCGCGGATCTGGATATCGAATACACCCGCCAGACCAGCCCGGGCGATCGTGGTCTGGTGGCCATCGACGGAGTGGTGCGTGGCCCGGCGCAGCGCAGCTTCGGCGAGCCGTGGTCGCGCAATCACGGCATCTCGCGCACGGCCCGCGGGCGTATCGAAGTCGACGCCACCGATTGGCTCACGCTGCGCCAGATCGTCAATCACCAGGACGGCGACAGCGGCCGCGACGTGGCCGACTTCACCGGCTTCAGTGCCGACCGCGCGTTCCTGCAACGCCGCGCCGTGCGCCAGGACCAGCAGGTGCGCGCCACCACCTCGCAGACCGAAGCGCTGGCGCGTTTCGACACCGGCCCGTTGCGTCATCAGGTCCTGGCCGGTGCCGAATATGTCGATGCGCATCGCCACACCGACGAGGCCCGTGCGCCGCTGGCGCGCATCAGCGTGCGCGCGCCGGTGCAGGGCGCTTTGCCGGGCACCTATGTGCCGGCACGCGAGATCGCAGTCGATGCGCGCTACGCCGCACTGTATGTGCAGGACCAGATCAGCCTGGGCGAGCGCTGGGATGTGCTGGCCGGCGTGCGCTGGGACGATGTGCAACAGACCACCGTCGACAACGGTGCGCGCACCCGCGAAGACGGCCGGCGCGCCTCGCCGCGCCTGGGCGTGGTGTGGAAGGCCGCACCGCAGTTGTCCCTGTATGCCAATACTTCAACCTCGTTTCGCCCACGCAGCGCCAGCGTGTTTGCCGGTGGCAGCGCGCCGCCGGAAACCGGCCGCCAGTACGAGCTCGGCATGAAGAGTGCGCTGCTCGACAACCGCGTGCTCGCCACCGTCGCCGCATTCCAGATCACCAAGGACAACGTCGCCACCGCCGACCCGAACAACGATGGCTTCGTGCTGGTCACCGGGCAGCAGCGCGTGCGCGGACTGGAGCTGGATGTCACCGGCGAACTCACCCCGAACTGGCGCCTGATCCTGGGCGCCGGTTATCTGGACGCGCAGGTCACCCGCGACACCGTCATCGCCAGCGGCAACCGCCTGCGTGGCGTGCCGCGCGTCAGCGCCAGCCTGTGGAGCACCTACCACGTCGCCAGCGGCCCGCTGTACGGGCTGACGCTGGGCGCGGGCGCCGTGCATGTGGGCGAGCGCGAAGGCGATCTCGCCAACAGCTACCGCATCCCCGGCTACACACGCTTCGATGTGTCGGCGGCGTACCGCTTCGGCGGCCGCTACCAACTAGCGCTGCTGCTGCGCAACCTCGGCAACCGCTTCTACATCGAACAACCGGTGACGCAAACCACCAACTACCCCGGCGCGCCCCGCACGCTGTCGGCAACGCTGAGCATGGAATTCTAGGCATCGGATTGGCTCACGGCGTCACGCCGCCGCGGCGTGCGTCTCAGTGCAGCAGGTCCCAGCCCATCTTCCCGATCAATACCACTACCAGCACCAGGAACAACTGCCGGATCAACGGCGTGCCGCCGCGCAATGCCAGCCGCGTGCCGGCCACCGCACCGGCCACGTTGGCCGCCGCCATCGGCACGCCAATCGCCAGCATCACCTGGCCGGTGGGCAGGAAGAACGACAGTGCGGCCAAATTGGTCGCCAGGTTCACCACCTTGGCCGCAGCCGAGGCGCGCAAAAAATCCAGCCCGAAGAAGCGGATGAACAGGAAGATCAGAAAGCTGCCCGTGCCCGGGCCGAAGAAGCCATCGTAGAAGCCGATTGCCGCGCCCATCGCCAAGGCGGTGACCAACTCGCGGCGGCCGATGGCGCGCGGGCGGTGCAGGGCGCCGAAGTCCTCCTTGATCAGCGTGTAGCCCAGCATTGCGATCAGCAACACCAGGATCAGCGGCCGCACCGCCTGCTTGGGCAGCAGGCTCACCGCCGTCGCACCCAGAAACGAAAACGTAAACGCCGCCGCAGTGGCGTAGAGCACCGGCCGCCACGGAAACCGCACGTTGCGCGCATAGCGCCACGCCGATGCACCGGTGCCGAACATCGCGCTGAACTTGTTGGTGCCCAGAATCAGTGACGGCGCCTGCTGCGGCAGCGTGGCAAACAGCCCCGGCAACTGAATCAACCCGCCGCCGCCCACCGCCGCATCCACCAGCCCGGCCACGAAGGCGATGCACAGCAGCCACGGCAACTCGGTGGGAATCAGTTCCAGCAAGGCGGTGCTCCGCACGATGGGGGCGACAGCATAGCCGCCGCACTGACAGCGCTCCACGCCGGGTTGCACGGATATGTCGCGGTGTTCTCCGCGCGCCGGTCGCGGCCAATCACAAGGACAACAACGCCGCTGTTCTGCGTGGCAACAAGGCAAGGCGCGCAGCTGCGTACGCCCGTGCTCGGCGATCTACGCTGGCGACTCCCCGCCGCGGTTCAAAAAGCCGTGCGAGGTTGCCGCGGAGCGATTACGGCGCAGGCCGCTGTCCACCGCAAGAATGCGGCGGCGCGCACGCGCGCTGTAAGAGCGGCTAACCAAACGTAGCGAGCAGTCGTCAGGTGGGTGCGGACGGCGCGGAGGAACCGGAATGTACGTGGGTACATGCGGATTCCGAGCACCGGCCGCGCCCGCCTGACGGCTGCGCAGTCGTTTTGATAGCTGCTCTAAGCCGGCCAAGGCGTACTCGGCACAAGCCTGCGTCTTCATCCCAATGGTCGTCGATGCAGTTCCAGTAGTCGCGGTGTTCGCGCACCAGGGGTGGCCTTGAGCTCCTTGGCCGACTGCGGCCTGCCATCGGCCTCCACGCGGGTGATCTCGAAGCGCGCGTTGCTGTTGGCATCGGCGCCGTCGGTGTCGTCGAACAAGGGACGCACGCCGACCAGCGCTTTGGTGTTGCGCGCCTGCGCAGCTGTGCAGCAAGCGCGGCCCGGATTAAGAAGTAAGCGGTGGTTTTACTGAAGCCCGCCTGCGGGGGAGAGCTAGGCGTGAGAGTAATGCGCGCAGCCTCGCTGATTGCCACGCACAAAGCTGCGGGCACTGCCGAGAACACCACTACGCAACTTTGCGCGTACAGAAGCGACGAAGACGCGCACGCAAGGAGCATCACTACAACGTGCATATCAGTGCCCACTCACGCTCCCGCACACTTCAACTACCAAGTAGAAGCCCGCATTCCGCATTCCGCATTCCGCATTCCGCATCCCGCATCCCCAATTCCCAATTCCCAATTCCCAATTCCCAACCGCAGCCCGCACAATCCCACCATGTCACCGTCCACACCCACCGATCCCTGTCCCTGCGGCCGCGCCGCCGGCTACGCCCAGTGCTGCGGCCAGTACCATGCCGGCGCTGCGGCGCCCGATGCGGAAACGTTGATGCGCGCGCGCTACAGCGCTTATGTCCGCCGCAACGTCGATTACCTGCTAGCAAGCTGGCATCCGTCCACGCGGCCGGCCGAGCTGGCGCTGGACGAAGGCGGCCGCACCACATGGCTGGGCTTGAACGTGCAGCGCGCCATCGCCACCGGCGCGGACACCGCCGAGGTGGTGTTCCTGGCCCGTTACCGCATCGGCGGTGGCAGCGCGGTACGCATGACCGAACACAGCCGGTTCGTGCGCGAGGACGGCCACTGGTACTACCTGGACGCCCGGTAAGGTCGCGCTGACGCACCGACGTCATCGCCCAACGCCGCACCTGCGATCACAGTGCAAGGCCGGCGCGCCACACGGTCCGCCGGGTCGCCGGTCATTCCGGCAGTCGCGCCCACGTGCCACCCCAGCCAGCCCAAACCGCCCGACGAACGGCGCCATCCCGCCCGGTTTGTCGACGCCACGTTCGCAGCCGATCCCGGAAGCTTGCCGCGCCGGCGGACTGCGCCGCGGGGCGGGACGGGATCATGGCAACCTTCAATCTCTGGCAATGGCTGCTGCTGGCACTGGTGGTGTTCGCGATCGTGCTGCCGACGCTGGTGGCCGCCGCGATGATCTGGTTCGGCCCCCGTCACGACGCCCCGCGCCTGCCACGCAGCGTCCGCCGCAGTGGCGACGCCACCGGCGCCACCCCAGCGCTGTCGCTGCTGTCGGGCATCACTGGCGACGGCAGCTAAACCAGCGCCGCCGCACCATCACGGCGGCGCAGCCAGCATCACGGCCCCAGCAATACGCCAGACGCCCGCCTGATTGCTGCGCCCCTGCACGCGCCCCGGCCGTCAGGTTGGCTATGCTCCCCGGCTCGACCCGCCGCGCAGGAGCCTTCACCGCATGCCGTTCGTTTTTCTGCCGGCCCTGAGTCCATGACGCCGCTAAGGCGTGCGTTGCCGCTGCTGCTGGGCCTGGCGCCGTTCGCCGCCTGGGCCGACCCCGCGTTCGACCGCTGCCTGGCCGGGCTGCAGACCCAGGCCGCCGCCAAGGGTGTGGATGCCGCCAGCTTCCAGCGCTTCACCGCCGGTCTGGCCGCCGATCCCAGCGTGTTGCCGCTGCTGGACGCGCAACCGGAATTCACCACCCCGATCTGGGACTACCTGGCCAGCCTGGTCGATAGCCAGCGCGTGAGCGATGGCCAGGCCATGTTGGCGACCCACCGCGAGCTGCTCACCCGCCTGTCCGAACAAACCGGCGTGGACCCGGCCACCATCGTGGCGGTGTGGGGCGTGGAGAGCGACTACGGCCGCATCACCGGCAAGCGCCCGTTGCTGGTGTCGCTGGCCACGCTGTCGTGCGCCGGCCGCCGCCAACCGTTCTTCCGCGGCGAATTCCTGGCCCTGCTCGGCTTGTTGCAGCAGGGCGACCTGGCGCCCGAGGGGCTGACCGGCTCCTGGGCCGGCGCGTTCGGGCAGACCCAGTTCATGCCGTCCACCTATGCGCGCATCGCCGTCGACGGCGATGGCGATGGCCGCCGCGACCTGGTCGCCAGCATTCCCGACGCGCTGGCCTCCACCGCCAACTATCTGGTCAAGGCCGGCTGGGAACGCGCCCGCCCCTGGGGCATGGAAGTGCGCCTGCCGGCCGGCTTCGACGCCAACAAGGCCGGCCGCACCCGCCGCCAACCGCTGCAGGCTTGGCAGGCCGCCGGCCTGCTCGGCACCGACGGCAAGCCGCTCGCCCCGACCGGGCTGCCGGCCGAGACCGCCGCCGCCCTGTTGCTGCCGGCCGGCCCCACCGGCCCCGCGTTCCTGGTGTTCCGCAACTACGACGCGATCTACGCCTACAACGCGGCCGAAAGCTACGCGCTCTCGATCGCGCTGCTGGCCGATCGCCTGCGCAGTGGCCCCGGCCTGGTCGCCGCCTGGCCCACCGACGACCCTGGCCTGGGCCGGCCCGAACGCCGGCAACTGCAGCAATTGCTGCTGGCGCGCGGCCACCAGATCGGCGAAGCCGATGGCATGGTCGGCACCGCCACCCGCCGCGCCATCCAGGTCGAGCAGACCCGCCTGGGCCTGCAGCCGGCCGATGGCCGTGCCGGCCAACGCATCCTCACCGCCTTGCGCACCGCCCCGCCGGTGACCGGCGCCGCCGTTCGCGGCACCGCGTTCACGCTGCCGGCCGCCTATCCCGCATTCGTCCAATCTCCCATCGTCCAGAAGGCATCCCCCATGTCCGACGTCACCGGCCTGCGCACAGGCGACTTCCACGGTTTTCCCTCGCTGCTGATCGATACCCCATATTCCACCGCGGCCATCAGCCTGTTCGGCGGCCAACTGCTGTCGTTCGTGCCCAAGGGCGGGCAGGACGTGATGTGGCTGTCGCCCACCGCCAAGCAGCCGCCCACGCCCATCCGCGGCGGCGCGCCGGTGTGCTGGCCGTATTTCGGCCGCCAGGATCAGACCGGCGACGTGCCGGCGCACGGCTTCGTCCGCACGGTGCCGTGGCAGCTCACCGAAAGCCGCCGCGAAGACGACGGCACCCTGGTGCTCACGCTGACGCCTCCCACCTTCGATGACCTGGCGCTACGCCTGCACATGACCCTGCGCATCGGCCGCACGCTAGAACAACGCCTGGTCACCGAAAACGTCAGCAAGGCGCCGGTGCGCTTCACCCAGGCCCTGCACAACTACTTCCGCGTCGGCGACGCGCTCAAGGTGAGCGTGCAGGGCCTGGACGGGCTGGACTATCTCGACAAGTACGAGAACTACGCCACCGCGCACCGCCAGCAGGGCGACTGGAGCCTGCGCGACCCGCGCGACCCCGGCCGCAGCGACCGCATCTACACCAACGCCGGCGGCCACTACACCCTCATCGACCCGGTGCTGGGCCGCCGCATCGACATCCGCACCGAAGGCAGCCGCTCGCTGGTGGCCTGGAATCCGGGCGAAGAGGCCGCCGCTAAGATGGCCGACGTGGGCACCGGCTGGCGCGACTACGTCTGCCTGGAAGCCGCCAACGCCGGCCCGGACGTGATCGAACTGGCGCCCGGCGCCAGCCACACGCTGGGCCAGACCATCAGCGTGGAATAACCGCAAGAATTGCCTAAGCCACTCTCACAACCCGCGCTGCTTCCCAAGACAGTAAAGAGGCAGCAACGACTCCCTTCTCCCATCGGGAGAAGGTGCCCCAGGGGCGACTGAGGGGACGTGCGAAGCCTGGTGAAGTTTGAGTGGACCTGTGGCTTCGCCCCGTACCCTCACCCCAACCCCTCTCCCGGCGGGAGAGGGGCTCTAACTCCATCACGCTGATCTTGCGCCAGACACAGGCCAGGCGCTTCCCTTTCCCCAGCGGGAAAAGGTGCCCCGCTGGGGCGGATGAGGGGATGGGGCGTATCAGGCAGCGGACCCTCCCCATAACCCCACTACCCACTCCACCGCTACACTCGCCGCTTCGCCCCTGCGTGCCGCGCGATGTCCATCTCTCCTGATTCCGCATCCGCTCCCGCCCCGGGCCGGCGCCGCGCCGCACTGATCTTCATCTTCATCACCGTGCTGATCGACGTGCTGTCCTTCGGCGTCATCATTCCGGTGCTGCCCGATCTGGTCAGGCAATTCACCGGCGGCGACTACGCGGCCGCAGCCGGATGGATCGGCTGGTTCGGGTTCCTGTTCGCCGCCATCCAGTTCGTGTGCTCGCCGCTGCAGGGCACCTTGTCCGACCGCTACGGCCGCCGCCCGGTGATCCTGCTGTCGTGCCTGGGGCTGGGCCTGGATTTCATCCTGATGGCACTCGCCCACACCCTGCCGATGCTGCTGCTGGCGCGGGTGATTTCAGGCGTGTGCTCGGCCAGCTTTTCCACCGCCAATGCCTACATCGCCGATGTCACCCCGGCCGACAAGCGCGCCGGCGCGTTCGGCATGCTCGGCGCCGCATTCGGCATTGGCTTTGTCGCCGGCCCGTTGATCGGTGGCTGGCTGGGCAGCATCGGCCTGCGCTGGCCGTTCTGGTTCGCCGCTGGCCTGGCGCTGTTGAACGTGCTGTACGGCTGGTTCGTGCTGCCCGAATCGCTGCCGCCGGAGCGCCGCACCGCGCGGTTGGACTGGTCGCATGCCAACCCGTTCGGTGCGTTGAAGCTGCTGCGCCGCTACCCGCAGGTGTTCGGCCTGGCCTCGGTGGTGTTCCTGGCCAACCTGGCCCATTACGTCTACCCCAGCATCTTCGTGCTGTTTGCCAGCTACCAGTACCACTGGGGCCCGCGCGAGGTGAGCTGGGTGCTGGCCGGTGTCGGGGTGTGCAGCATCATCGTCAACGCCGTGCTGGTCGGCCGCATCGTGCGCTGGCTGGGTGAGCGGCGCGCGCTGTTGCTCGGGCTGGGCTGCGGCGTGATCGGCTTTGTGATCTACGGCCTGGCCGACAGCGGCCGCACCTTTCTGCTGGGCGTGCCGATCAGTGCCTTCTGGGCGGTGGCCGCCCCGGCTGCGCAAGCCTTGATTACCCGCGAAGTCGGTGCCGACGCCCAGGGCCGCGTGCAGGGCGCGCTCACCAGCCTGGTCAGCCTGGGCGGCATCGCCGGCCCGCTGTTGTTCGCCAATGTCTTTGCCTGGTTTATCGGCAGCGGCGCGCCGCTGCACCTGCCCGGCGCCCCCTGGTTGCTGGCCGGCCTGCTGCTGGCCGCGGGCTGGTTCATGGCCTGGAAGCGGGCAGGGCGCAGCCCGGCACTGGCGCAGGGCTGAAGCCAACCGGTTCATGCAGCGGACGCGCCCGCTTTTTGCCTAGCTCGCATGCCCTGCTAGGCTGAGCAGCTTGGCTTTTGACTGTCTTCCTACGCATGCGTTCTGACACCCCGGTTGCCCCGCTTTCGGCTGCGCTCGCGCTGCGGCATGCCACGCAGGAGGCGCATACCCGGGTTGAGTCGGTGCCGCTGATGCAGGCGCTGGGGCAGGGCCACATCGACGCCGATACCTACGCGCAGGTGCTGCGCCGGCATCACCGGCTGCTGGCCGGTTTCGAAGAACAGCTGAGCGACTGGCTGGTGACGCTGGTGGGCAGCGGCTGGCAGTACCGCCGCCGGGTGCCGGCCTTGCGGGAGGATCTGCGCGTGCTCGGCCAACCCGTCGATGCCGCCGTGCCGCCGCCGCCGGCCAGCAGCGAGGCGGCGCGCTGGGGCATGCTGTATGTCATCGAAGGCTCTCAGCTGGGTGGCCGGGTGATTGCACGCATGCTGCGCAAACGTCAGCCGGGCCTGGCGCATGCATTGCACTATTTCGAGCTGGCCGACGAAGACCCGGCCGGCTGGCGGCGCTTTCAGGCGGTGCTCGAGCAACGCCTGCAGAGCGCAGCGGCGCGTGCCGACGCCATCGCCGGCGCGCAGGCCATGTTTGCCCATTTCCACACCTGCCTGGCAGCGGAGGCACGTCCTTGAGCACTGCAACCAACCCGTTGGACCTGGACGTCTGCGCGCGCGAACCCATCCATATTCCCGGGCTGATCCAGCCCTACGGCGTGTTGCTGGTGATCGACCCCGCCGACGGCCGCATCGTGCAGGCCAGCACCACCGCCGCCGATCTACTCGGCGTGCCAATGGCCGCACTGCTTGGCATGCCCTACACCCAGGTGCTGACGCTGCCCGAAGCACAGCCGTTCGCCGTCGATGACCAGCCACAGCACCTGATGCATGCCGAGGTGCGGTTCCCGCAACGCGCCACGCCGCCAGCCAGCGCCTGGGTGGCGGCCTGGCATCTGTATCCGCAGCAGTGGCTGGTGGAAATGGAGCCGCGCGATGCGCGCCTGCTCGATGTCACCCTGCGCGAGGCGATGCCGCTGCTGCGCAGTGTCGAACGCGATCCGGGCATCGCCGAGGCAGCGGTGCGCGTGGCCAAGGGCCTGCGTAGCCTGATCGGCTTCGACCGCGTGATGATCTACCGCTTCGATGAGGAGTGGAACGGCGACATCATCGCCGAGGCGCGCAAGCCGGAGCTGGAGGCCTATCTCGGCCTGCATTACCCCGCCAGCGACATCCCGGCGCAGGCGCGCGCGCTGTACCTGCGCAACCGCGTCCGTCAGATCGCCGATGTCGGCTACCAGCCGTCGCCGATCCAGTCCACCGTGCACCCGCGGTTGGGCACGCCGGTGGATTTGAGCGATGTGAGCCTGCGCAGCGTCTCGCCGGTGCACCTGGAGTACCTGGCCAACATGGGCGTCACTGCCACCTTGGTGGCCTCCATCGTGGTCAACGATGCGCTGTGGGGGCTGATCTCCTGCCATCACTACAGCCCGCATTTCACCAACCACGCCATGCGCGATGTCACCGATGCGGTGGCGCGCACCCTGGCCGGGCGGATCGGCGCGCTGCAGGCGGTGGCCCGTGCGCGCCTGGAATCGGTGCTGCTCACCGTGCGCGAAAAACTCATCACCGACTTCAACGATGCCGAGCACATGACCGTCGAGCTGCTCGACGACATGGCCCCGGACCTGATGGATGTGGTGGACGCCGACGGTGTGGCGATCTTCCACGGCAACGACATCAGCCGCCACGGCACCACCCCGGACGTGGCGGCGCTGCGGCGCATCCGCGATCACATCGAGTCCGAACACCACGAGGCCCTGCGCGAAGATGCGGTCGGCGCGCTGCATGTGGACGCCATCGGCGAGGTCTTCCCCGAGCTCGCCGACCTGGCGCCATTGGCGGCCGGCTTCATCTTCGTGCCGCTGATGCCGCAATCGCGCAGCGCCCTGCTATGGACCCGCCGCGAGCAGATCCAGCAGATCAAATGGGCCGGCAATCCGCAGCTGGCCAAGCTGGAAGACATTCCCAACTCGCGCTTGTCGCCACGCAAGAGTTTCGATCTGTGGCAGCAAACGGTGCGCGGCCGTGCGCGGCGCTGGTCGCCGCTGCATCTGGAATCGGCCCGCAGCCTGCGCGTGCTGATCGAACTGATGGAGCGCAAGCGCTTCCAGCAGGACTTCACCCTGCTGGAAGCCTCGCTCTCACGCCTGCGCGATGGCGTAGCCATCATCGAGCGCGGCACGGCCAACGCCGCGCACCGCCTGCTGTTCGTCAACACCGCCTTTGCCGATGTCTGTGGCAGCGACGTCGCCGAGCTCATCGGGCGTGACCTGCAGACGCTGTACGCCAGCGATGCACCACGCGCCAACGTGGAACTGTTGCAGGATGCGCTGCGCAACGGCCGGGCCGCCTACGTCACCTTGCCGTTGCAGGTGAGCGACGGCGCACCGGTCTATCGCCAGTTCCACCTTGAACCTCTCCCCAGCCCCAGCGGGGTGACCGCGCACTGGTTGTTGCAGCTGCGCGATCCGGAATAAGAGCAGCGATCAAAACGACTGCGCAGCCACCAGGCGGGCGCGGCCGGTGCTCGGGATTGGCATGACTCCGGCTCCTCGGCGCCGTCCGCACCCACCTGACGGCTGCTCGCTACGTGTTATCAGCCGCTCTAAGCCATCGCGCGCAGTGCGCGGGCGCACCCCGAGGCAACGCGGTGGCGAATACGCGCGCAGTCTTCTCGGCATCAAGCGTGGCGGCTTGATGCTGCAGGACCACCGCCGGCCATATGCGGTGGCGGCAGCGACCTGAGGCACAGGCGCATCGTCCATGGTGCTGCGCCTGTGCCTTGTCTCAGTGCTGCGGTCGGCGCGGCCGCAAGGCGACCAACGTGATCGCACCAGCCAGCAAGCCCCAGAACGAGGCCCCGATCCCGCCCAAGGTGAGTCCGGAGGCGGTCACCAGGAAGGTGATCAGCGCCGCCTCGCGCTCCGGCTCCTCGCGCAACGCCGCCGCCAGGCTGTTGCCGATCGTGCCCAGCAACGCAATGCCGGCGATCGCCATCACCAGTTCGCGCGGGAAGGCCGCAAACACCGCCGCCACCGTCGCCCCGAACAAGCCGATCACGATGTAGAACACCCCTGCGGCCACCGCAGCGGGATAACGGCGTGCCGGATCCTCGTGCGCCTCGCGGCCCATGCAGATCGCCGCGGTGATCGCCGCCAAGTTCAAGGCATAACCACCGAACGGCGCCAGGACGGTATTGACCACGCCGATCCACCCAATCGTCGGCGAGATCGGCACCGTATAGCCGGAGGCCCGCATCACCGCCACGCCGGGCACGTTCTGCGAAGCCATCGTCACCACAAATAGTGGAATCGCCAGCCCGAACAGGGCCGCCCACGAGAGGCCAGGCACCATCAGCACCGGCCGGGCCAGTTCCAGCCGCACCGTGTTCCAGTGCATCAGCCCGCCACCAGCGGCAATCGCAATCCCGACCAGCAAGGTCGCGATGACCGCATAGCGCGCAAACCAGCGCCGCCCGATCAGATAAGTCGCCAGCATCGACAACGCCATGGCCGCCTGGCTCTGCATCGCCACGAACAGGTCCAACCCGAAGCGCAGCAGCACCCCAGCCAGCATGCCCGACGCCAGCGAGAGCGGAATCCGCCGGATCGCCCTTTCGAACAATCCGGTGAACCCGGCGACCGCACCCAGCACGGCGGCCACCACGAATGCACCGATCGCCTCCCGCAGCGGCACCCCGGCGGCAGTGCCAATCAACATCGCCGCACCAGGCGTGGACCACGCCGTGACCACCGGCACCCGGTACCGCAGCGACAGGCCGATGCAGGTCACGCCCATCCCAATGCCCAGCGCCCACATCCATGAGGCAATCTCGGCCTGATCGGCCCCCAGATGCCGGGCCGCTTCGAACACGATCACCGCCGAGCTGGCGAAGCCCACCAATACAGTGACGAACCCTGCCGCGATGGCAGGCAGGGACAGATCGCGGAACAGGCTGCGTGCGGAGGACATCGTCATCCTTGCGGGAGGGCAGTGCATTCTTACCGAGCACGTCGGCGTCTTGCATCTCTCTAGAGGGTGCATCTCTCTCTATGGTGCGCACTCCCAAGAACAATGTTGCACGACAGAAGGGCGCTGCCAGTTACCTGCCCAGCTGCAGTCACCAGTTCGTACAGCGCGTGGCAACACGCTATCGACGGCCATGCGGCCCGTCAGATAAAGCGGGCGTCAAAAAATGCTTGCACTTCTGCGCAGGCTCGATAAACTGCGCGACCTCGCTCAGGACGGCGGCGCTTCTCGAAGCACTGCAGCAACGAACGGGGCGAATCGGAGACACCACAAGGTGTTGACGAAACGGAAAAGCCGGCTATGATGGGCGGCTCGCTACACGGAAAGA
>NZ_JARVTF010000022.1:0-43474 GCF_030208825.1 Xanthomonas sp. LMC-A-07
CCAGGATCGGCAGCACGTGTTCGAACTGCTCCCGGCTCATGTCACTCGGATAGGTATTTTGGCGCATCCGCATAGTCTGCACTGATCAGGAAAGATCGTGAACAGGTTCTTAGCCACACGGCTTAGCTGCGCGCTTCCAGCAGCTGCTCCAGCACATACACCGGCGCATCGCGTTCGCCGCTGGCCGGATAGCGCGTCACGCGCAGCAAGGTGCGAATGCCGGGTTCGTGGGTGAAGCCCTCGATTGGCTGATCGAGCGGTTGCCAGCCATCGGCGCTGTCCTGCAGCACCGCCTGCGTTGCCTGCAAGTGCTCGCGCACCTGCAGGCACTGGCGGGTGGGCTCCGTGGTGCAGGGCGCGGTGTCGCCGGCCACCTCCAGCCACATGGTTTGCCCGGGCCCACCGAAGCGGGTGTCGGCGGTGGGCTGGCCGGCGAACTCCAGGCGCGTGCCGTCGGTGCGGGTCAGGCGCAGGGTCGGCAGGGGGGCTGCGCTGTCCAGCGCCGCCGCAAAGCGTCCCGAGAGCAAGTCGCTTGCGGCGCGTTCCTGTGCCATCCGCCGCGACTCCGCGCACAGCCGTTTGCTCGAGACCACCCGGCCGATCTGCAGGTGCGCGGCTTCCACGGTGTACACCGCGCCGAGCGCATTGCAGGTCTGGCTGACCTGCAGGCGTTGCGCGGTGAAGTCCAGCTGCAGCGGTGGCATGCCAGCGACGAACAGGCTGCGCAGGGCAGTGCCATGCGCATCGCGGGCATGTTGCAGCTGCCAGTGATGGATCTGCAGGGCGGCGCGCAGCGGTGCGTCCTGGGAAGAGCGTTCGGGCATCGCGGTTGCGGCAGGAGTCGCTGACGCTGACCCACCTGCCGGCGCGGCAGGTGGCACGTCGCGCCCGCAGGCGGTTGCACCGATGGCCAGCAGGGCTGGCGCTAGCAACACGGCACGCATCGATGGCTCCCGGGCGGCGGACCCGCTCAGTGATACCGCCAGCGGACTGCCGGGGCAATGACGGCCGTCACTGCCTCGGCATCGGCCGGCTCAGGCGGCCGGCAACCACAGCAGCAGCGCGGCGCCGAGCAGGATGCGGTACACCGCAAATACCGTGAAGCGGTGCTTCTTGATGTAGCCCAGCAGCCACTTCACCACCACGAAACCGGTGAGGGTGGCCGCGATAAACGCCACCGACACATCGGTCCAGTTCTCGCTGCCAAAGCCGCCTTCCTTGTACATCTCCAGCAGCGCGTAACCGCTGGCCGCGAACATGGTGGGAATGCCGACCATGAACACGAAATCCGCCGCCGCCGAGCGCTTGCTCAGGCCCAGCAGCATGGCCAGGAAGATCGCCGAGGCCGAGCGCGAAGTGCCCGGAAACACACCGGCCACCACCTGGGCAAGGCCAACCGCGATCGCCACCTTCCAGGTGACCACGTCGCGCTCTGGCAGCTTGCCGGCAAAGTGCTCGGCCACCAGCATCCACACGCCGCCGATCAGCAGCGCCCAGGCCACCGGCTGGATGGTTTCCGGCAATTGCCAGCCGGCTTTGCGCACGATCAGGCCGACCACCGCCGTGACCAGGAAGGCCACGCCGATCTTGAGCACGTAGTCGCGATTGGCGCGCTCGCCCAGGCCGGTGGCCAGGGTCCACAGCTTTTGCCGCAGCGCCAGGCAGATCGCCAGGATCGCGCCGGCCTGGATGACGATATTGAAGAAATCCGAGCGGCGTCCGAGCCATTGTTCGGCGATCAGCAGGTGGCCGGTGCTGGAGATCGGCAGAAATTCGGTGAGGCCTTCGAGAATGCCCAGCAACAGGGCGGAGATGAGGTCGGACATCGGGCGGGAGAGGAGTGCGGGGGAGGCGAAAGGATAGTGCATTGCGGCATGCACCATTTCGGTGCACGATGGATTCGATTAGCACCAAGATGGTGTTGAGCTTGGTTGAGCGATCTCGACTGAGGTCAGCAAAATCAACAACTTGTGAAGCGGCGCAGCTTGGCATGGTCCCTGCTGTAATACCGCCCACGAGCCACTTAACTCCTGCCGAGGTTTCTTCCGATGTCCGTGGAAAATGTTGAAAAGCTGATCAAGGACAACAAGGTCGAGTTTGTCGACCTGCGCTTCGTCGATATGCGTGGCGTGCAGCAGCACATCACCTTTCCGGCCAGCATCATCGAGCCGGCGTTGTTCGAAGAAGGCAAGATGTTCGACGGCAGCTCCATCGCGGGTTGGAAGGGCATCAACGAGTCGGACATGGTCCTGCTCCCGGACGCGGGCACCGCTTACCTGGATCCGTTCTTCGCCGATCCGACCATCGTGCTGACCTGCGACATCCTCGACCCGGCCACCATGCAGAGCTACGAGCGCGATCCGCGCGGCATTGCCAAGCGTGCCGAGGCCTATCTGAAGTCCTCCGGCACCGCCGACCAGGCGTTCTTCGGCCCGGAGCCGGAATTCTTCATCTTCGATTCGGTGCGCTTTGCCAATGACATGGGCCACACCTTCTTCCAGGTGGGTTCGGAAGAGGCGGCCTGGAACACCGGCGCCAAGTACGACGGCGGCAACAGCGGCTACCGTCCCGGCGTGAAGGGTGGCTACTTCCCGGTGCCGCCGACCGACACCCTGCATGACCTGCGTGCGGAAATGATCAAGACGCTGGAGCAGGTCGGCATCGAGACCGAGGTGCACCACCACGAGGTGGCGACCGCTGGCCAGTGCGAGATCGGCACCAAGTTCAGCTCGCTGGTGCAAAAAGCCGACGAACTGCTGACGATGAAATACATCATCAAGAACGTGGCCTACCGCAACGGCAAGACCGCCACCTTCATGCCGAAGCCGATCGTCGGCGACAACGGCTCGGGCATGCACGTGCACCAGTCGCTGACCAAGGGTGGCGTGAACCTGTTCTCCGGCGACGGCTACGGCGGCCTGTCGCAGATGGCGCTGTGGTACATCGGCGGCATCTTCAAGCACGCCCGCGCCATCAACGCCTTTGCCAACTCCGGCACCAACAGCTACAAGCGTCTGGTCCCCGGCTACGAAGCCCCGGTGATGCTGGCCTATTCGGCGCGTAACCGTTCGGCCTCGTGCCGCATTCCGTGGGTGACCAACCCGAAGGCGCGCCGCATCGAAATGCGCTTCCCCGATCCGTTGCAGTCCGGCTACCTGACCTTCACCGCGCTGATGATGGCCGGCCTGGACGGCATCAAGAACCAGATCGACCCGGGCGCACCGAGCGACAAGGACCTGTACGACCTGCCGCCGGAAGAGGAGAAGCTGATCCCGCAGGTCTGCTCCAGCCTGGACCAGGCCCTGGAAGCGCTGGACCAGGACCGTGAGTTCCTCAAGGCCGGTGGCGTGATGAGCGACGACTTCATCGACGGCTACATCGCGCTGAAGATGCAGGAAGTCACCAAGTTCCGCGCCGCAACGCATCCGCTGGAGTACCAGCTGTACTACGGCAACTGAGTTCCACCGCGGTGATGGCGGAGGCCCCCCCTCCCACCTCCGCCATCGCCGCACATGTTCGAGGGTCCATGGCAGGTGCCGTGGGCCGCTAGGGGACGAGAGAGTACACAGCACGCGGTGCGCGGGCCTGACCTCTCCCACGAGGCGGATGCATCGCATCCGCTGGGGTCTGCGCCACCGTGTGACGATTCATCAGGAATCGGGGATGCCGGGGTTGGCATCCAGGTGAATGACACCGCCGGTCGGCGCAATGCCGGCCGGTTCTTTCCACCATTCGGGGTATGCGCATGAAATTGATCACCGCCATCATCCGGCCGTTCAAGCTCGACGAGGTCCGCGAGGCCCTGTCCGCAGCTGGCGTGTCGGGTATCACCGTTACCGAGGTCAAGGGCTTCGGCCGGCAGAAGGGCCATACCGAGTTGTACCGCGGCGCCGAGTACGTCGTGGATTTCCTGCCCAAGATCAAGATCGAGACGGTGGTGACTGACGACCGGCTGGATGCGGTGGTCGAGGCCATCCAGAACGCCGCCGGCACCGGCAAGATCGGCGACGGCAAGATCTTCGTGACCGCGATCGAGCAAGTCGTGCGTATCCGCACCGGCGAGATCGGCGCCGATGCGCTCTGACCCCACCCACCCCGGAGTCCCTATGAAGACAGGTCTTGTTGCCGGGTGGAAAGCCCGGTTCTACAGCGTCTGCATGTTGATGCTGTTCAGTGCGCTGGTGGTTGGCGGCTTGGGCAACGCGCAGGCTCAGTCCGGCGCGCAGGTCACCCCATTGCCGACCGAGCCGGTCACTACCGAACCGCTCCCCACCGCACAGCCGGCCGCCGCGCCGGTTGCGGCGGCCGAGGCAGCGCCGGTGGTGGAGAAGGGCGATGTCGCCTGGATGCTGACCTCCACGTTGCTGGTGCTGCTGATGGTGGTGCCGGGCCTGGCGCTGTTCTACGGCGGCATGGTGCGCGCCAAGAACGTGTTGTCGGTGCTGATCCAGGTGGCGGTGGTGTTCTCGCTGCTGGTGGTGCTGTGGGTGTTCTACGGCTACAGCCTGGCGTTCTCCGGCGAAGGCGCGTGGATCGGCAATCTGGACAAGGCCCTGCTCAAGGGCGTGACCATCGAGACCTTGTCGGCCACCTTCACCAAGGGGGTCAGCCTGCCGGAATACGTGTTCGTGGCGTTCCAGGCCACCTTCGCCGGCATCACCGGTGCGCTCATCGTCGGTGCGTTTGCCGAACGCGCCAAGTTCGCGGCGGTGCTGTTGTTCTCGGTGATCTGGTTCACCTTCGGCTATCTGCCGCTGGCGCACATGGTCTGGGCCACCGGCGGCTATCTGTTCGGCTTGGGCGCGCTGGATTTCGCCGGTGGTACGGTGGTGCACATCAACGCCGGTATCGCCGGTCTGGTGGGCGCCTACTTCGTGGGCAAGCGGGCCGGGCTCGGGCGTGAGGCGATCAAGCCGCACAACGTGACCCTGACCTTCGTCGGTGCTTCGCTGCTGTGGGTGGGCTGGTTCGGCTTCAACGCCGGTTCCAACCTGGAAGCCAATGCCGGTGCAGCGCTGGCCTTCCTCAACACCTTGCTGGCAACCGCAGCCGCGGTCCTGGGCTGGTCGCTCACCGAGAAGATCATCAAGGGCAAGTCCTCCGCTTTGGGCGTGGCCTCGGGCATGGTCGCCGGCCTGGTCGGCATCACGCCGGCCTGCGGCACGGTGGGCCCGTTCGGCGCGATCATCATTGGCCTGGCGGCCGGCGTGCTGTGCGTGTGGGGCGTCACTGGCCTCAAGCGCCTGCTTGGTGCCGACGACAGCCTGGACGTGTTCGGCGTGCATGGCCTGGGCGGCATCATCGGCGCGATCCTCACCGGCGTGTTCTCGGCGGCCTCGCTGGGCGGCCAGAAGGGCGGCGACTACGACATGCTGCATCAGGTCGGTATCCAGGCGCTGGGCGTGGGCATCACGGTGGGCTGGATCGGCGTGGTGTCGGTGGTGGGCTTTGTGGTCGCCAAGCTGGTGTTCGGCCTGCGCGTCACCGAAGAAGCCGAGCGTGAGGGGTTGGACATCACCTCGCACGGCGAAGCTGCCTACGAGTCCTGAGCATGACTGCCCGCGGCCAGCATGCCGCGGGCTGCACGACGACCCGGCCGGAAGTGCCCGCGCCGGGTCTGCTGCCCCCGGCCCGGCACCAAGCGCCGGGCCACGTTGCCGAGGTGCCTGCATGACCCGCCCCACGCCCCTCAGTCCCGAGTGGTTGCGCGCTGGCCCGCTGCACGTCCTCGCCCCAGTTCCCTCATCTCCGGGTATTGCCCCGTCGGCAGCTGGGCTGCGCCGGTCGGGCGGTGCTTGCACTAAATTGGTGCAATGCTGATGTCGTCATCCACGCCTTCCCTCGACAGCCTTGGTACGCCGGTGGCCTGGGCCGACCGCGACGGGCGCGTGCTGGGGGTCAATCCCGCGTTCGCGCGCTGGCTCGGCGTGAGTGCGCGCCGGTTGGTGGACCAGCCGCTGGCGGCGTTGGAAGTGCAGGGCGACGCGCTGGCGCGCTTTCTGCTCAACGACGAGCGCGACATCCTGCGGCTGCACCGGCTGGCCCTGGGCCTGCCCAATGACGCGCCGCGCTTTGCCGAAGGCTGGCTGTCGCGGCTGGACGACGGCGGCTGGCTGCTGGAAACCCATCCGGTCGACGAATTCCCCGCACTGGACCCCACCCACGCGTTGCCCAACGCATTGAGCGCGGCGCTGAAGGGCCTGGCCCACGAGCTGCGCAACCCGCTGGCCGGGCTCAAGGGCGCCGCCCAGTTGCTGGCGCGCCGCGCTGCCGGGCGCGACGAGGACGAACGCGAGCTGATCGAGTTGATCGGCACCGAAATCGAACGCCTCAACACCCTGCTCGAACGCCTGCTTTCACCCTCACCCTTACGCCCGCACGAGCGTCTCAACATCCATGTGGTGCTCGAACGCGTGCTGCGGCTGGCCGAGGCCGAAGGCGGCTGGTCGGTGCAGGTGCAGCGTGATTACGACCCCAGCATCCCCGACATCCTCGGCGACGTGGACCGGCTCACCCAGGCAGTGTGGAACCTGGTGCGCAACGCCTTCCAGGCTGGCGCCACCCGGGTGACCCTGCGCACCCGCGTCGAGCATGGCCAGCGCATCCGCGACCGCGTGCACGCCATGTCGCTGCGGCTGGAAATCATCGACGACGGCGGCGGCGTGCCCGAAGAACTGGCCGAGCACCTGTTCCTGCCGCTGGTCAGCGGGCGTGCAGAAGGCAGCGGGCTGGGCCTGGCGCTGGCGCAGCAGGTCTCGCGCGAACACCACGGCACGCTGACCTACCGCTCGCGGCCGGGCCATACCGTTTTCACCCTGCTGCTGCCCGAGCTGGCCGGCGATCACGACAAGGAGCATCTGCATGGCTGAGGCCGCCGCCGTATCCCACCGCATCTGGGTGGTCGACGACGACCGTTCGGTCCGCTTCGTGTTGTCCACCGCCTTGCGCGATGCCGGCTACGCGGTGGACGGTTTCGACAGCGCCGCAGCCGCGCTGCAGGCGCTGGCAATGCGGCCCACGCCGGACCTGCTGTTCACCGACGTGCGCATGCCCGGCGAAGACGGCCTGACCCTGCTCGACAAGCTCAAGTCCAAGCACCCGCAGCTGCCGGTCATCGTGATGTCGGCCTACACCGATGTCGCCAGCACCGCCGGTGCCTTTCGTGGCGGCGCGCACGAATTCCTGTCCAAGCCGTTCGACCTGGACGATGCGGTGGCGCTGGCCGCGCGTGCACTGCCCGACGCCGATGCGGCGGTTGAAGACACGCTCGGCACGCCTGTGGCCGAAGGCTCGGCCGCGCTGATCGGCGACACCCCGGCAATGCAGGCCTTGTTCCGTGCGATCGGCCGGCTGGCGCAGGCGCCGTTGTCGGTGCTGATCAATGGCGAGACCGGCACCGGCAAGGAGCTGGTGGCGCGCGCGCTGCACAACGAATCGCCGCGTTCACGCAAACCGTTCGTTGCGCTCAACACTGCCGCCATTCCGGCCGAGCTGCTGGAAAGCGAGTTGTTCGGCCACGAAACCGGCGCCTTCACCGGCGCCACCAAGCGGCATATCGGCCGCTTCGAACAGGCCGACGGCGGCACGCTGTTTCTGGATGAAATCGGCGACATGCCGCTGCCGCTGCAGACCCGATTGCTGCGCGTGCTGGCCGAGAACGAATTCTTCCGTGTCGGCGGGCGCGAGCTGATCCGCGTGGATGTGCGCGTGATCGCCGCCACCCACCAGGACCTGGAAGCCCTGGTCGAACAGGGCCGCTTCCGCGCCGATCTGCTGCATCGCCTGGATGTGGTGCGGCTGCAGCTGCCGCCGCTGCGCGAACGCCGCGGCGACATCGCGCAGCTGGCGGAAAATTTCCTGGCCATGGCCGGGCGCAAGCTCGACATGCTGCCCAAGCGCTTGTCGTCTGCCGCGTTGGAAGCGCTACGTCAGTACGACTGGCCCGGCAACGTGCGCGAACTGGAAAACGTGTGCTGGCGCCTGGCCGCCCTGGCCACCGCAGACACCATCGATGTGGTGGATGTCGATGCCGCACTCGCGCGCGGTGGGCGCCGCGTGCGCGCCGGACGCAGTGATGGGCAATGGGACGAGATGCTTTCCAGCTGGGCGGCGCAGCGCCTGAGCGAAGGCGCGCAGGGCCTGCACGCCGAAGCGCGCGAACGCCTGGACAAAACCCTGCTCGAAGCCGCACTGCAACTCACCCAGGGCCGCCGCGCCGAAGCCGCCGCCCGCCTGGGCCTGGGCCGCAACACCGTGACCCGCAAGCTGGGGCCGGGGCGCAAGCGGCGCTGAGGTGCGTCGCGCGCTTCGTGGGTGTGCGGCGTGGTGCTGTTGCTGTGATGCCCGCAAGTCCTCGTGTCCTGGCGTATGTGTCTCCGCACGTCCATCCGCCAGCAGGGCGTGCGGATTGCGCGGTTGGAGCAGGAGGTTCTCATCGCTCACGCGAACCTGCTGTGCGCCATTGAGTGTCCGGCTCATCAACGGCGCGCACACAACAACGCCACGGCCAAGCAGGCCAGGTGCTGCATCAATCTGCGCAGAGGGGAAGCCCCGCGTGCTGCAGCGACTTGCGGCGTGCGCCAGCAGGCGCTAGACGCGCGAGGCATGCAGTCGTATCGGGCTAGTGCGCGTGCGGCATTCGCGTTGAATCCGCGGTGGGAAGTCCCGCCCGCTGATCGTACGCGCGCGCGACATCGGCAGCGGCAACCACGTAAGCATCATGTCACTTGCGCGCGTTGCAGCTGTTTGCGGCGCGCCCCAGCAGTCGCTAGACGCGCTGCGCCTATAGTCGTATCTGGCTAACGCGAGTCAGACGCTCGCATTGATTGCGCCTTGAGAAGCCCAACCCACTGATCGTACGGGCGCTGGACATGGCGGCGAAAGGCAGTCGGTGCGCCCTGGAATTGCGCATCTGCAGATGAGTGGGTTGTCAGTCGATCACGCTGCAGCTGCACTGCTCAAAACGCTGGAAATCGCAGCCTGCGTACAACCCGCGCACGCCGCTTGCCCGTAGCGCGGTGCTGCACCGGTTTCTCGCATGACGCGCGCATGTCAGCACCTGATGGGCGCGGTGCGCGATGCGCTTGGGGCTATCCCGCTGGCCCATTGGCCGCCGACGCCGGCGAGGCGGCCTTCCATGCCAAGGCCTTACAGCGCTTCGATGCGCTGGCGCAGGCACGCGATGTGGCACTGCCGCCGTGTGTGTCGATTGCGTGGTCACGGCGCTTCGGGTTGCACCAATCCCTGCTGCCTGCAGAACCGATGCCGCGCGCACGCTACATCACGAGCTGCCCGTCGCGCGTTCGTCAGTCAACACCGGCGCCCCCGTCATCGGTGACTCCATCCGCGTCCGTCACCCGTACACTGCCGGCCTGCCGCACGGCGCATTTCATGACACGTGAACATGCGCCCGCATAGGTTTCAGCCTGATCAGGAGAACAGCTCGATGCGTTACCGGTCGTCCACCGTCGTTGCCCTTACCGCTTTGGCACTGGCTGCCTGCAGCAGCACGCCACCTGCGCCCCCGACGCCGCCGCCGGTGCCTGCGCGGGTAGTCCCCGTGCGCGCGGTGCAGCAGGCCGAAGCGCCGCTGGCATCGGCCTCGGGCAGCCTGGTGAGTGGCCGGGTGGTGTTGGTGCCCGCGCTGCGCGGCATTCGCCTCACCGGCACCGTCGGTGGTCTGCGGCCCGGTGCGGTCGCCGGCTTCCATGTGCATGAGCGTGGCGATTGCAGCGCGGCCGATGCCAGCAGCGCCGGTGGGCATTTCAATCCCACCGGCGCAGCGCACGGCCGTGCCGGCAACGGTACCCACCATCTGGGCGACATGGACAATCTGCGCGCCGACGCGGAAGGCGTGGCGCATCTGGACATGATCCTGAGCGATATCACCCTGGGCGACGCCGCGCCCAGCGACGTACTCGGCAAGGCGCTGATCGTGCATGCCGATGCCGACGACTACCGCAGCCAGCCCAGCGGCAACGCAGGTGCGCGGCTGGCCTGTGGCGTCATCCGTGCCACCAAGTGGCAGACACCGCCTTCGCAGCCCTGAGCCGTGGGCACCCATGCCGCCCCCGCGGCGTCTTTTGAGGAGTGATTCATGCGTATTCTTCCCACCACCCTGTTCCTGGCGACCGCGCTGGTCTTGACGGCCTGCAAACGCGACGAGCCCGCCCCGGCCGAACCGGCGCCCGCCCCGCAGGCTGGCACCCCGGCCGAAGCCGCCCACGGCGGTGAGCATGCCGCCTCGATGGTCACCGAAGCGGCAGCCACCACCACCGCTACCGCCGAGCTCAAGCCGACCAAGGGCAATGAGGTCAAGGGCACAGTCACCTTCAAGACCGTGGACGGTGCGCTGCGGGTCACCGGTCAGCTGAGCGGGCTCAAGCCCAACAGCGAGCACGGCTTCCACATCCACGAGAAGGGCGACTGCAGTGCGCCGGACGGCAGCAGCGCCGGCGGTCACTTCAACCCGGCCCAGACCGACCACGGCATGGTCGGCGCCGACCCGCATCACGGTGGCGACATGCCCAACATCAAGGCCGATGCGCAGGGTAATGCCAGCATCGACGGCCCGGTGGCGAGCAACGTCAACCTGGGCAAGGCCGACCAGTCCGACATCGCCGGCCACGCCGTGATCGTCCACGCCGACCCGGACGACTACAAGACCCAGCCCACCGGCAACGCCGGCGGCCGCCTGGCCTGCGGCGTGATCACCACCGACAACGCGCCCGCACCGACCAAGTAATGGTCAATGGTCACGCCGCGGTGGGTACCACGGCGTGACCACACAGCGATGCCTACAGAACACGCAGCACCGTAGGAGCGCGCTTGCGCGCGATGAAGCTTTTACCAGGGAAGCAGCTTCACCAATAACGCCTCATCGCGCGCAAGCACGCTCCTACCAGTGTCTTGGCGGCTCACGAGCCGACGGCGGCGATGCACTCAGCAACCTGCGCATACCAGGGCGACCGCTTGCTATCGCACACCGTGGTGCAACGCGATGCTTACAGAACACGTAGCACCGTAGGAGCGCGCTCACGCGCGATGAAGCTTTACCAGGAACGCGCCCTCACCGATAACGCCCCGTCGCGCGCAAGCGCGCTCCCACCAGTGTCTTGGCGGCTCACGAGCCCACGGCGGCGATCACTCAGCAACCTGCGCATCAATAGGGCGACCGCTTGCTATCGCACACCGTGGGTGCAACGCGATGCCTGCAGAACACGTAGCACCGTAGGAGCGCGCTCGCGCGCGATGAAGCTTCACCGAAGGCGCAGCCTCCCGGTAACGCCCCGTCGCGCGCAAGCGCGCTCCTACGCGTGCAATGTTGACTCGCGCGCCGAAGACCGAGATGCATTCAAGCGGCTGGCGCGCGACGTTACTGCCGCCTGCTCATCAAGCCAGTTGAATCGGTCTGATGACGCGCGTTCTTGATCCCATGCGCAGCCCACAGCACACAGCACGCCGCGATAGGCGCACCGCACCAATTAAAAACGCTTTAATAATTAGGCCAAAGCCCCGGCGTCGCCAATTCGACCAGATGGTCGTCGGGATCACGGAAATACACGCTCTGGCCACCGCTCGGCCACTGCGTGCGGCCTTCGATGGCGACATCGCACGCGTGCAAATGCGCTTCCCAGGCCGCCAGCGACTCGGTGGCGATCGCCAAGGCGTAGTAGGTGTGCCCGTGCCCGTCGTGCGGCGGAATGGTGCCGCCTTGCAGGCGGACGGTGGTGGTCGTGCTGCCTTGCAGAAACAGCAGCAACACCTGCGCAGACGCAACCGCATAGGCGGCCATGCGTGCATCGCGGTGCATCGGCTGCAAGCCCAGCACCTGCGCGTAGAACGCACAGGCGCGGTCGAGATCGGCCACGTACACGCCGGTCTCCAGCATTCCGCGCAGGGCGGGTGCGGTGGAGGCCGGCGCCGAGGTCATGCGGCCAGCGCCTGCCGCGGATCCTGGCCGGGCTCCACATGCACGTACAGCACCGGCAAGCCATGGGCTTCCAGCACGGCAGCCATCTGCCGCTGACGGGCAAGGTACTGCTCGTAAACGCCGCGCAGGCGTTCGCAATTTTCGCGTTCGTGTGCGTAGTGGTCGCACCAGCCAGCCGGGTCGAACAGGGCAATGCGCACTTCGCCGCCGACATAGCGCAGCACCGGCTCGGGCGACTGATCCAGCCACTCTTCGGTCTGCGGGGCGAGCAGCGCGGCTTCGATCAGCGGCCACAGCGGCGCCAGGCCCTGGTTGTCGTACTGCATCGACATCATCGCCGCCAGGTCGTGCCCGGTGAGATAACGCGCGTGCTCGATGCGCGCACCGAAGCTTTCCTGTGCCAGCAGTGCGGTATCGGCCTGGGCCATGCCCTGCGCGAGCAGCACTTCTTCCATGGCATCGGCCACGGTCGCCAGCGTCTGCGGATCACCGGAGAACAGGAACGGCAGCACCCGCAGGCCGCCGCCGGTGAGCTGCGCATCGGCCTGAAACGGCAGCGGGATCTCGCCCTGCGCATCGGCACCGAATGCCAGCACGCGTGGGCCTTCATCGCGGCCCGGGGCACGTGCATGCAGTTCTTCCAGGCGGCGGTGCAGCGGCCAGCCCGGCCGCAGCACTTCGGCGGGATCGAAATGCGCCATCGCCACGCTGAGCTCCAGCGCGCGCACTTCGGGGATCCACTGGGCCAGGTCGCGGCCGATGCGCTCGGCCAGCATGCCGGCCTGCGCAGGCGCCAGCGCCCCACGCGTGGGGGCGGTCCCGCCCGTCAGTTCCAGCGCCAGGACACCCATGGCGGTCATGCCGTGTTCGGTCGTACTCATGATTCGCGGTTGGCCCATCACAGGGTCGAAGCTACACTGCGGCCATTATGCCTGCCGGCCCTGTGCAGGCCATGTCCCCGAGTCCCTCATGCAAGGTCAGCCGATGCCCGCAGCCCGTCCCGTCGCCATCCTGGGCGGCGTTCGTATCCCGTTCTGTCGCCAGAACACCGCATACGCGGACGTGGGCAACCTGGGCATGTCGGTGCGCACGCTGGGCGCGCTGGTCGAACGCTTCGGGCTGCATGGCCAGCAACTGGGCGAGGTGGCGATGGGGGCGGTGATCAAGCATTCCTCCGACTGGAACCTGGCCCGCGAAGCCGCGCTGTCGTCGGGCCTGTCGCCGCTCACGCCGGGCATCACCCTGCAGCGCGCCTGTGGCACCAGTCTGGATTCGGTGATTACCATCGCCAACAAGATCGCGCTGGGGCAGATCGATTCGGGCATCGGCGGTGGCTCGGACACCACCTCCGAGGTGCCGATCGTCTACGGCAAGAAACTGCGGGCGCGCCTGCTGGCCGCCAACCGCGCCAAGGCCACCGGCGACAAGCTCAAGGCGCTGCTGCGTGGTTTCAAGCTGGGCGAGCTCAAGCCCGAGTTCCCCGGCGTGGCCGAGCCGCGCACCGGCAAGAGCATGGGCGAGCACTGCGAAGACATGGCCAAGGAATGGAACATCTCGCGTGATTCGCAGGACGAATGGGCGGTGGCCTCGCACCACAAGTTGGCGGCCGCGTATGAGCGCGGGTTTTTCGATTCGCTGATTGCCCCGTTCCGTGGCGTGTCGCGCGACAACATCCTGCGCGCGGACACCTCGCTGGAAAAGCTGGCCACGTTGCGCCCGGCGTTCGACAAGACCTCCGGCCGCGGCACGCTCACCGCCGCCAATTCCACCCCGCTCACCGATGGCGCCGCCGCGGTACTGTTGTCCAGCGAAGCCTGGGCGCTGGCCCACGGCCACACGCCGATGGCCTACCTGCGCGATGCACAGGTCTCGGCGGTGGATTTCGTGCATGGCGAGGGCCTGTTGATGGCGCCCACGGTTGCGGTGCCGCAGATGCTGGCCCGGCACGGGCTGACCTTGCAGGACTTCGACATCTACGAAATCCACGAAGCCTTCGCCGCGCAGGTGCTGTGCACGCTGCGCGCCTGGGAGAGCGAGGATTACTGCCGCAATCGCCTGGGACTGGACGCGCCGCTGGGCCGCATCGACCCGGACAAGATCAACCCGCTGGGCTCCTCGCTAGCTACCGGTCACCCGTTCGCCGCGACCGGCGCACGCGTGGTGGCCACCGCAGCCAAGCAGCTGGAAGAACGCGGCGGCGGACGTGCCCTGATTTCGATCTGCACCGCCGGCGGCATGGGCGTGGTGGCGATCGTGGAACGCTGACGCTGCTGCGCAGCGTGGGATTGGGCATTCGGGATTGGGGATTGGCAAAAGCAGACGCGGACTCCTGATTTTACGAATCCCCAATTCCCAATCTCCAATCTCCAATCTCCAATCTCCAATCTCCAATCCCAAACCTGCAAGGACGCATGGATGTCGACTGACGAGTTCCGCGAGCCACCCAGCCTGTACCTGCCGTCGGCGAACGGCGATGTGTGGCGCGAGGGCGACGTGCTGGTGTGTACGGCGGGCGCCACTCTGCCGCCACGGTGCGTCAAGTGCAACGCGCCGGCCGACATGCCGCCACGTCGCTACATCTTTCATTGGCACCATCCGGTGATCTACGCGGCGCTGCTGCTGGGCGTGCTGCCGTACGTGATCCTGGCCATCGCGCTACGCAAGCGCAGCGCGCACGTGCTCACCCTGTGCGCGCAACACGAGCGCCGCCGCATGCGTTATGTCGCGGTGGCGATGGCATCGGTGTTGGCATTGCTGGTGTGCGGGCTCTCGATCGATAGCCAGTTCCGGTGGCTGATCGGTGCCGGCGTGATGGCGGTGATGCTGTTGATCTGCCGCCTGGGGTCGCGCGTGTTGTCGCCGACGCAGGTCGACCACGTGCAGGCACGGTATCTGGGTGCCTGCGATGCATTCCTGAGCGATCTGCCGCCACTGCCGCAGGCAAAGCGCCAGCGTTGATGCAATGTGGCGCAGCCGTGGCGTGCGCCGCTGCAAGGCCGAACAATTGCAGCGATTACACGAGGCGATCGTCCGGCGTGATCGGGCCGGATGGGGGTGTTTCATGGGCCACCACGATCGGGCCGCGGATGGATTGCTGCGGCATGATCTCCAGCACCGGTTCGCCGCGCGCGGCGCGCAGTGCGTTGGCGTAGCAGTGCTGCGCGGAGAGCAGATCACCGGCCGCTGCAAACCCGTGGCCCAGTTCTTCCCAGGCATCGGCACCGGCGCCATTGGCCAGTGCGCGGTGCAGGAATTCTTCGGCCTGCGACCACTGTTGCTGATGGCGCGACAGGCGGGCCAGGGTGAGCAGCAGCCCGGGGCTGTCCGGATGCTGGGTCAGCCAGCGCTGCGCACTGGCACGCCGCGAATCGTATTTTTCCAGCGGCAACACGCCGTACAGGCGCACCAGCGATTCGTCCCACTGCGTATCCAGCGCCTGTTCCAGGCTGTGCACCGCGGCATCGTCCCAGTGCAGCACGGCCGCACGTTGGGCATAGGCGCCAACGACCGCCGGGTAGGTGCGCAGTGCTTTCGGCAAGGCTTCCCAGCGTTCGGCCAGTGCGTTGGCATCGCCGGCCTGCAGCAAGGTCTGCTCGGCCAATGTGGCCTCCAGTGCGCTGTAGGCCTCCGGCGCCAACACCGCCTGCTGACGCAGGGCGCCGAGTTGGCCATAGGCCTCGTCGGCGCGTCCGATCTGCGCCAGTGCATGCGTACGTAACAGCAGGCCGCGGGCCGGCAGCGGCTGGGCGGCGGCGCTGTCGAGCGCATTGATCGCATCCACCGGGCGCTGCTGCGCCAGATGCCGCTCGCCTTGCAGCAGTGCGTGTGCGGTGGGGTCGCGCTCGGCCAACTGCTGCGCCAGCGCTGTGGCCGAGGCCACGTCACCGCGCGCATCGGCCACGCGCACGGCGCTGGCCAGGGCGATGCCGCTGACTTCTTCGTCCTCGCTGGCATTGACCAGCAGGCGCTCGGCACGCTGCCACTGGCCGTGATCGGCAGCGCGCAGGCCTTCGATCAGGCGCGCACGGCCCTTCTTGCGGCGGTATTTGCCCCAGACCCGGAACGGCAGGCTGATCAGCGTCCACAACAGCCACAGCACCAGCAGCGCGATGACCAGAATCAGCACCGCCTGCGGCATGGCGGCGCGGTAATCGTTGCCGCCCACGCTGACCACCACATTGCCCAGGTCGTAGCTGTTCTGGTGCGACAGCCATTGCGCGCCCAGCACACCCAGCGCCACGGCAACCAGCAGGATCAAGACGGTACGCAGCACTTTCATTGTGTGGATCTCCCTTCACGCATGGCCTGCAATTGCAGCAGGGTGGTGCCCAGTTCCGGCAGGCGCGGACGCAGTGGCGCTTGTTGCAGTTCGCGCAGGCGCGTGCGTGCCTGGCGGCGTTGCGGCGAGTCTGGCCACAGCCGCGTGGTCCAGGTGTCCACGCGCCGTAAGGCCTGCGCGAACCCTTGCGCATCACCGCGCTCGGCGGCTGCACGCGCCAGGCTGACTTCAATCTGCAGCGCATCGCGCGCGGCCGTGCGCTCGCCGCCGGTGATCAAGGCATCGCCACGGCTCGGGCGGATTTCCACCAGGGGCGAGAGGGCCTTCTGCCACCAGGGCAGTGCGGCCTCGCTGTCCTGCGCACTCTGCTCGGGCAGGCGCTGCAGGTCCGTTGCCAGGCGATCCAGCCCCTCACCAACCTGCGCCTGCGGGCCGGGACCCAGGCGATCGAGGGCGTCGCGCTCCTGCACCAGCGCCTGACGCAGATTGAGATAGCCCGGGTCGTCGATGCCGTTGAGCGCGCCATTGGCCAGGGCGTAGGCGCGTCGTGCGCCATCGGCATCGCCGGCGATGCTCAGCCGCTGCTGGCCAAGCCGCAGCAGTAATTCCACCTCGTCCAGCCGCAGCGCCTGGGCGCCGTGACGGTTGGGATCGGCCAGCTTCTGCACAGTGTCTTCGAGCAATGCGCTGCGCTGGCTCAGCCCAAGCATTTCATCGCGCAGCACGCGGTTGGTGGCGGCGGCATCCTGCAGGCGTTCGTTGGCCAGGCGCTGGTCGCGGCGCAGGGTGTCGAGCAGTTGCTGGGTCCCGTCCCAGCGTTGCTGCTGCGCCTGGGCGGTCTGGATCTGGGTGTCCTGGTAGCTCTGCCATGCGCGCCACCCGAGAAACAGCGCTACGCCCACGGCAACGATCGCCACGACGAGCAGCAGCCAGGCCAGGGGGAAACGTCGCGCAGGAGCGGGCATGTCGGTCATTCGGGCATCCTCGGGCGGTCACGACAGGCGCAGGCGCCGCAGTCATCCGCCACAGCATGGCGTGTGGTCACAGACACCTGCAAGCTGTGCTTGAGTCCGCAGTTCAGCAAGGTAGCGGCGGCGTCATGATCGCAGCGGCGGCGGCTGCCAATTGCGCAGGCAGTGGGCCCTCCGCGCGATGGACCTGCATGAAGCCGGCAGCGCGGGCGGCTTCCAGCATGCGGTCGCTGGAGGCGACCACCGGGCGGGTCTTCAATGCAGTGGCCAATGACGGCGGCAGCTGCTGCACGATCAACATCAGCGCTTCACTGCTGCTCAAGGCCATCACGCTGCGTGGCAACGCGGCCTCCAACGCATGCAGCGTCGACGCACGCAGCCGTAGCGCAACACGCTGATACACATTTGCGCGCAGGATCCGCGCACCGCGCTGCTCCAGCGCCGGTGCCAGCATGCCGCGGCCGCCGGGCGCGGTGACCAGGCCCACGGTGTGCAGCGGGGCATCGAACACCGGCAATGCCAGCAGGCCTTCGCTGTCCATGCGCGCCGGGCGCATCACCGCGCCGATCCCGCAGGCCTGCAGCGCCCGCGCCGTGCCTTCGCCCACGCTTGCCCACTGGGCCGGTCCAGGCCGCTGCAGGGGCAGCAGCCGGTGCGCCGCGTGCACGGCGGCCGGGCTGGTGAACACGACAATCGGCGCGCCCAGTGCCTGCCGCAGCGCATCGCGTGCCTGCGGCGTGTCGTTGATCTGCAAGCGCCAGGGCGACACCGCCAGCAACTGGCCGCCATGCCGGGCCACCGCACGCCGCAGCGGCGCGTGCTCGCCGCTGGGGCGCAGCGACAGCAAGGTCCACGGAGTGGGCGACGGCAGGGACAAGGTCATCGGTGGATTATGCGAGAGCCGCGCGGCATGCGCAGGCCGCTTGCGCTTTGCCGTCGCGCGCAACGACGCCACCAGTGATGACGCGTCTAGCTGATCGCGTTGCCGCATGGCTTCTGCGCACTGGCGTCATGCATGCGGCAGCGTATTGACTGGTTCGCCGATCCGTACGCCGCGGTACTGCATTTGCCGCCGTTTTCGAGAAAGCGAAGCGGCACAAGGCGCTCGCGTTACGCGTGCATTTGCAGGCCGATCGCCAGCTACTTTTGTGACTGAAACGCACAAGACGCTCGCAGAACATTGCGGCATGATGCCAACCCTTCGCCGTCTTGCAGCCTTTGCCGATGATCCTTCCGTGCACGCTCGCATCCGCCCTGCACTCGTTGCAGCAGCAGTTCGTCGCCATGCCACCGGTGCTGTCGATGGGCATTGCCGTGGACGGGCTGCATGACGGGGCCTTGCGGCTACGCGCGCCGTTGCAGGCCAACGTCAATGACAAGGCCAACGCCTTCGGCGGCAGTCTGGCTTCGCTGATGACACTGGCCGGGTGGGGGTGGTTGACCTTGCAGCTGCAATTGGCCGGGCACGATGCCGATGTCTACGTCGCCGATAGCCAGCTGCGCTATGTCGCGCCGGTGTACGAAGAACTGGTGGCAGACGCCGCGCCGTCGGCGGCCGGCAACTGGGAGGTGTTTCTGGCCACCTTCCGCCAGCGCGGCAAGGCACGCATCGACATGCGCGCGCAGGTGGCGTTGGAGTCGGGTGCGGCGGCGGCGACGCTGAGCGGGCGGTTCGTGGCCTTTCCAAAACGGTAGGATGCGGGCCTGGTCCTTGGGGGAAGGCGCATGCGTGCAGTGATGGGAATGGTGTTCCTGCTGGGGTTGGCCTTGGTCAGCGGCCTGGCCACAGCCGGCAGCCGGGCGCAGGCGCGCGCGCTGGAAACCACCCAGGCCGCCTACACGGCGGCGGTGCGCTGGAGCGATTTCGATGCCGCGCAGGGCTTCATCGAGCCGACCTATGCGCAGGCCCACCCGATCAGCGAGCTGGAACGCTCGCGCTACGAGCAGGTGCAGATTTCTGGCTACCGCGAACTGCGCGTTGGCGAGACCGACACCGGCGACCTGCGCCGGGAGGTCGAGCTGCGGGTGATCAACCGCAATACGCAGGCCGAGCGGCTGGTCCGCAGCATCGAGGTGTGGCACTGGGATGCCGAGCGCAAACGCTGGTGGCTGACCACCGGCCTGCCGGACCTGTGGCAGGGCCAATAGCCTTCCACTTGCCCGCCCAGCGCGGCACTGCCCGTCGCGTACGCCAGCTGTGCGACAATTCCCGCCCGCTTCATCGACCGTGATCTCAGTGAATTTCGAAGAGCTGCAGGCCTTTGTGGGCCGCAACCCCATGCTGTCGCTGGCCCTGGTGGGCCTGACCATCGCCATCATCGTCACCGAGATCGCGCGCCTGTTCCGCGGCTATCGCGCGCTCAAGCCGGCCGAGCTGACCCGCCTGATCAACAGCGAAAATGCGCTGGTGATTGATCTGTCGCCCACTGCCGATTTCGAAAAAGGCCACATCGCCGGCAGCCGCAACGTGGCGCTGGCCAAGTTCGACCCGGCCGGCAAGTTGCTCGCCAACGCCAAGTCCTCGCCGGTGGTGGTGGTCTGTCGCAGCGGCAACGCCTCTGCCGGCGCCGCCAAGACGCTGAAGAAGGCCGGCTTCGAGCAGGTCTATTGGCTGGAGGGCGGCATTGCCGCCTGGCAGATGGCCGAGCTGCCGCTGGTCAAGGGCCGCGCCTGATCTGCCTTGTGAGGCGCCGCGCAAGCCCCCATTGCTTGCGTGAGATACTGCGCTTTCACGTCTGCATCACTCAACGTTGCATCCATCGAACCGTTTTCTGGAGTTAGGAATGTCCGACGAAATCCTCAACGGCGCCGCTGCGCCGGCCGACGCCGCTGCTGGCCCCGCTTTCACCATCGAAAAGATTTACGTCAAGGACGTTTCTTTCGAATCGCCGAACGCCCCGGCCGTCTTCAATGACGCCAACCAGCCCGAGCTGCAGTTGAACCTCAACCAGAAGGTGCAGCGCCTCAACGACAACGCGTTCGAAGTCGTGCTGGCTGTGACCCTGACCTGCACCGCCGGTGGCAAGACCGCCTACGTGGCCGAAGTGCAGCAGGCTGGCGTGTTCGGTCTGGTCGGCCTGGAGCCGCAGGCGATCGACGTGCTGCTCGGCACCCAGTGCCCGAACATCCTGTTCCCGTACGTGCGCACCCTGGTCAGCGATCTGATCCAGGCCGGCGGCTTCCCGCCGTTCTACCTGCAGCCGATCAACTTCGAAGCGCTGTACGCCGAAACCCTGCGCCAGCGTTCGCAGGGCGAAACCTCGCTGGCCGATTCCGAGCCGGCCGGCAACGCGTAAGCGTTGTTGCGCACCGGATGAGCGATCCGACACAGAAAATCGCCGTTCTCGGCGCCGGTTCCTGGGGCACGGCCCTGGCGGCGCTGGTTGCCCGGCACGGTCACCCGACCGTGCTGTGGGGCCGCGATGCGGCGATGGTGGATGCCATCGACCGCACCCACGAGAACCCTCGCTATCTGCCAGGCATTGCCCTGCCGGACAGCCTGCGCGCGACCACCGACCTGCAGCAGACCATCGCCGGCGCCAGCTGGATCCTGGTGGTGGTGCCGTCGCACGCGTTTACCGAAACGATCAAGCTGCTCGCGCCGCTGCGCCCAGCTGGCGCGGGCATCGCCTGGGCCACCAAGGGCTTCGAGCCGGGATCCGGGCGCTTCCTGCATGAAGTGGCGCGCGACATCCTTGGCCCCAGCGTGCCGCTGGCCGTGGTGACCGGGCCCTCGTTCGCCAAGGAAGTCACCCTGGGCCTGCCGACCGCGATCACCGTGCACGGCGATGACGCCGCGTTTGCACAAGTGGTGGCCGACGCCATGCACGGGCCCACTTTCCGCGCCTACACCGGCGATGACATGGTCGGTGCCGAACTGGGCGGCGCCATGAAGAATGTGCTGGCGGTTGCCACCGGCGTGGCCGATGGCATGCAGCTGGGCCTCAACGCCCGTGCCGGCCTGATCACGCGCGGCTTGAACGAAATGCTGCGCCTGGCCGCGGTCATCGGCGCACGGCCGGAAACATTGATGGGCCTGGCCGGCCTGGGCGATCTGGTGCTCACCTGCACCGGCGATCTGTCACGCAATCGGCGGCTGGGTCTGGCGCTGGGACGCGGGCAGAGCTTGAGCGATGCCATCCGTGAAATCGGTCAAGTGGTCGAATCGGTGCAGACCGCCGACGAGGTCATGCGTCAGGCAGAGCAGCATGGCATCGAGCTGCCGATCTCCAACGCGGTGCGTGCAGTCCTGCATGGCGAGATCACCCCGGAAGCGGGATTGAAGGAATTGCTGGCACGCGAGCGCAAGCCCGAGTATCCGCAGACCTTGTTTACCTGAGTCCTGCGTGCGTTGCGCACGTGATCCAGGACACCAAAAAGCCCGGCATTGCCGGGCTTTTTGTTGGTGCGGCGCGTTCCATGCTGCCGCTGCAGTGCAAACGAGGCCAGGTTGCTTCCAGTGCTAACTGTGCAATCGTGTGCTGAGCAGTCTCGGGTTCTACATGCTCTTAGGGCCGTACGCCGGATTGGCGACGCGTGTCCATCGCAGGATCTCCATGCTCGCATTGCACGCGAAGACTAGGGGTGTGTACCGGCAGCACAGAGCTTTCGACCAGTGCGCCACGGTGACGCGGCAGAAGCTGTCGTGCGCACACGTGTCGGCTTCGGCGTTGGAGCGCCGAGTTTGCGAAACGCGCTGGCTTGCACAGGCGCATGCATGCGCATGCAACTCCGATCGCACAAAAGAAAGAAGCCCGGTCGGGGGACCGGGCTTCCGATGCAGCGCGGGAGAGAGTCGCGCTGCAGTCAAACGTGCGGCTTACCAGCTGAAGCGCGGGCCGACCGACCATTCCTTGTTGCCGTCGCCATCCATACGGATGTCGCCGTTGATGCCCCAGTTCTGGTTCAACTTCACCTGGGCGCCAAGGCGGCCGTAGAAGTTGTCGCCGATGTCGATGCCGCGCTTCTTGGAGAAGTCTTCGTAGCCAGCCAGGGCATAGACTTCGAAGTGCTCGCCGAAGGCGTTACGCAGACCGGCTTCAACGCTGTAGCCGTCGAAGCTGATGTTCGGGGTGTCCAGGTCCAGCTTGCGGTAGGCAACGCGGGCAACGAAATCGGTGCTCGTGGCGATCTCGTGGTTGTAGCCTACACCGACGCCCCACTGCTGGAAGTCGGAGTTCGAGCTTTCGAACACGTTGTCGTCGTCGTCAGCGTTCTGCTTGCTGTAATCGCCGAACACGTGGAAGTTCGGAGCAACGGCGTAGGACGCCTTGACGCCCCAACCATCTGCATCGCGACCTTCGGTCGGGGTGCGCACGTAGTCGCCTTCGACGAAGTTGTAGGAGAGGTTTTCGGCAGCGGAGGCCGCAAACGGCAGGGCAGCGAGAAGGCCGAGGGCCAGCAGAGAAGTCTTCATGATCGAGATACCTGTACTTATGGTTTGGGCCGGCGCTGAGGCGAATGCCGTTCGCTGCCGAGATGTAAATTCTCCGTTATTCGATGGAACGCGACATGAATTTTGAACTGACCGGTTGATGAATCATCGCGCCAAGTTCAGCTGCGCTTTCTTGTGGCTGTCAACGTATGCGAGTAGCACGTGCAAAGCGTGACGCAGCGTCACGTGCGTGCTAGCAACGTGATGCTGGCGTGTAGGTGTCGCACAAAAACACCGCAAATCAAGCATCGCGCTGCTGCAAGCGAGCACATCGCCGATACGCGCGCACTGGGAGCATAGGCGTCCCCAGAAGAAGCGGAGCAGCATCGTGGCGAAGAAGAAGACGGTGGCGCGGTTCATGGCCGAAACGCTGGAAAGTGCCGGGGTGGAGCGAATCTGGGGGGTGACCGGCGATAGCCTCAATGGGCTGACCGATGCGTTGCGCGAGATGCAGAGCATCGAATGGATGCATGTGCGCCACGAAGAGGTGGCGGCATTCGCCGCCGGGGCCGAAGCCGCAGTGACCGGCAAGCTGGCGGTGTGCGCCGGTAGTTGTGGGCCGGGCAATCTGCATTTGATCAATGGGCTGTTCGATTGCCACCGCAGCCGGCAGCCGGTGCTTGCCATCGCCGCGCATATCCCGTCGTCCGAGATCGGCCTGAGCTATTTCCAGGAAACGCATCCACAGGAGCTGTTCCGCGAGTGCAGCCACTTCGTCGAGCTGGTGACCAACCCAGCGCAGTTGCCGGAGGTGCTGCACCGTGCGATGCGCACTGCGATCCTGCAGCAAGGCGTGGCCGTGGTGGTGATTCCCGGCGACATCGCGCTGATGGAGGTCGACAAACACCTCTCTGCCGCGTGGCCCGTGCTACGTGCACCGCGGCTGCTGCCGGCGGCCGAGGACGTGCAGCAACTGGCGGAGATCCTGCAGCAGAGCAAGGCGGTGACGTTGCTCTGCGGCAGCGGCTGTGCCGGGGCGCACGATGCGGTGGTGGCGCTGGCCGACACGCTGGGCGCGCCGATCGTGCATGCACTGCGCGGCAAGGAGCATGTGGAGTGGAATAACCCGTTCGATGTCGGCATGACCGGCTTGATCGGCTTCAGCTCCGGCTATCACGCCATGCTCAATTGCGACACCTTGATCATGTTGGGTACGGATTTCCCGTATCGCCAGTTCTATCCGAAGGACGCCACGATTGTGCAGGTGGACCGTGACCCGGCTGCACTTGGGCGTCGCACGCCCTTGCAGCTGGGCATTGCCGCCGATGTGGGCGAAACCATGGCTGCGCTGTTGCCGCAGCTGGAGCGGCGCGAGGAGCGCGGCTTTCTGGACAAGTCGCTTGCGCACTACCGCAAGGCGCGCGAGGGGCTGGACGAACTGGCGGTACCGGCGGACGAAGGCGAGCCCTTGCATCCGCAATTCGTCACCCGCCTGATCAGCCAGATTGCCGACGAAGATGCGGTGTTCACCTGCGACGTGGGCACGCCGACCGTATGGGCCGCGCGCTATCTGCGCATGAACGGACAGCGCCGCCTGCTGGGTTCCTTCAACCACGGCTCGATGGCCAACGCGATGCCGCAGGCGCTGGGTGTGCAGGCGGCCTGCCCGGGGCGGCAGGTGATTTCGCTCTCCGGCGATGGCGGGTTTGCGATGTTGATGGGCGACTTCATCTCGCTGGCGCAATTGAACCTGCCGGTGAAGGTGGTGGTGTTCAACAACGCGTCGCTGGGATTTGTGGCGATGGAAATGAAGGCGGCCGGGTATCTGGATACCGGCACCGAGCTACGCAATCCGGATTTCGCCGCGATGAGCAATGCGATGGGCATCCTGGGGCTGCGCGTGGAGACCTCCTCGCAGCTGGAGCGCGCACTGCGCCAGGCATTCGCGCATTCGGGCCCGGCCTTGGTCGACGTGCGCATTGCCACGCAGGAGCTGGTGGTGCCACCGGCGATCAAGCTGGAACAGGCCAAGGGCATGGGCTTGTATCTGCTCAAGGCGGTGATGAGCGGGCGGGGCGATGAGGTGCTGGCGCTGGCCAAGACCAACCTGCGCTGACACCGCGCTGCGCGCACACTGCACGTCTCCTTTCGGATCGCACCCATGCCCCGTTCGTTGTTGCGGCAACTGTTGCTGATCTGGATCGTGATCGTGGCCGCGTGCATCGGCGTGGCCACCATGCTCTTTGGGCTGTATCAGCAGACCGAAGGCGTGCGCCTGGACCAGGCACGCCAGCAACTGCAGGCGCAGTGCGGGCGCATCGTGCAGCGCTACACCGGTGCCAGCGAGGCCGCCCGCGCGGGCGATAACGGCGCGGGGTTGGCCGCGGTGGTGGTGCAATTGGTGTTAGCAGATGCGCCGGGCGTGGAGGGCGGGGTGTGGAATCTAGAGAAGGGATTCATCGCCTACGCGTATCCCACCTATGACGGCAGCGACCACAAGACCGACATCCCGGCTGCCGAGTGGAACACCATCGTCGCCACCGCACGCCAGAGTGCGCGCGGTAACACGCCGGTGCAGTACCGCCGCGATGGCAGCCGTGAGGTGCTGTTGATCAGTGCTTGTCCGTTGGTGGCAGGCACCGCGGCATGGACGATGACGCGGGTGCCGGCCAGCACCTCCGACGCCTGGCGGCCGTTGGTGATCGGCATGGTGCTGATCTTTGCGCTGGTGGCGGTGTCGGCGATTGCGCTGGGCGTGGTAGTGCGGCGCTGGGGCCGGCGACTGGATCGCATCCAGCAGGCCTTGGCGGCCGAGACCGAACTCCCGCAGATTCCGGTGACCGGTGCGCCGGAATTGGACCGGCTCGGCGCGGCGGTGAACGACTATGCGCAGCGCAACGCGCAGGCGCTGGCGCAGACGCGCCGGCTCGGCGATGAACTCTCCCGGCACGAACGCCTGGCCGCGCTGGGCCGCATGACCGCCACCGTGGCGCATGAGATCCGCAACCCGATCGCCACCATGCGCCTGGCGGTCGAGAATGCGATTGCCAGTGGCAACGCCACGCCGGACGAGGCCGCGCATGCGGCCTTGATGCTCGCGCAGATCCAGCGCCTGGATGGCGTGGTCGAAAGCCTGCTCGGGATGGTGCAGCCGATCCGCCTGCACCTGGACACCGTGGTGGTGCGCGACTGGCTGGCGGCACTGCTGGATCCGGCGGAACTGCCCGCCGGAACACCGCCGCCGCAGCTGTCGGTGCCTGACCCATCGCTGCAATGGGCGCTGGACCCGCAGCAGCTGGGTCGGGCGGTGCACAACCTGGTACGCAATGCCTGGCAGCACGCGCAGCCTGGCACTGTGGTGCGCGTGGACGCGGCAGTGCGTGCCGGCAGGTTGCAGCTATGCGTTGCCAACCAGGGCGCATCGATCGCCGAACCGGTGGCTGCGCAGTTGTTCGAGCCCTTTGTCAGTGGCCGCAGCGACGGCAACGGCCTGGGATTGGCACTGGTACGCGAGATCGCACGCGCGCACGCCGGCCAGGTGCGTTACACGCATGCCGATGGCATCACCCATTTCATCCTGGAGCTGCCATGGCGCGCATCCTGATCATCGACGACGATGCCGCGTTTCTGGCCACGCTGCAGGCCACGCTGCGCTCGCTCGGCCACAGCGTGATTGCGCGCGACAACGGCGAGGCCGGCGTCGCGCAGTTGCGCGAAGGTGGCGTGGACATGGCGTTCGTGGATTTCCGCATGCCGGGCATGGATGGCATTGCGGTGCTGCGTGCGCGCCAGGACCATGCCACGGCGCGCCAGGTGCCGCTGGTGATGCTCACCGCCTACGCCTCCAGCAGCAACACCATCGAAGCGATGACCTTGGGTGCGTTCGACCATCTGGTCAAACCGGTGGGGCGTGCGGAGATCGTGGAGGTGGTGCAGCGTGCGCTGCACAGCGCCACCGACGCGCCGGAACCGGGTGCCGCATCGCTGGCACCGGCCGAAGAGGCCGACGCATTGATCGGCCACAGCCCGGCGATGCGCACCGTGCACAAACGCATCGGCCTGGCGGCAGGCGCCGACCTGCCGGTGCTGATCACCGGCGAAACCGGCACCGGCAAGGAGCTGGCCGCGCGCGCGTTGCATCGCGCCAGTACCCGCGCACAGCGCGCTTTCGTGGCGGTCAACTGTGCGGCCATTCCGCTAGAGTTGATGGAGAGCGAGTTGTTCGGGCACCGCAAAGGCGCATTCTCCGGCGCCACCAGCGACCGCATCGGCCTGATTCGCCAGGCCGATGGCGGCAGCTTGTTTCTCGACGAGATCGGCGACATGCCGCTGCCGATGCAGGGCAAGCTGCTGCGGTTTCTGCAGGAGGGGGAGGTCACGCCGCTGGGCGGCAATGGCGCGCAGAAGGTGGATGTCCGCGTGCTTGCGGCGACCCACCGTGACCTGGCGGCCTTGGCGAGCACCGGGCAGTTCCGCAGCGACCTGCGCTACCGCTTGAACGTGGTGCCGATCGAGTTGCCACCACTGTGCGAACGCGGCGACGACATCCTGCTGCTGGCCACGCACTTTCTGCAGAGCGCCGGTGGCGCCGCGCGCGCGCTGTCGCCCGATGCGCAGCGCCGGGTGCTGGACCATCCGTGGCCGGGCAATGTGCGTGAATTGCGCAATGTCATGCAGCGCTGCGCGTTGCTGGTGCGCGGGCACACCATCGCGGCGGGCGATCTGGACGAGGCATTGGGCGAACCGTTGCCAGGCGACCTGCTGCAGCCGCAGCCAGCCGATGCGCCAACCGGCACACAGTCGCTGCCCGAAGCGGTGGCGCAGCTGGAAAAACGCATGATCCAGGCCGCGCTGACGCAGGCGCAGGGCAACCGCGCCGAGGCCGCCCGTCAGCTCGGCATCCACCGCCAACTGCTGTACCGCAAGCTCGACGACTATGGATTGCAGTAGCCAGGCGCTGCGCACGGCAGGCTGTCTTCAAAGCGGACAGCGGTTGTCTGGAATGCAGACGCCGCGATGGCTTGCATCTCCAGCCACTGTCAATGAAATCAAGGCGTTGCCAGTTGGCACGATAGCTGCATTGTCCTGATGGCACGCGGCGCCCCTGCCGCGATGGAGACACTGCCCATGATTCGTCAGACCGCACTCGCTTTTGCGCTGGCCTGCAGCGTGGCCACCGCTGCCGCGCAGGTCCCTGCTGCGCCGGCCGCACCGGTTGCGCCGCGCCCACCCGCCGATGCCCCGCCACCGCCGCCGACCCCACCCGCACCGCCTGCACCGGTGGCCGCCACCGCCGTGCGTGTCACCGGTACTGTCGAACGCTTCATGCTCAATCCCAATGGCGCGGTGGACGGCCTGTGGCTGCGCGATGGCACCCAGGTCGCGTTTGCGCCGCATCTGTCCACCGCCCTGCAGGCGGCGGTGCGGCGTGGCGATACCGTCAGCGTGCAGGGCTATCGCCTGGGCCGCCTGCCGGTGCTGCGTGCCAGTGCCATCCGCTCCACCCGCAGCGGGCAGGAGGTGGTGGACCAACCGCCATCGGCCGCACTGCCGCCTCCGGCACCGCCCGCGCCCGCGACGTTGACGCCCTTGCAAGCGCAGGGGCGGATCGAACGCCTGGTGTACGGGCCGGGCGGTGAAGCGACCGGTGCCCTGCTCAGCGATGGCACCGTGGTGCGGATGCCGCCGCACCTGGCAGTGCAGTTCGGCGACCTGTTGCAGCCCGGTGCGCCGTTGAGCGTGAGCGGGTTCGGTGTGGCCACGGCAGCCGGGCGGTCCATCGAGGCCACCCAGCTAGGCCGCGACCGTGCCTCGCAACGGGCCCTGTTCGCCCCGCCGCGTCCGGATGGCCCAGTGCCACCGGCACCGCCCGTGCCGCCAGCACCCTCCGCACCGCCCGCTCCGCGCTAAGTCCCGCGCCGGGCCCCGCGGCACTGCCGCGTCCCACGTCCCACGTCACCCCCTTGCGCCCCGTCACTAGCCATGCCTTGCGCGTGGCACGGGGCGCGCGTTGCCGGTCTTCGCCGGCCATCCTGATTGGAGTACCACCATGCATTGGGTCGATCCCGATTTCCTGCCCGAAACCCGCGGCACCCTGGCGCGCTTTCTGCTCAACCCCAAGGCCGATATCGACGGCCTGCTGCTGACCGATGGCACCGAAGTGCACACGCCGCCGCATCTGTCCGCCGCCCTGCTGAAGGCGCTTGCGCCGGGCAGCGCCTTGACCATCCGCGGGCTCAAACCACGCGGTGTAGACATGCTGGTCGCGCTGGCGATCGACCCCGACGGCGGCGCCCGCATCCTCGACGAGGGCCCGCACGGCCCACATGCCAAGCCCAAGCCGAAACCGCCGGCAGCCAAACCCGCCAAACCGCAACACGCCCAGCACAGCGGCACCATCACCCACCTGCTGCATGGCCCGCACGGGCAGGTGCACGGCGTGTTGCTGGACGACGCGGTCACCGTGCGGTTTCCGCCGCATGCCGCGGGCGCGTTTGCCAGGCAACTGGTCCTCGGCAAGCCGCTCAGTGCCGAAGGCGAGCTCACCACCACGCCGCACGGCGTGCTGATGCACGCGCACGCACTGGGCGCCAAGCCGGCGACGCTGACCGAGATCGCACACCCACCGCATCCACCACATGGCCCGGGCGAAAAAAAGAAGCCCAAGCCCAAGCCCAAGCACTGAGGAGACGGCGATGCGGCGGCTGCGTGCAAGGCGTTCCGGTCCCTGGGGTGTGCGCACCGCCGCCGGGCTGCGCGCAGCGGTCGTGCGCGTGCTGCATGTGACGTGCGCATGAGCCGCGGCCGGCGTGGCACCCGCGCGCTGGAGGTGCTGCACTTCAGCGTGGCCGATGTGCAGGACGGGTTGGGGCCATTCTTGAGCGTGTTCCTGCAATCCAGGGGCTGGTCGGTGGGGGCGATCGGCACTGTCATGAGCGCCGGCGGAATCGCCGGCGTGCTGGCGACCACCCCGGCCGGTGCATTGGTCGATACCACCCGCCGAAAACGCGCGGTGGTGGTGATTGGCGCGCTGGCGATCCTGCTGGCCACCGCGCTGATCTGGCTGCGGCCGAGTTTTCCCGGGGTAGTGGTGGCGCAGATTGCCTCGGCCCTGGCAGCCGCCGGCATCGGCCCGGCGCTGACCGGCATCACGCTCGGACTGGTCCGGGCACAGGGCTTCGATCATCAGTTGGCGCGCAACCAGGTCGCCAACCACGGCGGCAACCTGCTGGCCGCTGCACTCGCCGGCTGGCTGGGCTGGCGCTACGGCTTCGGCGCGGTGTTTGTGCTGACGGCGGCCTTTGGCGTGCTGGCGATCGCCTCGGTGTTGCTGATTCCTGCAGCGTCCATCGACCACCGCGCTGCGCGTGGTTTGCAGGGAGCGCAAACCGGTGAGGCGGTGAGTGGCTGGCGGGTGCTGCTGACCTGCCGCCCGCTGGCGCTGTTGGCGATCACCCTGGGGCTGTTCCATCTGGGCAACGCGGCCATGCTGCCGCTGTACGGCATGGCGATCGTCGCCGCCCATGCGGGCGACCCCAGCGCGTTGACCGCCACCACCATCGTGGTGGCACAGGCCACGATGATGCTGGTGGCCTTGTTGGCGATGCGCTGGATCCGCGTGCATGGCCATTGGTGGGTGCTGCTGGTGGCTTTTCTGGCGTTGCCGCTGCGCGCGCTGGTGGCCGCTTCGCTGATCGAAGGCTGGGGCGTGTTTCCAGTGCAGATGCTCGATGGCCTGGGCGCCGGCTTGCAGAGCGTGGTGGTCCCCGCATTGGTCGCGCGGCTGCTGCATGGCACCGGCCGGGTCAACGTGGGCCAGGGCGCGGTGATGACCGTGCAAGGGATCGGTGCTGCTTTGAGCCCTGCATTGGGCGGCTGGCTCAGCGCCGCCTTCGGCTACCGCACCGCGTTTCTGGTGCTAGGCGCCATCGCGCTGCTCGCGGTTGCGCTCTGGGCGAGCTGCCACACGGTGCTCAAACAGGCATTGGCTGCCGGCGCGGCGAGGTGATGCGCCTGGCTACTGCCCGCCTGTGAAGTTCCATTGTCGCCACGCCTCGAACACCATCACCGCCACGGTGTTGGACAGATTGAGGCTGCGATTGTCCGGGCGCATCGGCAGGCGAAGCCGGTGCTGCGGCGGGATGGACTCCAGCACCTCTGCCGGCAGGCCGCGTGTTTCGGGGCCAAACAGAAAGGCATCGCCATCGGCAAACTGCGGTGTGTCATAGCGCACGGTGCTGCGGGTACTCAGCGCAAACACGCGCTTGGGTGCGAGCGTGGCCAGCGCAGTGGGCAGGTCCGGATGCACCTGCAGACGCGCGTATTCGTGATAGTCCAGGCCGGCGCGCTTGAGCTGCTTATCGCTGAGGTCAAAGCCCAGGGGCTCGATCAGGTGCAGGCGCGCGCCGGTATTGGCGCACAAGCGGATCACATTGCCCGTGTTGGGCGGAATTTCGGGTTGGAACAGGATGACATCGAGGACGGAGGCTGACATGCGCGCAGTGTAGCTGCGCCGCGCATGGGCTGGCCGGTAATGACCGGCCGGCAGTTACTGGCCCAGGGTGGCGCTGACCAGTGCTTCCAGCTCGACCGGGGTGGGCTGCAGCTGCGGCACCGGAAGGTTGACGATGACCTGGCCGACCAGCGCACCAAGTGCAGCAGCGGCGTGGCCGGTGGCAGCCTGCGCGGTGGCGGCAGCGGTATGCACCAGCAGGTCGGCGCGTTGTTCGGCGGTCGGACGCACCTGCACGGCGGCCAGAGTCACGATGCGCGGGCCGGCCTGTTCGGCGGCCAGGGCAGCCAGTTGCTCGGTCGAAGGGCGCACCTGCACGGCGGCCAAGGTGCGGATGCCGCTGCTGCGCTCCAGCGTCTGCTGGGCGATCTGGTCGGCGGCCGGGCGCACCTGCACGGTGTCCAGCGTGGTGAGGGAAGAGGCATGCGCGTTGGCAAAGGAGGCGCCGGCAATCAGGGCGGCGGCGAGGGCGATGCGCAGGGTCTTGGTGGTCATGGCGAGGTCTCTTGGTGTGGGTGAGCAGTGGTGTGGTAGTAAGGTAGTACACCGTTTCGGTAGCTGCAAGAACTTTCGGTGTTATTTTTATTTTGTTCAGCGTGTAGTCATATTTACTGGCAGCGCACAGGGCGTCGGGACGGCTGCGATAACCAGAGCAATCGCCGTGCCATCTTTAAGTTGTTGTTTTTGAAGGCAGCGGTGCTGCATGGGGCTGTCCGCATCCGGACACGCGGACACCACATCGGCCGGGCGGACGCGCCGGGCCAAGGCCTGGGCGGGAGCGCAGCGCACACCGGGGGCTGCCGGTTGCCTCTCGGTAGCACGCCTTATTGCCAATTCAGGCAGCTACGGCACAATCCGGCTTTGCCCTCAGGTGTCTGTCTTATGCGCGTGATCCTGCTGTCTGTTCTGGTTGCCGCCACCACCGCGGCCTGCACCTGGGTTCCCATCGAACAGAGCGGCAAAGGCGTGCAGGTCCTGCCCGCAGGCCCTGTGCCAGCTGGCTGTCAGCAGCAGGGCGAAGTGGTGGTGACGGTCAAGAGCAAGGTCGGTTTCTACAATCGCAACCCATTGCGGGTGCAGGAAGAACTGGAAACCCTTGCGCGTAACGAGGCGCCCGGCGCCAATGCCAACACCGTGCAGGCACAAGGCCAGCCGCTCGATGGCAGCCAGCGTTTCAACGCGTTCCGGTGCCCGCCGCGCTGAACCGTTGGGCTGGGGCGAGCGCGGGGCAAATGTAAAGATGCGGTAAAAGCGGCCAGCAGATAGAATGGCGCCCCCTCGCCTGACGCCATGGCGCTACTTCGATGCTCTTCCAGAATGTCTCCATCGCGGGACTGGCGCATATTGATGCGCCGCACACGCTGACTTCCAAGGAAATCAACGAGCGCCTGCAACCGACCTACGACCGTCTTGGGATCAAGACCGACGTATTGGGCGATGTTGCCGGTATCCATGCACGGCGCTTGTGGGACCAGGATGTCCAGGCATCGGACGCCGCCACCCAGGCTGCCCGCAAGGCCCTGATCGATGCCAACATCGGCATCGAGAAGATCGGCTTGCTGGTCAACACCTCGGTGAGCCGTGATTACCTGGAGCCGTCCACGGCCTCCATCGTGTCCGGCAACCTGGGCGTCAGCGACCACTGCATGACCTTCGACGTGGCCAACGCCTGTCTTGCCTTCATCAATGGCATGGACATCGCTGCGCGCATGCTCGAACGCGGCGAGATCGACTACGCCCTGGTCGTGGATGGCGAAACCGCCAACCTTGTTTACGAAAAAACCCTCGAGCGCATGACCTCGCCGGACGTCACCGAAGAAGAGTTCCGCAACGAACTCGCTGCGTTGACGCTGGGCTGCGGTGCGGCCGCCATGGTGATGGCACGTTCGGAGCTGGTCCCCGACGCGCCGCGCTACAAGGGCGGCGTGACGCGCTCGGCCACCGAGTGGAACAAGCTGTGCCGGGGCAACCTGGACCGCATGGTCACCGACACCCGCCTGCTGCTGATCGAAGGCATCAAGCTGGCGCAGAAAACCTTCGTGGCCGCCAAGCAGGTGCTGGGCTGGGCCGTGGAGGAACTGGACCAGTTCGTCATCCACCAGGTCAGCCGCCCGCACACGGCGGCGTTCGTGAAGTCCTTCGGCATCGACCCGGCCAAGGTCATGACCATCTTCGGTGAGCACGGCAACATCGGCCCGGCCTCGGTGCCGATCGTGTTGAGCAAGCTCAAGGAACTGGGCCGGTTGAAGAAGGGCGATCGCATCGCGCTGCTCGGCATCGGTTCGGGCCTGAACTGCTCGATGGCCGAAGTGGTTTGGTGATCGATCGGGCGCACGCCCATCGCTGTTGATCGTACGACCGACGCCTGCGCCATCGCGACGCAGGCGTTTTTCTTTTTGCTGGTGACCCGATGACTGCATCCGTTTCGCGCCTGCCGGGCTATTCGTTCACGCCACACCGTCTGCAGGTCCGCCCGGGCGTGTCGATGTCGTATCTGGACGAAGGTCCGCGCGATGGCGAGGTGGTGGTCATGCTGCACGGCAATCCGTCGTGGAGCTATCTGTGGCGGCATCTGGTGAGCGGTCTGTCTGATCGCTACCGCTGCATCGTGCCCGACCACATCGGCATGGGCCTGTCCGACAAGCCCGACGATGCGCCCGATGCGCAGCCGCGTTACGACTACACGTTGCAATCGCGCGTGGACGATCTGGACCGCCTGCTGCAGCACCTGGGCATCACCGGGCCGATCACGCTGGCGGTGCACGATTGGGGCGGCATGATCGGTTTTGGCTGGGCGCTTTCGCACCACGCGCAGGTCAAGCGTCTGGTGATCACCAACACCGCCGCATTCCCGCTACCGCCGGAAAAGCCGATGCCATGGCAGATCGCGATGGGCCGGCATTGGCGGTTGGGCGAGTGGTTCATCCGCACCTTCAATGCGTTTTCCTCAGGCGCCTCGTGGCTGGGCGTGTCGCGGCGGATGCCGGCGGCTGTGCGCCGTGCCTATGTCGCTCCGTACGACAGCTGGAAGAACCGCATTTCCACGATCCGCTTCATGCAGGACATCCCGCTGTCGCCGGCCGATCAGGCCTGGTCGCTGCTGGAGCGCTCGGCGCAAGCGTTGCCGTCGTTTGCCGACCGCCCGGCCTTCATCGCCTGGGGCCTGCGCGACATCTGTTTCGACAAGCACTTTCTGGCCGGGTTCCGCCGCGCACTGCCGCAGGCCGAGGTGATGGCGTTCGAGGATGCCAACCACTACGTGCTCGAAGACAAGCACGAGGTGCTGGTGCCGGCAATCCGCGCGTTTCTGGAACGAAACCCGCTGTAGGACAAGTTTCGCATCCGTGCGCGCGCGCGCCGAAGAGCTGCGCGCGACGTGTGCGAAGTGGATGCACCGGGCAATGCGTGCATCGCGCAGGTCCGGATTGGATCGCACTGCGGCTGCGCCGTATGCGCTGCTGCGGCCAGGCCTTACAGCGTAGGCAGCGGATTGCGTTGCGCGTCGTCCACGCCAACCCAGTCGACTTCAGTGAGCGCGTGCAGGCCATGTGCCAGCCGCGACTTGTCGCATTGCGTGCTGCGCTCGCCGAACTCCAGCGATGCCGGCACTGCGGCACACGATGACGGGCGGCGGTCGTGGATGCTGCAACGGCTGTAGCGGCCGATGTCTGCGTCCAGCGCAATGCAGCGTGGCTGCGCTTGCGAGGTGCCACGCATCACCCGTTCGTGCGTACGCAGTGCATCCGTCAACGCAATCGGTACCCTGCCGCCCAGCGCGGGATCGGCTTCGCTCCAGTGGAAACTGACGCGGAAGTAGGCGCAGCAAGCGCCGCAGGTAAGGCAGGGGTGTGCCATGGATGCCGGGCCTTGCGCGGCGAAATAGCGTGGAGAGCGCGGCATTCTGACCGAATCACGGCGCGATACAAGGGGCGCGTGTGCGGGCGGGTTAGCGATTCATGCGGTGGCGGTTGCTGGTGGCCGGCGGATCACCGGACTTGCCAGAAAACGCCCGGTAGCGTGCAAGGTTTGCTGGCGATTACGCGCACTGTTCCAGTCGATGTTTCCAGCGTTTTGATGCATCGCACTTGCAGCTGTGCATGCAGGCACGCTGCGAGTGGCCTCTCTGCAGCAATGCGAGCCAGCCAATGCACGCGACCGAACGTTGCACGCGCAAGCGACCGGTGCCATAGGCACGCATGGGTGATAATGGGCGCATGACAACTCTCTGCAATATCGCCGCCTCGCTGCCGCGACTGGCGCGCGAGCGCCCCGATCAGATCGCCATCCGCTGCCCGGGCGGACGCGGTGCCAATGGAATGGCCGCCTACGATGTGACCCTGAGCTATGCCGAGCTGGACGCGCGCAGCGACGCGATTGCTGCCGGTCTGGCCCTGCACGGCATCGGTCGTGGCGTGCGTGCAGTGGTGATGGTGCGGCCGTCGCCGGAGTTCTTCTTGCTGATGTTCGCCTTGTTCAAAGCCGGTGCGGTGCCGGTGCTGGTGGATCCGGGCATCGACAAGCGCGCACTCAAGCAATGCCTGGACGAAGCGCAGCCGCAGGCCTTCATCGGCATTCCGCTCGCACAGCTGGCACGGCGCTTGTTGCGCTGGGCACGGTCGGCCAGGCAGATCGTCACCGTGGGCGGCCGCTATGGCTGGGGCGGGGTGACGCTGGCACGCTTGGAGCGCGATGGTGCCGGTGCCGGCAGCCAGCTGGCCGATACCGCGGCTGACGACGTCGCGGCGATCCTGTTCACCAGCGGCTCGACCGGCGTGCCCAAGGGCGTGGTGTATCGGCACCGGCATTTTGTCGGGCAGATCGAGCTGCTGCGCAACGCGTTCGACATGCAGCCGGGCGGTGTGGACCTGCCGACCTTTCCGCCATTCGCGCTGTTCGATCCCGCGTTGGGCCTGACCTCGGTGATCCCGGACATGGACCCGACCCGTCCGGCCACCGCCGATCCGCGCAAGCTGCACGATGCGATGACGCGCTTTGGTGTGACGCAGCTGTTCGGCTCGCCGGCATTGATGCGCGTGTTGGCTGATTACGGCCAGCCATTGCCGAACGTGCGCCTGGCTACCTCGGCCGGCGCACCGGTGCCGCCGGATGTGGTGGCCAAGATCCGTGCGTTGCTGCCGGCCGATGCGCAGTTCTGGACGCCGTATGGCGCCACCGAATGCCTGCCGGTGGCAGCGATCGAAGGCCGCACCCTGGACGCCACGCGCACGGCCACCGAGGCCGGTGCCGGCACCTGCGTCGGCCAGGTGGTTGCACCCAACGAGGTGCGCATCATCGCCATCGACGACGCGGCGATCCCCGAGTGGAGCGGCGTGCGCGTGCTGGCAGCGGGCGAGGTGGGCGAGATCACCGTGGCTGGCCCCACCACTACCGACACCTACTTCAACCGCGATGCGGCCACGCGCAACGCCAAGATCCGCGAGCGCTGCAGCGACGGCAGCGAGCGCGTTGTGCACCGCATGGGCGACGTCGGCTATTTCGATGGCGAGGGGCGCTTGTGGTTCTGCGGCCGCAAGACCCACCGCGTGGAAACCGCCACTGGCCCGCTCTACACCGAACAGGTAGAGCCGATCTTCAACGTGCATCCGCAGGTGCGGCGGACCGCGTTGGTGGGTGTCGGCACGCCCGGTCAGCAGCAACCGGTGCTGTGCGTGGAGTTGCAGCCAGGCGTTGCGGCATCGGCCTTTGCCGAAGTGGAAACTGCACTGCGCGCAGTGGGCGCTGCGCACCCGCACACCGCAGGAATTGCGCGTTTTCTGCGCCATTCCGGCTTTCCGGTGGATATTCGCCACAACGCCAAGATCGGCCGCGAAAAGCTTGCGATCTGGGCGGCGCAACAACGTGTGTAAGTGCAGGCAGCAGGGCGATGCTGTCAGGCGCAGGCGTATCGCCAGCGCAAGTGTCTGCCGCTGTCGTGTGTTCCCTTCTGCAATCGGTGTGATGTGATGAAGATACTGGTAACGGGTGGTGGTGGCTTTCTCGGGCAGGCGCTGTGCCGTGGATTGGTGGCGCGTGGACACGAGGTGGTGAGCTTTCAGCGTGGTGACTACCCGGTGCTGCACACCTTGGGTGTGGGCCAGATCCGTGGCGATCTGGCTGACCCGCAGGCGGTGCGGCATGCACTTGCCGGCATCGATGCGGTGTTCCATAACGCGGCCAAGGCCGGGGCATGGGGCAGCTACGACAGCTATCACCAGGCCAACGTGGTGGGCACGCAGAACGTGCTCGATGCGTGCCGTGCCAATGGCGTGCCGCGCTTGATCTACACCTCCACGCCCAGCGTGACCCATCGCGCCACCAATCCGGTGGAAGGCTTGGGTGCGGACGAAGTGCCGTATGGCGAAGACCTGCGTGCGTCGTATGCGGCGACCAAGGCAATTGCCGAACGCGCGGTGCTGGCAGCCAATGATGCACAGCTGGCCACCGTTGCGTTGCGCCCGCGCTTGATCTGGGGGCCGGGCGACAACCACCTGCTGCCGCGTCTGGCGGCACGTGCGCGCGCCGGGCGGCTGCGGATGGTGGGCGATGGCAGCAACCTGGTGGACAGCACCTACATCGACAATGCGGCGCAGGCGCACTTCGATGCGTTCGCGCATCTGGCGCCGGGCGCTGCGTGCGCAGGCAAGGCGTACTTCATCTCCAACGGCGAACCGTTGCCGATGCGCGAACTGCTCAACCGTTTGCTGGCGGCGGTGGATGCGCCGGCGGTGACGCGCTCGCTGTCGTTCAAGACGGCGTACCGCATCGGTGCGGTGTGCGAAACATTGTGGCCACTGTTGCGTCTGCCAGGCGAAGTGCCGCTGACGCGGTTTCTGGTCGAGCAGCTGTGCACGCCGCATTGGTACAGCATGGAACCGGCGCGGCGCGACTTCGGCTATGTGCCGCAGATCAGCATCGAAGAGGGCCTGCAACGGCTGCGATCCTCATCTTCCCGCGACATCTCCATCACTCGATAAAGACTGGCACATCCACAAGATACGTCTGCGCCGATTCGGCACGACAACTTCTGGACACATTGCCATGCTGCATTACGCCATCATCTTTTTCGTCATCGCCATCATTGCCGCCGTGCTGGGCTTCAGCGGTATCGCCGGTGCGGCGACCAACATCGCCTGGATTCTGTTCGTGGTGTTCCTGATCCTGGCCGTGATCTCGATGTTCCGTCGCGGCAAGGTCTAGTCCGCGGCACGTCACGGCAGCGGCGCTGCCGGTTGACGATCACACGGCCCGCTTCCGCAAGGAGGCGGGCCGTGTGCTTTTGCGGCACGCAGAATTTGCCAATTACAGCGCTTTTTCCAGGTATTGCACGCGTTTTCCGCTTTCCAACACGGACTCGCCGATCGGCTGAAAGCCCAACTGCCGGTGCAGCGCCAACGAGGGTGGATTGGCAGGCAATAGGTTGACTTCGCAGACCAGGCGCGCATGGCCTGCGGCGCGTGCGTCACGGATGAGTTCGTCATACAGCTGTGTTGCCAAGCCGCGTCGACGTGCGTGCGCGGCAACCACGATGCGGTCGACATAGACAAAGCGCGCGAAGCGTGCGGCCATCCAGGCGAAGTTCGCATTGGTGTAGATGGCGTGCTGATCCAGCGCGATGAGTAAGGCGTCGGCCGGATCCGCCACCCGTGCGTGCCAGGCCTGCTGCAACAGGCTGGCGAGCGCATCAGGTGTGAGCCACGACAAGGCGCTGGCATCGGCATTGTTGAGTGCCAGCAGCGCTGCGTGTTCGTGCGGATGCACTGCACGCACCCGTGCCGCGGTCATGCATGCGTGACCACGCTGCTGTGCAGGCGCCCATCGTCGGCATGCCGCTCCAGTGCCAGCTCGATCAAGCGCGTAACCAGGCTGCGATAGTCCAGGCCGCTTGCCTCCCACAACTTGGGATACATGCTGATGCGGGTGAAGCCGGGCAGGGTGTTGACCTCGTTGATGACGATGCGCCCATCCGCGCACAGGAACACATCCACGCGCGCCATGCCGGCGCAGTCCAGCGCCTGATAGGCCTGTAGTGCGCACTGCTGGATACGGTGCTGGGTGTGGGCATCGATATTGGCGGGAATCACCGTCGCTGCGCCATCGTCGCGGATGTACTTGGTCTCGTACGAATAGAACGCGTCGTGCACCACCACCTCGCCGCAGACGCTGGCCTGCGGCGTGGCATTGCCCAGCACCGCGCATTCGATCTCGCGCCCGGCGATCGCCGCTTCCACCAGCACCTTGTGGTCGTAGCGCAGCGCGAGCTCCAATGCCGCGCTGAACTCCTCAGCGCTGCGGACCTGGCTGACGCCGACCGACGAGCCCTGGTTGGCCGGCTTGACGAACAGCGGCAGCCCGAATTGGGCAATCAGCGTTTGCACGTCGGCCTGCGCAGCGGTGTGGCGCGTAAAGCATGCGAACGGCGCCACCTCCAGGCCGGCATCGCGCAGCACCCGCTTGGCCATGTCCTTGTCCATCGCCACGGCCGACCCCAGCACGCCGGAACCGACGAACGGCAGGTTGGCCATGCGCAGCAGCCCCTGCAGCGAGCCGTCTTCGCCCAGCGTGCCGTGCACGATCGGGAACACCACATCGATCTGCGCCAACGCCTGTTCGGCATCCACCGCGCGCAGCTGCGCACTGGCGGCACCGGGCAGCACGGCCAGCCCACGGCCGCTGTGGCGCAGCGCAATGCGGCTGGGGTCGTCGGCATCGAGCAGGAAACTCTCCGGTGCGCTGAGGTGCCACTGGCCCTGTTTGTCGATGCCGATCAGCACCGGCTCGAACCGCTGCGGGTCCAGCGCCTGCAGGATGTTGCGCGCCGATTGCAGCGAGACCTCGTGCTCGGCCGACTTGCCGCCAAAGATGAGTCCGACCCGAATCCTGCCCATCGCCTGCTCCTGTCATTGCTCCACGGAAGCGGCACAGGATGCCGCCGGCGCGGTGCCGAACGGAAGCGCCGGGTGCCTGCCCGAGCCGTGGCACATGCACCTGCCCGCCGATGCAATGGCCCGGCCCGCGCCCGTCAAGCGGTTGCGACATGCAGGGACGGTAGAATGCGCCCATGCCCGGATCACTCTTCAACTCACTCAAGCCGCTCGCCGGCCAGGCCCTGCAGGCCGCGCTCAACCGCGCGCTGGCGCTGGACCCGGATACCCGCGATGCCCTGCTGCCGCTGGAAGGCCAGCGCATCGCACTGATCCTGGAGGCGCCCGCGCTGGCGCTGCAGATCCGCGTGCACGAGCGGCGGCTGCTGGTGGGCCCGGTGGATGCCACCCACGAGCCGGATCTGGCGGTGCGCAGCAGCCTGGCCGGCTTGCTCGGGCAGCTGCCGTTTCTGGCCAATGCCCGCCGCAGCGGTGCGCCGGCCGGCCGGCTCAAGGTCTCCGGCGATGCCGAGCTGGCGCGCCAGCTGCAACAACTGGCCGGGCGTTTCGATCCGGACTGGCAGTTGCCGTTCGTGGCGGTGTTCGGCGAGATCCTGGGCGTGCAGATCGCCAGCGCCGTGCGCAGCGCCTTGCAGCAGGCCCGCCGCAGCGCGACCGACCTGGCGCAGAGCGCAGCCGAATTCGTCACCGAGGAATCGCGCGACGTGGTGCCGCGCGCCGAACTGGAGGCCTTCCACGACGACGTGGATGAGCTGCGCGACGCTGTCGAACGCCTGGCTGCACGCATCAATCGCCTGTCTGCGGCTGGAGGCACGCCATGAAGGCGATCCTGCGGGCAAGCCGCATCGGCCGGGTGATCCTGCGGTATCGGTTGGACGCGTTGCTGGAAGGCACCCCGGCCGAGCGCTGGTTGCGTCTGGCCAAGCCGTTCGTGCCGCGCGCCAGTGCCGAAATCGCCGCGCAATCGCGCGGTGCGCGGTTGCGGCTGGCGCTGCAGGAACTGGGCCCGATCTTCGTCAAGTTCGGGCAGATTTTGTCCACCCGCCGCGACCTGATTCCGCCGGACGTGGCCGAAGAACTCACCCTGCTGCAGGACCGGGTCAAGCCGTTCGACGGCGAGGCCGCGCGCCTGATCGTGGAGCGCGCGCTGGGGCTGCCGGTGAGCGTGGCGTTTGCCGCCTTCGATACCACGCCGCTGGCCTCGGCCTCGATCGCGCAAGTGCACGCGGCCACCTTGCCGCCGGACGCCAACGGCGTGCGCCGCGAAGTGGTGGTCAAGGTGCTGCGGCCGGACATCGAGCGCCAGATCGACGCCGACATCGCGCTGCTGCATTCGCTGGCCACGCTGGTCGAACGCACCCATCCGCGCGCCGACAAGATCCGGCCGCGCGAAGTGGTGGCCGAGATCGAAGGCACGTTGTCGGCCGAACTGGATCTGCAGCGCGAAGGCGCCAACGCCAGTGTATTGCGGCGGTTCTGGGAAGGCTCGGACGATCTGTACGTGCCGGAGGTGATCTGGTCGCACACCGCCGAGCGTGCGCTCACGCTGGAGCGCGTGTACGGCATCCCGTCCGATGACGTGGCCAAGCTCGATGCGGCCGGCATCGACCGCAAGGCGCTGGCCGCCAAGGGCGTGCGCGTGTTCTACACGCAGGTCTTCCGCGACAATTTCTTCCACGCCGATGCGCACGCCGGCAACATCTGGGTCGATTCGGACCCGGAGCGGCGCCTCAATCCGCGCTTCATTGCGCTGGATTTCGGCATCATGGGCCAGCTCTCGCAGGAAGATCAGTACTACCTGGCCGAGAATTTCATGGCGATCTTCCACAAGGATTACCGCCGCATGGCCGAGCTGCACGTGGAGGCGGGCTGGATGCCGTCCAACGTGCGTATCGACGAACTGGAAGCGGCTGCGCGTTCGGTGTGCGAGCCATACTTCACCCGGCCGTTGTCGGAGATCTCGCTGGCCGAGGTATTGATCAAGTTGTTCCGCGTGGCGCAGCGCTATGAATTGACGCTGCAGCCGCAGCTGATCCTGCTGCAGAAGACGCTGCTCAACATCGAAGGCGTGGGCCGCCAGCTCGATCCCAAACTCGACATCTGGGCCGTGGCGCGGCCGGTGCTCGAACGCATCCTGCGCGAGCGTTACAGCCCGCGCCGCGTGCTGGGCGAGTTGCGCAAGCGGCTACCGGAAATCATGACCCACGCGCCGGACATGCCGCGCCTGGTGCATAGCTGGTTGAAGCAGCAGGTGGAAGGCCGGCACCAGCTGGACATCCGCTCGAGTGAGTTGCGCGCGCTGGACCTGAGCCTGCGCAAGCTGCAGACCCGCGTGGTCACCGCCATCACTGGCAGCGGGCTGCTAGTCGTGGCGGCCGTGTTGTATGGCCTGCATCCGGACGGCTGGTATCTGGGCACGGTGCCGGTGTGGAGCTGGATCAGCGGCGGCGCCGGCTCGGTCGCCTTGCTGATCGCCTGGCTGCGCCGCTGACACATTGCGATAGGTGGCCCGCTGCATTCGGCTACATTTCGGCAGTGCCTGCAGCGGAGCCCCAGCGCGGCCCTCGATTCGTGGCGCGGCAACGCAGTGGCATGCGCTGTCGGCGACGCGGATAATCCGCCGGTGAGCACATCCCCTGATCCACTGCAGATTCTCTACCAGGACGCCGTCCTGGCCGTTGTCGACAAACCCGCGGGCCTGATGGTCCACGACAGCAAGCTGGCGCGCGGGGAGGACGATTTTCTTGCGGACCGTCTGCGCGTGCAGCTGGGCCGCCCGATCTTTCTGGTGCACCGGCTCGATCGCGCCACCAGCGGCTGCCTGTTGCTGGCCTTCGATCGCGACACCGCCAGCGCGCTGGGCAAGGCCCTGATGGCCGGCGAAGTAGAGAAGGATTATCTGGCCATCTGCCGCGGCTGGCCCGCCGAGGAACAGCTCATCGTCGACCACGACCTGGACGGCGGCCCGGGCAAACCGATCAAGAAGCCGGCGGTGACCCACTTCCAGCGCCTGGCCACCGGCGAGCTGGAGATCCCGTCCACCGGCTTTGCCACCTCGCGTTATGCCTTGCTGCGCTGCCAACCGCAGACCGGGCGGTTTCGCCAGATCCGCCGGCATCTCAAGCACCTGTCGCATCACATGATCGGCGACACCAGCCACGGCGATGGCCGCCACAACCGCAGTTTCCGCATGCTCGGCATCCACCGCATGTTGTTGCATGCCGAACGCCTGGGATTTCCGCATCCGGCCGATGGGAGGCGCATCAGCGTTACTGCGCCGCTGGATGTGGAGTTTGCAAAAGCGTGTGCGTTGTTCGGGTGGGACGTGGCGGAGTTGCAAGGCACGACACACGTGCAGTGATGCGGCGTGGTCATTGATCTGTCCGTGCCTCAACGTCGAACGGCAACGTTTCTAGGCAGCCGTACCCTCACCCCAACCCCTCTCCCGACGGGAGAGAGGCTTGACTGGTCCTTCTCCCCTCGGGAGAAGGTGCCCCGTAGGGGCGGATGAGGGTGCGAGCGAA